>CAWDBI010000008.1:0-215156 GCA_963800605.1 uncultured archaeon | reverse complement strand
ATTGACTCGACATCTCAGGCGATTGGTGGCCGCGGGCTGAACCAGTCGACCGAAGTCTTCTGATTTACACCCCGGCTCCATCAAACCCATCTTTTATGGGAGCCTTCGTCCCGGTTAACGGGAATGGCTGCCTCTTTTCGGGAGAGGCTTCGAGCTTAGATGCTTTCAGCTCTTATCCACAACGGCGTGGCTGCCCGGCGACTGCCTTATCAGACAACCGGTTAACTAGAGGCCACAGCGTCCCGTTCCTCTCGTACTAGGGACCCTTTCCCCTCAAGCAGCCAACACTCCCAGCAGATAAAGTCCGACCTGTCTCACGACGGTCTAAACCCAGCTCACGTTCCCTTTTAATAGGCGAGCAGCCTCACCCTTGGCCCCTTATGCAGGGCCAGGATAGGAAGAGCCGACATCGAGGTACCAAGCCGCGGGGTCGATGGGGACTCTCGCCCGCGACGAGCCTGTTATCCCTAGGGTAATTTTTCTGACACATCCAGCCCCCACCAATGGGGAGCATGGATGATCGCTAAGCCCGGATTTCTCCTCTGCGTCCTTTACTGTTTAGGACTCAGTCAGGCTGGCTTTTGCCCTTGCACTCTACGGAGGGTTTCTGTCCCTCCTGAGCCAACCTTAGGGCGCCCTTGATATCTTTTCAAGGGCGTGCCGCCCCAGCCGAACTGCCCACCTACCGTTGTTCCAACCCGCAAGGGGTCGGTGAGAAACACGGTTGCAGAAAGTCGGTGTTCCATTGTTGCCTCCCCGAGATCCCGGAGAATCCCAGATCGACGGCTCCCGACTACGCTCTGCATCCACAACCGTATTCCAGCGGCAGGCTGCAGTAAAACTCCACAGGGACTTCTTTTCCCGCTGGGAGATCGTGGACTGTTCGTCCACGTTATGTGGTTTCACCGGGTACTACGCGGGGACAGTGGGGCCCTCGTTGATCCATTCATGCACGTCGGAACTTACCCGACAAGGCATTTGGCTACCTTGAGAGAGTCAGAGTTACTCCCGGCGTTTGCAGGCCCTTAGCCCAGTTGGACCCAGGTTTCAGGTACCTGTACTGGCCAGGATTCAGAAGCCGTTCACAAGCTTTCGCTCTTGCGGCTTCCTGTGTTTTTATTAAACAGTCGAGACCCCTTTGTCACTGCGACCTGCTCTCTCAGCACAAGGCTGAAAGAACAGGCACCCCTTATACCAAAGGTACGGGGCTAATTTGCCGAGTTCCCTCGCATTAGTGTATACCCGACACGCCTTAGGTTTCTCGCCTAGGGACACCTGTGTCGGTTCTAGGTACGATCATAGAGGATCCTTCTTAGTGTGTTTTTCAGTGGCTCCAGAAATCAACTGAACCTCCCTAAAACGGGTGGCTATTCCCAATTTCATCCAGTTCTCGCCATTACGGCACTCCCTGGATTTATACGGTTAAACAAGGCGAAGACCTTGCTCAGTTTATCCCGAAACGTCAACACTAAGCTTGCGTTGCCGCGCGTACCTCTATGGTTCCGGAATTTTAGCCGGATTCCCTTTTTCGGCAATATCGGTTAAGTATTGCCTTAGGATCGACTTACCCCCGGCTGACGATCGTTGCCGGGGAACCCTGGCCCCTTCGGCGGAAAAGATTCTCACTTTTCTTTGCTGTTACTACCACCGGGATTCGCAATCCTGATCGGTCCACTGGACCTCACAGCCCAGCTTCTGTCCAATCAGGACGCCTTCCTACCAGCGCAGCTTGAGCTGCGTTCTAAGGTATCGGTAGCTGGCTTAGTCCCGTCAATTTTCGGGGCCGTCAGCCTCGGCGGGTGAGCTGTTACGCTATCTTTGAAGAATGGCTGCTTCTAAGCCTATCTCCCCGCTGTCTGAGGCTGACGACGCCCTTTGGTTTGACATTTAGCCAGCATTTGGGGACCTTAACCTTAGTCTGGGTTGTCCCCCTCTCGGTCGTGGAGCTTACCCCCACTAACCCGTTTCCCAAAGTCTTCGGTGCGAGTGGATTCGTAGTTTGAAAGGAAAGTGGACCCTTTCGGATCCTTGTTTTCCAATCAGTGCTCTACCCCACTAGCCGCCTCGTTTAGGACTGGGCTCAGGCCCACTTCGGAAGGAACTAGCTATCACCAGACTAGATTGGTCTTTAGCCCCTAGCCCCAGGTCTGAGGAACAAATTGCACGTTAGAACCCCTGCGAGCCTCCACTAGGCTTTCGCCTAGCTTCGCCCTGCCCAGGGCTAGATCGTCTGGTTTCTAGTATGTATAGTTACAACTTCAGGCCCTTTCAGACCCTGCACCTGGCTCTTGCGAGTTGCGTGCTTGTTGGTTTCCCTTTGCTTACAAGTTTGACACTTTTAGGCTTGCCGTAACTATAAACTCCCCGGCCCGTGTTTCTAGACGGAACGCGAGACCCTGATCACCTTTCTTCGTACAGCTGCATCTCTACAGTTTCCTTCAGAAAGTTTCGTCTCTTCTGGGCCTCGCACGTCTGTAACTATCTGGTTTCAGGCACTTTTCACCCCCATTCCGGGGTACTTTTCAGTTTTCCGTCACCGTACTAGTGCGCTATCGGTCTTGAGGTATATTTAGTCTTGGAAGTTGGTGACTTCCAGCTTTCCATACCAAAGCCATGGTATGGTAGTCTGGGACTCTCGCTCAACTCATGCTGATTTTCGCTTACGGGGCTATCACCCTCTGTGGCAGGCCTTTTCAGGCCATTTCAACTTGGTCAGCGAAGAGGAAGCAAGGCCCTTAACCCTACATCTCCCCAAAGTTTCCTAAGGGGATTCGGTTTGGACTGTTCCCATTTCGCTCGCTGCTACTAAGGGAATCCCGTGTTGGTTTCTTTTCCTCCCCCTACTAAGATGCTTCCGTTCGGGGGGTTCCCGCTCCGTGAAGGAGCAAACCTCTTGCGAGGTCTGAGAAGTCTCATTCGGGTATCCTTGGTTCTAAAGCTGCTTGCGCTTACCCAAGGCGGTTTCGCGGCTTGCCGCGCCCTTCTTCGGTTCTCAAGCCGAGCCATCCTCCAGATAGCGTGGCATGTTACGGGCCAATGGTAGTGTCTGTTTGGCGTTTAGTGAAATCACATATTGTCTCTTAATTTTAGTGTATTTGGCGTCGTTGTATATGTTTGGCCTGTGCATGGTGTCATTTTAAGCGCCAGTAGCGCCTATTCACCGCTTCACCCCCCATCGTTTTCTGGTGGGGAGCTGCATCTTTTCTTGTTGTGTAACCCATGTTACTGGGATTGCATAAGAAGCATATTGGACCAATATAAGTGTTTTTGTTGCACTTTTTTGTTCCATTGTTGGCGCTTATTAGGGCGTCAACTGCTTCTTATACGGCGCACTCCAAGTTCTTTGGAGGTCGCCCCCATTTGACAGGGAAAATATCAAGTCTTAAAACCCGCATATTAACCTGTCGCACCATATAGGACAAGTCTGTAACTTTTTGTTCTACTTAGAACCAGTTGATTTTGGATATTTTAAGTTCATTTTAGAGTTTTTTATTGTATTTCAATCGCGTGCTTCAAACAATAGTAAAAACGCAAGTTTATCCCAGATCATAGGTGTTCTTGGGGGGTTTACCACGTATTTCCCATGCAATATCTGTTTAAAAAGCCTTTTTGGCGACTTTTTGGTGCGGGGGCGGTTTGTACTGTGGAATAGTTGTATAAGTAACGCTGAACAGAAAAACATTTTTTAGGTTCCCATTGCTGCTTTTTCAGGTTTTTTCTATTCTAATAATTATCCTGCAGAATTAATAGGGTGTTTGCCTGGGTGATGCGGGTTTTGTTGGGAAGATGTGCCCAGATTTCTCACTTGTTAAGCATTACATAGAGTACAATCGACATTAAACACTAATTCGCATAATTATTGTTCAGGTCAGGGTTGAGTTCCAATAATACACGGATTCGTAGTTGCTTGGAAGGGCATAGGAAGAGTCGTCGTATACAATATCCAAGGAATAACCATACCTATTTAGCAATAATTGAACCCTATCCCAAATAATCAAGGTATTTTCGTCAGGTCCCCAAAAACCCCAAATAGTGTCGCTAGAAGTACGCATGCCAAAACCATAGTTTTTGGGCAAAAATAACACTGCTTCAGCAGACGGATTCTGGGTTATTTTATCCTCTGAAATATCAATCCAAAGGTGTTGGAGAGCATCAAAATGCTCGCTGCCCATGAGACCATAAGCGCTGTCATTGTAAGGGAAATTGAATATGGAGATGTATTTTGCGCCTGCCTCATAGGAAAGACGCATCTGATCATAAATTGCGTCTCCATCATCGAGGTACGGTGGTTGGGTATTTTTCCAAGTGATAATTACACCCCAGTCGTTATGCTGAAAATTGGCAGCACCCCTGACAAGAGCGATTTCTTGGGCGAGCGTATTGTTCCACCCAACCTCAGCTAGCACTACGTCATAGCCTGAGCGGTAATCAAACCAGTAAAGGGCATAATCGGAGCAAAAAATGGGGACACTCATATTCTTTAAAGCGATGGTTCCAGTGTCACGTAAAAAGCCTTGCTCGAAAATATTGGCGGCGGTGTCGTAGGTTGCATTTGCAGGTAAATGCCAACCTGAGGCGGTTTTGTTGTTATCAAGGTATATTCCTCCGCGCTCGTCATAGTAGTAGATGCCCAAAAAATGCGCGCCATACATACTCTTTGCGCTATTTACCCATGCTGTGCGCCATGTCAAATCCTTCTGCGCCAACACTCTTGGCTCAAAATCATTGAAGTATACGATAAGGTTTAGCCCCGATGCGAAGGCATAGTCGCAGATTTCGGTGGTTGCGGTTTGATTCTTGGTTATTGGGGCCGATTGGAGAATGAAGAGGTTTGTGTAGTTTTTTGTGCGGTCAATTATTGCTTTGGCTTGGTCTACGGTGTTCCCGCCGAAAGCGACACCGAGATAAACTGGCGCTTTTGTGTTCGCTTCATTGGCTGGCGCACGTGTAAACAGTAATACGCTAACCAAAACAATTAACAGTAGAACCGAGGAAATAATGATTAACTGTTTTTTCATGGGTCCCACGGATGTTACTCAACCTATGGATTTGGTGATTCTTAACCTTTAGTTTTTTGTTGATTTATACTTCTTTTAATCTAGGTGGTGAAATAGAGGGTGCCTTTACGTTCAGGGATAACAAAGGCTGAGTCAGGAGTAAATTCTGAGATATTTTGTACTTGGGCGCCAAAGCTTAGCAAACAAACCCTACAAGCACTCCAACCGCCACTGCTCCACCCAAGGCAAACCTGCGGATACCAAACCCCATTAAACATTGAACTAAGAGGCTATTATTACATGCGGGACTGCGAACCTTTCAAAAATTATATCGTTGAGGGTGCTGTGGGAGTAGTAACTTTTATTTGGGTAGAGTTTTATGTGTTGTGTGTTCTGGGCGTATTTGGGTGCCTCGATAGCTCAGCCCAGTAGAGCGGCTGCCTTGTAAGCAGCAGGCCGCGGGAGCAAGGCCCGCTCGAGGCTCTCAAAAACTACATTTTAACCGTTACAATTTGGGATAATAAGATTAAAAATAATAAATTATTAAAAAAATAATATTCAAAATTATGCTTCGGGCTCTTCTTCTTCACCCTTAGCCGCAAGCTTCGCCTTAATCGCCTTTGAATCAGTAATCGTCAGCTTATACTTACGGGCTTGTGTCGAAACAATTTCGCTCTCAAAGAGCTTCTTGAGTGACTTGAAGACCTTCTTGGATGGCTCACCAGTTTTGTCAGTTAATTCTTGAAGAGATAATTCTTTGCCTTCAGCCTGGAGTGTTGCTACAACTTTTTCATCGACTTTATTTAGTTTGGCCATAGATATCACTGCACTATTTTGTTAATTTCTCTATTGCAGGGTTGGCTTTTGTATTTTGCGGTACACTAAGGGGGTGTATGCATGTATGTTTGGGCTGGTTGTCGTTCATGTGTGCGGAAATGATGGGCATCTGCCTCTTCGAGGGTGTTTGAAATGGAGCCGCATTCCATGCATTTGTATCTGCCATCAGGAGTGCCTTTGGCGTGTGTGCGACTGCGCAATCCTGCGCCTTTACCTCTCTGAGTCACCTGCGCGGGGTCATGTTTGCTTTTAGTTGCTGCAGTTGCAGTTCTTACGTCTTTATCGGACAAAAAATCACCACTAAAGCCAGCAAAAAGCACCTATCTAAACGTATGTGACTGACAGAGAACAGCAATCAAGAACTGTTAGCTGGTACGGCTCCATTTGCCATGGCAGAATGGACTGTAATAACAGGGTGACTTCTTTTGCGGCGCAACTTTTAATCTTAGATTGAAATTCGCGGCGATTAAACGCTTAGACGCTTAGCTTACCCATTAGCACACGGAACCCGCTTTCCCTCGCCAACACTTCACAGCCTCCAAAAGCTTCGCAGAAGGCTTCTGGCAGGGATTTGGCACCGATTTTACTGCGGATAACCATCTGAAAACTACCGCCAGCATTCATCACTTTAGGCGCACCCTCAATAATTGCCTTCACCACATCCATACCAGCGCTTATCGGCGGATTGGAGAGCACACAATCAAAATGCAATGCTTCGACGGGTTCGTAGAGGTGACCATAGAGTACTTGGGCGTTGCGGATCCTGTTAGCCCCTAGGTTCTGTTTGGCTAAGCGTACTGCACGCATATTCACATCAGTCATGACAACCTTAAGTTTGGGGTTGGTTGCCGCCGCTGTGATGCCGACTGCTCCGTATCCGCATCCTATATCGAGTACAGCGCCAGTTTGGGGCAGAACCATCGCTTCAATTAATACGCGGGTGCCTAAATCAACCCGTTTCTTAGAGAAAACACTTGAGGAAGTTAAAAATTCAAATTTGCGACCGCGAAGCATCGTTTTTACTATGCCGAAGCGGTCGTCGCATTTAGGCTGAGCGGAAAAATAGTGCTCAACATGCTTATTGCTTTTCTTGCTCATCGGCGCCGCCGCCACCGGTCTTCCAAACCCTCGGATAAATGTTGCGAGGCATTAACACACGCGCTAACGTTGCAACGACTCCGTGTCGTAGGTCAAGGATTTCTTGTGTTGAAACCTGTGCGCGACCTAAAGCGATTGCTTCGCCTTTGAGTGTGAATATCGCTACTATGTTGCTTTTTGCGATGCCGCTGTCCACTTGACAAACGCCCGGAGCAGTCAGGTTTGCACCGTGACAGAGAGCATCAACGGCTGAGTCTCGGACTATAATTTTGGGCAGTTGCGCAAGTGCTGTTTCCATGGGTTCGATAAATTTGCAGAGGTAAGATTGGTCTTTTGTACGTTCATACTCGCCAAACCAGTAAGCGACATCATGGAGGTTAACGCATTTGACGCTGGTTTCCGTAAACGGCCCTGCACGGGTACGACGCAGTTCTTGCATGTGTGCACCGACACCAAGAATTTCTCCGATGTCAAAGCATAATTTGCGGATATATGTACCGCCTTCACAGCCTACTTTGAAGAGTACGTTTCGACCATCCTTCTCGATGTAGTCGATGTAGTAGATGCGTCTTGTACGCAATTGACGTTTGACTGAGGATCGCAAGGGCGGACGCTGAAAGATTTCATCCTCGAAAATCGTAAGCACATGCTTTATTGAGGGTTCGTCTATATCAGCGTGTAGTTTTAGGACGCAAACGTATTCTTTGCCGCTGTAGAGTAGTGCCTGAACCATTTTGGTGGATTCTTCTAGTGTTACTGGCAAGATGCCCGTGACTTTGGGGTCAAGGGTACCTCCATGTCCGATGAGTTCGAGTTTTAATATTTTTTTGGTCCAAGCTGCCACTTCATGGCTCGTGGGACCCGCTGGCTTATCCAAGTTAATGGTACCATATTTGATGAACTGTTTTGCTGTACGTTCAGAGGGTTTACAGCCATATTTTTTATCCGTATTATCCTCTGCTTTTGTTAGCAATTCGCGTTTGGTTTCCCACGGCGGAAGGGTTCTTGGCATTCTCTACGGTTTTCTCCTGATAAATATAAGAAAAAGAATAACGTGGTATTAAGGTTTAAAAGGGTTTAGAATAGTTGCGTCATTTCTTCTGTTAAATCTGCGGCTTGAATGGCCTGGGCAACTTCATCGTCTGATGCGCCTCGTTTGACATCGATTTTGTCTACTAGTGGCATGACGTGGTTTATGTTGACGCGTCTGCGTTTGACACCTGTTAACTTTTTGGGTCCGGTGACTAAGACGAAGCTTTTGTCCATGACGTCGATGACGACGCATTTAGTGCAGCATTCGCGGCCAGCTTGTTTGACGCATATTCTGCCGACTTCAATGGCGGGCATGTTTTGTAATCTCCTGAAAGGAGGATACTACAAATGGTAAATATAAGCATAACATAATTTTCTACCAAAAATATACAACTTTTTAGGCATTGCTTCATAGAAGTTCGCAATGGCTAGACAACACGACCTTATTCAACATAAAACAACTAACTAAACCCTTTTCTTATCTGAGAAACCGTACGAGTGCCCAAACGTTTTAAAACACAGCAACCCAACATAGTCTCTCAGTTACAGTGGTACCATTTGAGTCTAAACTACCATTACATGCAGTTGCCACGCGAAGTCATCGTCGGAAAAGGCACACTAGACCGCATCCCAGAAGTAGTAAATCGCTTAGGCCTCAAAGGAAAAGTACTGGTACTCTCAGACGCACAATGCTACAAGCTAGCAGGAAAAAAGGTCTCCGATGAGCTTGAAAAAGCAGGTTTAACACCCGATTTCTTACTTGTTAAATCGATGACTGTAGACGACCTCATTTTAGTTGAAAAGCAACTTAAAGAACAAAAACCACGAGTTGTTTTCGGCGTAGGCGGCGGAACAATAATCGATGCAGCTAAACTAAGTTCAGCCAGCCAGAACATTCCATTCGTAAGCATCCCAACAACCGTAAGCCACGACGGTATCGCCAGCCCACTGGCCTCAATTAAAGGTTCAGAAAAACCCTACAGCGTTCTCGCACAAGCACCCATGGCAATTATCGCCGACACAGAAATCATATCGCAGGCTCCATGGCGCTTTGTCATAAGTGGTTGCGGAGACGTAATCTCCAAATTCACGGCAGTAAAAGATTGGAAACTTGCATATCTAGAAAAAGGTGAATACTACGGCGGATATGCAGCCAGCCTAGCATTAATGAGTGCTAAATTAGTAACTGCAAATGCAGATTTAGTCGCACAGAAAGAGTGCGAAGGATTACGAGTTCTACTTGAAGCGTTGATTAGCTGCGGAGTCGCCATGAGCATAGCAGGCAGCAGCCGACCATGCAGCGGTTCAGAGCACCTTTTCAGCCACGCATTGGACTTAATTAACTCTGAACACGCCATGCATGGTGAACAATGCGGTGTCGGCTCAATCTTAACGTCTTTCTTACATGGATCAAACTGGCAACAAATCAAAAGCACCCTCAAACACATAGGCGCACCCACAACCGCATACGAGTTAGGCGTCAAAGACATGGATATCGTCAAGGCCCTGCAGATGTCAACTCAAATCAGACCTGAACGCTACACAATCTTACATAAGCTAAACCTAAACATCGACGCATGCCAAACCGTAGCAAGGGCAACAGGCATAATTAGCTAAACTCGTATGGGTTGAATAAGCGCAAACGCGTTGCCTTCTGGGTCTTCTGCAGCCGCTATCCAGCCGACTTCTGGAACCTCCTGCGTGGGTTGAGTAACTTTTCCGCCCGATTTCACGATTTTATCTAAAAATTCAGCTATATTTTCTACTGATATATAGTTAATTGGTTTGCTCTCGGGCACTTGGCGCTTATATAATCCCCCATTCACTCCGGGCCGTAGAAGCATGCCTTTGGGGTCAACTGGCACAGTTTGGATTACCCAGTACTCAATGGGTCCTGCTGCTTGAACTATTGTCCAACCAAAGACCTTCTCGTAGAAAGCCTTCAGTTTTTCTACATCATTTGCTGGAATTTCAAAATGCATTATTGTGTGGTCCATCTTTTGGTCTTCACCTCCAGATACACCTTAAACGTTGACTAGAGAAGTGCATCGTATACTATGAGTGGTTGGAGATTTAACTTTTTTTTAAAACGAAATCACTTGATAGTATCGAGTAGGTTTAGAAAATTAAAGAATTAAAAAAGAAAAGTTAGGAGCGCACTTATGGCGCTGCAGTTTTTGCTTCTTCAGCTGGTTTTGCTTCTTCTGCTGCTGGAGCGGCTGCTTCAGGTTTTGGCTCAGCTTTGAAAGTTTCAACAAACATTGTCTCAGCCAAGTCGGGCAGGAACTTTTGTATGTCCATGGCGATGCCGCGTTTTGCAATTTGGATGCCTTCAACATAGAAGGTGTCTTCGGGCATGTCGATGGTTAAGTTCTTTGCTTTAACTGCGATTTTGAACTTGTCTTCTTCGACCACTGGGATTCTGCGGTGAACGATTGCGCCGATTTTTTCTTCTTGTGCGTCGAGCTTCTTGGTCACGGTGAGGTCGTAGATGAGGGTTCTGCCTGCTAATGCAGGGTTGAAGTCTAGTAGTACTCTGCCTGCGCCGATGGAGCGGATTGTTGCCATTTTACCTTGATATTCGATGCGTGCTCCAACAACGGGGTTGATTTCTTTTGCGTATAATTGTTTGATTGGTACGCGGCGGATTTTTTCTGGGTCTCGTGGACCGAAGGCTTTGTCTGAGGGAATTTCTACGGTTTCGGCTTTGCCGACTTCTGCGTTTAGAAGAGAGTCGTCTAGGGCTTTTAGTACCCAGCCTTCGCCGACAACGACGAGTTTAGGTTCATTGATTTCGCCTTCTTTGTGAAGGTGCTCTTTTTTTGCTACTTCGTCTTTTGTTGTGTCGAAAACTTCGTTTGTTTCTTTAATTTTCGCTACGTAATCGATTAGGATGAAGTCTCCTTTTTGTAGGGTCATCTTGAATCTTCCTTTGTCTATTCGGGAAAGTGTAGAGTTTCAAAGGAGCATAAAAACTTTGTCCAGTGAGTGTTTTGGTTTGCGTTAATTTGTTTAACATTTTTTCTTTTTCTCCATATTTTTATGAAGAATACGAAAAGGTGTTCTAGCTACTTAGCGCAGGGAACCGCGCGCTTCAGGGGTCTTAAAAACTTAACGCCGCTAACTATACCAGTTCAGATAAAACGCGTCTAAGAACAGAATTAGTCTTCGCTCGATTGGGTTAGATCATCTCTGAGACCTGCGCCTATCTTAACTAAAAGTTCAGGAGTAATTGTGCCTTGTGCAATCATAATGCCATTGGCATTGACTAAGCTTTGTTTTATTTTTTTAGCCCAAATGTGCTCAACAATCATTAAAAGAGCAGAGCTATTTTTTGGAATATATCCCACTATATTTTGCAAATCTTTTTCATTTATTCCTAAATCATGTTCACCATATTCGGCCCCAGCTAGAGCGCCCGCCTTTGCACCCTCTATGCCAGCCATACCCAAACCTAATAATGCACCAAGTGCAGAATCAAATTCTTTGATCGCCTTTCTTCCTAAATCTGAATCTTTAGTTGAAATAATATCGCCTTTATCGTTTTTCATGACAAAAAGGTAGTCTATCATGCGAATAATCCCTTTTTCTCTAGCCTCATTAATCGCTGGAACTATTTCCCCTTTGAATTCGTTTCCTGAAAAACCTATCACAAACAGTTGTAAGGGCCCATACAAAACGGTTCTTTTTGCTAATATTTTATTACAACTCCAAAATCTAAGATAAAAAGATACAACAAAGAATGCTGTTTAAAGTTGTGTGATTGTACAAAGCCTAAAACCAAACGGCGCCACTTTGTCCCTAAATTAAAGAAGCTCTTAAACGATGTTTGTTAGTTCTCGGTACTAATTTGGTGGATTTTTTGATCCAAAACAAATTACACTTTTGGGACAAGCCAACACACTTATGAGAGCGATAACTCCCATTGAGTAAATCAGAACCAGCTTTTTGCCCTTACTAAACTGCAACTTGAACAAACAATTAGCAGCGTATTATTCTCATAAGCGGTCATTGTGTCTGTGCAACCACATTTAGGACACCTATTGGCGGTTAGTGAAGTACTAACAGTTTCTCTTTTAGGCATCTTAAGGCCTGAAAAGCCTATTAGCTTACCTTCAAATTCTTTCTTCATTGTCTTCCCTCTTGAAGAGCTAAACCTTCTACCTAAGGGAAGCTAGTGAAGGGCTTCTAATAGTGATATGTGTAATCACTTTGAACCAACAAACATACAAATAAAAACAAGGTTTACTTGCCTTATTTAGAACTCTAAAGACTAAAGTTCGCATTTTAATTATGACAACATTGCTGCTTATTTTTCAGCAATCACTAAAAATAATCTACGTTTGATTGATGTTTTATGGTAACAAATGATAAACCTAAACTAACAAGAGATGAAATGCAAAAAAACCAACTATCCGAAGTATATGAACAATTAATCCCACAAGCACAAAACTTGGCTAACAAAAACTGGTACCATTACTTCTTAAAACAATGGATAATTTTTTCAAGTATAATAGCTGCCTCAAGTTTAGCATTAATTACTTTTTTTGTTTCTTTAGGTTTTCCTTTGTTTAGAACACTAGAAACTAGCCACGCTTAATTCGTCTGGTTTGAGCAGTATTTTAGGTCCATCAATTACTGTAATAGGCTTTATCATGGCTTTTTCGCCTGTAATCAGCTTATTTTATTTTAATGAATTAAGAGAATATAGAAATAATATCTATGAAATTATTGATGGATTACTCACCCCTTTGAGTGAATGTAATATAGATGAGAAGAAGGAATTATCAAAAAAACTATTTGAGCACTTTTTTACTCTGTTTAGCAATAAAATGTATAGCATTCTCAAGTATCTCGCCACTTTCATAATAGTATGCCTTGTGTTTTTTCCAGCACTTATAGTATTTTTCATTATTTTCAGTAATGGAACATTTCTAATATTAGATATATGCCTCATTCTCTCGTTGACGGTTGGAGTTATCCCAATACTTTTAGATGCTGTAGGAAGGTCATCTCTAAAGATAAAAAATCCCTATACTGTAGTATAGAGTTTACTAAAAAAACCAAAATATAGACACCGCTTTAGGGGGCAGACCTCTACGAAACCGTCGTCGCAAGTAAGACTATTTTTTTACACAACGAGCACTTTACTTTTTAATCTGTTAATTGTTGATCTGAAAATACTGAGTGAACATAAAGCGAACGGACAGGGACTTTGTGCGTCGTCGGAGAGGTTAGTTCTCATTGGCATCTTGGATCAGTAGCGTTTTACGTGTTGATTTACTGATAAAGAATTCGCTTTTAACGCGTTTTTACCTACGATTCTACGCTTTTTTCTTTCCAGTTTTACGGGGGCTCTCTTTAGGTTTCTGCTCAAGCTTCGTAGGCAAATACTCGTCAACGATGTAGGTTAAACCATATCTGCTGAAAGCTTCAAGTTCCGTCTTACGTTTAATTTTTTGGAACATCTTGATTTCGCGTTGCCAGATAGGGTCGTTTTGGTATCTTGGGTCCTTCTGCAACTCTGTGAGACGTTTGAGATCTACTTCGTCGAGTGGGTCCGTGGGTAACTTGTAATCGACGATGTCGCTTGCCCATACTCCACTCCAAACTGCGTCTGGTGTGTTTAGGTCTCTTAGGTGGGCAGCGTTGGCTGAACCTGAGATGATGACTTGGGCAATGTGCATTCCCCATGGGTCACCGTCGGTTAAAATGTATACTGGTAAGCCGAGTTCGTCATGTAATCGGCGTATGAAACTGCGGGTTTGTCTTGGTGCTTGTCCACCGCAGGAGATGAGCAGTGATTTGTGTTTGTTGTGAACGTTTTCTTCGATGAATCTGGTGAAGAGTGCGCCTTTCTCGATGGCTATGACTTTATCAGCGCTTGTTTTTATGAACTCTGAAGAAGTTACGGCTGGTCCAATGAGTACGCCGTCTGGGTGGCTGGTTAAATTCACTGTTTTACCTTCATAGCCGGGAACGGTGTAGCCGATGTCTAAGTCGCCGAAAATTGCGCTTCGTTCTTCAGGGAATATACTGAAGTCTTCTCGTGCAAAACCTGTAAGGGTTTCGAGGTCGGTGATGATGTTGTTTGATTCCTGTTGATCTTGAAAAGTCATCTCGTAGGCTTGTGCGGAGTAGTAGACATCTCTTAACGTTGAGGTTTTACGTTGAGTTGTAAGTTCATTGCTAAACAGTGCAACCCAAGCAAGCTGCGTGAAGGGTTTAATGTGGCGGATGTTTCGGGTGCTTCTGCCTACGCTTTTTTCGCCTAAAATGTATTGGCGCAGAGTGGGGTCGTAGGCTGATGTTTTCTGTGGAGCGGCTGGGCATGTTAACTGTTGGGAAAACACCTTGGTCTAGTTGATTGTAAATCGTAGCGCCAAAGGATTTTGAGTTCCTTTAGGACCTCTTGTTTTCGCTCAGTTATCTTAACTTTCTTCTGCTCCATACTTCTGTACACTCTTTAGTAATTTATCGATGTCAGGCGTTCTTGTTTCCCCAGCAAGTGTAGTTGAGAACTCGGCGATTTTAGGCAGATACTTGCTAAATATACCTAATCGTTTCTTCTCGTTATGCACGTGTTCTTGTCTCGCGAGGAAATGCTGGATTTGACGAGCTACTTCGCGCAGTGCGTTTGCTTCTTCGCGGCGTACTTCTGGGCGGTCAGAGATGAATTCTTTGCCCACGGTTTTGTATGGTACTTTTGTGCTGCAAATGTGGATGACAATTGCGATTGGCATGTCAGGTTGGACTTTGTAGCGTTTCCAATTCATCGCTGAAATTACACGGTAAGAAACATCGCTTGCTTCATCATAGAGCAATGGGATTTTGTTGGCGAAACGGTAAATTACGAAGTTGCCGCGTTTTGGGCACGCCTCCACCGTAGGCCATAGCCATTTCGACGATGAATGGGTGACCCGCATATGTGGATGGTTTGCGTTGGTGAACTACGAGGTATTCTGGGTTTAGTTCTTTCATGACACCTGCTTTGAGGAGGTCTTCGCCCAGTGGTGAAAGGCAGCTTGCGTCTGGCGGTAGGAAGTCTTTGTATTTTTTGAGGTTCTGCATTAACCGCACAATTTCTTCATGAATGAGCTTCTTAGGGTTTTTGTTGGCTGGAATCCCAGCGAATTCCAAGAACTTCTGGGCAGTGATTTCGCCTACACGGTGGAAATGCTGCCTTAGAAAACTCAGTCATGGTGTTGCATTCAGTTAATTGGATAAGCCTCTGCAGGAGTTCCACGTCGACGCCATAGGGGTGCGGCATGGTTTCCTTTGGGCGGCTCAGGCATAACTGTAGTTCCCCGAGTGAACTTGTAGAATCTACCTTTAGGATCAACAAACGTGATGTTGGCATATGGGTTGACCATGGCGGTTTGTTTGAAGTACTCGATGATTTTAGGCATGGCTCGAAGATAGTCGCCTTCAAGGGTGAATTCGACGATTGTGCCACGCCAATTGTCCTTGTTTATGAGGACTTTGCGGTCCAAAATTATGGGTTTGTTCCGCTGGATATCAATCATTAATTTGAAAGTGTAAATTTTTTCTTGTCCAGTGCTTGATGTTACAATGACTGGTTGATGGGTAGTAATTTGCCCATAGAGAACAGCCATTTTTCCGCCTAAGCCGAAGGTTCCTCGGGCTTGTTTGAGTTTGTATTTGCTTCCGTAGAGGACTTGGCCAAATGCAGATGGGATGAAGCGTGGCGGGATGCCGCAGCCGTTGTCTTCCACTCGGAGTTTATAGACTTGGGTGTCTTTGGTGGCTTCGGATTCGAAGGATAGGCGCACGTAAACGTCTGGGGGAATTTTGTGGCTTTCTGCTGCATCAAGACTGTTTTCAACAATTTCGCGGATAGCGACGAAAATGCTGCGCGAGGGGTTTGATAAGCCTGCGATGTCTCGGTTACGGTAGAAAAAGTCAGATGCACTCATTTCTTCAAACGTTGCTTGAGCCACTTGCTGCTTACACCACTTTCCCCGTTTTAATTTAGAATGCTTAGTATATTTGCTGCTGGTTCTTTAAGTTAACTGCACTGTAGGGTTAAATGCTCATTTTTTCGGGTTTGCTGTAACATGCTTTGATGGTGGGTTTTGCTATAGAAATGTCAAATAAACACTTGTATTACTGAAATTTGCATGTAAAAAAGTCGTTTTCTGAGGGCAGATGCTAACAAGAAACCCCTAAAAATCAGCAGCGACCAACGTTTTGGGAAGTCACTTGTATGTATTCTTAGCGTTTGCTTTAGGGTGCCGATTGGTTATAGATAATGCCACAAGCAGCCCCTAAATTGAAAAATAGAAAAAAGCCCCCTCTCTCTTCCGACTTCGCCGACAGGTTGGAGGAATATGGAGGCTTTTTGTTACTATTCCCATCTCTTTAAAAAGAGAATAGCACCCACGCAGATTCCAAATGCAACCAACGAAGCAGTTGCGGTTTCAATGACGGGGAAGGGTCCAGGTTCTTGGTGAATCTTAGGTGGCTGGTATCCCTTGCCTGATGCACCGCCATATTGGTTCGTATCTTGGGTGTATTGCTGGTTATATTGCCAGTTTGATTCGCTGCTGCTTGTCTGCTGGTTGCTCTGAGTATAGGTTGTCTTTGTGGTTTGGTTGGAAGCAGGTGTTGGGGTTGGTGTAGGAGAAGGAGAGGGCGTTGGAGTTGCAGTTGGTTCCTGTTGAACTATGAGGACTGCTGCGTTGCTTTGGGTGGCAAAGTAGGTTACGTCGTTGATAGGGAACATTCGGAGAAATAATTGACCAGCATATTTTGCCTGTAATGAGTAGTTGCCGATCTGTGTTGGTGTAAATAAGGTAAACACTGTGCCGTCGTTTGAGATAAAAGGTCCAAGAGTAACCGATGTTCCATCAGGATAGGTTATTTTCAGGGTTATGTTTTGGTAATAATCCGTTGTCAGGGGCGGTTTTGGTATTAGGGTTATGTTTATGCTGACTACTTTTCCGATTTCAACAGGATTGGGAGTGACCGTTAAGAAAGCACTTGGTTGAACATACTTAAGGGCATAACCTGTGGAGTTTGGCAGTGTGAGGTATTTCAAGCAGTAGATGCCCCAGTCACAGTACGCAATGCAGGCGTCATCGTCTCTATCGATTTTTATTGATGTCTGGTCGTTGGGTAAGCTGGTATATTCGCCCACGTAACCAGCATAAGCGAGGGCTTGGATATTCCAGTTACTGCCATTCCATGAGGCATATTTGAGGACATGGTTTGTGTTATCGGTGTAGCTGATATGTGGATACCCTTGTGAGTCTAAAGCAAGAGAAGAATCTGTGCCCACATCGCCGATTGAATCAACCACATGAATAGTCCAGCCTGACCCATTCGAAACTGCATAGCGCAGGTCTCGGCTAGCGTTGTCACAGTACGCTATGTGGGTGGTGCCGTTGGCGTCTATGTCTAAGGAGCTAAATTTGCCCACATCAACTGTTGAATCAACCGTTTCAGTATACCAGCCTGTGCTATTCTGCCAAGCCACTCTCAAACTGCGATTCGTATAATCAAAATAGCTTATGTGGGCATAACTATTGTTATCCAATTTGAGGGACGTAAATTCGCCAGTTCCTCCCACCGAATCAACAGTTTGGAGATTCCAAGAGGTACCATTCCAAGCTGCATACTTTAAATCAGACCCATTTTGGATGCTAAAGTAGCTAATGTGGGGGTAATCGTTGGAGTCTATGGCGATGGATGTGAAGCTTCCTGCGACATCGACTTTTTGGATGCTCCAAGCGGTTCCGTTCCAGACGGCATATTTCAAGCGGCCATTTTCGCCGTAGTAGCTTATGTGGGGATTTTCCTTTGAGTCAAAGGCGACTGAGGTGTGCAAGCCGGTAAAGCCTTGGTCATCGACGGTTTGGACGTCCCAGTTGGTGCCTGTCCAATAGGCATATTTTAGGTTGGTGTTGTTGAAGTCATAGTAGCTTATGCCGGGGTTACCCTGTGAATCTAGAGCCATTGAAACGTAGGAGCCCACTTTTGGTGATGCATCTACGGTTTGGATGGTAGAGACTGTTGAACAGCTAGCTTGAAATATCCAGGCGGGTGAAGACAAAACCAACAGGCGACGATGACGCCGAGCAGTTTTAGAATAAATCGTGTTTTTGTTTGGATGCTCCAATTTGAGGCTGACTTTTCCAACTGGTTCATACTCCTTTAGAGCTGATTTTATTGGAGCTTTTGTATTGTAAAAAGCGTTTTTGTCAAGGTTTCTGGACTAAGAGCCGATTTTTTTAGTCAAGGTTTGTAGACTAACATCAAATTTATTACTTAGAAGCTCTATCCAAACCAAAACGTATTCATTCACTCTTACTTTGTTATTAGTCAATTTTTAAAAATTACAGAATATATTAGACTTCGAAAAGCCAGTTATGATTTTTGTTATCCGCGCTATTTTTATTCACGTTCGCTAGTGCTTAACATAGTACGTAAAGGTGGAAACATGGCTTCCCACTTTGAACGACTCCAAAGCGTAAGCAAAGTTTTCGACTATCATGTCAGGAGTGAGGAGACAACTTTTTTCCAATCACATCTGCGAATTCATTTAGCGCACGCTATAGACCAGAATAAATCTCCTCGCCGAAAGACAAGGGAGTGACCTGATGGCGAATTTCGTCCTTGTGCACGGCGCTTGGCATGGCGCTTGGTGCTGGCAACATGTGGTCCGGGAACTCGTCCTACAAGGGCACCATGCACATCCGGTCACGTTGACTGGTGTCGGTGAGCGCAAACACCTGATGTCACCGCTCATCACGCTGGAGACACACATCAGCGACGTCGCGAACGCAATCGAAGCCGAGGAGATGGACGACATGGTGCTCGCCGTTCACTCCTACTCAGGCATGCTCGGCACCGCCATTGCCGACCGCATCCCACATCGCCTCAGGCATCTAGTCTACATCGACGCGATCGTGCCCAAGCCCGGCGAAAGCTGGAGCAGCACCCAAGCAAGCGCTATGCAGGAAACACGCCTTGCAGCCGCACAAGCCTCGCCCGACTATAGTTTCCCACCACCCGACCCCGCAATATATGGGCTTGAAAACGAAGCATATGAGTGGGTTAAACGGCGGCAGACGCCACATCCAGGGCAAACCTACCAGGCGCCACTTCAATTTGACCCCGCCCGAGTGGCTGCGGTTCCTCGCACCTTCATCGATTGCACGAAACCCCCGTTAGGCACCATCGACGTCTTCCGCCGCCGGGTGCGCGACGATGGATTCTGGGGCGGTGCATGGACGGTGGGTGGGGGTGCTCGGGTTGTAGAGCTGAAAACTGGGCATGACCCGATGGTTAGTGAGCCACAGGCGCTAAGTCAGATGTTGCTGGACTGCATCGGGGGCAAAAACAAAAATAACCAGCAAACCCACAATCTCCACTTGAGAAACTCATCATGATAAACGACTTCAACCTCCTAGCAACCACAGCCCGCGGCAACGAACGAGCCATGTGCAACGAACTATTCTACCTCCTCAAAGACCAATTAAGCGACGCAGAGGCAAAAACAAGCAAAACCAAAATCCGCGGCTTAATCGTAGCCAAAACCACTCTTGACCCCATCGCCGTCATGGAAAAACTCCGTGCAATCCTCGCCGAGCGTCCTTACGAATTCCGCTATGCATTACGCATCGTACCCATTCAAAGTGTTGTGCATACGGATTTGGTTGAAATCAAAAAAGCAACCGCAGAGTTAGCATCAAAAATCGAGGAAAACCAATCGTTTAGGGTTACAGTCGAAAAACGCTACACAGAACTTCACTCAAAGGATATTATCGAAGCAGCAGTAGGAAACATCAAAGCCAAGGTTGATTTGCATAATCCTGATTGGATTTTGCAAATTGAGATTTTAGGCGCTTTAACCGGGGTTTCGCTGCTAAAGTCAACTGATATTTTAGCGGTTGTTAAAGAAAAAATGCTCTAAAGCTGTGTAGCCAGTAATGCAACATGCTCAATTACAAGGTTCATTATAGCCTTTTCAATTGGAC
Source organism: uncultured archaeon (assembly GCA_963800605.1). Taxonomy (GTDB): domain Archaea; phylum Thermoproteota; class Bathyarchaeia; order Bathyarchaeales; family Bathycorpusculaceae; genus Bathycorpusculum. The sequence goes on along the minus strand of CAWDBI010000008.1, from coordinate 195,190 downwards.
TATTTTCTGTTTTTATTTCTTCTTCGGTGATTTCGAAGGCTGCTCGGATCCTTTTCTGTTTATCCCCTGTAAGTTGGAGAACGGATGCATCGGGTTGAGTGCCAAAACAGTCTGTTAAGGCTTCGAGCTCGGCTTCTATCTTTGGGATGTCTTCGCTGACAATTATCACCGCCAAATTCTTACTCTGGGGTTTTACGCCGATGTGCTCAATTGATTTCTGAATTTGCCGCTGAGCCGAAGCAAAAAGCATCGTTTCCATAGCGACGCTTTTGGAAATGTTAGTTTTACTTCTAAACGCCTGCAACGCATTTAGAACAGCAAAGTAGAGGTGTTCTTCTGTGGCGACTAGGCCAGCGTCGAAGAATTGAAGCTCGACTTGGGCTGCTTGTTTTCGGTGAGTCTTCAGAAAAGCCTCAGCTTGAGCGAAGGCTATGTTGCCATAACCGGTTATTCGACATATCTGCCGAATTCTTCGATATAATGCAGCATTAGATGGGCTCCTGCAAGCTGGCTAAGAGTTTGTCAGCTAAGTGTTTGGGAAGGCCTTGTTTTATGAGTTTTGCGATTTCCTGGTTGACTTGGCGTTTGCCCTGTTGTTTCTGGATGATTTTGCGAATGGTTTCTTTAGTGTCCCATGGGAAGATGATCCAGTTACTGGTTTGTTTTTCGTAGAAATCGGGAGTTGTGCTACTTTGGGGTTTAAGGTAGAGTGTTGCGGTTTTGATTTCTGCTGCGCCTTGTTGTTGTAGGTAACATTTTGCGAATTGTAGGCTTTTGCCCGTATCGGCGATGTCGTCGACTAAGAGGACTTTTTTGCCGTTTAGCTGCAGGGTTAAGGCTTGCTTTAGGGTGGGTTCCTCTTTTGTCTGGGCTATACCCACATAGAATTGCACCTGTATAGTAGCAAGTTCAGCGGTTTCTAGAAGGTCAATTAGTATGCGTGCAGAGATTAATCCGCCACGTGCGATGGCAACAATTACGTCGGGTTTGTAGGGTGAGGTTTGGATTTTCTGTGTTTGATTTAGGAGCATGTCGTAGATTTGGTTCCATGTGGGGATTTCGTATTGGATGTTGTTTGCCAAACTGCTGTCTCGCCTGTGGATGGATGCTTTTTGGGTTCTGTTAAGCCTTTCGATAAACCAATCGATATAAAACCTCTAAAGAGTGTGAACAAAAACAATGTTTTTGAATTACTGCCCCAACAAGATATGTTGCAGTCGATACCAGTGCTTACTTGTCTGCTTTATATTTATTAAGTGGTGGTTGAGATATTGATATTCGGGAGATAGGCGTCTGGAGATATATTTCGTAATTCGTAATATAGCTTATATTGAGAGACACTATACCAATAATTGATAAGAAAGGAGAATGTGTAAATGGTGAAGAATGTGGACGAAGAGAAGATTAAGCGTGTACTGACTGACCCAAAGATGGCCTCAATCAAAGCCATCCTAGAGAAAGACCACGCTATAGATTGCTTGCTTCTACTCCATGTAGGAAGAGGCAAGTGGAAAGATGCCAAAACTTCATGCGAGACAACAACCTAACCCTAAGTGACGGCACGTTCAGGGCTCGAATGATTGAAATCGAATCTTTGGGTTTAGCCAAGAGCGAACGCATTGACCCACTCAAAAAATACTATGTAAAGACTGAGCTGGGCCAAAAAGTCGCAAATCTGCTTCTCGAATTCTTCGATGACGTCGAAGCTTAAAATTTATACCTTCAATTCCTTGTTTCTTATTTCTTTAATTTTTTAGGGAACTGTATTTATTTTTAACGAGTGTAATAGCAGCATATACTGAGTCCAAAATTTACTTTCTTCGTCGAATATAATTAAACGAAGGAAATTATAAGGCCAAAAATTGGAACCAATAAGTTATGGCAAACCTCTATGAAAAAAAAACCTTCACCAACGTATCCATCGAAATTTTAAAGGGCAAAACCGTCACTTACAAATTCAAACCGCCAAAAAGATATCAAAGGATTAATTGGAATCCCAGACAAAATACTTCAACCCCTACAGAGCGACAAAACAAACTGGTCATCGTTAAACCAGTAATCTAATAACAGTGATATGTTGCAACATAAAATCGACACAACCCAAAAAGAACTCATAGACACCGCACCAGTCATCTAAATCATAGAGCGCTTTTTTCTTTGCAACGCACCCAGCTCAGTTAAGATATAAAAAGACTCATTTGTTTGTATTATTTGCTGAAAAATCGAACCCAATTTTGGTTATCAACTAATCCTTTTAGAGAACGTCATGCCCTTAGCATTGCTGGTTCGTCGATAGTAGGTTTGTTTAGTTTATCAGCGGAGGATCAGTTTTTGTCAGCTGCCAAATACATTGGCTAGTTTAATGCTGATTTTTATGGGCTCCATGGATTGCTTAACCACGGTTATCGGAACCGTATATTTTGGCACACAAGAACTCAACCCCATAATTGCAGGTTTAGTCCACACTAACCTTCCAGCCTTTGTTGTTGTCAAATTAGCCGTCACCATTTCGGTAGGTGTTATTTTTGTTTTGGCAGAAAAAACCCTGATACATACAGAAACATAGATGACCGCTCTTTTAGGGTGGCATATAAAACATTACGGGTTGCCTCTGTTGGAATAGCGCTCTTTCTTGTTTTTGTTGTCTTAAACAACATCATCGTTCTCCTACGAACACTTTGAGTATTCAGGGAATGGCTTTAAAGCAACCAAACATACCCAATAGCAGTGAATGCTTTGCCAAGAGAATTTGTGCTGTTTTCACGGATGGGAAAAACCGATTCAAACTTTACCAACCTACATGACGCAGGCAGACTCGACATTGTGCATGAATGCATCGTTAGCAGCCTATTCCTTTCACATGGCATACGCCGAGACGTAAACTTCCACGCCATCCTAAACGGACCGCCAAACCCGCCAATGCACATACAAATCAACGGAGAAACCCTCTATGATGTACGCACGGATATGGAGACTTGGCAGCAAATCCTCAGAAAAACACTCGCAGGCAAAACCCACCCCGGCATAACCAGAGACAAAACAGCCTTTGAGACACTTATGAAAGCTAAAGCGCAGACCCATCAAATCTATGTGCTGGAAGAAGGCGGTAAAGATGTTAATGAGGTAACTTTTCCAGAAAATAGCCTCTTTGTCTTAGGTGACCATGTTGGATTACCCAAGAGAGCGGAAGATTTTGCATTACGGTTTGGCGAGAAAATTAGCCTGGGCAAGACACCATACCTTGCGATGTCATGCATAACCATAATTAACTATACTTTGGATCGGCAGCTTAAAGTTGGCTCTTAAAGTGCTCCCAGCCTCGTGCTTCAATTGCAGATTTTTTGCCATTGTCTTTGAACTGGACTTTGTTTTCTTTTGTGGCTTTTCCTATGCGGATTAGTTGTCCGCCTGCAGCTTTTACAGCAGCTTGGGCAGTTTCCCAGCTTTCTGGCTTTATGGTTAAAACTAACTCGTATTCTTCGCCGCCGTAAAGCGCCAATTCGGAAGCATCTAAACTGTTAAGCTTTGCAAAATCGGTTACTTCAGACGCAATAGGCAGCGTATCAAGTTGGAATCCGACGTTGCTTAATCGTGCCAATCTCATGCAGACTCCAGCCTAAGCCGTCGCTGGAATCCATTGAAGACGAAACCGCCCCGCATTTAGCGAGCGCCAACCCTTCCGCAAGATGTGCTTTAGGCATGAAAACAGATTCCAACAGCTTTTTACCTAAGACTTCATGGGCTTTGCAGTCATTGAAGAGCAATCGTAATCCCGCCGAGGGTTTACCAAATGGGCCAGTTACTGCCAAAATGTCGCCGGGTTTAGCTCCTGTACGCAGCATCAAATTTGACTTCTCGGCAATCCATAAAGCATAACTGAGATTATTAGGTCTTGAGCTTCACTTGTGTCTCCGCCGACCACATATGTCCCGTATTCTCTGCGCCAGCATCTAATCCTTCAGCGATTGCTTTGACATCTTTTTCTGTTAAGCTTCGGGGTAAGCCAAGAGCAACCAGAGCAGCCGTTGGCTGGACGCCTTTAGAGGCGAAGTCGCTGATGTTCATGACGATTGCTTTGCGGGCTGCTTGTGTGAGGCTCATCTGTTTGGGTACGTCTGTTTTGGCTACAAGCATATCGGTTTTTAGGACTGCGACTTGTTTGTCATTGAGGTTTACGGCTGAGACATCGTCGCCAAAGGGCACGGCATGTTGGGCATGGGTGTGAGGTGGTTTTGAATAATTTCGATGATACGGTGTTCCCCAAGCTGAGTAGTTTGGCGGTTTTTTTCATTCTGGTTCACTAAGGTTATGTGTTTGGGTTTGTGAAGATTTAAAAATTGGTGTTTTATTCAGTATGCCATTGGTGCCCCGATGGCTCAGCCTGGTAGAGCGGCTGCCTCGTAAGCAGCAGGCCGCGGGATCAAAGCCCGCTCGAGGCTCCATTCCGTCTATCTGTAACAAAAAATATGCTGAAAATAGTTTTTTCATAGGTTTATTAGTTTACGATACCACATTGTTTAGGCTTGAGCGGTATACATCTTTTCAACCACGGTTCACAGGACAAACTAGGATGCCCTTACAAGGGCTGCGAGAAGCAGTTAGATAAGCCAACCATGATTACCGACACCTCCGTGATGTCCAGGCAATCGCATTATGCTTGCCCCTATTGCATGTCACGACTCGACATTGTAACTGAAAGCTCCGCAGCAAGATAGCTCGAAATTTTTGACTACTGATATATCGAGTGGACTATATCTTCAAATTCTCATTTACTACCAAGAAGATAGGCAAAATTAGTCATCTTCTGCATCTTCTTTAGCTAACTCTGTGGCAATTTCGTCTGTGTGGCTGATGGCATTTTTGCGGGTTTCTTTTTTGCTGGGTGGTTCCTGTTCTCTGCCCCTCCATGAATCCTGCTTCAGCCGCGGTGACTTCGTCATCGTCAAGCATGGCTTCTCGCTGGTCAGTATTATAAACATCGTCGGTCTCTTCGACCATATCATCTTTGGTGGGGGATGGTCCCTCATAGAGGTATGGGGGCGCCTTTTTGGGTTTAGGTTTGCTCATTTTCATTAACCTCGATAAATTTGATTTTGACGGTTTAGCTCTCGATACAGAATGTGCTTCAGACGACTTTTATTGCTATGTGATTGACGCATTGGCAGTCACAAAAAAAGAAAAAAATAAAGGCTAGTGTGAGTAGAGCTTTTCGTATGGTCGCGTCGAAAGTGGCAATATCTTCATGAATTTCGCTGATAAGATTGTTTTAGGGTCGCCGCCGAAGTAGCCACAGTACTCATTGACTAGTTTAGTGATGGCTTGCATGTCACGTTTGCCAGCTGTCAACGACTTTGGTGCCTTCTTCGGGAGTGAATATTTCCCCGCGTTCATAGATGACTCCACCATGCATACCTGTGCCGACGAAGCGGGATGGGCATTTTTCGCCTTCTTTAAGGTTCAAGCCCAAGACACAGGATGACGCCGCCCGCCATGTATTCCGCTAGGAAGTCGCCTGCTGTTTCGCCGATGACGATGGTTGGGATTTTGCTTTCGTATTGTTTCATGTGGATGCCGACTCGGTAGCCAACATAGTCTTTGACGAATATTCTGCCGCCTCGCATGCTGTGACCTGTTAAGTCGCCTGCTTGTCCATGGATGACGATTTCGTCCTTCGTTCATGGTGTTGCCGGTTGCGTCTTGTGCGTTGCCATGGATTACGATGCGGGGTCCGTTTAGGAATGCTGCTAAGTCGTTGCCGGGGGTGCCATAGACTTCGATTTGATGTTGGTGTTTAGGTCTGTGCCGATGTAGCGTTGTCCGCAGACGTTGTTGAACTTCGATTTTTTCTATGCCGCCTTGTTGGACGAGTGCACGAAGTATGCTGTTGAGGTCTCTGTAAGTAGATGTCCTTCAGCGTCAACTTTAACGACTTTGTCTTCGTAGACTATGCGGTTTTGGATATTGTTGGGTCGATTTCTAGTAGAGTTAACTCGTTGTGGTACTTGCATTGCCTTATGCTCCTGCCATTTTAACGCCTAAAATTTCAAGTTCTGTTGCGTTAAGCCGACGCCTCGCAGGTGCTAATCGGTTGCCACGTAAGCTTTCGATTGCGTTGATGCCCATGCCGCCCATCATGTCTTTGATTTCGTGGCTCCAGCTGTGGAGCAGGTTGATGAGGCGTTGTGAAGCGATGTCGGGGTTGATTCGTTTGCCAATCCAGGGGTCACTGGTTGCGATGCCCCAGGGACATTTGCCTGTGTAGCATCGTTGGCATACCGTGCATCCCATGGCGATTAATGCGCCAGTGGCGATGTATACTGCGTCTGCGCCTAAGTGCGATGGCTTTGAAGACGTCGCCGCGCTTCGGAAGCCGCCTGCAGCTACGATGGAGGCTCGATTGCGGATGCCTTCGTCGCGGAGACGCTGGTCTACCTGTGCTAGTGCTAATTCGATGGGTATGCCGACGTTGTCTCGGATAACTTTGGGCGCTGCTCCTGTTGAACCGCGTACGCCGTCGATGGCGACTATGTCTGCGCCTGCACGGACGATGCCGCTTGCGATGGCTGCTGCGTTATGGACTGCTGCGATTTTGACGGAGATTGGTTTGGTGTAGTTGGTGGCTTCTTTTAGGGCGTAGATTAGTTGTCGTAAGTCTTCGATGGAGTATATGTCGTGTTGTGGGCTAGGGTGAGAGGGCGTCTGTGCCTTGTGGAATCATGCGGGTTTTGGCGACGAGTTCAGTGACTTTTTCGCCTGGAAAGTGGCCGCCGATGCCTGGTTTTGCGCCTTGACCGATTTTGATTTCGACTGCTGCACCTGCATTGAGGTAGTTTGGGTGTACGCCGAAGCGTCCTGACGCGACTTGGACGATTGTGTGGTCGCCGTATTTGTAGAGGCTCTTGTCGAGTCCGCCTTCGCCTGTGTTGAAGTATGTGCCGCATTCGGTTGCTGCACGAGCGAGGGATTCGTGGACGTTTAGGCTGATGGCGCCGTAGGACATGGCTGAGAACATGATTGGGGTGTCGAGGCAGAGTTGGGGAGTCAGTTTTGTCTTCAGTGTCTATGTCACCGTTTTCGACGTCGAATTCTAGGTGGTCTGGTTTTGCACCTAGGTAAGTGCGGATTTCCATGGGTTCACGTAATGGGTCGATGGATGGGTTTGTGACTTGGCTTGCGTTTAGCAGTAGTCGATCCCAGTAGCTGAAGTGCTGGTTTGTCACTGCCCATGCCAGTTAATATGGACACCGCCGGTTTCTGCTTGTCGTTTGAGGTCTCGGATGGCTTCTACGGTCCAGTTGGCGTTGTCTCGGTTAGCGTTGGGGTTTTTGCGTATGGTGATGGCGTGGGTGGGGCAGAAAGTTACGCATCGTTGGCAGTTGACGCAGTTTTCGTCTTTGCTGACGATGGTGTCGGTTTCCGCGTCGTAGCAGTGGGTTTCATATGTGCATTGGTTGACGCAGACTTTGCATCGGATGCATTTGTCGTCGTCGCGTTCAACGAGGTATTCGGGGTTGACGTAGCTTTTCATTATTGTTAGAGCTCTCCGGTTTCTGAAGTTTTTTAGTCGGGCAATTACGGGTTCGCCGCCTCGTGGGGTCCAGAACTTGATCCAGTTGGGGAGAAACAAGTCGCATTGCTGCTTCTTCGGAGGAAAGGTAAATGCATGTCGCCTTTGTTGCCTGCAATCATGGGACGCAGTTTGATGCGGTCGGTTAAACCTATCATTTCGCCATGGTGAGCGATGATTATGCTGAATGGTCCGTTCATCAGTAGGCTGCCATAGGTTTGACGCAGCGTTTGGAGGCAAGTTTGCTTTTTTGGGTTCCATGCTGTCAATTTCGTGTCCAGAACGGCGAAGCAAGAATCTGTGACAACAACTTCGATAGGTAAATGTTGTCTGCGCATGAGCAAGTCGACTGCGTATGCGATGACTTCGGTGTCGGTTTGCAGGGTGCATTTGTAACCGTACATTTCGAGGTAGCGGCGGTTTATGCCGTAGCTGGAGAGTTCGCCGTTGTGAACGACTGTCCAGTCTAAGATGTTGAATGGGTGTGCGCCTCCCCACCAGCCTGGTGTGTTGGTTGGGAAACGGCCGTGGCAACTCCACAGGTAACCCTGGTAGTCTTCGAGGCAGAAGAAGTCTGCTATGTCTTCTGGGAAAGCCGACACCTTTGAAGACACCCATGTCTTTGCCGCTTGAAAACACGAATGCTTTGCCGCGTCTCAGTGTTTATGCGCATGATGGCTTCTATGACGTAGTCTTCTTCAGTTTGGCTTGTCTGGTCGACGTTTTTTGGGTGAACGAAGTAACGCCAAACCAGTGGTGGGTCATGTACGTTGGCGGGTCGTGGTCTGCATTTCTTCGTCGTAGATTATGTTGAATCATGATGCCAGGATGCGGTCAGTTTTTTCTTTAGCATCCTTGCTTAGGTACATGACGTGGAAGGCGTAGTAGTCTTTGAATTCTGGGTATATGCCGTAGACCGCGAAGCCTCCGCCTAAGCCGTTGCCTCGGTCATGCATGTTTGTCATGGCTTTGACTGGGTCTTTGCAGCCGAAGCGTTTGCCGTCTAGGTTCATCATGCGCGAATATGCCGCAGGCTGCGAAGTCTTTGTCGTCGCCGTATGGGTTGATTATTTTCTGGTCGTGTTGGTTCATTATTATTATCACAGCTCATTTTCTTCTGCAAACTAACAGGCAAGCGTGGCTAAGCCGAAGTCGTCTGCTAAGAGTTGCTCCTTGAATTTTTTCACGTTAATGTTGTTCTTCATTAGGTAGAAGAGTATGCCTGCGCGTTCGATGTCGCCAACCAAAGTCATGCCGACGATTACGTTGTCTTTGAGGACCAGTTTCTTGTAGACTTTTCGTTCGAATCTAGCTTTGACGAGTACTTCAAGGGCGGGTCGTCTTTGGGGTTGGCTAAGCCTATGGAAACGATGGGTATGCCGAAGTATTTGAGGCTGCTCATGTTGGTTCCGCCGGTGTAATTGGTTTTCTTGTCCTGCCATGTTGTAGCCCGCAATTTTGCCTTCTTGGATTGCTAAGGGCCAGAGGGGCAGCAGTCGGTTCTGGTTTAGGATGAAGTCGTAGGCTTCTGCAACGTCGCCGCTGGCGTAAACGTCTGGGACGTTGGTTTGCATGTGTTGTCTACTATTATGCCGCGGTTGATTTTTACGGCTGTGCCGCTACAAGTTCGGTTCGTGGAATTACGCCGATGGCTACGATGACTATGTCGCAGGGAACTTGTCGCCTTTGGTTAAGACTACGCCGCCGACTACTGCTTCGTTGCCGGGTTTGCCGATGATTTTCTGGACTGACTGCCCCGTGACTATGTTAACGCCTGCTTTGCGAACGACGGCTTCCACGATTTCTGAAGCTTTGGGGTCAAGGAGTAAGCTGAGGATTTTTTCCTGCAACTCAACCATGGTGACTTTTAAGCCACGTTTGGATGAGCGCTTCGGTTACGCTTATGCCGATTAAGCCTGCCGCCGATAACCACTGCAGACTTTGGCGTTGATCGCAGTTGATTTTTTGCGGCTAGTTGTTCTGCGTCTGGGATGGTGGTGAATGTGTATACGCCGTCTTTTTCTTGGCCTTCCATTTTTGGCACGAAGGGTTTGCCGCCTGTTGCTAAGCAGGAGTTTTTCGTAGCTGATTTTTTCGCCATCTTCAAGCTGCACCGTTTTCTCAGCTATGTTTAGGGTGACCGCTTTTTTGCCTGTAAGGGCTTCTACGTTGTTTTTTTGCCAGAAGCTGTCGTCTCGGCATTTCATTTTGTGCCAGTCAGCTTTGCCGCTGACGAAGTCGCTAATCATTGGGCGACTGTATTGGGGGCAATGTTCTTCGTCTGAATAACTGTATGTTCCCACTGGGTCAACTTCGCGTATGGCTTCAACTGCGCCTATGCCTGCTGCGGAAGCGCCAACTATAACATATTTTGGCATTAGGTTTTACCTCTTTGAATTCCAAGCGCCTGATTGGGGCAGTTGGCTACGCATGCGGGCGTCAGCTAAGCCTTGGCATAGGTCACATTTGGCGATGACTCTGTCTTCTTTGTCCATTTTTATGGCGCCGTATGGGCAAACCATGACGCATGTCCAGCAGCCCATGCATTTTTCTTTGTTATGTGTGACTTCGCCTGTTTTGGGGTCTTTGTGCATGGCACCGGTTAGGCATGCGGTGACGCAGGGTGCGTCTTCGCAGTGGCGGCATTGGATAGCGAATGAGACTGGTTTTCTGATTTCTAGGCGAACGCGGCTTATTGGTTTGGGCGTTCGCTGTTGTAGGCTTTGATTATGTCTTTTGATTTGGAATGTGCGGTGGTGCAGTAGACTTCGCATAGTCCGCAGCCGATGCAGACTTCTTGTTTAGCAATAATTTTCTTCATCAATATTCAACCCTCTCTTTTTTGGGTGTTTAGCGTGTGATATGTGAGCATGAGAAATGTGCAGTTCAACATCGCTTGTGCAGAAAACACCCTTACTTACAGTGGTTTGTGTTTTCATTTTTGATTACTACTTTACAGGTGTTTTGCGGCATCTTCGATCCTTCTATTGGTTGTTAACGGCACCAAATGGCATGTATTCTATATAACTTTGTTGAAAATCATTTATATGCATAGTTAACGAAGAATGATATATACACGAAACATTTACCACGGTGAAATGTAGTGGCAGAAAAAGACCTTGGATACCGAAGAGTCCAATGCACAGGCAGAGGCTCATACATCATCTCACTCCCCAAAGAATGGGTAGAAGACATCGGCCTAAAACGAGGCAGCGAAATCGCCTTTAACATCCAACCTGACAACACACTAACCCTTGTTCCACGAAAAATCATGGAAAAAGAAGGCAAAGACAACAGCGCCAAACCCAAAGAATACTACATTAACGTCGATCCCAAAGAAGCCCCGAATCAGCCCTACGCATGATAAGAGCACTCTACGCAATCGGCGCAGACATCATACGAGTCCACTTTAAAGGACCAAAGACACCCAAAAATACAAAACTGAAACCAAAAACTTTGTTCGAGACAAATTTCTAGGCGCAGAAATCATCGATGAAACCCCAGATGAAATAACTCTTCAAATCCTCATCAAACACTCCGAATTTGGAATCGAAAAAGCCATCCGCCGCATGGCCATCGTAGCCTTAGCCGCCAACCGAGACGCCATCGGATCACTCAAAGGACCCAAGCACCGAACTCTTCGAAAGCGTCATCCACTCCAGAAACGACGTAAACCGCCTTGGCCTCTACATCGTTCGCCAACTCAAATATGGCATCGAACGCAACCTATACCGCGAACTCGGTTTCAGCACACCCAAAGAATTCCTGCTCTACCGCATCGCCGTAAACGACATTGAAAACATCGGCGAAAACGCCATAAACATCGTCAACCATATCGGCACCTTCCAAAAACTAATCGACAGCGAAGCACTCTTCATTAAAAACCGCTTAGACGAAGAAGTTTACTCGCAACTCGTCAGCTACTTCACGTTAGCCCAGCAACAATACGAAGACGCAGTCAAAGCAGTCTTCAAACGTGACTACAAAGACGCAGAAAAGCTCATCTCAAAACGGGAATCAATCGTCGCGATGGAAAACGAATTGATGATGCTGATTTCAAGCAAAAAATTTGACCCCAACGTCGTATCCATTCTACGTCTCATCTTTGACAGCACAAGACGCATCATGGATTACAGCCGCAACATGGCAGAATTAACACTTAACCGCACTGTAGAAGAACTTATGCTCAACATTAACCTACAAATAAACTCATTTTTCATTGATTGCTTTTTTACACATTCCCCAAAACTGAACTTACTGGATTTACGTAAAATAGTCACGTTATAATTAGATTAGTTGTAGTGCTCCGGCCGGGATTTGGACCCGGGTCGCCGACTCGAGAGGCCGGCATACTTGACCGGACTATACTACCGGAGCATACTTTTTAGCCAACAATTGTTCGCTCTTGCAAATAAATAGGTTTTCGTGGGTTCTGGCTAAAACATGTCTCAAGGTCCGCTTTATTTTGAGCTTGCTGGTTCTGTGCACAGTGTTTTAGGCATTTTCGTTTGGATAGCCAGAAGGCTATGCGATGAGTGCGAAGGTGATTATTATTGGTACAACGGAGGGCAATTCTATACCGAAGGCTTCGATTATCTGGTTACTTTTTAATAAACAAACCTCTCGAAAAATTAGTGAAGGCTAAAAATACAGTTCAGAAACTATTCAATCTGCTTCAATTAACAAAAAAGAAAAGTTAAGATGGGGAGTTTATTCTTCGCCCATGCCGCCAGGCATTCCACCTGGGCCGCCTGGACCGCCTTTTGGTGCTTTGGCTGTGATGACGTCGTCGATGCGTAGGATGAGTGCTGCAGTTTCGGCTGCTGATTTGATTGCTTGTTCTTTGACCATGATTGGTTCAATGACGCCGTTTGCGATACTGTCTTGGAGTTTGCCTGTGAATATGTTGATGCCCATGTATTTGCCGTTTTCTTTGTCGTGTACTTGGCGGATCTCAACGAGGATGTCGATGGGTTCGAGACCTGCGTTTTCTGCTAGTGTTCGTGGGATGACTTCGACTGCGTCTGCGAATGCTTCAACTGCGAGTTGTTCGCGTCCGCCGACTTTGGTTGCGTATTTGCGGAGTTCTTTTGCCATTTCGATTTCGATTGCGCCGCCGCCTGGAACGATCTTGTTGTTTTCGATGACGTCGGATACGACTGAGAGTGAATCAGTCATTGCACGTTCGGCTTCGTCAACCATTCGTTCGAGACCTGCGCGGATTAGGATTGCTACGCTGTGTGGGTCTTTGCATTTTTCGACGAAGATCATTTTGTCGTCGCCGATTTTGCGTTCTTCCACATGACCTGCAAATCCAAGGTCGGTCTTCTTTAGGTCGTCGAGGTCGCTGACGATTCTGCCGCCGGTTGCACGTGCGAGTTTTTCCATGTCGGATTCTTTTACTCTGCGCGCTGCCATGATGCCTTCTTTTGCGAGGAAGTGCTGGACCATGTCGTCGACTCCTTTTTGGCAGAAGATTATGTCTGCGCCTGAGGCTTTGACTTTGGTAACCATGTCTTGCATCATGGTGGTTTCTTGGTCTAGGAAAGCTTTCATTTGTGAGGGGTCTTTTATTCTGATTTCAGCGGTGATTTCGGTTTTCTCGATTTCGAGGGCTGAGTCGAGTAATGCGATTTTTGCGTTTTCTTTCTTTTTGGGCATGCCTGGGTTGACGACTTCTTTGTCGATGACGATGCCTTGGATTAGTTGTGTTTCAAGGAGGCTTTTGCCTGTTTTTTTGATGAGTTGGATGTTGTCTATGTCTGCGATTGTTTTGTCTCCGCGGACTTCAGAGATTTGTTTGACTGCGTCGATGCTGATTTCTGCGAGGTGGTCTTTTGCTGAGCCGACTGCTTTGCTGCTCATTGAGGTTAATGCGACTGTGAGGAGTTTTTTGCGGTCGTTGATGTCGAGTGGTACTGCGGTGTTGTTGATGACTTCGATGGCTTTCTGTGATGCTTTTCGGTAGCCGCTAACTAGGATTGTTGGGTGTATGTTTTGGTCGAGAAGTTCTTCAGCTTTGCGGAGCAACTCGCTTGCTAGGACTACTGCGCTGGTTGTTCCGTCGCCGACCATGTCATCTTGTGTTTTGGCGATTTCAACCATCATTTTTGCAGCTGGGTGCTCAACATCGATTTCTTTTAGGATGGCTGCGCCGTCGTTAGTAATGGTGATGTCGCCTAGGCTGTCAATGAGCATTTTATCCATGCCTCTTGGACCTAGTGTTGTTTTGAGTACTTCGCCGATTACTCGGGCTGCCATTATGTTGTTTCGCTGGGCTTCTTTGCCTCTACTGCGTGTTGTTCCTTCTTTGAGGATGAGGACTGGCTGTCCTGAACCTGTTGTTGTTAAATACGCCATATCGTTATCCCTACTTTAGTAGAATCTTGTTTAATTCGGATTATTGCAAAATCCGAACGCAAATATAAACTTTAAGGCTTCTCGCGGTGCTTGTTGGGTTTAGCGCTTATGGATAGAGCGGTTTTTGGTACTGTTTAACAGTGTTTGTTTGTGGTTGGGGTACTGCTTTGGCTTTTTCTTTAGTTGCTGTTGCCGTGGAAACCGTTTTTTCTCTTATGTGGAAGATACCGTTTTAATTCTGCCACAAGTCTGCTTGAGAGCGCGCGCCGCTATGTGGATGTGGAAGCATGTTGAGTTTTACGAATTCACAAACATCTGAATTAAGTAAAAAAATAAAAGAAATTTAAAAATCTAAAACGGTTGCTTCTGTTTCTTTGGCTCTTCCTCTTTCTCTTCTTTTTCTTTGCTGATTTTGGTGTAGTAGTATTCGCCGATGCTCTTCTGGAACTTGTCCATCTGTGAGCCTTCTTTGTTGACGCGTGGGCGGAAGGTGGTGGAGTCTCTGCGGAAGGTTATATCCATTTCTTTGAGGAAGGTGTTCATGCCGCCTCTTAGTGTGGTGGGTGGATGTGCGAGGCCGCTGACGCCGGGTTCACCGTTGAAGACCATGAGGCGGTCTGCGATGAAGTCCTGTGTAACCACGTCGTGTTCGACGACGAATGCGGGGATGCCGTGGGCTTCGACGACGCGGCGGAGGGTTTTGGCTACGTTTAAGCGTTCTTCAACGTCGAGGTATGCGCTGGGTTCGTCGAGTAGGAATAGGTCGGTTTTGCGGCTTAGACAGGCGGCGATGGCTACTTTTTGGAGTTCTCCTCCGCTGAGTTCCATAACGTTGCGATCCATGAGAACCTGCAGTCTGAGCGGGTTGGCTATTTCGGTTTTGTACCAGCTGGAAATAAAGTTCTCTTTAGCCACACTCATCAGCAACTCTTGAACGGTGCCTTCGTAGTCGGGGGCGATGTATTGGGGTTTGTAGCTCACAGTTAATTTGCTAAGTTGCCGTCTTATCATCAGTTTCTTCAATGCCAGCAAGCATTTTCACGAAGGTGGTTTTGCCGATGCCGTTGGGTCCTAAGATGCCGATGATTTCGCCACTTTTAATTTCTCCAGGTTCAACTGCGAGTTTGAAGCCTTTGAAGGTCTTCTCCATTCGGTCCCATTTCAGCAGGGGTGCACCGATGTTTTCGCCTGTGTTTGGCGGTTTCTCGTGGAAAACGATGCTTTCTTTACGGAACATGATGTTCTCGTCTGGTATGTAGCCTTGGAGGTAAATGTTGATGCCTGTTCGAACTCCGTGCACGTGGCTGACGACTCCGTAGACGCCTGGTTCACCGTAGAAGACGCAGATTTGGTCTGAGAGGTAGTCGATGATGGCTAAGTCGTGCTCGGCTACTATGATGGTTTTCTGTTGTTCTTTGAGACTGCGAATCGCTCGGGCTACGACAAGGCGCTGTTTTACGTCTAAGTAGCTTGAGGGTTCGTCGAAGAGATATACATCGGCATCTCGACTAAGCGCTGCTGCAACGGCTACACGCTGCAATTCGCCGCCACTCAACACGTCTAAGTGGGCGGTCCCAAATTTTGCGTAGTTCCAACTCGTCAGCGATGGCGTCGAGTTGTTTACGCTCATCCACTTTGTCGAGTAAATCGCCTGCTTTGCCGCTTATGGCTTTAGGGATCTTGTCGACGTATTGGGGTTTGTTGCTGACTTTGATTTTTCTCTCGCTGAGTCTTGTGAAGTAATCTTGAAGGCTTGAGCCGCGGTAGTACTGGATGATTTCGCTCCATTCAGGCGGGTCGTTATATTTGCCTAAGTTGGGTTTGATTTCGCCTGAGAAAACTTTGAGGGTGGTGCTTTTGCCTATACCGTTTTGGCCCAGCAAGCCCAAGACTGTTCCAGGTGAGGGCATTGGTAGGCGGAAGAGTTTGAAGCTGTTTTCGCCGAAGCGGTGGCTGCAGTCCTTCTCAAGTTCGTCCGGTAAGTTGACTATGCTGATTGCTTGGAAGGGACATTTTTTGACGCAAATGCCGCATCCGCTGCAGAGTGTTTCAGAGATTATTGCTTTGTCGCCTTCGACTCTTATCGCTTCTACTCGGCTACGTACCATCGGGCAGAAGTGTACGCAGAGTTGGTTGCATTTTTTTGTTTTGCATTTGTCGGTGTTTAATACGGCAAGTCGCGTCATTAGTAAACGTCCACTACTTGAATTCAACTAGTGAGTTATAAATTTAAGACCCAAAAAAACCTGATTACACGTGAATCCAATATAACAGACCATAATTTAATCAAAAACAATACGTGGTTTTCTCATCGGTTACCCAAAAAATACGCCTCAAAACTAAACGAAACTTGAAAGAAAGATAATTAAAGATAATTCAGCCGGCTAGCTTACCATTCTTCTTCTTCCCATTCCTCATCTTCGCCTTCTTCCCATTCATCCTCTTCTTCTCTAAATATCATCGCCTTTTCACCTCCACGATTTACACCATTATGCTATCCTTCTCTCGGAGCGGTTTAAGGATTTAGATTCGTCATTTGTCGTTAAAGCTGATTGGACTTTGAGGGATAAGCCATGTTTTATGCTTGGTTTTTTGTACGATTTTTCGCTGGAACACAAGTTTTTTATGGAAAAACCCTGAATAACAACTAACGAAAAAAGGTCTAACAATGAGAAAAATATTAAAAATAATCTTGGCAATATTTGCCGTATTAATCATAATCGTCGCCATAGTCGGCGCAGTATTCTTCTTGGATTTGGTTGCTTACACCGCAACAGGTTCAAAGACCATGCAACCGACTATAGCACCCATGGGAACAGCATTGGTGCTCTATGACCCCGGACTTACTGGCGCTTCAACACGCGTCGCCAACCAAGTAGCAACGGATCTCCTCGCGAAAAACATGACGATTACATTGGCAGGCATAAAAAGCGCTTCGGCTGCGAACACCACAGGCTACGACATTATAATCATCGGAGGACCCATCTATGCAGGCGCTCCAACCAGTTCAGTTAAAGATGCTCTAAGCAACCTCAAACATGACGCTGATACAAGAGTAGGCGTTTATGGCAGCGGTCAAGGTTCAACCTCAGACTCCGATGTAGCCCAGATTAAAGATGCAGTTCCAGCCCTGCAAAGCGGCGGTGCACTATCAAATGCAGTTGTTGTTAAAATTGGGGAAAACGAAAACCTTAACGCTCGTGTATCCGAATTTGTAAATCAAGTTTACGGCTAAAAATAGACACTATTCTTTCTTTTCTTTTTGTTATCAAAATAGATAAATTTCCGTTGCTATGCATCATAGCGTGGGATGATGTGAGGCGACGGCTTCGAGCCGATGGCAGTGAGAGCTCGTCAAATTTCGCTGACCCAAACTTACCCTTCAAGCAGCTTTGCGGTGTTTCTGGTGTTTTTTAGGTTTTTATGCCATTGATTTTGCTTGAATTTTTGCTAAAAGTTTTTATACGCGCCGCACTCATTGGAGGCTGTCACATTAACTCATGTATCACAAAAGGCTCAAGCTTTTAGGAATCCATGAAGAAACATCTGTGGCAGAAGATAAATCGATAAAATGCAAGTTCAATCATTTAAGGACTTACCATTATCACCAGAAGTCCTAAAAAGTATAAACGAGCTCGGGTTTGATGCACTTTTTCCTATTCAAGCTCAAGCAATAACGCCCCTACTAGAAGGCAAAGATGTCATCGGGCAAGCACAAACCGGAACAGGCAAAACAGCCGCTTTCGGCGTCCCTATGGTACAAAAACTAAATCGTGAAGTCCGCGGAGTACAAGGACTGGTTTTGACTCCTACACGCGAATTAGCCAATCAAGATGCCGAGAACATAGCTAAATTTGGCAAATTCGCAAAGGTGAAGGTTCTAGCTGTTTACGGCGGAGAATCAATCAACAAGCAGGTGCATGCACTTGCAAACGGAGTACAAATCGTCGTCGGCACTCCAGGTCGACTCATCGACCTCGTGGAAAGACGTGTACTAAACCTATCATCAATCCGTTTTGTCGTTTTAGACGAAGCAGACCGCATGCTAGACATGGGCTTCATCGAAGACATCGAATTCATACTCTCAAAAACACCCAAAGACCGCCAAACCGCCCTCTTCAGCGCAACCATAGACGAAACAGTCATGCGCCTATCAAACAAGTACATGAAGAACCCTCAGAAAATCCTCGTAAGCAAAGACGAAATCGCCCTAACCCAAATGAAACAGTACTATGCCGTGGTGAACCAAGGTGGCAAACTAAACGCACTCTGCGACTTACTACAAGATGACCGCGTCGAGAAAGTCATAGTTTTCTGCAGAACACGCCATGAAACCAGCCGCTTAGCCGATCAACTCTACAAACACGGCTTCCACACACACGTCCTCCACGCAGGCTTCACACAAGCACAACGCGACCGCTCAATAATGGAATTCAAACACGGCAGACGCAATATTCTCGTAGCCACTGACGTTGCAGCAAGAGGATTAGACATCGAAGGCATAACACACATCATCAACTACGACGTACCAAACGACCCACCAGTTTACTTCCACCGTATCGGCAGAACAGCACGCAAAGGCGAAGAAGGCACCGCGATTACTTTGGTCAGCTATGGTGAAATGTCAAACTTTAACAGCATTAAATCTTTGACAAAAACCAAGATCGAAGAAATCAAAGGCGCAATTGCAAAAGAAGATTCCCCAATTCAGGGCTTCTTCTAAGCATAATTTTTCTTTATTTTTACTTTAGTTTTCTTGCGTTAGCCTTTCTTTTGATTAAATATAAAAGCGCTTGCCTCCATTATGGTGGCTATGAGCAAAATCGTCTCGGGCATCGTTCACAGTTTTGTAGGCTTCACAAACCGGAGCTTAATCAAAAACCTCATCGTAATAACGATGTGTATATTATTCTTATGTGTCCAAGTGTTTTTTCCATATCAGTATTTTGCTTCGGCCCAGAAGGGGAATTCTGAGTTTCAAGTCGGGATACACTATGTGTATGAGCAGGACGAGTTAGACCAGATTTATGGGCAAGTTGGACGCATCCATGACTTGGGCTTCAAAGTAATCAGAATTACTCTTGAATGCAACCCAACCGACACCAACAATATCCAGAACCGAAAGAATGATGAGTTCTTTTCAGCGACGGATAGTTATGGTTTAGCTGTTGCGTTGGTTGTTAAGAACCTTGATGAAGCTTCGAAAGTAGATTACTATCTTGACCGCTGGGGTGGCCACCTCAAATATATCCAAATCTTCAATGAACCGGAATTATCCTCGACTTGGTCTCTTGGTTCAATGTTTACAGACGATGAAATCACATCCAAATTTGACCTCATGTACAACACCATTGAGGCACATGATCTCTCAGTCGAATACTACACTAACTTTGGAATTGGCTATATTCTAAGAAGCAACGTACCCATTGAGTTAGCCCCGAAACTAGATTTTGTAGGCTTAGACATTTTCATGGATGCCTTCATGGTGCTATCACCACATTTCGTTACTAACCTTCAAAAGATAACGAATCGGGATGTAGTCATTACGGAGTTTGGTATGTCAACAACTAATCATCAAGCCAAAAGTGACTTCATGATTGAAGGACTTGAACTCTATAAAAATATGGGTCTTAAAGGATGCTGGCTTGTTTACTGGAACAGCGCCTATGATAGTTACGGAATAAGAGATACTCCAACAGAAACTGCTGTAGGTGAATGGATTGCTACCAATGCTAAATAAACTGTGTAACAGATTGCGAAGTTTACGTTTAATAGAGAAGTTGCTGCTTCAGGGCTTAACCTTAGCCATCATACTAATTGCGATACAGTTGGCGCTGGAGGGTGCACGAGATTCTTTCATGACATATATGCCGCCCCTGGGGTTCTTTTTTTTAATGTTCACAACCTACCTGATTCAACCGATAATTGTAGGGGTCCTAAACATCTTCATCATTAACGTGCTATTTGGAACCAAGGGTTGGCAGGTTGGGTTCTGGTTAAACGGCATATTCCTTCTATTGACATTCATGACTATGAATGCTGTGTTGCAGACTGCTTTAGGATTGTCGTTTACTGTTGTGGCTGTGATTGATGTGGTTGTGTTGGCGTTTCCGTTTGGTTGTATTGCACGATTTAGTAATGGCGGATGGAAAAAGCCAATTAACTAACAAGCCGCATCGTTTGTTGATTGAGGTGACTAGACCCTCCTCTATGTATAGCGACTAAAAGTTAACATAGAAGAGACCTACCTACCGCAGAGAGTGCCTCCTCCCCTCAAGGGGTTCTGTAAGGTTTTTTATTGGAATCCAATAATGTTTGGGGGGTTTTTCATCAAAAATGTTTAGGCGCACCTAAACCTTTATATGATTTCAACGCTAAATTTAGGCACACCTAAATAAGTAGGGATGAGGACCCATGGAACAAAAATCAACACAAGATTACCTCAAAGCCGTATACGGGCTATCAAAAAACGGAGACATGGTCAACAACACCCAAATAGCAAAAAAACTCGACGTTGCGCCCGCAAGCGTAACAGAGATGCTAAAAAAACTCTCCGAAGAAGGCTACGTAAAATATTCGCCCTACCACGGGAGCACCCTTACTGAGAAAGGTCTATTAGAAGCACAAAAAATCACCCGCAAACATCGGCTTCTGGAAAAATTTCTAACCGACGTACTACACATTGGGAAAGACAAGGTTCACACCCAAGCATGCCAAATGGAACATGCCCTCTCAGATGAAGCGGAAGAATCCCTCTGCCGCCTACTCAAACACCCCGACACCTGTAGTGATGACGGGAAAACCATACCTGCCTGTGACTTGCCATTTTCCACCTGCGAAGAATGCATTAAACTGCATGAGCAGGGGCTGGAAGAAGTCGGCAAACGACATGCAAACTTGACGCCGATACGTGAGTTGAAAAGTGGCAAATACGGCAAAATCAGCTTCATCCGAGGCGAACACAAAATTCTCCAACGCCTTCTTGACATGGGGCTTACTCCAGGAACAAGAATCAGTGTTATCAAAGTTGCCCCGATGGATGGACCCGTCGAAGTTTCAGTGCGTGGTTCCAAGTTGGCATTGGGCCAAGACATCGCCTGCAACGTTTTCGTTGAAGTTGAAAAAGAAGCCGTCAAGGAGGCTTAGGTCGTGTCATGCCACACAGAATTAACAAACTCCAAGGCTAAGTCGGCTAACAACAAAAACGGCAAACAACTCACCTTTGCTCTCGCAGGAAATGCGAACGTCGGTAAAAGCGTCATCTTCAACCAACTCACCGGCTCAAACCAAATCATCGGCAACTGGCCCGGCAAAACCGTTGACCGCGCGGAAGGCACACTGAGCTTTGACGGTTACGAAATAAAAGTCATCGATTTACCAGGCATCTACTCGTTCTCGACTTTTTCGATGGAGGAGCTTGTTTCTAGAGACTACATTGCACTTGAGAAACCCGACGTCGTCATCAACGTCGTCGATGCATCCGTGTTGGAACGCAACCTCTTCTTCACCCTGCAACTACTTGAGATGAATGCGCCGCTGGTTCTAGTTCTAAACCAAGTCGATGTCGCCAAAAGCAAAGGCATGATCATCGACAAAGACAAACTCCAAGACACCATGGGTGTTCCAGTTGTCTTTACCACAGCAACCCGAGGAGAAGGAGTCTACGAAGCGATCAAAGAAGCAGTTAAAGTCGCCACACAGAAACCCAAATCAAAACACCTAAAATACCGAAAAGAGCTGGAAGAAAAAATCGAGCAATTACAACACATAATCGAAAAAGAAGACATTGTACTACAATACCCCGCACGATGGCTATCGATTAAGCTGCTGGAAGGCGACTCAGAAATCACCAAAATCGTCGCATCCAAATCCCAAACAATCGCCAATGCATCCAAAACCATAGCTTCTGAACTGCAGAAGAACTGTCAAGAACAATGCTTCTCAATCATCGCCTCCGAACGCTATGCATTAGCAGGCTCCGTTGCTGCATCAGCACTTCAGCAAAGCGAAATATGGAACACCTTCTCAGACAAACTCGAATGGCTAACCACTCATAAAGTATTGGGCTATTTCACCTCGGCAGGGGTCATAGCGGGTTTGCTGCTCTGGACTTTCTTCGTCGGCAATGCCCTCTCAGGTTTAATTGCAGGCGGATTGGGCATGATTCAACCTGTCGACCCCGCCTTGACAAATACGCAGCCAATCCTAGCCATCATACTCAACGGTGTTTGGGGAGGCATAATTGCAGGATTAACCCTAATCGTCCCGTTTGTGATTCCCTTCTATCTGCTCTTAGCGTTCATAGAGGACTCAGGTATCTTAACCCGTGTGGCATTCATGATGGATAGCGCCATGCACAAGATGGGCTTACACGGCAAAGCCTTAATCCCCATCATCTTAGGGTACGGCTGTAGCGTGCCAGCGATTCAATCCTGCAAAATCATGGAAACCCGCCGAGAACGCCTCTTAGCTGCGTTTGCCATCACGTTTGCACCCTGCTCTGCAAGAACCCTCGTACTGTTTGGCATGGTAGGTCTATTCGTAGGCGTCCAGTGGGCACTACTCCTCTATGTCGTGGATATCGCGGTTATCTTTGCGATGGGCAGAGTCGCCATGAAAGCCATTCCAGGCAAATCCACAGGTTTAATCATGGAGATGAGCAGTTTCAAGCGACCATCACCCAAGGTTGTATTGAAGCAAACATGGACACGCACCAAATCCATTATCTATGTAGTGTTCCCAATCTACATAGTAGGCAGTGCACTCATACAAGCCCTGTACGCTTTGAATGTGTTAACGCCGTTGGGCAACGCGTTGGCTCCGATAACTGTTTGGTGGCTAGGCTTACCGGTGATTGCTGGAGTGCTACTCATCTTGGGTACAATTCGTAAAGAATTCGTGCTCGTAGGTGCAGTCGCAATCCTTGGCACCACTGACTTACTGGTTGGATTTACTCCCGTGCAGTTAGTCGTGATGGCATTGGTTGCAATGCTCTATATCCCCTGTGTATCCACCGTGGCCATCTTGGGCAAAGAGTTCGGCTGGAAAGCTACAGCAGTAATAACTGCGGCTAACATAGGTGTGGCGCTGTTGGTGGGTGGCTTAGCGTTCCATCTGCTATCGCTCTTGGGCTTCTAAACCCCTTTCCTTTTTGTTATTGTCTTGCTTACTAGTTTGTTGAAAACGCTGGAAAAGAAAAAGCGTCCCAGCGCGTTTAGAGGACTTAAATTATTAGGTAGAAGTTTTCTCCTGAGAGAATCGCAAACCACCAAACGATGGTCATGGTTTTGCCTTATGCTGTTTTGGGATGAATTCAGCTGTTTTAAGTTGGCGATGAATTACCTTAACCGTTATATTCGATGTACACTTAGGTTTGGATATGTCAGCTAAAGCTCCGAATTGCCCCTGCCCAAAAAGGGAATGCATCCGCCATGGCGACTGTACAGAATGCGTAAAGCATCATAAAGCGAAGAATGAAGACCCCTACTGCACAAGATGATTTAATGGCTAAAGCGTCTGATTTGGAAGCCCAGAAGAAACGAATAAAAATTCAGACGCATTTTTGGAACATCGTAGGCACAAGCGAACACATAAACGTACCCAAACTTGAAGATGTCATACGTAAAGAATTCCACACCACAGAGAACCGATTCATTCAAGCACAGGTTAGGCTGATGCAGACATAGGGGCGAATAAAAGTGCAGAATAACGTGAAGGTGTGGATTAAGCAGCCGCCTCAGTAGACAGGTCTGTTTGCACAAATCTTATAACTTACCAGCAACATCCTCTTCTAGTGGAGATTTTTGCTCACTTGTTTATCACGAACAAGCCATCTATTCTAATCATCGATGACGACCTAGCAATACTAAGAGTGTTCTCTCGGATTTTTCAGAAAAACGGCTACTCCGTTACAGTTGCAAGTAAGGGTACAGAAGCTATAGAGAAGCTGAGCCTCAACCGTTTTGATGTGGCATTGATTGATTTCTGTTTGCCAGACATGGAAGGCACTGAGCTTTTTCCAGCGATTGAGCATTCCTCGCCCGACGCAGTCAAAATAATGTTAACCGGCAAAACCTTTGGGCAGGGATGCATAGAGGGTTTGGATGCGCTTTTAGGAAAGCCGATTCAACCTGACAAACTGCTAAGCCTAATTGATAGCAAACTGAAGAACAAGAACATAGAAATCTAACTACTCAATCTCTGACGCTTGCAGGTTCTTTTTGGGTTGTTTCTAGCAGTTGCTCTACAGTTGAAAAACCTGTTAAGTAGATTTGGCTTGTACATTTGTTACAGCGTAATACGACTTCTTCTAGACCGATGTTGTTTATGTTTATGTCAAGTATAGTGTAGGCTTCCTCGGTGCAGTCGTCTGGAGAGATTTTTTCTCCGCATTGTGGGCATGGGAAGTCTCCGTTCGGGTCCATTGCTGACAGGCCGACTCTTACGACGGTTATCTGTTTAGCTTGTTTATGTTTCAATTTGTTTCCCCCATATTTGGGTAGTTTTCAGCGGGAAAATATTAATCTGTTTACCCAAATTAAGCCAAGATTGGTTAGACCCAAAGATCAGCGAAAATTACTCGGAATAAAAAAATAGAATATAACTTTATCGAGCACTAAAATCCATGAAATTAGTCAACGCTAGATTCTCAGACGGAGGCTCAGCAGTACCCAAAATATAGGTTGGGTGCTTTTCCAAGTTCAACTCAGCCGAGTATGGAGCCTTAAAGTACGAGAGAACAGTGTTGGCTCTACTAAGAGTCATCTCTTTTAAGGCAATATTTCGTATGCTACCCTTATGAGAAGGATAAGTCGCAACCACGATAAGTCCATGCTTCTCCGCAAGATACACAAGGTGCGCAACGATTTGACCATACACTCTTTGCGCGCCCTCTTTAGGGATAGCACTATCTAAGAATAAACCAGCGATATCGGAAACGACAACAAGCTTTGCATTAGAGGTCGTAATTTTATCCTCCAACTTATCCATCACCAGCGATGTTAACTGAGAAGCGGTGAATGCTCCAAAGTTGAAGATTCGTTGACGCACATTTGTTGGATTAAGATGATTCTGCTGAGCAAACCGGGCGATGCTGTCTTGGGCAAATGTGTTTCCGCAATCGATGAAGATAACATTGCTGCCTAAACCGCCAAGTTGAGTCGGAAGCTGTGCTCTAACACAAAGCAAAGAGGCCATCGAAGATACAGATGGTGACCCATAGATAACGGCGAATTCGCCTGTTGTGAACCCTGGAAAAAGGTTATCGACTTCTGGTGTATTGAAAGCAAATCTTTGCTGCGCCGCTTGGGGTTTAACCATCATGTTTTGCATCATAGCGTTAGTCTCCGATTGTTATGGAGCACCATTACGCCTGATTGCTCTTTTTAAAGCATCCACCAAAATACCTTACAGGACAGGGGGGAGGGGACTGAAAGTGAACAGCTAAAAAGCTATCTTAGGCTTGCTGAAGCTGCTTTTTTCTTAATTCACGTTGCTGCTGTAAAATAGCAGTACCCAAAGTAGCCAAGAAAATCACGGCAAACGCAAAGATAGCGATGCCAATTTTGTAGCTAAAATCAATGTCTGCATAGAAAAGCGCCATCATCGTAACCAGCATCAACGCTAAAACAAGTGCTTCTTGAACAGTGCCGAAGACTTTGTTAAAGTTTCCAAAACTCAATTTTACACACCGTTATCTGGTTGTGCTCATGCGTGAGATATTAATTTTCTGTTAGAAAGCAACGGTTAGCCAGGATTATTTTTAAGCAGAACCCCAAAGCAATCGATATTAAGAAACCTCGTGGAAGTTTTCAGGATTATAAAATTGTAAAATAATAGAAAATAGGGTTTAGCAGCGGATTTAGAGGCTGTTTGTGGATACTTCTTTCACTCGGCTCTCGATGAATTCGGCGACTTTCTCTTCACTGAATTTCCGTTCGTTTTCCTGGTCATCGATTTGCTGTTTAACAGTAGCGAGTAGTTTTTCAATGTCAACTGGTTTTAGTAGGTATGCGTCTGCATTTTTGTTTAAGGCTGATATGGCGTTTTGCATTGAGGGGTAGCCTGTGACCATGATTTTGCGTGTTCTTGGAATTCCGTCTTTGAGAAGTTTTAGAAGTTCTATTCCTTCCATGTCGGGCAATCTGATGTCGAGTAATGCAACGTTATAGTTTTTCTCGGTTGTTTTCTGAATTGCTTCTTTTCCTGTAGCTGCCAAATCTACTATGTATCCTTCGTCTTGAAGGATAGCTTTCATTGTTGTGCGGATTGTTTCGTCGTCGTCGACAACGAGTATTCTGGGTTGCTTATCCAATGTTTTCACCTCCATTTTCATTTTTTAAATTAACTGGTAGAGTTATTATGAAAGTTGTTCCTTGACCCTTAACGGTTTTAACGGATATTGCGCCTCTGTGTGCTTCGATGATACGTTTGCATATTGCTAAACCAAAGCCCATACTCTGCGCCTTCGTGGTGAAGAGGGGCGAGAACAGTTTTGGCAGGATTTCATCGCTTATACCTATGCCGGTATCTGCAAAAGATATCTCTAAGCCACCCTTAACTTCTTTGCTCTCAACGGTGATTTTGCCGTCGTCGGGCATGGCATCACCGGTTTTCTTGGTCAGGTCGCTCTCCATCATCCAGTAGAACCTCTACGTCTCCAATTTTATCTTGATCCTCAATGCATAGCTTCACTAACTTGAGGTATTCTTTAAAGGTTAAATCGGGTACAAGCCATTTTGGTCCAACCCATTCATAATTGCAATTGACTTTTTCGTTGAGATTTTTCATTATTAGGATTTCAAGTTGCTGTGAGGCTTGACCAAAAATTCGTTCTAGGGCATCCGTGAAATCATCAACCCGATCAGGGATATCTTGCTTTGGTAATCCAAATTTGGTTTCTAAATGGAAATATATGGATACTTTTACGTTTTGGCCAAGCGCAGAGAAGGCTACATCTATGGCATCTAATAGTACCATTGCAAATTTTTTCTCAGTTTTTGTCTTAGCCAAACGCGTCATCCCGGCATGGTCGCTTGCTTTATCCATCCAATTCGACTGTGATTATACTGCTAAAGTGCTATAAAAGAAAGTAAAGGCTTATGAATCCAAAATTCACATTACAAATTCAGGATATTATTCCAATAGTAAGACAGCGTTTTATCGCCTAAAATTGCTATGTAGGAAGTAACTGGTGTGTCGACCGATAATAGTGTACACATCCCTAGCAAACCCTATAAACGAAAAAGCAATAGTATAAGCTTTTATACGTATGTTGATGAGAGATGTTAAAAAGAAAAGTATCGCTTCCGAGAGGATAAAGACTAAATGCCCTACATAAAAAAAATTGAGTTAAAAGGCTTTAAGTCTTTTGGACCACAAACAGTCAAGGTTAACCTAGATAAGGGTTTTACAGCGATAACTGGTCCAAACGGAAGCGGCAAAACCAACATCATGGACGCCCTACTTTTCTCGCTTGGAGAACTTAGCACAAGAAGGCTCCGAGCAGAAAACTCTGCTAAACTAATTTTTCACGGCTCAGAAAAAGGCTGGGCAAGAAAAAGCCAAAATGGCAAAAGTAGTCGTCCAATTTGACAATACAGATGGCTTAATGCCCGTTGACACCACCACCGTCACGATTTCACGTGAAGTTTACCGAAACGGCCAAAGCGTTTACCGATTAAACGGACGCAGAATGTCGCCGTACCCACATCACCGAAACGCTTTCTATGGCTGCTATCAGCAGCATGAGCCAAAACATCATTCCACAGGGCACAATCACAAGGTTAACCGATTTAATCCGCTTGGAAGAAGAAAAATCATTGAAGACCTCATCGGCATAGCCCAATACGACGCTGAAAAAACTGAAGCAGAAGAAAAACTGCGCGCCGCCGACATCTCAATCCGCACTGCCATGGGCAGAATCGACGAAGTCCAAAAACGCCTCGACGACTTAGAACGCGAACGCAACCAACTTTTACGCTACAACTTCATCCAAACCGAAACCAAAAAGTTCCAAGCATCAAAATCTCAAGCGACATAGCCCAAATGAACGCAAAAATAAATGAAAGCACCGCTCAAACCGCTAAAGTCAAAGAAAGAGTTGACAAACTAAAAGAGCAACGGGACCTGCGCAGAACCAAACGCCATGAAATTGAAGGTGACTGGCGAAAACTCAGCGGCGAAGGTCTTGAACAGGGCGGTTCCGAAGTTCTTAAAGTCCAAATAAAAATTGGCGAGTTAAAATCCAAACTAACTGAGTTAACTACGAAGATTAATTCTGGGCAATCAAGCCTTGAAAGTTTCAAACGTGTTAGAGAAAACAACCTTGCTCAACATGAGAACCTAAGAAATGAAATTAGAGAAAACCGCTTAAAATCCGTCAATTCCGCAGTGAATACGAAAAACTCAAAGCTCAAATAGCAGAAAAAGAAGCACGCAGCATGAACTTTGGCACAAGGAAACCGCTCAGCTTTGGGGAGGACTTGACGACAATAACCTTCAGATACGCGCATTAGAAGCCCAAATTGAAAATCATGTTAAACGAATCGCCTATTTACGTTCAGAATACACACAGGACAAATCAGCTCTGCGGCTTTGCACTGGGAAGAATTAAAAACTTAATCGTTCGAAAAGAAAAATTCCAAACCAGTCAAGTTGAAATCGAAAAATCCCTCTCCGAACTTGAACAAGTTCAAAGTGACCAAAAAACCCAACTTAAGAATCTTGAACACACAATCGAACGTAAAAGAAGCTCAGAAAGAAACTGTTCAAAAAGAAATCCTGAAGCAGAAAAAATCGCAAGTTCCGCAAAAGATGCCGTTATAGAGTTTGCTACTCAAAGAGACCTTGCCGCAACCATAGCTAACTGAAGAAAAAGCGCTCCGAGGCATCGAGGAAATGGGCGATGTTGGCGCCATCGCTGGCATTCATGGCAGACTGCGTAACCTGATAAAAATTGATAAAAGCTTCAAGAAAGCCATCGATGCAGCCGCAACAGGTTGGCTTGATGCTTTAGTCGTTAAAGACATTGACATTGCCTTTACCTGCATGGAAACACTCAGGCGCATGAAACTGGGCAGAATCAAAATTATTCCACTTCAAGGCGCAATCAACATAAAAAACAAGGAGCCGCCAAAACGGGAAGGCATAATGGGACCCCTTTCCAGCTTCATGAAGTATGATGAGTGCCTTTGAGCTTGCAGTTAACTATGTTTTCGGAGACACCGTAGTTGTTTCAAACGATAAAACTGCTTTTGCCCTTTCAAATGAGGGTTACCGTGCAGTCACAGTTAACGGCGACTTGTATGAGCCAGGCGCTTTTGAAAGTGGCTACTACCGTGCACCAATTGATTTCTCAACGATAATTCCCAGCGAAAACGCATTAAAAAGCCTAGATGAAGCAGTTAAAGCACTCCAAACCCACCTTACCCAACGCGGCACCGACATCATTGGCATCGAGGAAGAACTTGAATACACCAAAATCGCAGATTACAAGACTCACAGAATCCGTCGCCACGCTTAGAAAGGGAAATAATCAGAGTAAAACGTGGCGTTAAACGAACCCAATTCAACATTCGCCACATTGAAAAATATGGCGGCAAACTTGAACGTGAAGCAGCATCCTACAAAGGTCGCATGGAATGTTTACCGAAACGAACGAAACACCATCCGAAAGAACCACCAAAAAATCCACACTGAAATCGCAGCTCTAAGATTAAAAACTGATGTTGCTCACATCCAAGAACTTGAAGTTCAACGTGAAAAAATCGGCGAAGAATTAAACACTCTACGCCAACGATTAGGCTCTGCGCAGACCGAAATTTCCACTCACCAGTCACAATTCGACAGGGTTCTGCGAATTGGATACAAGAACACCAAGATTCAGATTGTCAAAGATTGATCAACAGCAGCGAAAAGCTTGAGAAAGAAGTTGCCGACGCAATTGTCAGAACGTGAAACAATCAAAAAAGAAGCAGATGAACTAGAGAAAAGCCGTGTTGACCTCTCTAAAGCTGTTTTTTCAGCTCGAGAAGAATCCAAAAAATTCACTTCCCAAATTGACTCCATTGACTCTGAGCTTAGGTTGCTGGATTCGGAGTATGAGCAGGCGGATAGTCTTCTAAACCAACTTCAACTTGGCATAGAAACTAGCCAGCTGCGCCTGCAGCAACTTCAAAGTCAACTTAGAACTGTTTGGTTATGAGCAGCCTCTGGAAACTAACCCACGACAAGTTCAAGAAGCAGAAACCACCATTCGCATGATGCAGTTTGAAATGGAGCGAATCGGCGCCATTAACCAACTTGCTGCCTCGCACTATTCTGAGCAGATTTCACGTTACCGAGAACTATCCGTGCGCTTAAACGAGTTGGAACGAGAAAAACAAGCTATTGTGCTGTTTATGGATGAGATTGAATCTAAGAAACGCAAGGTTTTCATGGACTGCGTTCGAAAAAATCAACACAAGCCTAAAAGTTTACTTCGCAAAGCTCACAGGCGGCGGAGAAGCAACACTTAAGCTCGAAAACCCCGAGGAACCCTTCACCGGCGGCATAGACATGATTGTGCAGTTCCCCAACAAACCCTCGATTGTGGTCAGTGGAGCAAGCGGTGGTGAACGATCCGTCTCAGCAGTCGCTTTCATATTCTCACTTAAAGAATTCTACGCCTGCATCATTCTACATCCTTGACGAAGTTGACGCCCACTTAGACGCTTTCCACACTACCAAACTCGCTGAAGTACTGCTTGAGGAAGCAGGAAAAATCCAGTTCATAGTCATCAGCCTACGACCTGAAATGGTTAACAAAGCACAGAAAGTCTACGGTGTCTACGAACGCAACGGAATTTCAAATGTTGTAACTGCAAAGTTCCCGCCGGAGGCACCAAAGTAATGGCGTCACTACACTCCGACAACTCCTATGAGACGACCATTTTATCTGCGTCCACCCTGGAACATCCTCTTTGAAATCAGCAAACTCGAGAAGCTTACACCATGGAACGTTAACATAGCTTACTTGCTTACGATCTTTTCTTTCAGAGATGGAGAAGAATACACCTGAAAAAGTAGATTTCCGAGCTTCAGGCGTGGCTTTGGATTCTTCTGCATTGATTTATTTGATGAAGTCCAAGCTTCTGCTTACTCTGCAGGAGCCACCAGCTGCTGCCACTAAGGTGCCAACAGATTTTGTTCCGCCACCCCTATTTCTGCCATTACGCCACGAGTTAACATCTACTACCATTCAGCATTTGCTCGAAGTCTTAGATGATGTGTTGAAAGGCGAAAAACTTCTTAGCCTCAACCATGTAGTTGAGCAGCATCCTGTTTTGCCAGCAGTCACAGATTTGCTGCCCCAATTCGACAGGTTCATCGCTGAACTCGAGTTGCAAGTTGACCAGTTATATGCTATACTTGTTGAAAAAACGGGCGGTCAAGGAATAATTGACTTTACAACCCTCACCAAAGGCGCAACACGCATTGAAGCTTTGAGAATGTTTATTTATCTGTTGTTCCTTGCGCAGGATGGCTTAGTTAGCCTTGGCAGAATGAAGAAACCGAAGAACTATACATAGCTGTGGGGAAACTGAACGTTGGAAAAGCCGAAAAACCAATCAGTTGAATCAGAGCCCAATTCGATGCTGAGCTTGAGCAGACCATCATGAAAACTGAGCGGAAAAGCACATCATTTGGCATTGTTAGAAGCAGCTCTCTACGTTGCAGGTCGCCCCCTTGACCTAAACGAGCTATGTCAAGTTGTTGGCAGCCGCTCCAAGAAAACGAACTATAAGTTACGTTGAAATGCTCATGGAAGAATACAAAGCACGTAACAAGGCGCTGGAGATTTTGGCGCTTAAAAATGAACGCTACGTTTTGCAAGTGAAAGCAGAATTTACTCCCCTAATTAAAAAACTTGTGAACCGCCCTCTGCTCTCTTCTGGTCCACTAAAAACGCTCTCATACATTGCTTATCGGCAACCTATTTCTCAGAAAAGAGTAATCGAAGTTCGCGGACAACATGCTTATGGACATGTAAAGATGCTTAAAGATATGGGATTGATTATGTCGGAGCGAAGTGGGCGATCATTGGCGCTGAAAACTACGGATTACTTCGCTGACTACTTTGGGTTAACAACAGATACTTCAGTTATGAAGAAGGATCTCAAGAAGATTTTTGGCGAAGCCATAAAAGAAGACTTGGCAGAAAGCAGAACAGAAACTGAACAAAACAGCCAAAGAAGTAACACCAAACAAGCTTAGATTGCATCTACTTGCATGATCATTACAACTATGAAAACAAGCCTAATCCGACTTAAATAAAAAATGCAGACTTTGTAAACTAAACATGTTGATGTTATTTAAAGGGGTTTTCGGTAACATAAATGACATAACAAAAACCCAAACAATACACTGAACAACAACCTTTAAACGGATATATTTATATTGAAATCTACGGTTTTAGTGACTACTCGAATTAAGGAAATGTAGAATATGTCTACTCATAGCAGTTTACGCAAAAGAAAACTCACAGGCGGCAAAAAAAGAGCTTACCGCAGCAAGAAAAAGTATGAAGCAGGCGGTTACCCAGCAGAAACAATTCTTGGCGAACCAAGAAGAAAGACCACCCGAGGTATGGGCGGAATCTGCAAAATCAAAGTCTTAAGCGACAAATTCGCTTCAGTAACTGACCCAAAAAGCGGCAAAACAGAAAAAACCGAAATCACACGAGTAGTTAAAAACGGAGCAAACGTTGACTATAACCGCAGAGGCGTCATCACAAAAGGCGCAGAAATCGAAACTGCATCTGGGCTTAGCAAAAGTTACAAGTCGACCAGGCAGCGACGGCGTAATCAACGCTGTTCTTATAACCAAAGAAAAAGCCTAAATTTTTCTTTATTTAATTTTTCAACGTTTTGTTAGGCTAGCTGTTGCTGGCTGACTTTTAATCTTCAATAGTTGCTTTGCAATCTTTTTGAATTATCTTTTCTTTTGCTTCCTGTCTTCTCAACCAGCAGCATACCTGATTTTAGCCCAGGGCGTTTTGGGAAAATGAGCTTCAAGATTAATTTCGTTTTGTAAACCCAGTTTGTCGGCTGCTTCTTTGATTTCAACGATTTTTGGGGATTGCACTGCCATGATTTTTAGGGACTCGGCGTCCTTCTTTTCGTGTCTTGTTGCATGTCAAAGTAGACTGGCCAGATTATTGCTTTATCGAGTTTTCGCATATTGTTTCACCTATTTGTGGGCGTAGTAAGCGACTATTTTTTCGCCGACTTCGTTTACCCGCACGAATCCGAAGCGTTCAAACTGTATGATGGCGTCTGGCTTTAACTTTTTGCAGTCAGCTTCAGCAAATCCTTCGGTAACTGAAGCGTCTGGCATGACCACTTGGGCTTGGGAATTCTGCGCCTTTGGGTATCCACTGGATTAGCTGGACTTTGATTTTTCGTACGTCCTCGTAGGATTCGCTGGCAAACGTTGCGGTCACTGCAGTTGTCGGTTTTGCTTTCGATTTTGATGTTGAATAGCTCCATTAGCCTGAATGACTTTGCTCGGGTTCCATGGCTTCAGCATCTTTTTGGGAAATCCAAAAACTCACAGCATTATCTCATCACCTTCTGGGTTTAACAGTGTATTCTCTGAAGCCACGTTCTGGTTGCTCTGGGTGCAGGGGAGCTTTGGCCTGGAAAGTTTTTGGTAACTCCAGTGACTTTAAGTTCGATTGGCTGCTGCTACGAAGAAGTAGCGGTTGCTTGTGGCGTCAAGGATTTTGCGGTTGTATGAATACAGGTTCTCCCAGCTCAAGGTGACATCGTTGGGTTTTATGCCTACGTCAATTATCATTTTTTTGATGGCTTCAGGTGTAATTCCGCGTTTTCTCAGCGCTGCAAATGTGCCTAATCGTGGGTCGTCGAAGCCTGTGTAAGTCGCCCTCTTTTATGCCTGCAACGATTTTGGATTTGCTCAGATGCTGCACCTGTGATTTTTAGTCTGCCATAATGGATGGCTTCGGGGTATTCCCAGCCCAGGTGCTGGTACATGTATTTTTGGCGGACCATGTTGGTGTAGTGTTCTTTGCCGCGGATGATGTGGGTCATGCCCATTAAGTGGTCATCTAAGCCTGCTGCTAAGTTGTAGAGTGGCCAAACGATGTATTTGCTGCCGACCCGTGGATGAGGATACTTTTTGGTATCGATTATTCGTAGGGCTGGCCAATCGCGGATAGCTGGGTTTGGGTGTTCAAGCTCAGTTTTCACGCGGACCACTGCTTGCCCTTCTGTGTATCCGCCGTCGAGCATGCTGTGCCAACGCTCCAAGTGCTCATTGGCTGGCATGTCTCGGCATGGACAAGCTTGTTTTAGCTATAGTTTTTTTGCGGAACTCTTCAGGCAGCACATTCGCAAACGTATGCGTTGCCGTCGCCAATGAGTTTCTCAGTGTATTCGTAGTAGATTGGTAAGCGGTCGCTTTGGATGTATTCTTCGTCCACTTTGCAGCCTAGCCATTTCAAATCTTGCCTGATGCTGTCATAAAATTTTAGGGATGGTCTTCTTGATTTTGGGGTCTGTGTCTTCGAAGCGTAGGATGAATTTGCCGTTGTATATGCGGGCGTACTCGTGGCTTAGCAGTATGGCTCTTGCTGAACCCAAGTGCAGAACGCAGTCTGGGTTAGGTGAAAATCGTGTGACGATTTGTTTGTATTTGTCGGCGTTTGGCAGTGGCGGAAGTTTTTTCTCTTCAGCTTCTCTTTCTTTTGGGTTTCAGGCCAATTCTTCTTCAACAATCGCCTTCTGCTCGGCTAGTGATAAACTGTTAACTTCATTTACAACCGCGTTGATTACGCCTGAGAGTTCTTTGACTTTGCTTCGTAGCTCTGCTTTTTCACCGAGAATCTTTACCAACCATTGCGCCTGCTTGCGCTTTGCCATCATGAGAAACCGCGTTTAACAAGGCGGCTTTTCGGATAAACTCTCTAAGTTCACTATCGTTTTCTAATGCCAAATCCTTTACGCTCGCTAAGTGTTACTTGTTTCGTTTTATCAAGAATTCAGCGAACGCTTTTAATTTTTCCTTAGCTTCAGGCGTTGGAAGAAGCTTTTCTACTTCACTCCAGCTTTCCACAACCATCTTTTCCGCGGTTTGTTTTGACGTGTTCAATGGCGCCGTATTTCTTGATGAGTGCGATGGCTTCGTCTCGGAGTTTTTGGTCAGAGGTGTGCATGTTGAGAATTTCTATTAGGCGTTTCTTGTCTGTAGCGTTGGCTTTCTTGAGAGTGTAAGATAACCAGTAGGGACCGTTTGCCTTCGGTGATGTCTCGCCCGACGCCGCCTTTTTTCTTTGCGAACTCTTCGCCCAGTAAATCTAAGATGTCGTCTTGCATCTGGAAGGCAACGCCTATGCTTTCGGCGAAGCGTCCCAGCTTTTCAACCAGTGGCTTGTCTGCATCTGAGAGAACAGCTGCCATTTTTGCTGCCATGCGCGCCAAGGTGCCTGTTTTGTAGGCGCACATCTGCAAATAATCCTCTTCACTTAAGTCGTCAGCGTTGGCTATGCCTCTGTGCCAAGCAATGTCCATGGCTTGTCCCATGCTGAGGTTAATCATTTCCTGCACGTAAACCTCGTAAACATCCCGCTGCACCTCAGCAGAAAGCTTGTCTCTTTTGCCATTAAGGGCAAAAGTGGCAGGTAGTACATGGCGTTTCCAGCGTTAACGGAGATGTCCATTTGGAAAATTTTGTAGGTGCATGGTTTGCCTCGGCGCATTTCGGAGGAGTCTTCTATGTCGTCGATGACTAAGGTGCCGTTGTGGATTACTTCGGGGATAATTGCGAAATCTAAGACAGTAATCCGCTTCTTTGCCAAGTGCTTCACAGATGAGTAGGAAGAGTGCGGGTCGCCAACGTTTTCCGCCTCGGTCAAGCATGTCCCAGATTGGGTCAGCAATGGCCTTGTTGAGTGGTTCAAGGTTGTAGCTGTACATGTGGCGGATTAACTTTGAAGAGAACTGCGTCTTTGGTGAATTTTCGTGGGAGGTATTTTTCGATTGCTTTGTCGATTATTGGGGCTGTTTCTTCAAGATACTTTTCGATGTCCAAGTTAGTGTGCTCCTCTTTTGGCATATTTTTGCAGGTTGAAGCCTCGGGCGTTGAGCCACTCGGCTGTTTTGCCAGTAATCACTACAGGAGTGTTTGCTAAATCTGTTGATTTTTTCTGCGCCGACAAGGAACATGACGTTTCGTAGTTCCTCGATTAGGCATTGAAGTTTCTGTTCAGTTTCTTTGGCGCCTTTAACTGCTGTTTGCAGAATGGGCTGGGAAATGCTGGCTAAGCTCGCGTTTAAGTGCCAAGGCTTTAGCGATGTCTGTGCCACTTCGTACGCCGCCTGAAGCAATTAATGGGAACTTTACAGTTTGCGCTGACTTCGATCAAGCTCACAGCAGTGGGTATGCCCCAGTCCCAGAAAGCCTCACCTAAAAGTGCTGAATTTCATCTTCTTTCTTGTATGACGCGGTGGTATTCGACTGCTGCAAAGCTTGTTCCGCCGACTCCGCCTATGTCAATGGCTTTGACGCCTGCTTTTTCAAGTGCTTTAGCGTCTTCGGCTGAGATTCCTGCGCCGGTTTCTTTAACGATGACTGGGTTGATCAAGTGCGCCTGCTATTTCAGCGATTTTTGCTAAAACGCCTTTAAAGTTAGTTTGTCCTTCAGGCTGAACCGCTTCCTGCAAAGCATTCAGATGTACTGCAACGGCGTCGGCATCTATCATTTCGACAATTTTTTTGACTTCTTTCACGCCATAACCATGGACAAGCTGGACTCCGCCAATGTTGGCAATTAAGAAATGCGTTGGGCGCTTTTTCACGTGCAACCCTGTAAGTTTGTTCGAAGGTTCTGTTTTCGATGGCGGCTCTTTGGCTACCAACACCCATGCCCAACCCAAGTTTTTCAACGGCTTCGGCTATGACGATGTTAATTTTGATGGCTTCTTCTGTGCCACCAGT
Organism: uncultured archaeon; assembly: GCA_963800605.1. GTDB lineage: Archaea > Thermoproteota > Bathyarchaeia > Bathyarchaeales > Bathycorpusculaceae > Bathycorpusculum. The sequence continues at coordinate 158,265 of CAWDBI010000008.1, read as the reverse complement.
CATAGCGCCAACAATTATGGGTGCAGTAAATTTTTTTCCTAAAAAAGTAGTTGAAAGATTAATTTTGGCTTTATCGATTTCTGGCAATGCACGGTGAACCAGTTGGATGTCTTCAAAGCCTGCTGTGGCTTTCTTAGCTTGAGCTTTTTCATCCAAACAGATTCGAATATGGTCTACTTTGCGTTTGCCAGTTTCCTCAGCCATTTTACGCCTTCTCTATTTCAGTGCCTAACACACTTTGGTCTGTTAAGGCTCTGTAGATAGATAACCCTTTTGTGGCGCCTGTGACAGTAACTTGGACGCCTGCTTCGACTGCTGGGATTAATTCGGCGATTTTGCCTGCCATGCCGCCTGTAACGTCTGTGCCTTGAGCTTTGCCAAGTTTGGGCTGAATCTCCTTGAGTTCTGCTAAGTTTAGTTTTTTGAAGGCTTTGGCGTCTGGGTTAGTTTTGGGGTCTGCAGTCGAATAAGCCGTCTGTGTCGGTGCCGACTACGATTTTTGATGCTTTGTATTTGATGGCAAGATAAGCGACGAGTTGGTCTCCTGAGAGGATTGTGAAACCCATTTTTTCGTCTAAAACTGCGTCGCCATACATGACTGGTGTGAAGTTCATTTTCTGCATTGATTTTAGGACGGTTTCGTCGAAGAATTTGACTTTTCCGTTTTCGGTTATGAAACAGGATGATGGTGCGATGCTTACCGCTGGGATTTCATGCCAAATCAGTGCATCCATGACTAAACCGTTTAGCACAGTCATGACGTGGTGGGTTTCGGCGAATCCCAGTTTCTGGGTTGGGTCTTCTTTGTAACCGTCTTTTATGCCGTATTTGGCTGCGGTTGGGTGACCAAAGCTTCCGCCTCCATGAACTACGATTAGGTTGTCTAGGTCTGCCCGCTTGATTTCTTCTGCTAAGCGGTTGATTATTTCTGTTTTTGCGGCTAATTCTCCAGTCTTGTCAGTGATGGCTGAACCGCCGATTTTTAGGATGATTGGTCTTGCATCGCTCATCGTAAATCGTAACCTTAACTATGTCTATTTATGTTCTGGTAATTTAACGTTGCAGTTGTCTGCTGTGCCGTCTTGTAGAGTAAGGGGGTTGTTTGTGTTAGCGTTGGAGGCGTCTGTTGTGGTATGCATAGTTTGGGCTAAAAAATATGGTTTTGCAAGCTGTCTTGTTTGTTTTTAGATATAGTTGTTGTTCCATGAAAAGCGGCTATATACAGCACCCGATGGATTTTTGAAATTATGCTTTTTTTGTTCAGCTGGTTCAGGTTGCAGATGGGTTGTGGAACTTGCAACAGGTGGGACCGCTGATATTTGAGGAGACGCTGTTGCTCTTAGAGACTAGACCCGCCTCTATTTACAGGCGAAGAAGATCTTTGGTGGGGACTTCTAAAGAAGGAATGGCAAGACAGCACCTGCCAATACCAAGCCCAAACAAGCAACAGCCACTATAACAGTCACTTGATAGATGCGTTTCTCGCTCATCCGCTTACCCACAAGCTTCTTGAGGGTAATGTTGAAGATTCTGCCACCATCCAACGGATAAATTGGTAGCGCATTGAAGATTGCCAAGTTGAAGTTGACGAACCAGACCCAGAAGAGCAAGTTTGCAATTATTGCCCAACCAGAGCCCAGCGGACTTGTATAGAAGGGTGCTAATGTGTCTGAAAAGGGAATGTAGCCTGCGGCGAGTGTTGGAGGAACCATGTACATGGAGAGGCGTTCTATGGAGAATGTTTGGTAATTGGCTAATCGCTCCTGAGTTGCGAGGTCAAAGATTGTAACGCCCATAACTGTGCGGTTATCCGATATGGTTACGTTTACTGTAGTGGTGAATCGGTACTGCCAACTGTCGCCCCTTGCCACAGTTACCTGTATTGTGTCGCCTGCGGTTTTGTTATCCATAATCGCCTTCAGCATCGTAGAATTATTAACAGACATGTTATCGATGGAAACAAGGACATCTTTAGGTAGCAACCCCGCACTTTGAGCAGGCATTCCACTTGTAACATCGTTAATGTAGACGCCGCTAACCATTGGAGTCAAACCGCCCACTAAAACGATAAGACACAAAAGACAAGCGGCACCTACCAACATGTTTCCACCTACACCAGCAGCCATAACTTTGAGGGAAGGTCGGGGCTTTGCATTTTTCAGTTGCTCTTCATCGACATCAACAAAGGCACCGATGGGGATAATTAGGAAGAATAGTAAACCGCTGGATTTTACATTGAAGCCATTGTTTCGAGCGACGATTCCGTGTGCTCCTTCATGAAACGCAATCGCAAGCACGATGGCTACCCATCCGTAAACTATGGGGAGCATTGGGTTGATTCCTGGCAGCATCAGAATGGCGCCGGGACCCATTTCTTTTACAACTTGACCAACCGCGGGGTTGTTTATCAAAGCGATTAAGCTGCCGACGATGAGGTAGAGTGCAATCCCAGCTACAAGGGGTACCATGGCAAGGAACAGCCAAGAAATATAGCGTGCACCACGCATGGCGCCTAACTTGTCAAAGATAGGTGCAAACCGTTTAGTCCGCACTGTTAGCATTGGAAACTTGAAATCAACTGTTTTCTGTTCAGTCTGCTGTTCAGTTGGCTGATTTTTGCCTTCGCTGTCTTGTGTCAATGCTGAAACCGCTCAGGTAAAAACAGGTTTTCAACAACATAAACCTAGCGCAAATTACACCCCATACTGTTTTGGCTCGTAATATATCGGTTTTAGAAATCTGGTTCTTAAGCAAAGTCTGCAATCACTGTTTGAGAAGGAAGGAGAAGGCTTACGTACCACCTTAAGACAGCGGTTCTTCCGAGTTTCGTACTCGTGCTCATGGGCTCAATCGACTGTATAACAACAGTCATCGGTGTTCTGTACTTTGGAGCGGTTGAACTAAATCCAGTTTTAGCAGGCGTTGTAAGCAACATTCCATTGTTTATGATGCTTAAGCTTTCAGCGACATTCTGTATTGGGGGAACCTACATTTTAGCGAAAAAAATCTTGAATAGCGCCTCCGATAAATCGACCAAAAGCTTCCGATACTCAAACATCATGATGAAGACTATCTACGCAGGCTTAGTTGTCTTCTTAGTTACGGTTGTAGTTAACAACTTCACGGTACTCTTAGCATAAACCACTTTTTAATTGGTCTGAACCATTCATACCGAACCAGACTATCCGCCTTAAGAGCACAAATCAAATATTCATCTACCTACAAATCTAAAATAGACAAGCACTAAGAGCAAAAAATAAAGAAACGCTTAACTGTAAAAGCACACGTAATATGAAGCTTGAGAGGACGAAATAATGCCGTTCAATCTATTCCGCAAAAAGAAAGAAACAGAACAGAAAACTTTAGCAGCGCCAACGCAAGAACCACCACAAGAAACGCCAACCCAAGAAGCACCGCCTCAACCTGCACCAGAAGCTGGACCTGAACCTGTCGTCCCAGAAGAGGAACCAACTCCTGGACCAGCAACTCAACCGGTCGAGGTCGTTGAGGAGCAACCGCGGGAACCACAATCAGCCGTAGCTGCAGAGGAACAACCACAAGAAACGCCCGTCCAAGAAGCCCCCGCACCAGCACCAGTACAAGAACCGGCACAAGAACAACCAGCGGAACAGAAACCAGCCCCAGCTGAACCGGCAAACAAAACCTACCTAAAAGCTATGCCTCTCAAAGAATTAGCTGACATAGACAACGTGAAGAATGAAGTTAGAAACGGCAACATCATAATTCTACGCGTTACACCTCTTGCAGGCAAAAGCATCGAGGACGTAAAAACCGCTGTAAACGAATTATTCGCATTCGCTGAATCTATCGGCGGCGACATCGCACGCCTAGGAGAGGAACGTGTTGTTGTTTGTCCTAAAACAATAAGAATTTGGCGGGAGAAAACTCCGGCGCCAGTATCGAATAATCAACCGGTTCCTACAGTAGCCTAAAGGTTTCCAGTGTAGCTGGAACTACTGTATTTATTCCGGCTTTTTGGTCTAAGAAGTTGCCGAAGTTTAGTGTTTTCTGTTTTTCGCCGTGAACTACGAAGATGCGTTCTGGTTTTGGTGTTAAGTGTGTTAGGTAGTTTACTAGTTGTCTACGGTCGCTGTGTCCTGAGAAGCCTTCGATGGTGTTTGTGCCCATTTTAACGCTGAGTGCACCCATTTTGCCTTCGTTGTCCATCATGGTTACTTCGCCGACACCTTTCTGAACGCGTCTGCCCATGGTGCCTTCGATTTGGTAGCTTACGAAGATTATTGAGTTGCGTTCGTCTGCTGCCCAATTCTTGAAGTATTCAATTACTGGTCCGCCTTCAAGCATACCTGAAGTTGCTAAGACGATGCATGGTTCGCCTTCCATGATGCTGCTGCGTTGGCTTGGGTGATCAACAATGGTGAAGTAATCGCTTTGGAATGGGTTGACTTCTTCGTGTAGGATACTGTGGCGTACTTCTCTGCCGAGGTATTCGGGGTAGGCTGTGTGGATTGCTGTGGCTTCGCTGATCATGCCTTCGATGAATACTGGGGCTTCCTTCATCATGCCGCGTTTCATGTAGCCGTCGATGACAAGCATAATTTCTTGTGCTCGTCCAACTGCTGGGACTGGGATGAGGACTTTGCCTTTGCGTTCAAGGGTTGTGTTGATAACTTTTGTTAAAGCTTCTTCTGCTTCAATGCGAGTTGGCACTATGTCGTCTGGTCCACTGTAAGTGCTCTCAGTGATGACTGTTTCAATGCGTGGAAACTCTGTTGCGGCTGCTTCAAGGAGCATGGTTCGGCCGAATTTGTAGTCGCCTGTGTAGACGATGTTGTGTAAACCTTCGCCTATGTGTAAGTGAACCATTGCGCCGCCTAAGATGTGTCCTGAATTGTGCAGGGTTAAGCGGATATCTGGGGCGATGTCTGTAACAACTCCGAAACGCAACGGAATTGTGTGAAGAACACATTCCCGTACGTCTTTTGAGTCATAGAAGGGTGTTACACCCTGCTTGTTAGCCACATCCAAATAGTCCAACTGGAGCATAGTCATCAAGTTGGATGTTGGAGCTGAACAGTAGATTGGTCCGTCATAACCGTACTTGTAGAGGAACGGGACTAAGCCGCAGTGGTCAAGGTGCGCATGGCTGATGACAACAGCGTCTAATTGGTCAATCTGGAATTCAGGTGAATCAAACCTTGGGAAAGACTCGAAAGGTCTATTGGTGCCTGGGTGAATACCACAGTCCAACATTACGCTGCTCTCGCGGGTTTTAAGCAAGAAGCATGAGCGACCTACTTCTTGAGCGCCACCCAAGACGGTTAGACGTATGTCTCCGACGTCGTAGGTTTTTGGTCGGAAAATACGTTCGCCGACGTTTCGCAAGATACGTTCCCGTTCCTTGCTCTCTGAATGCAAGTAGTGACGCATGTGAGTGATAATTTTGGATTTAATTGGCGGACTCCTAAGCACATGGGGGCGCCATTTTGTTTTCTTTATGATTTCTTGTAAGACTGCACCGTTTCTGCCGATGACTAAGCCTGGCTTTTTGGTTTCAATGATGATTTCGCCTAGGCTTGGATCAAAGTTTATGTCAGTTATTTCGGCTTCGGGTGCGATTAATTCACGTGTAATTCTTTCAGCTTCAGCTTCTGGGATACGTACGGATGGGTCAGGGCGTATGACGATTCTTTTTCTGATAACACCAACTATCTCCGCTACGATGCTGCTTTGATCAACCAAAATTTCGGGTCGTTTAGTATAAACCGCAAGCATTGGTCCCTCGTATTCTATACGGGTGACTTCGGCCTCGCGTGGAACTTTTTGAAGAATATATTGACTTATTTCTATTTTATCTTTATCTTTGTCTTGTGTTCGCGCCACTGTAATTAACTTCCTGCTTTAAGCAGATTGGATTTTTCTTCATCAGTCAATTCCTTGTAACCATGCTCGTTTATGACGATGATGTTGTAGCTGTTGCCAGATGCGACGTCGCGTTTCATGGCTGCGTTGACGGCTCTAGCGATTATGGGTAATACCTCGCTTATCGGCTTGTCTTCCTTGAATTTGTCTTCGAGGACACCGTAAGCAACTGGTGAACCGGAACCTGTGGAAACCATCTTTTCCTCAGTTAAACTGCCATATGGATCCAAGTTGTATACGTGTGGTCCACTATCGTCTATGCCTCCGACTAGGACCTGAGTTGCTAATGGGATATAGCGGGCTTGGAAGAGTAAGTTAGCGACTAATCTTGCCGCTGAAGAAACTGGGATGGGACGGTTCATATTAATTTTGTATAAGTGGGCGTTTGCGATAAGGATGTCTACGACGCGTTGTGCGTCAGCGACGGTTCCGGCGATGGTCATGCCGATGTGATCGTCGATTTTGTAGACTTTTTTGCCTGCTTTGTGAGCAACATAATAGCCCATAGTTACACGTGTGTCTGAAGCTAAGATTACACCGTCTTTGCAGACGACGCCGATTGTTGTGGTTCCTTTAAGGACTAGTTGGCTAGCTATATTATTTTGTGACATAGTTTGATGCTCCCTAAAACTCCGTTTTGCGGAATGCCCATCCACTAGGAAGTAGCATGATTTAATCTTTCGAAGGCATTAATTAAAGATTTCGCCAACTCACATTAAGTCATGTGAATGCTGTTGCTAAAGGTTTTTAGGAAAGTTGATGGATTTATCTGCGCATTGGCGGGTGAGTGGTTCTCCTACCCGTTCCGCCAAAGAAAATAAAACCCGGGAGTAGGGAGAAAATGCACTTGAAAATAGGTACAAAAAACTTAGCTATAATCGCAATATATGCTGCCTTGTATGCAGCGCTTGTAATAGTACTAGGACCTTTTAGTTATGGCCCCCTTCAAATTCGCTTAGCAGACTCGCTACTTGCTGCCGTGCCCTTGCTTGGAATAGCAGGAGTTTTAGGCCACACTCTCGGAGTATTCATCGCAAACCTTTTCTCCCCACTTGGCCCAATCGATCTGCTCAACACTATACCTTCGTTTGCCATGGCTTTCGTCGTTTACTACGTTTACAAACGAACCCAAAACGACTACACGGTAATTGCAACCTGTACCGCATACTCAGTTGTCTTAGGTATAACTGTAGGAGCGATGTTGTCTTACGTGTTAGGGTTGCCACTGCTGCCAACAATACTGTACGTGTTCGTTGGTAACTTTATCGCAAGCGTCCTAATTGGGTGGCCATTTTTCAAGGTTCTAAAGAGAATAGGCGTATTTGAGAGATGGTTAGGAAACGGGAAGGGAAAACATCCTTCTGGTCCAAAAAATTAGGATTAGTGACAGTAATGGCACAGATAAAAAAATGTGTAATCGTCCTTAGCGGCGGTCCAGACTCCGCAACCGTCGCCTACTGGGCAAAAGCCCAAGGCTACCAAATCTATCCTATAACATTCAACTATGGCCAAATCGCTCTCAAAGAAACACAGGCAGCACAACAAATCGCATGGAAACTTGACACAATCCACCAAAATCATCGACCTCTCAGCGCTAAAAGAAATCTTTAGTGGTTCCACAGCGCTTGTCAACCGAGACATCCCCCTAACAGCAGAATTCAGCAGCCCCATCATTGTACCCTTCCGAAATGCCATATTCCTCTCAGCTGCCGTCGCATACGCCGTGACAGTCGGTGCAACTCACATCTTCTATGGCGCACAAGGCTCCGACGAACCCAATTACCCCGATTGCAGAAGAGAATTCTATGAAGCCTTCGAGAAAGCCGCAAGATTAGGCACATGCCAAGAAATCACTATCAAAGCACCGTTTAGTGGTTTTAGGAAATCGGAGTTAATTCAGGCGGGTGCCAAGTTGGGTGTACCATTCGAGTTGACTTGGTCATGCTATCTCGATGGCGAAATTCACTGTGGTAGATGCGAGTCCTGTGTGAACCGCAAAAAAGCCTTCAACGAAGCAGCAGTCGCCGACCCAACAAAGTACGAGGCATAAAGCTGCGGAATAGTTAGAATAGGGTTTTCTGTTTTTCGCAGGAAACAAGGCTTGAAACGCGGACACCGATAAGCCTTATTTTCCTATCCGACCGCAAATAGGGTAGCAGTAGTTCCAGGGCGGTTTTCTTTAGGTCTTTCACTCGGTTAGTTAAGCGGGGCAGGGTTTTACTTTTTGTGTGGGTTTCAAAGCCTTGATAACGAATTTTAACGGTCACAGTCTTGAAAAGCAGTTTCTGATCTGCGGTTTCTTCCTGTACATCTTCACAGAGGGCGTCGAGAGCTTGAAGTATAGCGACTTGGTCAGCTGTATCTTCTTCAAAAGTCATTTCGTGACTCACACTCTTGACACCCACACGTTCCTCCACTTCACTGCGATCCAAACCCTTAGCCATCAAATGCATCTGCAACCCCATCACCCCAAACATCGAACTCAAAACAGTTGGGTCATATCGGGCTAAGTCACCGATGGTGTTTATACCTAAGGCTTTTAGTTTAGGCTCAGTTTTACGTCCAACCCAAAGCAGCTTGCGCACAGGCAATGGACCAAGGAATTTTTGTGCTTCCTCTTCTTTAACCAGGGTTAAGCCGTCGGGTTTTTGGAAGTCGCTGGCAACTTTAGCGATTAACTTGTTGGGTCCCACACCGATTGAAGCGGTAAGATGCTCAGTGTTTTTTATTTCCTGTTTTATCTGACGAGCCAGTGCTTCAGCTTCCGCCCAATCCTTGACTTTATCGGTTACGTCCAAGAAGGCTTCGTCGATGCCCCATTGTTCAAACTTACCAGCATACTTGCGTGCAATCGCCATGATTTCAGCTGAAATTTTGATGTAGAGAGGAAAGTTGGGTGGCAAGTAAACTGCTTTTGGGCATAGCCGCCAAGCCTGCGAGATGGGCATGCCTGAACGTACACCTGAGGCTCGGGCTTCATAGTTGCTTGTGCTAACTACGCCTCTTCCCTTGCCCTCTTTAGGGTCTGAACCGACGATGACGGGGTTGCCTTTGATGGAGGGGTTTTCTCTTTCTTCCACTGCTGTGTAGAAGTGATCCATGTCTAAGTGAAAGATGAAGCGGTTCTGGTTCATTTCGTTCAAATAGCCTTGTGTTTGTTTGGGATTTGAACTTATCGAAAAAATGTTAGATCGTTGCTAAGTTAGGTTATTGTTTGGTTCCAATAGAAAACTTGGCTGTAATTGCTCAGCAGCGTTGCAGTGCTTTCGGGTTCGTCGTAGAGGATGTCTAAGTGTGCGCCGTATTGGTTTGTGAGTGTTTGTACGTCCTTGTAGATTTTTGCGGACAAAGTGTCATTGCTAAACAGACCCCATATGCGGTCGTCTGCAGTTCGGAAACCAAACCCGTAATCTCTAGGTACCACATACGCGACTTCAGCGTTGTTCGAACCAAAACTGGCAGGGTCAGAATGCAGTTTGCTCCAGAACTGTTGCAACGCCTCAAAATGCTCTTCCTCCAGTATCCCATAGCTGCTACCGGTTATGATTGGGTAGCTGAAAACGACTGCATATTTGGCGCCTGCACCATAAGCTAACGCCAAATCATCATACAATTCGGCCCCGCTTTCAAGGAAGTGTGGCGGCTGATTGTATTTCCAGTTGATAATTACGCCCCAATCCCTCTGGAACGCTGTAGCTGCGCCTCGGTTCTGTGCAATGATCCTTTGTCTGCTTTCGTTTCCCACAAACTCTGCCAAGACGCCTGTGTAGTTGGCTTTGTAGTCAAACCAGTTTAGTGCATAGTCGGCAGTGTAAATATTGGGTGTATATGGATGGTAGTAGTTGATCATCTGTGAGAGGTAGCTCACATAGCTCTCTGATGCTTCGGTGTAGCTTGATGCATTATTTATTATCGTTGATAAGCCCTGGTCTATCTGGTTGCCGCCTGGTTCATCAATCTTGTAGATTCCCAAGAACTTATCGCCGTATTTCTGCTGGGCATCAATCATCCAGTCTGTGATTTTGTAATTATCCAACCAATTATACTGGTCTAACCCAGTGAAGAGTACGATGAAGTTTAAGCCCGATTTGGTGATATAGTCGCATGATTCATCCAAAGCCGTTCTATTGAAAGAAATAGCAGGTGAACCTATGACGAAGAGGTTTGTGTAATCCTTGACTTTGTCAACTAATGCCTTAAGCGGGGCTGTGTCGTTTGCATAGGCGTATTCAACGCCCACATAGAATTGTCTATGCTGAGTTGGGCGACTAAAATAACCGTTGGCGAAGAATACGGATAACAAGACTGCCGTCGTGAGTAGAAGGGTGGTTGCGATGGCAAGTATACGTTTCAACTTTTCAGACAACCGTGAATACTATTGAATTCGTAGAGTATTTAACATTAAACCTTGTTCGCCCCAAGATTAATTTGTTCTATGGTGGCAACGGGTAGCTGCAGAGCAACAAAAAACTGTCAATTCAGCTATCTTGTAACCAAAAAGTTGGAGGCACAAACTAATATCTCACAAACGTATTCCCTATCTTAGGAAGCAACCGAACATGGATGTTTTTGAAGCAGTCCAAGAACGAAAATCCATACGAGCCTACCTAAACAAGCCGATTCCACGAGAGAAACTTGAGCGTATACTGGAAGCTGGAAGATTAGCGCCTTCAGCAGTTAACAGAGAACCATGGCACTTCATTGTGGTAACAAATAGTGAAAAACGCAAGGCACTCTCAAGGGGGCTTTATGCCAAGTTTGTATCTCAGGCACCGCTTGTGATTGTTGTTTGCGGCGACAAAAAAGCTTCACCGGATTGGTATGTCGTCGATGCTTCTTTAGCGGTTGAGAGTATGGTTTTAACTGCGGTAAGCGAAGGTTTCGGTACGTGCTGTGTGGGAAGCTTCGACGAAGCTGAGGTTAAGGCTTTATTGAAGATTCCGGAGAAATTTGAGGTTATAGTTTTGATTCCAATTGGTTACCCGAAGGAAAAACTGGATTTATCCAGCAAACTTTTACGTTTGGTGCGGTCAAGAAAAGTTATCAGCGACGTAGCAAGCGAAGAAGAATTCGGCAAACCGTTTGTGCCTCAAAAAATTGTTGAATCCTGACTTTTCACCACATAACTCCCCAACCTTTAGAAACCCAATCCGTACTTAGTAACGGCTAAATACAACAAAGCCCAATTCCGTTGATATTCAGAAGCGTGGGAAGATCCTATAATGACTGAATTGCCCGATATAGTTGTCCATTTAATTGAAGCATCCAAAAAACACGAGCAGTACCGCGATAAAGAATGCATAAACATGATTGCCAGCGAAGGCATAAAATCCCCAGCTGTTTGCCAAATGCTCGACATGTCCCATGACCTTGCCACTCGTTATGCAGAAGGCGAAAACGACGCGGTTGGCCATGTTAAGAAGAGGTATTATCAAGGGCAAAAATACATGTCCCAAATAGAGGATCTCGCCACGGATGCAGTCAAAAGTCTATTTGGCGCCACTTGGGCAGATGTCCGCTTAATCTCAGGCACCCACGCCAACACAGCTACATTCAAAGGCTTATCCTTAGCATCAAAAAACAACAAGATGGTTGTCACACCACTAAGCTGCGGTGCACACATTAGCCATGACTACACGGGCTTAGCAGGCAGCATCCTTGGAATCGACAACATAAACCACGTTTACAACATAGACGAATTCAACATAGACCCAGAAAAATCAGCATATGTCATCCGCGCCGCTAAACCAGGCATCGTCACCTTCGGCGGCAGCCTATTTCTATTTCCACACCCAATTAAAGAACTCAAAGAAGTCTGCGACGAAGTAGGCGCATACATAGCCTACGACGCAGCCCATGTGTTGGGTTTGATTGCAGGCGGCCAATTCCAGGATCCACTCCGCGAAGGCGCAGACTTCATCACCGCATCCACCCACAAAACCTTCCCAGGTCCACAAGGCGGAGTCATCATGGGCAACCCAGACACACCAGCCAAAGAGAAAGCAGTCAGAAAAATCCAGCACGCCGTCTTCCCATTAACAGCATCCAGCACCCACCTTGGCAGACTACCCGCATTAGGTGTTGCATGCTTAGAAATGAAGATATTCGGCAAAGACTTAGCAGCTCAAATAGTCAAAAACGCTCAAACCGCAGGTCAGTATCTTTGCGAAAACGGCGTCAAAGTACTTGCTGAAAAGAAAGGCTTCACACGCAGCCACCAAATTGGACTCGACGTCCGAAGCTTCGGCGGCGGCAACCGTGTTGCACAAGAGCTGGAAGACGCCAACATCATCATCAACAAAAACCTACTGCCCTATGATGATCAAGCAAGCAAAGAAAACCCATCAGGTTTACGCGTTGGCTTCCAAGACATTACCAGACGAGGATTCAAAGAGGGCGACGTTAAGCATCTCTGCGACTTAATGCTGGACATAATCAAGAGTAAACGCAAGCCATCTGAAGTTAAGGTCGATGTTTTGGCGCTTAAGAAAGAGTTCTGCGGCGTTAAATATGGCTTCCAAAGCGTTGAGGAAGCACTCAAATACGTAAAGTAAGCATTTCCCTTTTTTGGGATGCTTCAAATCTTTTAAGTTTTTTATTGAAGGGCGACCGGTTAGATGACGCTATGTCAAATTTATTAAGCCAAATCATCCTTAACTAGAGGCAAGCGCAGTGTGCTCTTTTATGGAATCGGAACAGACTCAGCCTCAGTCAAAATCAAAAGGCATCAGCAACCTATCCTTAGCGATAATAACCTTAATAGTAATTATTGGGGCTGTAGGTGCAGTTGCAAGTGTAGTTTACCCCAGTTTTATCAGTTTATTGTCAGGGCGCACTTATGTTTCAGGCGGCGCCCTCTACGACGCAATCTACGTTATCCTAACCTTAGCTACCGATGCACTCTACCTCTTCGGCGGAGCCGTAATAACCTATGGCGCCATACTGGTAACTTACCGTTTTGTCCAGTATAAACTAAGCGACCCCTACAAACCAACCTTTTCTACCCGTTACCTCTCAGGCTACCTTACTTTGAGTTTGAACTTTTTTATCGGAGCAGAAATCATCCGTACAGTAGCAGTCCGAACATACGAGGAATTTACGCTTCTATTACTTGTTATTTTCAGCAGAGGCCTCTTCAGCCTAATTCTGTATTTGGAAAGACGATGGCATGGAACCACAGAGACCGAATAGACATTTAGCTCTCTGCTTAAAGCAAGAGAACTGGCAGGTTTTTCCTAAAGATTAATTAATTGACAACATCACCTTAAGCTCTGAAAACTATGTCGCTGGATTTCCTTACAGGTTTTTTCTTCGTCGTCGCTATAGGTTTCTTAATCCTCATGATTCTACTGCCAAGATACGGTCCACACTACATCTCCAAACTGACCTGTCCAAGCTGCAGAAAAAGCTTCAATTTCCACTGGATACCCGGCGCCACCATAACTTCACTAATACGCCGCAACTACCGTGTACTCAAATGCCCTTATTGCCACAGTAAGTCCACCTTTGACATTATGGCAACAAGAGTTGCAGGGCCAAAAAAGCTCAAAGCTAAGCAGAAAGCGTAAGTAGCAAGCGTTTAGGGTAGAGAACTTTATTATCAAGCTTAGCAATCACTTTTTCAATTAGAATTCAAGGTGAATCTTGGCATGAAGGTATTACTTAATGATGGTTTAGAGAAAGAGGGCTTAGCGATATTCCAGCAAGCTGGCATAGAAACAGACAATAAAAAACGTGATCCAGCACAGCTTGTAGCTGAAATCAGCCAATTTGACGCCCTAGTTGTTAGAAGCGCCACAAAAGTCACCCGCGAAATCATAGAGGCAGGCGCAAAGGGAAAACTCAAAATCATCGGACGTGCAGGCGTAGGATTCGACAACATCGACGCAGTAGCAGCCTCCGAAAACGGCATCGTCGTAAAAATTGCACCATTCGGAAGCACAAACGCGGTTGCCGAATTAACAATCGACTTAATGTTATCCATCTCACGCAATACACCCCAAGCACACCATTCACTGAAGAATGGAGTTTGGATAAAAAGAACTAGAAGGCAGAGAACTCGCCTACAAAACGCTGGGCCTCATTGGCTGCGGTAGAATCGGGCAGAAAGTCGCTAACATTGCCAAACGTGGCTTTGAAATGGAAATCATCGGGCTACGACATTAAACCATGCCCCGAATCAGGCATCAAATTTTTGGCGACAAAAGAAGAAGTGTTAGCTAAAGCCGACTACATCAGCGTCCACACTGGCGGCAAAGACGTCATCATCGGTGCAAAAGAATTAGCCATAATGAAGCCAACCGCATACATCATCAACACATCCAGAGGCAACAACATCGACCAACAAGCACTCTACTGTGCATTAAAAGACGGTAAAATCGGCGGCTACGCAACAGACGTCTACAAAGAAGAACCCAAAGCAGAAAATGATCCATTCACATGACAAACTAAAAGAACTCGACAACGTCGTGTTGAGCAGCCACCTTGGCGCCTCTACAGTTGAAGCACAAAGGGAAACCTCAACTGAAATGGCCCGTGTCCTATCCAGCTACCTTTTAGGCGGCGACTTTACCAACGCAGTTAACGCAGGCGAATCTATCGAGGTTGAAGAAAAAGAGGTTTTCACACTTTTCATCCACCACAAAGACGTTCCAGGCGTATTTGCAAACATCGACAAAGTCCTCGCAGACTGCAACATAAACATCCGCGCAAACTATAGCCGCCAAATCAACACAGGCTACGCAATCTCAGTCTATGTCCTCCACCAAACGGCTACTCCAGAAATCGTTGCTAAACTCAAAGCAGTCCCCAACGTCTGCAACGTAAAATTCTAAATCCGCCTGTCCCTTTTTCAAGCAGGCATATTAACATCTTTTCTTCTTTTTAGTAATCCATGCGATTGGGCGTGCTATTTTCAGGGGGCAAAGACTCAACACTTGCCTTACATCTCGCCTCTGAGAAGGAGACGGTAGCTTGCCTAATCACGGTGGTCTCGAAGAATAAAGAGAGCTACATGTTTCACACGCCAAACATCGATGTAACCGCACTGCAGGCTGACGCGTTGGAGTTGCCGCTAGTTTCAGTGGTGACGGAGGGCAAAAAGGAGGAGGAACTCGTCGATTTGGAACATGCCATTGCGGAAGCTAAAAGCAAATTGGGCATCGAAGGCGTAGTCACGGGCGCGGTAGAATCTGTTTATCAGGCGTCACGGGTTCAGCGTATCTGCAACAACTTGGATCTCTGGTGCTTCAATCCGTTGTGGAAGCTTGATCAAAAAGCCCTCCTTGAAACTTTGATAGCAAAACAGTTCAACGTTATCATTTCAGGTGTCTTTGCTTATCCGCTGGATGAGAAATGGCTGGGCAAACAACTCGACCCAAAAATGATTGCGAGGCTGGTGGAGCTTCAAGGCAGATACGGCATCAGCCCTTCAGGAGAAGGCGGCGAGATCGAGACGACGGTGCTGGATGCGCCGATGTTTAAACAGAAAATCGAAATCGCTGGTTCAGCGGTTGAGTGGCGGGGTGACTCTGGAGTTTACGTTATCAAAGACGCTCGGCTGGTGCCAAAATGATACTTATCGTAGACATGAGTTACAAACGGGATTCGCTGGGGTACAACGAGTTTGTTTTGCCCATCGTTTCAATCCTTGAGCCGCTTGAGAGGTGTGTTGTGAAGCATTTTTTAGATGTTGACCATTCGGATCTGGAAAGTTGCAGTAAAATTATCCTGTCTGGGACTACGCTCAAGGATTTCGAAGCCCAAAAACATCTCGACAATTTCCAGTGGATAAAAACTAGCAAAAAGCCAATCCTAGGAGTTTGCGCTGGCATGCAAGTCACAAGCCTCGTCTATAGTGTACCCTTGATGCCGTGTCTGCAAGTAGGAATGACGGAGATCACTACACAAAAAGTCAACCCTCTATTCAGCGGCACCTTCCAAGCTTACGCATTACATACCTACACGATCAACTCATCAGAAACCTTCGAGGTCCTTGCTAAATCGAGCAAATGCGTCCAAGCCGTAAAACACAAACAAAAAAGTATCTACGGCGTCCTGTTCCACCCTGAAGTACGCAATCAAAACATCCTCCAAAACTTCATAAAAGTATAGTGAACTCTTCCGTGTGACCGCTTGGCAAAAAAAGTTAAAAGCCCAAACATCATTCTTCTTAAGTGAAGTTTTAGGAGGATTTTTGTTTTGGTTAACAAGTTACCAGTAGAGAAACTAAGGAATGTCTGTGACGCTAATTTTATGCATTGCGAATCAACAAAGGATTTGGTGCCGCTAGCCGAAATTATAGGTCAAGAACGCGCTGTCCGCGCCCTCAAATTTGGTTTGGGCATCAAAAATCATGGCTTCAACATGTACGTAGCAGGGTATCCGGGAACAGGACGCAAAACCGCGGTGAAAAGCTTCGTGGAAGCCCAAGCTAAAGTGCAACCTATACCCTCCGACTGGTGTTATGTGAACAATTTTGGCAACCAGTATGAACCCAAAGCCATTCAGTTGCCGCCGGGTAAAGGCAAAGAATTCCGCGAAGATATGAAAAGCTTCATCGAAAACGTCAAGACTGCACTTCCCAAAGCCTTTGAAAGCGAAGATTACATCGCAAGAAGAGAAGCAACCCTACGTGGCTTAGAGAATAATCGCAAACAACTCATTGATACCCTAAACGCTAAAGCACAAAGTGAAGGCTTCGTAATCCAAACAACCCCCGTTGGTTTGCTGCTTATTCCAGTTTTAGATGGTAAACCACTCAGCGAAGAAGAGATTCTTGCGTTGCCACAGAAGATTAAGGATAAGTTGGCTGAGAAGCGGGAGAAGCTTGAGAAAGAATTCACCAATGCCATGCGTCAACTCATCGATATGGAACGGCAGATTCATGATGCCTTAAAGAAGCTCAACAAAGAAGTAGCGCTGTTTGCTCTTGGTAGTCAAATGCAGAATCTACTGGAAAAGTATCAGGCGACTGTAGAAGTTGCAGGTTACCTCAAAGCCGTTGAAAATGATATTTTAGATAATCTATCCCAGTTCGCCAGAAGAGGCGGCCCCGAAGCCCAGCAGCTGCCCTTTGCTATGCCATGGATGAAAGAGGAACCGTACAAAAAATATGAAGTGAATGTAGTCATCGATAACTCTGAAACTAAAGGTGCACCCGTAGTCGTGGAAACCAACCCAACCTACCATAACCTTCTGGGTAGAACCGAGAAGGAAGCCCAATTCGGTGCCCTAACCACCGATTTTAGCATGATCCGCGGAGGCTCCATACACAAAGCCAACGGCGGCTACCTAATCATACCAGTCGAAGATCTCCTACGCAACCCCTTCAGCTACGATGGCTTAAAACGTGACCTGCGAGACGGCAACATGGCTATCGAAGAACCCGAGGAGCGCTATGGCTTTTTGAGCGTGAAAACCCTCAAACCCCAACCTATACCATTAACAACCAAAGTTATCCTCATCGGAGACCCCAACATATACCAGATGATGTTTAGTTTAGACCCCGACTTCCGCGAACTCTTCAAGATAAAAGCTGAATTCGACACAACTATGCCACGCACTGACGAGAAAGTTAAACAATATGCAGCGTTTGTTTGCGGTGTCTGCGAGAGGGAGAACCTCAAACACCTTGATGGCGGCGGGCTGGCAAAAATAATCGAGCATAGTTCACGCATCATTGAGGATCAGTATAAACTCTCAACGCAATTCTCGCACATCGCCGATATCGTTAGAGAAGCCAACTTCTACGCAGAACAGGACAAATCTGAATTCATAACCGCAGCCCAAGTTAAAAGAGCCATAGAAGAAAAAATCTATCGCAGCAAACTTGTCCAAGAAAAAATCCAGGAAATGATAGCCCGTGGCTTTTTCTTAATTGATACTCATGAACAGACGGTGGGGCAAGTCAACGGCTTATCCGTTATGGGCTTGGGTGACTTTGCGTTTGGCATGCCTTCACGTGTCACCGTTAGTATCGGATTGGGCAGAGAAGGCGTAATCGACATTGAACGGGAAGCCAAAATGGGCGGTCCCATCCACACCAAAGGTGTGCTGATTCTCAGCGGCTACATGAACGACAAATATGCCCGCGACAAACCATTGAGTCTCTCGGCTAGATTGGTTTTTGAGCAGAACTATGAGGGCGTCGAAGGCGACAGTGCATCCAGTACCGAACTCTACAGCATCCTCTCTTCACTTAGCGGATTGCCAATCAAGCAGAATCTTGCTGTTACGGGCTCTGTTAACCAGAAGGGCGAAGTGCAAGCTATCGGCGGTGTTAACGAGAAAATTGAGGGTTTCTTTGAAGTCTGTAAAGCCAAGGGGCTCAGCGGCGAGCAGGGTGTTATGATTCCAGAGAGCAACGTGCAGAATTTGATGCTTAAAGAGGAAGTACTAGATGCGGCGAAGGCCGGGCAATTCAATATCTACTCGGTGAAGTCAATTGATGAGGGCATTGAAGTTTTAACTGGCGCAAAAGCAGGACAGCGCAAGGCGGATGGCACTTTTGAAGAGGGCACAGTCAATTTCTTGGTGGATAAAGCGTTGCGGGAGATGGCGGATAAACTTAAAGAATATGCATCTACTGAAATGAAACCCCGAAAAATCGAAGAGTAATCTCTTCTATTTTCATTTTTAATTGTTGTACTCGCTTGTGTTTTGGTTGCTTTGTTTTAGTGAAGAAAACAGCCCTTGTTTATTCATCTTGATTCTGATTCATCCAACTCTTGATTAAAAATTCGGTTCTGCTTGCGGAAGTCTCCACAACCAACCTGCAACTCAGACCAAACGCAGAAATCAATAAGCGTTCGCCAGCCAAGCCCACGGGAAGATGACGAGTAAAGGGAGTCTGTGCCATCAAATTTGCATAATGTATATCTGTTCTTCAGTAACAAGCAGTTGAGCCTAAAACCAAAAGAATTAAGACTACCGATACTGATTTCTGCTCAAGATTGTAGCTAATCAAAGCTTAACTACCAAATCTTAGAATAATTTGTCAGGTGTAAAGTGATACCCAAAAGAAGAGTTAAGCGCAAACGAAGCAAAGGCTTAGCACTTATACTGCTCCCCGCGCTTATCTTCATCGGCGTCATCGGTTGGCTAATTTATACATTGGAACTACCATCTCGGAAAGCCCCGAAAGTACAGTCTAAGAAATTCCGAGCTGAAACTGGCGATGATAATGTAACATTATTCCCAGCAATCTACGAAGACAATAAAGAAATAATCAATCAATAACACTTTTTTAACAATTAAATTCGGTTAATCGCTTACTTGTTGTACACGTAACACAGTCACAACACCATTTATAGTCGGTAAAATAATATTTTTTTGCGAGAAATAGCCATCCAAGAGGTACACCCAAGCTTGGCGGGTCAGCAGGTTAAAACGGACGCATCATCCCCCAAGACCCATAAGAAGGATATGGGTTCTACTTTTGATGTGCGCTGCGGGTTAACAGTGGCGATCCGTCCAGGCCTACTTTTGGTTACTTTCAGTCACCTCTCTCCACTCTACAAATTAGTAGTTTCTGTATACCACTTATAAGCACTTAGAAGCAATGCTAACATCCGTGAAACCACGTTGAATTACAAAGAACGCATGCACCCTAAAGTAAGCAAAGCAGAAATTGATCTCTTCAAAGCATTAAGCTCAGCAAACCTAACAAACGGCATGGTTACGCAGCAACTAATCATCTTAAAATCCACCCTGCCCGACTTCTGCTGGATGGAGAAACGCAAAATCGTCTACCTCGACGGCAACCCAGTGCACAAAAAAGACAAACAACTCGAACACGACGAAGAAATCGACAACCTCCTAACAAAGCAGGGCTGGGATGTATTGCGCATAAAGTATGATCCGCCATTAACCGAGAAGGGCTTGGCAAAGATCATGGCGCAGGTTAAAGACTTTCTAAACGTAGATGAAGAACCCATTAGGTATGAACCGGCGCTTCTTCCGTAAGGTTTTTGTTAACCAATATTTCTATCTATCTTGCTGATTTTGAGGATTGATTTATGAGTTCACAGAAAGCAGACGTAGTTATCATCGGCGCTGGACCAGCCGGATTAACCGCAGCCATCTATTGCGGGTGGCTTGGACTAAAAACCATTCTACTCGAATTAGGCATCGCCGGCGGTAGAGCATACTTAGCTTCTAAACTTGAGAATTACCCTGGTTTCCCAGAAAGCATTAAAGGCAGCGAACTCGCTGAAAAAATGAAAGCACAAGTGGAACGTTTCAAAGTTCAATTCAACCTTGATGAAGAAGTCGTTGGAATAGAAATCACTGATTTGAAAAAGCTTGTGATTTCAAGGAAGCAAACATACGGAGCCACCGCACTTATCATTGCCACAGGAACCCAGCATCGGAAGCTTCGGGTGACAGGCGAAACAGAGTTTCTGGGCGGAGGCGTAAGTTATTGCGCAACCTGTGATGGACCATTCTTCCGTAATAAGGCAGTGGCGGTTGTGGGGAACAGTGAGGAAGCAGCGATTGATGGATTGACGCTGGCTGATCTTGCTGGCAAAGTGACGATTGTGAGCCAACATGAGGGGCTTGAAATGGAGGGGACCATTCTGGATAGACTAAAGGGTAAAGCTAACGTTGAGTTTATAATGGGAAAGGTTACAGAGATCGTCGGCGAACAGGTGGTTAGAGCAGTAAAAATTCAAGACTTTGCCACTAAACAGGAGATACAGCGAGAAGTCAGGGGTGTCTTTGTGGCGCTCGGGGGTGTTCCCTTAACGGCGATAGTTCAGAAAGCAGGTATAACCACCGATCGCGGCGGTTGCTTAACGGTTGATCGAAATCAGCAAACTAACGTAGCCGGCGTTTTTGCTGCAGGCGACTGCACATGTGGCGGAATGCAGGTTGTAACGGCCGCGGGTGAGGGGGCTATGGCGGCGATGAGGGCTTCTGCATACATTAGACGAGGCACGGCTTAACCTCTTCTTTTGGTTGCTTTCATAGATTCAGTTTGTCATTTTACGTTTCGGAATAAATACCAAAACAGAACGATCGAAACAAGATAAATTATCCCTGAAATAATAAAAGGCGCTGCCAAAAGCCCTAAACTTAACAAGTAAGCACCCGCAAAAGTGCTCAACGCATTTGGTAAACTCCACAGCGCCGAACTTATCCCTGAAGCAACACCCCGCTCATCCTCAACTACGATACCCATAATCATCGACTGCTCCAGCGGTGTGGACATATTTATCAGAAAACTTCGAATCGTGTAAGTAAAACCGGCTAAAATAAAACCTGGTGCAAACGGAGTTGCAAACATGAATATTGTTGAGAACCCTTGAGTAACGGTGATAGCTTTAACGATGCCCACTCTTCTGGCTAGCCAAGGTCCAGCTAACGTTGCCACTCCAGTCACAAGGGCAGATAACCCCAATATGGGACCGCTAACAGTATCCAAGATACCGTACTGTAGTTCCAGCCAAGCAGTCATCAATGGAACCACCAAACCAGCGCCTACAGCTACCAAGCCACTGGTGAAGATATATCTCACTAATGGATCAGTTGACTTATGAGGCAAAAGATTCCGCCAGCCCACCCCATGTCTCTTAACCCTTCGAGGTTCACTTACACCTAACATAAACAAGGTTGAACTTAGACTAAGAATCGCCAAAATGATGTAGAGTAGAATATGCCCTTCTTTATTGTTAAACCCATAACTCTCAAAAATGATTATCACAGGAATAATCAAGCTTCCCATACCAAAGGCTATACTTTGCACAAAACCAAACAATGAGTAAGCGCTGGTCCGCCGTTTTTCCTGTGCTTTCTCGGCAAGTAATGCGTTGGCTGAAGATGCAAAAGCTGCTTCGGAGATTCCTTCTATTACTGCTGCCGCCAACAAGATTGCAATGTTTGTGGTTAGTGCAAAAACTGCGATTATGGCACTTGCCATTATGTTTCCGACTATGTAGAGCCTTTTTCTTCCGTATTTGTCAGCGGCTGCGCCCAAGGGGATGCTTGCAACAAAAGTCGATATCCCCATGACGGTTATTATGAGACCCATAATGGGAATTGATAACCCCTGAACGGAGGTAAGAAAAAAAGCAATGTCAGTGTAGAACATTCCGTATGCAACAAATGGCAATGCGGCTGAGTAAATCAGGTATTTAGCCTCTCGGGGCAATCCGCGGTAACTGCTGAACAAAATTCCTCATCAAAAAATAGTCTATAATATCTATAGGATAATGTGGCGCTTTTCGACTTATCCTTTGCTATAACAAAAACAGCTAACCCTCCGCCACGAGGAGTGGTGACCCAAAAAAGCGTAAATCTATGGAAAAAACTCGATCTTTTAAGTATCTAACCTATATAGGGAATTGTATAATGTAGGATGTCGGTTTTCAAGAAAGAGTCCAACCCAATTGGGGTTTCTCGCTTTTTCAAGACAGCTCTGGCACACAAAAATCGGAAGAGAAAAGAGTTTGAACCATAAAAAACCTGCAGTAATGGAGTATCTCGCTTTCCTATCCATCAAGAACGGCATGTACCTTAGCGAAATCTATCAAGCCTTAGTTGTAGCCAGAGAAAAACAGAAAACCACCTGCAAAGACCTAACGGTTGAGTACCGAGGCAGCGTTAAAAGAGAAGCTATCTTCCTAATTACCAAAGGCTCAACCATGATTGGGCAGTTCCGAGTAGCAGAAGAGCTACTGCGCAAGACAGACATTTGTTTCGAAAGCTGGTTAGACACCGATAAAATACGAAAACAACTAAACAGGCGCACACCAAAAATGGCGGTTATGGTTCAAGACATGCGCCATGGAATGAAAAAAGTGAATTTGGAGGCAAAGGTCATTGAGAATCCAGAGGCGTCGATAGTGCAGACTCGTTATGGAAACAGCGCCAAATTAACCAATGCTATGGTGGCGGATGAGACTGGAAAAATTAAGCTTTGTCTCTGGAATGAACAGGCTGACCTTATAGCGGTTGGGGATATGGTGCAGATTAAAGATGCGTCAGTCGCTACTTTTAAGGGTGAGAGGCAATTGCGTCTTGGAAAAAATGGGACAATTACGGTTCTGCCAAAAATAGTCGAGATCAAACAGGTTCAGAAGAGCTAAAAAAAGCGCTTCATTTATCCTTTTTAGGTAATAGCAAAAAAAGCAAGAGTGTCAACTTGGCAGAATTTGGATGCAATTTGTTGCTGAATTATCAGAAAAATTTAGATGCAATCAATGCATAACATGCCTGCAGGTGTGATTGAAAATAGACGATTTTCCGCCCGTAATCTTCAAAATCGGAAATGGCGAAACAAAAAGCGACCGTGAATGGTTAAAAAAGAAAAAAGAGTACTTTGAAAAGTTATGGGGTACAAGCGGCTCGAAAATACTGCGGAAAATCGAAGAAGCCTGCGGTGACACTTTCACAACCACCTCTAAACAAGATGGCATCTTAGTTCTACTGCACAAGAAGACGCCAAAAAGCGAAATCAGCGGTGTTCTTAACGAGGAGAATCCCCTTGAAATTAATCTGTTTTTGGCAAAAAGTGATGCTACCGATTCTTTGAAGGAGCTTTTAGTTCGTACGGTTACACATTCGTTTATTCAGCAGCAGTATGAGTTTCATTTTAGGATGAGAGAGCAAACATTGTTTGAAGACATTTTGGCAGATGAGCTGGTTACTTCTATGGTTAGTTTAACGGTGTTGGGAAGAAAGCTTGGGCGAGCAAACTGCGCCGAAGCACTTGACCAAGCTATAGAGCAGACAGTTTACAGGTTATCACAGAAGACAGCCCGAACCAAATTGGTGGATGCGCTATACGGTTTCTTCCAAGAGCAACCTGCTAAAAATAAGAATCAAAGAAACGATGTTTTAGCAAGCCGAGAAGAGCTAATATCCAAACTACTTGAATTCTTACCTAAAACCGATAATATCGACTAAATATTGAAAGTTTGGCGCCGAGAGGGGGATTCGAACCCCCGTGGCCCCGAAAGGCCACAAGCTATCAGGTACCCTCCTGAAGAGGTGAATCTCCAGGCTTGCTCCCTGCCTGGCTAGGAGACCTCGGCATACAATGTACCAGTCGCCAGTGGCTGGTTTGCACATGTTCTCTGACTTTTGCAGAATTTAAAGCTTTATCGAAGTTAAGCTATGCTGAATCGTTGAGCAACTGTTATTAAAACAGTCAAGCAAAAGGAGAAGCAACCAAACAAGGCGAATATTCATGAAATTGCTCAAAGATGCACTGTCTGATGAGTCATCGGTGTTTCTGAATCTAATTCGCTTAGTTGCATGTGAAATGGTGGTTTTGGGGCATTTTCTGACTAAGTATCAACCGACTCCGTTTGATGCGCTGTTTCGGTTGGGCAGTACATTAGGTGGAGCGGCGGTGCTGCTGTTTTTTGTGATCTCAGGACTCCTAATTTCATATTCGTTATTCCGCAAAAGCGATAATCCAAAATACGGTTTCAGAAGTTACTTTGTTGACAGATTCAGTCGCATCTATTCAGGCTTAATCCCAGCATTAATACTCTCAGCAATCATAGCTGCAGTCATCTACACCACAAACTACGCATACTACATCGAATCTATCCTCCATGCAGTCGCCGCCTTCAGCGCTCTCGTTTGGGATGACGCTATTCATGCTGGAGCGGTTTCCAGTCGGCTTCTTTAATACAGTTCTTTCATCGACTGGCTTTTGCTTGCCTTTGCCGGAGGTGACTCCGTTTGGTTTCAACGGCATATTGTGGACGCTTGTGGTTGAGTGGTGGATTTACATGTTCTTTGGCGCTCTGGTAATCGGTTTGCTCACGTTGGCAGGTAAACGCAAGAAGAACTTAAGCTACAAGGTCGCTATTTGTGTGGCTACTGTTTTGTTTGGTCTGCTACTGGTTGGCTTCTGTGGGGAGTTTAGCAGTCTTATTGTCGTCTGGTTTGTAGGCGTTCTGATGACATTGGCGCTTAGTTCCGCAGCGTTTAGAAATTGGCTTTCAGGTAACTTTGCAAGGGCTACTGTGCAGGTGCTTTTTGCGGTTTGCTTGGCGGTTGCTGCATTTGCTGTTTATGCGACTTTTGCTTGGACCAATGATTTCTACAATGTATACTTGGGCTTGGCATTGTCAGCCGGTGTCTTTCTGGCGGTTGTTCTCTTAAACATGGGTTGTCTTAGGCGATCATCGAAACTTGTGACGTATAAGCCAGTTGCAAGAAAGGTTGCTATTGGAGCAGCATATTCCTACACGCTTTTTCTGACTCATTACCCCATAATCATACTACTAAATGGATTAGACCTGCCAGTCAACCGTTTCGTCATGCTAATCCCCATACTGTTGATAACTAATCTAGTTGCGTTTGTCATCGCTTACTTTACAGAAAGAAAAAGCAGGCAACTTGCGGTAACAATAAAAAAATTGTTGCACTTGCCCTTAACTCGAGATTTGGAGCCAAATAGTCAGCGGGTATCACAGAATCATAAAGTGGAGGGGGATCACTCTCTAAGGCGGGTAATAGGTTTTAACACACCTTATTAGTGTAGTTAAATAGAGGGGAATAGGTCGCTGTAAGCAAGAGGGTTTCTTGCGCTTACATGACGCCTGCCCAGAAGGGAATCTTTTTGCGCATCATGTTAACGTACTCTTTTAGCACATCCTGCTCCGCTGAGGTCAAATCATCTAAATGAGTTGTCAGGAGTGTCTTTGCATCCTTCTCAGGGACCTTAACGAATAGGACGTCGCGTTCAAAGATGTGTCTACCAGCGATGGGTTTATCCATAGAAATCGCAACCTCCATGCCAACTTTGGCTTCGCCGATTGCTTTCCCTTTATCCTGAATCTGCTCAATCTCCCCTAAATCAGAGCCGTCTTCTGCGCGGATAAGCGAGACCTTGGGTTTTAATCGGCCACCTTGAATTGTCAACGCCGACAACCAATGGTTTGGCTCTGCGGAAAATGCAGTTGGGCAGCACTTGAACTTTGCCGGGTTTAACGAGGGCATCAAATTCTTCTTCGCTTTTAGCCTCACGCTTAGTCTTTACCCATTCTAGGTAGTTGTCGATTAGGTTGTAGATGATTGGGTCTTTGAAAATTTTTACGCCGGTAGCTTCTGCTTCTATTTCTGCGTCAGGCAAAGTTTTAACGCCGAACGCTAATATTGCGCCGACGAGGGGTTGACGTTGTTTTACGACTGAGGCTTCGATTACGTCGCGTTTGCTTATGTCGCCGATGTCGGCGCTGCGGACCTGCACATTGTTGGCTTTGAGGATTTCAGCCATGGCTTCCAATGAACCCAACGTGTCTGCTTTAGCGATGACGCCGTCGATTTCTTTGGTGATTCTGATTCTGCCGATTTCTTCTGTGATCTGTTTGCAGTATTTGTTGACATCTTCGCCCGGTGGCACTGCCAATAATGGTGCACCAGCCAATGCAGTTTCTAATCCAGGCGCAACAATTTTTACTCCTGCACTCGCATAAACTACATCGACGCTTGTGAATTTGTCTCGTGGGATCACGCATTTCATCCAAGGGTTTAGGCACCAAAATAGTGCGGACACGTGCAGAAATGGGGCCATCTTTACCGCCCACCACTACCAAATCGTCTCTATGGAGTGTGCCATCGTAAACGATTGTGTTTAATGTGATCCTAAACCGGGTTCCTCTTTAACTTCTAAGATTGAGCCTTTGGCTGCAGTATCGGTGGTTTGCAACCGCTTTTTGAGGAACTGCTGAGTTAACCCAACCAGAACCATAACTAACTCGGATAAGCCTTCACCTGTTTTGGCGCTGGTTGGTACCAAAGC
This sequence comes from uncultured archaeon, assembly GCA_963800605.1. GTDB lineage: Archaea > Thermoproteota > Bathyarchaeia > Bathyarchaeales > Bathycorpusculaceae > Bathycorpusculum. Next base: position 131,597 of record CAWDBI010000008.1, on the reverse strand, counting down.
GATGTTTTGGGTGAAATCTTTGATGTGGTCGAATCGGTCTGTTTTAAATTGGAGACGGCTAAATTCGCCCATGACGCGGTAGAGGCTGTTGTTTAGTTCTTCTTGTACAAAGCTGGATTGGGCATTATATGACTGCAGAAATGGGGCGTGGTCATGAACTTTCCAGCCGGGTATACGGTCAATTTGGTTAACTGCTACTATGAAGGGAGTTTTTTTTGCTTTAAGGATCTCGATGCACTCAAAGGTTTGTGCTTCGAAACCGCGTACTGCGTTGACGACGAGTATTGCTATGTCTGCGACACTTCCGCCTCTGCGACGCAGATTGGTGAAGGCTTCGTGTCCGGGGGTATCGACGATTAGTAAGCCGGGGATTTCGATGCCCGTTTTAAATGTAACCATGTAGGGTCCAATAAGCTGCTTTAGGGTTTCCACAGGGAAAAAGCTTGCACCGATATGCTGGGTCATGCCGCCTGCTTCACGAAGCTGAACGTTAGTTTTACGTAACTCATCAAGTAGTGAGGTTTTACCTGCATCTACATGTCCTAGAACACAGACTATTGGTTGGCGAGTGGGCATCTCGATTATTTCTCCTAATAATTAAGCTGAAAATGTATCTATTGTTGGTTAATAAATACGTTCATTCTATTTTGTGTTTTGAGTGGCTAATGTAGCTTTTGCTTGGTTTGATAAAGCTTTTATTTCTTTGGCGACTTCTGTTTGATTGGTGTTTGAATTGCCTTATTGTGTGAAGTGTGGTTCACCTCTAAAAGCCGATGACAAGTTCTGCACTGTTTGTGGTGCAGCGACTCCCAAGTTTACGAGTGAAGAATACAAAGTTTCTGGCAAAGATCTAGTTGACCGTGTTGGCCAACTGTTGCATGAGGGTAACGTTACACGCTTAATCGTAAAGGATGAGGCAGGTAAAACTTTGCTAGAGATTCCAGCAACCGTGGGGGTCTTGGGCGTCGTTATTGCGCCGTGGCTTGCAGCTTTGGGTGTGATTGCTGCGTTGGTTACTAACTGTAGAATAATGGTGGAAAGAAGGGAATAAAATTTTAGGGTTTATTGTGACGGCTTAACGACTAAGAGGAATACGCCGATGATAACTAAGATGACGCTTAGTACGCCGAAGAATACGCCAAACCCACCGATTTCAGCGGATGTCGCTGTGAAGTAAAGCATTAATGCGCCGATTACGATTAAAGCTATTCCGAAGATTCTTTCTGCAAAGGATACCCAGAATGTATCGCCTTCATCACTCATGACTTTCTTGTTCCCCTATGCCTGTTTTGTTTGTATTTCTCTGATATAAACAAGAGGGGTTATTTTAAATTATTCCATAAACCTTGCGATAACCCAGTTTTTCAATGGTAACTTGTGCGATTTTTTATTCTACACTCCCTTATTTAGGCGTACGTGATTAAGCTAGAACCCGTTAACTCACCAACTTTTGAATGCTTAAAACTATCCGAATCCGTCCAAGTATGCTGAGATCAGCAAACTATTTTATTTATATAAAAATCCCAGAATGTGAAGAGTATAACCTCTCGCCGCCAATATTGTCTAGAAGCTTGCACAATGTAGTTTTAAAATATTGAAATTAAAAAAGGGAGGGAAAGTTGATTTGGTTTTTTACGCTTATTATTTCTTTCTTAGGATCAGTATTGTAGCTGCAAAGCCAATGACTATTGCAACAATGATGGCGATGATTCCTGGAAGAATGTACTGATCAGCTACAGAGGTTCCCTGAGTTGGTTGTGGTGTTGAGGTTGCTGCTGCGCCTGTGTCAACTGTGAAAGCTGTGACGGCATGTGATGGATAGTAAGAGTTACTGCCAGCAAAGGAAGCATAGACTGTGTATTTACCTTCGATGTCTGGTACCCAGCTATAGCTGAAGAAGCCGTCTGCGTCTGCGGTGGTTGTTCCGATGGATCGGTAGTTGCCGTTTGCGTCAACGACATTGAGTTCGACAGTCACACCAACAATGTTTGATGGGAGTGCCTTTTGCATGTAGACATATTGCATCCAGCTACCCATGCTTTGGTCGGAGACTGCTGCAACACCGTTGGGGAAGCGTGCTAATTGTTCGGATTGCTGTGTGCCTGCAGATATATCGGTGACTGTACCGCTGATAACTAAGGATTTGCCTAGTTCAATTGCTGCTTTTGGTGCGTCAACGGTCATTGCGCTTGGTCCTTTGCCGATGGAGTAGACTTTCATGTCGTATGCGTTGAGGTAAGCTATTTGTCCGTCTGCTGTTGGGAAGCCAAAGTCGCCAAAGCCGCCTACTGCAGCCCAGCTGTCAAGGGTCCAAAGTTCTTGGCCTGTTGTAGCGTTTAGGCATCGTACTTTTTCGTCTCTGTAGAGTGGCACGTTTGGAGAGTGTTCGTTGTTGTATACGTAGACTTTGTCATCAGCTATTGATGCTATGAATGTTGGGTATAGTCCCCATGAGGTTTCGGTTCCGCTGTTTGTGCTGTTGCCTTCGCCGCCGCCACCATAAGTCCAGAGTTCATTACCTGTTTCTGTGTCATAGCAGAAGACTTCGCCGCCGTAGCCGCCGACATAGAGTTTACCGTATGCGACATAGCCGATTTGTGCGACACCGCCGCTTCCGATGGTTGGGTAGTAGTTGAATGAGCGTGTGTTACCGACTGGACCCCATTTGAGGTTGCCAGTGTCAAGGTCATAGCCGTACCATTGCATTGTTTCTTTAGTGCTTACGAAGAACATACGGTTTGTTGGATCTACTGTACCGAGTTGTAGTGTAACGTTGCCTGGGGGTACTTGGATGTCTTTGGTCCACAGTAGTGTGCCTCTGGAGGTGTCTTTCAGGCTGACTGCCCAGACAGTTGCATATTGTGTAGTGCTGCCTGCTGCGACGCCACCCCAAGTAGGTTGACCGAAGCTGGATCTCATGTTGCCATAGCCTAGCAGTAGGTCGTTATCGATTGCCCATCCTATGCCTGCACCAGTTGTGGATAGGGTTGGAAGGGTAACGTTCCAAGAGTAAGAATCGCGTATTGTTGTATTGTAAACGGCATTTACTGGTCTGTATCCGTTAGATCCTAAGAGGTTAACTGGACCGTTGCTTACAACTTCTGTAAAGTTCCATAGTGCTAACCATTTGTTTGCGAGGTTGATGTTGTAGATGATTGGTTCGCCGTATGGTCCGAAACTTCTGGTTCCTGTTGGAACGTCGGTTATGTTGAATACCCAGGTTCCATCCATGGATCAAACATCATCCAAGTGGTGCCTTGAGTTGCGATTAAGTATGATATTGCGCCGTGTTGGTTTGGTGTTTCAACGTTTATGATTGCGCCGAATGATGGGTTTACAGTGTAGTTTTGCATCCAGATTTGTTGGCCTGTGCGTAAGTCGACACAGATGTATCCGCCGCCAGCGCCGTTGTTGCTGTGGGGTAATCCGTAGTAGAGTCTTCCGCTGATGATGAGCGGGGTGTTGAATTTTGTTTCGTATGATAGGCCGGTGTAGTATGCTGCGCCTTCAACGCCGGTTGGGGCTATTGGTGAGTTTGGTAATTGGGCTTCGTTGTTTCCACCTATTATACCGCCGAATGTGATTGGCTTGCTCCACATAACGTGTGAGCTATCTGGTGCTGTGCCGTCTGGTTGGAATCGTACTGAGCCAAAGCTGTAGGCTGCGCCGAATGGGTTGAGGTAGTTAGAGGATATTTGGAACCAGTTTGCATTCTGTCCTTCGATAGGTCGTGACCAGTACTCTGTTGGCAGGGGTGTTATGTTTCCGCCTGGTGCTGGTTCTTCTTGAACTGTCAAAGTTGTGGATGCTGTACTGGGTAGATATGTGTCGTTTATGAATGCTGAGGTTGTACTGTATGTGTAGTCGGTGTATTTTTGTCCTGGGAAGGTAAAGTTGAATGTATAAGTTCCGATTTGGTCAGGGGTAAAAGCTGTGTATGCTGATGATGTTGTGTCAGTAATGGTTTCCCAATTTACTGTTTCAGTTGTTCCATCTGGTGCGGTGATTACGACTTTGAAGTTGTGGAAGCGGATGTTGTTTGTGATTAAGGCGCCGTCAGGTATCTTGTCAAGCCAGACTACAACGGCTGCTTGTTGACCTATTCCGACAGGGTTGGGTGAAACGTTGATGAAAGCAAATGTTGGAATTTCCCATGCGGGAGTATGTGCTGTTGCGTTAGGTGTTAGAACAAGTAAAGTGCTTGAAAATAGTAGTAGACAAACTAAGATTTTTGCGAAATTTCTATTTTTTAGCATTTTTATCTCCTATTTTATGCAATATACAGTGGTTAAAATGCTATTAATAGTTAGTGTTAATTAGGCATAACAGCAGAGTAGCATTAACTTTCCAGTTTAAACTCCAGTAATTCGAAATATTCTTGAAATTGTATTGGCTGGAGGGAGTGTGGAAACACTCGGCTACAACAAAGGCTTATTCCAAATAGAACCAGAATCTATGCTATGATAAACGAAGAAGAAAAAGAAATAGAGGAAACACTGAAAAAGCGTGGTTTCAGGCCGCCGATGGATACCGCTGAAGACATCAGCCATGAAGAACACATCAAAAAACTCCGGCAGCAACAAAAGAGCAAGTCATCGTAAAATGCATTAGGCTACTAACGGTATAAAAGACAATCAAGCAGTAAACAATAGCGGACAAGAGGATACAGAGTTGCAGATTGAAACCGCAAACGTCAATGATGCAGGAGAAATACTACTGCTTCAAAAGGAAGCGTTCCAAAGTGAAGCAAAAGCTTACAATGACTTTGAGATTCCTCCGCTCACAGAAACCTTAGACGAGTTAAAACAGCTGTTTAAGAACCACATTTTTCTAAAAGCCACAATTGATGGCAAAATCGTTGGGTCAGTCAGGGCATCTTTGAACAGTGGAACCTGTCATATTGGCAGATTAGTTGTTAACCCAAAATTTCAAAATCAAGGCATAGGATCAAAGCTGCTTGCTGAAATTGAACGCAAATGTTGCGTTTGTAAGCGCTTTGAACTTTTCACTGGAATTAAGAGTCTATAGAAATATCCATTTGTATGAGAAAGCGGGTTATAGGGCATTTAAAACCGAGGCAGTCTGTGGTAAATTGAGTCTTATCTGTTTTGAGAAGGTAGTGACAAAATGAGGTTAAGTCTATCAAACGGAATCTTTAGCAAGTACCGACATAAACGAGAACTTTGCCGCCGCTAAAAAGTTTGGTTTTCAAACATCGAGTTTAACATGAAATCGATCAAGAAAGAACATGACACTGACGTTTACCGTGAACAGAAAGCGTTGGCGGCTTCAGGCTTGAATTGTTTAACACTTCATTCAGCTGTTTGCATGTGAAAGATCCTATTGAGGTTCATCAGGCGGTTTATTATGGCAAGATTTCGCTTGAATGCGCCCGTGCACTTCATGCTCCACTGATGACTGTGCATTCGAATGTTTCCAAAAAGTTACCAAGACAAGTCAGGGAAGCAGTGTTTGAGGGAGGTTTTTGGGGAAATCAAACCCTTTGCGAAAAAGTTAGGGATTAAGTTGTCTTTGGAGAATCTGTCGTTTAATTCGACGGGTTTTGGCAAGAACGTTGAGCAACTTGAAGAGGTTTTCGGCGTTATTGACCCCGAGGGCGAGATGGGAATAACTTTTGATTTATGCCATGCACTAGAAACCAAAGTAGTCGATGAGTTGCTCGATAATTATGGTAGACGTGTCTGCAATGTTCATATGGCAAACAAATCCCATCAGCCCTTCATAGAGAAAACGCCTGAATTAACCATTTCCTCTCAACACTTCATGACTATGGTTATGATGGTCCAATAACGTTGAACTGGACCACAAAACCCCCATGGAAGACATAGCTAAAACCAAAAGCTTTCTTTGAAAAACTATTAAAGGAATATTGAGTTTTAGAAACTATTTTCTGAATTTTACTGCTGCATATCCGACTACGCTTGAGTGGTCACCTGTTATGTCGCCGCTGTTATGGTAACTTAGCAGTTCAGCTTTTGCGTTGACGCCCACAGCATAAGTGATTAAGGCAGTTATTGGGGCGTAGCCGCATGCGGTTATGTTTTGGGTTTCAACGGTTTCGTAGAAGCGTTTTGCGTTCAAGTCGGTGACTGCTTTGAGGGCTGCTTGGTCTTTTGCTGCGGCAGCTTTTGCGGATTCATAATGGGTCATGTCAGAAGAAGCAATAACAACTGTGTTGGTGGCGTCTAAAGCTTCTGTCAGTGCTCGTCCAACTTCAACTGCTGAATCGTAATCCTGCATCAAAAAGCAAATGGGCACAATCTTGAATGTGTTGCCATATAGGTACTGCAGAAAGGGCAGTTGAACTTCAATTGAATGCTCATAGCGGTGTGCAACTTCATCAACGTCAACTATGTTGGTTTCATGAAGTATCGCATCAGCCATTTCTGAATCGATTTCAACGTCGCCAAGCGGTGTCCGCCATGTGCCTTCACGCATAATTGCTAAGTGCGCTGCCATAGCCTGTGTGGTTTGGACCTAAAAGCACAACAGTATCGGGTTTGCCATCTTGTGGCTAATTCGTAAAAAGCAGATGCCGCCACAGGACCAGAATACATGTAGCCTGCGTGGGGACAAATTAAACCCACGATATTTCGTGGGTGAGTTGAGAATTAACTTTGGGAAGTTTTTTGTGGTCCGAGTTTGTGGAGAAAACAAGAGTTAATTTGTGCTCTGAGCGCTTCGGCGTCTGCCCTCATAAAATTGAGAAGCAACAGTTGGACGCCGAATCGGCGGCAAACTTTTAGGCTTCCTCCTCCTCTTCGCGTGTGACTTTAGCTTCAAAGTCTTCGATTGTTACTGGTGGATCTTTGTCTGGGCCTAATTCGCCTCTTTCGCGGAGCACTTGTCTTGCAAGTAGCCAGAATATGACTGCTAAGTGCGCGTCTGCCTTTGTTGTTTGTTGGGATGACTAGGTCTACGCCTGAGAATTCGTTGTCTGTGCTGCAGAGTGCTACGATTGGTATGCCGACTTTGGATGCTTCTTTGACTGCTTGTGCGTCTGCTCGTGGGTCGCATACTAGGATGACTTCTGGGTCAATTCGGCTTGAGTATTGTGGGTTTGATAGTTGGCCTGGGATGAATCTGCCGATGAGTGGTGTTGCACCTGTTAGTTTGCAGAACATTTTGACTGGTTCGTGAGCATATAGCCTTGTTGCTGCAACTGCTACTTTTGCTGGTTCGTATCGTGAAAGGAATTTTCCTGTAACTCTGATTCGGTCATCTGTTTTTTTAACGTCTAAAACAAATAAGCCGTCTGGTCTGACACGGTAAATGAATGGTTCCATGTCAAGGGTTTTCATTCTGGTGCCGATGTGGATGCCTGCTGATAGCAGGGTGTCTCGTGGTAAAAGGAGAGTTTCTTCTGGAGCTTGTGCTTCCTGAGCTTCTTCTTCTGCTTCGCCTTCAGGCTCAGCTTCAGTGACGGTTTCAGTTGTTTCTTCTTCGAGGAGCCTCTACAGTTTCATGTTCCTCTTCTTGTCTTCTTCAGATTTTCTCTGGTTGATTTTCTTTTACTTGGTCTTCAGACATTATTTCTTCATCTTCTCTTTAGCGTATTTTTAGGTCAGCCATTTTGGCTCTGTTACCAAGGAAATGCTCAATGCGGATGAGCTCGTTTAGTTTGGCTATGCGTGCGCCTTCAACTACGCCTGTTTTGATGACGGGGCATTTGTAGGCTACAGCCAAATGAGCTATGTGCCAATCGCATGTGTCGCCGGATCGGTGGGACACGACAGCGATCGTAACCGTGGCGTTGCGCTGTTTCGATTGTTTCAGCTGCATCGGTTAAGGTGCCTATCTGGTTGACTTTTATGATGATGGCGTTTCCAGCGTTAATCTTAATTCCATTATTTAACCTTTCAGTATTAGTTGTGAACAAATCGTCTCCGCAAATTAAGCAATTCTTGGATTTGCGAGTTAATTCGGCGAAGCTGTCAAAGTCATCCTCATGGAATGGATCTTCAACATAGGCAAGATGATACTTTTCAATTAACTCCAGCATGAACTCAAGCTGTTCGGCGGTGTCGCGTTTTTTGCCTTCGTTTTCATAAACGTATTTTTCTTCTTTCGGCTTCCAAAATGAGGAAGCAGCCACATCAATGCCAAAACCGCATTCAAAATCCATTTCGTTGCCGACTTCTTCGCAGGCTTTAGCCATAACCTCAAAGGCGTCGTCAGTGTCGATGTTGGCTATCCATGCGCCTTCGTCGCTTTTGCCGCCGTTAAAAGTGGTGGTTTTCTTTTTGAGTGAGTCACCGATTTTTTTGTGAATTTGTGTGTTGGCGGTTTGGGCTTCAAGGAAACTTTCTGCACCATGGGGCAACGCAAGGTATTCTTGGATGTCGGGTGCTTTGCCGCGTGCGTGTGCTCCGCCGCTTATGCAGTTACCCAATGGATAAGGCAGGGTGTGTTGCTGCGTTTCCGCCTAAGAAACTGGAATAAGAAGTAAACCGTGAGAGTTTGCTGCTGCTTCTGCGTTTGCAAGGCTGATTGCGAAAGCGGTGTTTCCGCCGATGTTTTTGAAATCGGTGGTTCCATCGATTTCATGAAGTGTATTGTCGATTTCTTCTTGGAAATCAGCGTTTAACCCTGCAAGTTCAGGAGCAATTAAATCATCAACTTTTTTTATGGCTGCCTCAACGCCGCCTTGCGGATAATATACCACTTCAGCTTTTCCTCGGCTTTTGCCTGCTGGAGCAGCTGCTCTTCCGAACCCAGAAGCAGTGATTACGTCAACTTCTATGGTTTCTTCTCCGCGGTTGTTGAAAATTTTTCGGGCAATGAGGTCTTCGATGATTGATGACACGAACTTTAACCTCAAGTGGCTATACTTTTGTTACGGGCTTATTTTAGGTTTCGGAAAGATTGCTCCCTAGTTTCTAAGCACATACCGCAGAGAGGCAGCTTTGCCCATATAGAAACCACGCAACCTCTCAGTGAGAGATCCTGGCATCAGCTATCTTACTTCAATGATAATCTCATTGTTTTTGTTTTCAATCAAAACCCCATTGACTCCAATGCTGTAATGTGCATCCAAGATATATGTGCCTGGTTCGATGGCTTCATACTCGAAAACTCTGGATACTTTATCGTTGGCTTTTAAAATCTGATATGCTAACATGGATATTTCACCGTGGGCAGTCGTATCATTGATATTATGAAAGAACACACACGGCATTGCCCCATTAGAAGACATATTGACGTCTTTACCGCTTCTATTAATTATAGTAGCAGTCAAGGATATTTTTTCTCCCACATTATAAACCGTTGTAGGCAAATCAACCTCAAGAGGAAAATCTTTTTCGCTAAAGGCGGTTTTTTGCGAAGCAAGTATCATGGGTGCTATTACTAGTAAAACAAATACTACCAGAAAGCCTAAGCCGATGAACATCTTTTTCTTGAATTTTGCCTTTTGTAGATTGTCCACCTAACCACCTACTTCTAACATATGCCCATCATATTTAGTGCTACTCTATAGAACAGCCAAAAAAACACCATCTATAAGGTAGAACACCCCTGCAGGGTATACACTTGCTTGGGAAAAGGTCATTGAGTTGGTTTAGCGGTTTTTCGATGCCTTCTAAAAACCAAAACGATAGTCAATAATAACCGCTAATATAATCTATAGGCAACAACTAAATCTATTGACGTTCTGAATGGGTCTGTTTCTGGCAGTATGAGGACCGGTATTGAGGAGTTAGCCATTGATAACAGTTGAGCGTTGGTGAACTATACGGTGGCTAAGATTATTGTTTGTGTGTTGCTCCATCCACTTGTTTCTCCAGTGAAAACATAAGGATACATATCTAATTGGCTTGTGTGATTGGGATTGTAACCCCTGTGTATGTAGCCAATCATAGCTTCTACTTGTACTTCTACAATAGAATTAGTCGGTACAAGGGTAGCATTGCCTTGAGGATGAAGATATACTGATATGATTGTATACTCAGAGTCAGATTGGGGCGGGTAAGCATCATCCATTGTATAAATGTCCATCCAATTGCCATTGTCAACTCTATATCTGACGTTATAGAATAAAGAATTATTCAGACTATGCTGATTCGCTACTGTAACTTGTATTGTTTTACTGTCATAATACACACCATCATTGGTGGTGAAAGACCTGTCAACAAAGTCTAATGTGAATTCGGGTACAGAAGGCTTGGGTATAGATTGAGCATTAGCTAATGGTACAAGCAACAAGCTGGAAGCTACTAGAATGATAGTTAGAATCAATGAGGACACTTTGTTGGTAGCGCCCATGTTTAGTATTAGCGTTATAGAGGCGATAAAAGCGTTCTTGTATAGATTTCTTGACTAAGTGCTCAGTCAAGGTTTCTTGACATAGCGGTTTTTCGATGCCTTCTAAAAAGCAGTAGATATCCAAGGATAGCCAATAACGTGATAATCATCGAAGCAATTAAAATGGGAAATGCAGATGAGTAACGGTGACTCTTGAGGTTTGTCAAAGGTTAAAACTAAACCGAAAGGACGTGTACTGCCAGTCAATTGCACTTGAGTTTCAACTACATTATCATTTGAAAGTTGAAAATTAAGTTCAGTTAGGGTTCCTAAGTTATTGATTGAGTACAACTGAGTATTGCTCAAAGATGGGTCTATTTTTATTCTGACATGTGCCGATGAGTTTGTACTCCACCCAACCCAAGAATATCCAGAGTAATTTCCGCTTATAGTATCTAAGCCATAGCGTGATTTTATTGGAATTAGACAAGCATAAGTTCCTAAATATTCGTATGCTTGAGTTGTTTTTGGAATGTTAAATTCATAATGCGTTGATAATAAGAAAGTTTGAGGAACTGGCGATATAGACCAATTAATGTTTGGCAAATCAGAGTCAAAGAGGTGAGTAAACTCTCTATACTCTATTTGTCCAATTAAGGTCTTGTCCATTCATTTGTACTTGAACATTTTTACTGCCAACGGGTATGGGATAGTAAGCATCAATTCTGTTGTATGCTATTCTAATTGTGCCATTATTGTATGTATCACCGAATTTGTAGACGGTTGTTGTTTGATAGGTTGAGTTAACCTTTGCATATAGTTCATTGCTTTGTGAGATTTCAGCGTTGATTTGAATGTCAGGTACTGTAACAACAACTGGAATATCTGGCGGTATGGATGGGTTAGCAGTTACTAAGTTCAATAAGGCAAGTTGAAAAATAATTGTTAGAATTAATGTGACTGCTAATGCGGTTTTTCGCATCTTTACCAATACAGAGTAAACCTTTTGGCGATAAAAGGCTATCTTTGGTTAAAGTTATGAATTACAGGGTGCTTAGCGCGCGCCCAACAAGAAGGACGCTGTTATTAGATTTTAAAAGTCAAGGGTAAGACTGTTCCTACTAAACGATGCCTAGCTCCCAACACTTTCTCCAATATTGAGAGGTAAAGGCATGTCTCACAGGCACTCCTCACCCTTGAACACCACTATTTATTGTGTCTCAATATTTAAGGTTAAACCATCGGCAATAACAAGCTACAGTAAAAGCTGCCGAACTTCAACTGGGCACAGACAACCAAGAGTAAAACCCCATTTCGGAATCAAAGCCTGAGCAAAAATTGGCTCTTACAAACATACATTTTTATCTAAAAGCAACCCATACCTACCTTTCAAGGTGAATTAACAATGGGTAAAGGTTCAGGTTACGGAAAAGTTATCCTATTCGGCGAACACTTCGTTGTCCACGGTGTTCCCGGCATAGTTTCAGCGATTGATTCCTCCACGGATGCAGAAGTCAAAAAAGCTGTAAAAGGCTTAAACGTAAAAGACGACCGCAAAACCGCCAAAGGATACGGTGAAGAAAAAAGACTCCAGCAAATCGAATCCATAGAACGCATGCTGAAAGCCATGAAATTAGACCCCAAAACTCCGCTTGACATCTGGATAGGCGGCTCATTACCTGGATTTAGCGGCTTAGGTGCTTCAGCAGCAAGCAGCGTTGCCATCGCACGAGCCATCAGCGAAGAACTCAACTTAAACTTAACAAATGAACAAATTAACGCAGTGGCCTATGAAGGCGAAAAAGCCTATGCAGGCAACCCCTCGGGAATCGACAACACCGCAGCAACCTACGGCGGCTTTATGTGGTTTAAGAAGAACCCCGCAGGCGGGCAAGACCTCGTTGAAAAAATCCATGTACGCAAACCAATCGAAATCGTCATTGGCAGCACAGGCAAAGTCGCCAACACCAAAGCGATGGTTGAAGGCGTAGCAGACCGCAAAAAAGCCAACCCAGCAAAATATGACCCACTCTTCAAACAAGCCGAATCCCTCGCAGTTGCAGGACGCAAAGCACTCGAAGCAGGCGACCTCAAAAAATGCGGCGACCTAATGAACGAAAACCACCGCATACTCCAAGAAATCGGCGTATCCAGCAAAGAACTTGACCAACTCGTCGATATCGCCCGTAAGCAGGGTGCATTCGGCGCTAAGTTGACGGGTGGCGGAGGCGGAGGCTGCATGGTTGCTTTGACTCCTGGCAAGGAAGTGCAGGGCAAAGTCGTTGGTGCCTTCAAAGGTGCTGGCTTTGAGTATTTGATGACCCGAATAGGCGTCGTAACCTACTAAGCAACAGGGCTTTTTTAGCCCCCCTCAAGTTTTTGACTAAATACTGATGGTTTCATTTTTTTCTGGAATACTAACTTGTGTTAATTCGCAAACCTGCTTTGAAAGCGCTTCTGCCTCTTTTAAATCTCCATGAACAAGAACCGTCTGCTTAGGCTTCAGATACTCAATTAATTGCACAAGTTCCCGCTGGTCGGCATGCCCTGAGAGCTCTATTTGGACAATTTTAGCTTGAACCGGAAATCTTTCCCCATCAATCTTTATGTAATGCTTATCTTTTGCCAGCCTTAAGGGACTGTCTGGCGGCAGATAACCTGAAGTCACAATGATCGTGTTTTCTTCAATTTCAGCCCATTTGTTAAGTAAGCTCAGACTTGCTCCTGCATGACCAAACCCCGGTGTGCAAATAACTAGGGCTGGCTCTTCGATGTCAGTTGTCCGCTCAACCTCTTGCACATGCTTGTACTCAAAAGGTTTTGCTCGCTTCTGTGTCTGTTGCTTGAATAGGGGCGAGTAGCCATTGAAGATTTTCGTTATTTTATTTGCGAGCTTCGAAAGCATGTAAACGTTACGTTTTGGGAGTAGTCCGCTTTCAATGGCTTGGTCTATTCGTATAGCCATCTCTTGGCTTCGGTGAAACGCGAAGGTTGGAATCAAAACATTGCCCCTGTGCTTCATTGTATAGCTAATTTCAGCGTACATTTGGTCGATGAGCTCGCTTCGCTGCTGGCGTACTGTTCCACCGTACGTTGATTCCGAAATAAGAACATCGGGCTGCTGGGGAAGCAATTGGGGGTTGCAGCCAACAAGGATTTCAGTGTCATGCAGGCAAAAATCGCCTGTGTATAGAAGAGATTTTCCTTCGGCACGAATGCCCGTCATGGCGGCGCCTGCAACATGCCCCGCAGGATAAAGTTCAATGTTCATATCTGCTAAATTCAAGGTATCTGTGGGTACCCATGCCCCTTTCACTTGGTCAACTGTCTGATTGTCGTAGCCCAGGGGAGTCTCGTTGTATTCGTTAACTTTAATCATGTCTTTTAGCAATTCAAGTGTTACATCGCGAGTAATTTTTGAGCCCACTATAATTTGTTTATTCCTTGATTTTGAGAGGCGTAGAAGGCTTCCGGAATGGTCTAGGTGGGCGTGGCTGACTACTATTGCATCGAAGTTCTTGGGGTATTGGTCGGTTGTGCCTTCGAGTTTTATGCCGTAGTCTAATGCAACCTTGGAGTGGTCTGTGGCAACTTCGATGCAAGAGCCGCCGACTTCTCTTGCGGCGCCTAAGACTCTGATTTTCAGATCGTTTACCCTCTTTATCTAAAAACGTTATAAATTGAATTTAACGACCGGATATTAATCTAATCTGTTTGGAAGAGCACCTTTCTCAAGCGCTTCTTCGATCTTTGCAACAGATAACTAACAGGGAGCCACCCACTCGTGGGAAAGGTCTATTTCTTCAAATTGGCGGTTTTTCGAGGCCTTCTAAAAAGTAGAAGTGAAAGAACCATGGCTAAGGCGATTACTGCAACAGCTACAGCAACAGGAACAATTGGGAATGGTTCAGGCGAGTTCACATTGAAGAATAGTATTTTTGAAGAAACAGCATTTCCAGCCAAGTCTGCCACATACAAAGTCATATTGTGCTCTCCGTTAAGCAAACCTGTAAGAGTGGAATCCCCAGATATCGTTTGATTTCCTTTGTTGTCTAGATTGTATAGAATCTGGGAAACACCTTCATTTACAGTGAAATCCAATTTAACCTCTGAACTGTTGTAAGTTGTGTTCTGGGGAGATTGGACGATAATCCTTGGCGGAACAAGGTCTTTGATGAAGCTAACCGTTGAATGACCGGTCATTTTGAAACTGGCAAAATGAGTGATCATGGTATAGGGATCCGAGCCAAGCTCTTGGCTTGTCATGTAAAATCCCGCGCCCACAGCGTAGAGTGTAATGGAGAGGTTGCCTCCAGGAACTGGGGTAAGGTCTACGGAAAAGGAAGTGTTTACTCCGAATTTCTTTGCGATATAAGTGACCTCGTTCGGTTTCCAACTGCCCACATAATATAGCTCGTCTATGGAGTAGGTGCCGTTGGTTTTGGGTATGATTACGTCGAGTGTCAGATTCACATTTTTTTGGTAGTATGAACCGTTTTGGGGAGTGTGGATTGTGATTATCGGTGCCTGTGTGCCTGTTGGAGGCGGAACCTCTGTCCAGTGATCTTCATAGCGGTAGGGGTTTGCTTGTGCAAAATCGATAGACATTGCACCGATTGGAGTGATAAGCAACGCTATGATGAAAACTGATGCTACGGTTCTGTTTAGCATAGCTATCTGGTAGCTATTGGGGTGTTTGCGCAATAAAGTGTTTTTGTATAGGTTTCTTGACTAAGGCTTGTCACGGTTTCTTGACAAAGTGGTTTTTTGATGCCTTCTAAACAGTAAAATACCAATCAAGCTAATGAATACAGTGAAGATACTAACAGTTGCTATTAGTAACGTTGGAAATGGTTCTTCTATCGTAAAGCTGATTGTCTGTGAAGCCACTTGGTTCCTATATCCGTCAATAGCATAAACTGTAAGGTTGTGTGCACCAAACGATAAATCCCTGAGCGTCAGGTTTCCTGTTACAGTCCTGTTTTCTATTCCATCCAAGCTATAACCCACCCATGACATCTGCTTATTGAGCACAAAATCCACACTTACATTTGCAGTTGAATAAGTAACGCTCTTTGGACTAACCACATCTATGCTTGGCATGATTAGCCAGTCAGGAAACACTTCCTCAACAGTGGAGAAGTCAAACGGTGCTATCAGCGGGAAACGGTCAAGATGATTCGAATCAAGATAGAAAGGTGAATCTCCGATACCATCGAAATTATTGTCTACGCCTTGGTAGATATCCCAGTAGTTTCCTACAACCCCGTTATCAAAATAATCCATTGTGTTATTTGGCATAACCAATGTTTGAACTGTATAGTAGTGGTTATTGACAAAATTGTTATGTGTTAAGAAGTTCAGGTTGCCGTTTGGGTTTATTATGGCGTTTCTCGAGTTTATGGTCCATTCGTTATGGGCGATGTAGTTGGCATAAATGATGCTGTCTGCGCTTGGGGCAATGCCTATTCTACAATAAGTGATATTGTTTAACATTGCTTTGTTGCCATAACCGATAATTATTAAACCTGAACCGTAATGGTCAAGGATGTTTTTACATATGATGTTGTTGTTGCCATTGACTCTGAATTCACCGCTTTCGGTAAATGTATTGGTATAAAAGAAGCAGTCATCCGACGCAGTAGAAAGGGTACCCGTAAAATTGTTAAATGAAAAGACACTGTACTCGCCAACAAAGTTAACGTCACCACCCTTAACGTTGTTTGAGGAGAAGTTACAGTGGTTCCCAGCAATATCATAGTCATATAATCGCTTAATGGTAGGGTTTTCTAAAAATGTATTATCGGTTATGTGGTTATTAGAACCCAGTATAGTGAAAGGGGCAGCTATAGAATTATTTCTTAGCTGATTGTCTGAACCTATTATTGACGTAAAAGCTGTTATGGAATTGCCTTTTATTTGGTTATTATTTCCCGTTATGTTTATGTCTCCGCCGTTTGTAGCGATTGTGAGGCCAGAGAGTACAAAATTATCTGAACGTACCTTCATGGCTGTGTCATACCAGACCGGAGCAGGGAAAAGGTCGGGGAGATACCAATACAAAGGGTCACCTACATGCCTTGCCGATTGCAGGTTTAGTTTTGTTGAACCTGAATTTTCACCTATGAGCGAAATTGGTTTGTTTATTCCAAGCTCATATTCAGTGTAGGTTCCGCTTTTGACATAAATTGTATCTCCGTTTGTGGCGTTTGCTATCGCTGAGGAAATGGTGGGGAAATCGTCAGGAACAACTATGGTTTTAGTCTGGGCATTAACGGTATTAGTTTGAAGTATAACCAAAGACATTAGGAACAGAAGAATTAGTGAAAGTGCAAGACTCTTTCTCATACTCGCTATTTGGCGATATTTGACGATAAAAGCGTTCTTGTATAGGTTTCTTGACTAAATCCTGTCAAGGTTTCTTGACATAGCTATTTGCACTTTCTACATAGTGCACTATGGACCGGAAACGTGGATTTGTGCCTCATTATGAGAGGGAAACGTGCAGTCACATTGACAACGAAAGCGAGAATTACTAATTCGAAACTGATAAAGCAATTGAAACTTGCAAGCTAAAAATCACCCCAAGCCACACCGCGCTCAGCTAAGCCAGCAGTAGAAGTTAACCGTTTTTGTAGACTAAAGAAAAAAGAAAATGTTTCTATTCAATACGTGGAGTTGCTGGAACCACTTTAATCTTTTTCTTTGGGAAGTGTAATAGCAACAAATTGCCCGGTCTAGACTCCCACAATTACAGCCGGGGCATACTGCTCCAACAGGTCGATTAAATCTTTAAGTTGCAAACTATTATCGCTCAGTTCATGCCTGGCTTGAGCCAAAGTTAACTTCCCCACTCCATTGAAATCATTGGCTCTAGCTAAGTCAATAAGACGCTGTGTAAGGGTTTTAGGCGTGTACTCTACATCAATAGTCGGTTTTGGTCCTATCCGTTTTACTGGTTCGGATGGTTGACCAGAGAGGTTTTTGAGAGCGTTTAATGTAGCAGGGGCTTTAACTTCTTCTTTGGGTTCAGTGTCTTCCTCTGTTTCTTGTGCAGCTTGCGGCTTTCTTGCTATAGTTTCCCATTTGTCGGCTCTATAGGCGGAACTCAGGGCTTCAGCGTACTCTTTTGCCGTATCGATTGAGATTTTTAGTTTACTTGTTGCTACTCGAATAATAAGCCCCAAGTACGTTGGGCTATCTGGGTTAATGTTGTTTTGTATGCAGACATTCGCCAAAATGAAAAGGCGATCTGCTCGACTATAATTCTCACTCATTTAATTTTCTCCAATAGAAAAAAGTCATGCCAATATCAGCACTCTTTTTTCTTTTTAGTGACAAAGAGTGATAGACCTATTTGCAATAAATATTGCTTTTACTCAATCTCGGGTAGAACACGCAGGAAACGTTCGTTGGGTGGAGAAAGTGTGGTTGGCATTGTACTCCACGCGTTTTTGCGTTCGAGTCTTGGCAAGAATAGTAATCCCAAAACATAAATTGAGTTTACCTAATGATTTATTGAGGTAAAATTGGTTGTTTGTCTCAAAGTGCGGTAGCAACCTTCAAGCACGAAAGCTTCTCAGACTCACTAATCAAAATGCAATCATATGCCAAACTTGTTCTTCAAAACTTTGGGTAAAAAACAAAGTTACTAACAGTGCTATAGGTGGAATTTGGGTGGATTAGGCGCTGGTACAATATTGCTTTACATGTTGTATTTTTGGACAGGTAATATCGGTTACTGGGATTAAACCTATTATGGATTGTAGGGATTTTGTAATAGCTGGTTGTTAGTTATGAAATTTGTTAAAGTTAAATTAATGAAGCTCAAATGGAATGGCATCGTTGCAGTTAGTTACGCAAGATGTAAGATCTTCATATCGACCAATCCTAAGTTTGAAACCCATACTGGTCAACTTTATTATAAATAACCCTCCAGAAGTGTTCTTTAGGTAAAAAAATAGCAGGGCGATAGCTAAGGATAGTTCACTATTTTCAAATAATTTCAAAATTGTCTGGTCAATCTTTTTGATTTCTTGGTTTACAACGTTCAATCTTTTTCTCAAGGCCATGATACTCTTAAATTTATCAGAACTTACTCTATTAGAGGTCATTGTTACAGCGTTGTCACTAGATAAAACTTCATAAGTCCTAAGAATATCATTTTCTATCTCCAACCGCTCTACACTCAATGCTTTATACTGTGTGAGTAATCTGTTAAAATCCTCTTTTGGGAACTTATTCAACTGGATCATCCTCTCTTTACCAATGTCTGGTAGATGATATATGAATTTTTGAAAATTTAAGCAATAGGCACTATGCGCGAGCCTCTCCCTATATCCCCTAATTTGTGGGAGACCTTGGTAGCCAGATTAGCCAGAATCATAGTACAATTCTATGTAACCGCACTCTTGACAGGTGTATGTCCTAGCTGGAATGAACCTATTTGGTTTGAGGCTATAGCCTTTGATTCCTTTGGAAGCTGTTACTATTGCGGATAAATCTTTGGACTTTTTCATTGAACCGTTACATTTAGGGCAAGTTTTAGAGGTCGACATAGAACAATTATTTTGGATTAGACTGTATTAAACGCTTTCACAAAACGTGGAAAAGTCTATCGATAAAGGTTCTGATCACATGCTTTAACTCATGACCTTCCTACTAGCCCCACAAAAGATCGGAACCTCAGCAGAAGAAGATAGCAAATCTCAAGCACACATTTTAAGTTGCTTTTATTGTATTCCAATTATTGGATAGTATTGAAATGTTAAGTAAAACAAGAAACCAAATGAGTGGGCAGATCAGCCTCTGGGAACAACTACCAAGAAGGGTTCAGGCTCCATCTCTACAGATGCAAACACGGCTAGCGCTATGCTCCAGAAGACGTCGTCATGTGTTCCCGGGGGATGTGAGAAGCCGATGGTGCCGTCTCTTGCGCAGGTCATAGCGCTCCACATTGAGTTCGGTACATATGTCTCCTCGGTAAGGCTTTTCCCATTTTAGTAGGGGATAGTAAAATTGTTTGTTTCGCATTCTTTGTTGTAGTAGGCTTGCCATTTCGCTTTTTCTTGGTACGCTAAAGTTAACACCTTCAGCGTTTTCTATGCCAGCTGCTTCCATGTCAGCGATAAAGCTTGGGCCTTCACGAGTGAAATCTACTCTTATGCGTGAAAAGCCGCCCCAGCGGTCCTGCATGGCTTTGATGTAGGCTAAAACCGGTGCATAGACAGTTGGCTGCTTGAAGATATTTAGGTGACGCAAATAGATCTTATCGTTTTGCCGCTCTACCACCGAGAAAACAGTATAATCCTTAGTTTGAGCCAAATCCAAGCCACCAAAAAAGTCCCCTTCCCTTGAACCTTGTGGGTCAAAAGCATAAAGCTCTTCACTGCAGTTTTTCTCGGTGCCAATGCAGGAAGCAATTAAGCTCTGAGTTAACCAGATATTGTCATCTTCAACCCACTCCGCCATCATTTCTCGCTGCCAACGTGAAGGATCATCACCCATCTGAGTCTTTATCTCCTCGAGGGTTTTGGGCTTTAGGGGTCCGTTGGGGCTTAGAGCTTGTTCAATTGTTACATGGGAGGTTTTGAAGCGGCTAAAGTTCTTGTGGTTAAATATTTTGTAGAAGACGCTGTCGGTGTTCCAGGGTGTGCTGCTGCAGACGAATTTACCATTTGTAGTTGCAAGCGTGTAGAGGATGGCGTCGTAGAGGTCTTGGTCGTTAGCTACAAAGTTGAACTCATCTGCATACACTACATCAAACGTTGGGCCTCTGATTGTATCGGGGTTGTTGGGAAAAGCCTCAATGCTGCTTCCGTTAACAAAAAGGATACGCGTTTTCTGTGGCTTAAAGACATTGCCTGGCGGTAGCTTATGGGCTAATATGGTTATACGGTCTATGATTTGTTTGGTTTGGCGACAAGAAGGCCCCACTATGCCAATTGCTGCATTGGGGTGGGTAAAGGCGTACTTTAGCAGCAACGCAGATATGGTTTGGCTTTTGCCGCTTTGGCGACACCAGCGGGCAGCTGTAAACTGGTTATTCTCAAAGATATCAGCGAACTCTTTTTGATAGGCAAAGAGTTTAAAGCCCAAGACGCGCTCAAAAAAATCATTGGTATTAGCGCTTAATTGTTGGGTCCGCTCGGTAACTGTTTGCCTAAGTTGACTGTTTTCTTGCTCGACCTCACGCCACTTGGTTAGGAACTGGTTGGGGCGCAGAGCTCGAGGTTCTTTCCTGAATCTCCTTGAGAGCCTGTTTAAGTTGCGCATTTTCTTCCTCCATTTCCTTTAGTTTCCGCTCAACATCTCGATAATGAACATAGTCGGCTAAGAGTTCCTTGTACATTTTAGAAATGTTCGCTACGGCTTCCAAACGTTGAACCTCCAGCCTATTCAGTCCAGGTTTAACGGAAGCCTTCAGGGCACCCGCCAACATCTTTAAGGCTTCTTCAATACTAGGCAACTCCCTTGGAATATGTATAGAAGTATTCACGTAACCTTCGGTTTGAAGGCGCAAACCTAAGCGTTCACTTTTCACAATCACTGCTCCAGGCGTCTTTTGGAGTTTACCAGCAATTTCATCGATGCTTGCGTTAGCTTCTACGAGGACTTTGAGTTCAGTTTCCTCTTGTGGTTGACCATCTTTTACGATTAGTCACCGATTGACCCCGATTGTTTGCTCTCTAATTGAGCTTATAAATTCTTAGTTACTGACCCAAAAAACAAGAACTGTACAACAAAAGCCCATCTACACAGAAACAAAAAGTCCCACCTCTTGGTCCAGGGCTAAATTCATATCCTGGTATGAAATGCGTGATGCCAGCTAACTCGCCCTAAAAATCTTAAAAACCGTCATAGGTGGAGAGTCTGTAACTGCTTCGTCAAAGACATCAAATTTCGGCAATCTCATCCCAAATAGATGATTCATATCTAAAACGCCTTTTTGGTGACTCATTGATCCAGTTAAGGAATGTCAACAATGGAGTGGGAAAATATTTGAATTTAGGGAATGTAGAGCTGAAAAGCAGTGTTATTGTTAACATACAACAACTTGTGTTTAATTTAGACAAAGTGTTGTGTCTTATTTGTTTTGGTGATTTGAATTGGCAGATAAAACAGATAACAATAATAATACTTATCAAGACATTCAACGTTCGGTTCTTCCAATCCCTGATCAACCATATAAGGGCTCAATAGTTTATGATGCGAAAAATCCAGACGCAAAATTTCCACCCATACGAACTGTTCGCCCACCCAAAGAAGCACCAAACATATTGTTAATTCTTCTTGATGATGTAGGTTTTGGCGCCTCAAGTGCTTTTGGAGGGCCTATAAATACTCCTGAATTCGAATCATTGGCAACTAATGGTCTAAAATACACGCGTTTTCACACAACTGCACTGTGCTCACCAACACGTGCAGCTTTACTAACCGGACGTAATCATCACACAGTAGGCATGGGAGGAATTACTGAAATTGCAACAGCAGCTCCTGGCTATACTTCAATTAGGCCAAACTACTGCGCCCCACTTGCCAAGATTTTAAAGTACAATGGTTATTCAACTGGCTTCTTTGGAAAATGCCATGAAGTACCTACATGGGAAACAAGCCCGGTAGGTCCATTCGATCACTGGCCAACCTTTTCAGGATTTGAAAAATTCTACGGATTCGTCGCAGGAGAAACAAACCAATGGTACCCTGAAGTCTACGACGGTCGAGCAAGAGTAGAACTACCAAACGACCCTAATTATCACTTCTTGACTGATATGACTGACCAAGCGATCAACTGGATTCGGACGCAAAAATCAATTGCTCCAGAAAAGCCCTTCTTTGTCTATTTCGCACCAGGCGCTACTCATGCACCGCATCATGTTCCTAAAGAATGGGCTGACAAATATAAGGGCAAATTCGATGATGGATGGGACAAGTTGCGGGAGAGAACTTTTGAGAAACAAAAAGAATTAGGGGTCATTCCAAAAGAAGCGAAACTAACCAAGCGCCATAAAGAAATTCCTGCTTGGGACGAAATGCCTGAGAACCTAAAGCCTGTTTTGCGACGTGAAATGGAAGTTTATGCTGGATTTTTAGAGTTTACTGATTATCATGTTGGAAGACTGCTTGATTCTCTTAAAGGACTTGGCATTCTTGATGATACATTAGTTTTCTTGATAATTGGGGACAACGGAGCTTCGGCTGAAGGCACTCTAAACGGCACTTTCAACGAGATGACAAACTTCAACGGTGCAGCTTCGCTTGAAACCCCTGAGTTTTTGAATTCCCATTTAGATGAATTAGGCGGTCGAACCTCGTATAATCATTATGCTGTTGGATGGGCTCATGCTATGTGCTGTCCATATCAGTGGACAAAACAAGTTGCCTCGCATTTTGGAGGAACACGAAATGGCACTATCATTCATTGGCCCAAGGGAATAGAGGCGAAAGGTGAATTGAGAAACCAATTCCATCATGTTATTGATATAGCGCCGACTATTCTTGAAATTGCCGGAATTCCTGAGCCACAATTTGTAGAAGGCATACAACAAAAACCAATGGAGGGCATTAGCATGTCATATACATTTGAAGATGCAAACGCTCCTGATCGTCATGACGTTCAGTATTTTGAGATGTTTGGCAATCGTGGCATTTACTACAAGGGATGGACGGCCGTAACTAAACATCGCACGCCATGGGAATTGTTAGGCCAGAAGACTGTTGCTTTTGATGATGATAACTGGGAACTCTATGATACCAGTAAGGATTGGACGCAAGCAGAAGATCTATCGAAAAAAGAGCCAGAAAAGCTTCATGACTTGCAACGTCAGTGGTTGATAGAAGCAACACGCTATAACGTATTGCCATTAGATGATCGAGCAGTAGAACGTCTTGATGCAGAGATTGCGGGTCGTCCAGAAATAATGCATGGAAAAACGCAGTTCTTGTATCCAGGGATGGTATTATCAGAATCTTCTGTTATTAATACTAAAAATAAGATCTCACTCCATAACGGCTGATATCGATATTCCAACAGGTACTGCAAAAGGAGTTATTGTTGCGCAAGGAGCTAACTTTGGCGGCTGGGCTTTGTTTGTTCAGGATGGACATCTAAAGTATGTCTACAATTTTTTGGGTCTAGGTGTTTACAAGATAGAAGCGTCAAATGTTCTTTCACAGGGTAAGCATGAGGTCAAAATGGAGTTCAAATATGATGGGGGTGGCCTTGGAAAAGGCGCTGTCGTCTCGTTATTGGCTGATGGGCAAAAGGTTGCTGATGGTCGACTTGAACATACTGTTCCCATGATTTTCTCAGCGGATTCAACGTGTATGGTTGGAGATAAAATTGGCGCCCCGATTTCTAACGATTTTAGTGAAGGCGGAAATAAATTCAATGGAAAAATCAACTGGGTACATATTGATTTAGGTTCGGAGAGCTTTGAAAGCTTGATTACCCCTGAGGAATGGGTAAGAATTCGCATGTCAACACAATAATATACCTTTTTTTATTTTCCTACTTTTAGCCTCCAGAGCATCTTTTAATTTTTGGAAAGATGAAATATATTTGGCAAAATTTAAAAAAGTATCGAGCACACTATGTTTTTTGTTCATTACAACATTTGTTCTTCTCTTTCCTGTTATTGTAAGTGGCCAATCATCCAATTCAAGTTCTCTAGAAGCCGACAGCATAATACAACAGGTTCTAAGCTCAAATATAGAATTTGAGAATCATACAGTATATCTATCTCTTTGGCTACTTAATTGTTATAGCTTTCAATATACTACAGGCAACTACATTTTTGATATGTATGTATCCTTTTTCTGGATTGACCCCAATATTTCAACAGGGAATTGGTATTTTACTAATGGTTATGCCTATCCAAATTCAGAAGCAAACGTCCTTTTAGGCAAAAATTTAACAAGCGATATTAAATACGAAATCTACAGAGTAACTGCATCTTTAAACACCCCCCCAAATGCTAAAGATTACCCTTTTGACAAAATTAGCTTGAAAATTTCTATTGATTTTGCGATCCAATCATTCAATGTTACCGGAGCATGGGTAGATACCCTAACTGGTATTGACCCATATTTCGAAAATACCGGTTGGAAAACTACTAACGTTGAATTGATAATGTCACCGCATGCGGGTATTGTTAGTATTGAACGCCCTCATTTTGACATGGTCATAACACAAGAAAAAATACGGTTATCTGAGTATTCTAGTTAGCTTTCTGCCGCCCCTGTTTTTTTGCATTGTATCCGCAATTTCTTTCCTGTTTAGCCTCAGAGGTTTAACGCCGGTCGGTATACGAATAGGATTGAATAATTCAATGTTAGTGACTACGATATTGTTTATTATAAGCTTAGGTGGCGATATACCGCCTTCATCAGTAATATCAATATTCAACCTGTTCATGCTTTCGGTTTTGGCATTTCTAACTATGGGTCTTGTTGTTACGGTATTTGGATTTGCTTTTTGGATTAGATACAAAAATGAAAAACAAACTGTGCGAATTAATCGATCGGGTTTTGTAATTTCAATAATCATCCCATTTATTATTTTTACAATAGTGTACCTTTTTAGATGATAGCGAAAAACCTATTAAAAAAGAAAATAACGTTTGCAAACAAGGTATTTCTGCACTTATTAGAATACCCTTTTTTGTTTTTTAGGCTGAAAGAGCTCTGAAAAAGTTACATTTTTAGCCTCGCATTTTCTGACTAAAAATAATATATTAAATACTGAAATAAAAGATAAATTAAGTATGCCGTAAAGCCGACCAATAGAACTGTAACCCAATATCCAACTCGAACCTCCAGCAACCGGGCAAATTTAGTGTAATTCACTGCTCTTGTCTTGTCCAACTCGACGGTTTTTTCTAAGTCCAGTAATAGCTTTGCCAATACACGCAGGCGCTGAGTAATCCTAAATTGTCTTAGCGTAAAAACTATATTAAAAAAAATCGCCAACAAAACTATTAATTGAGCGTCAATTCCAGGTAAAATTGAAGAATTTCTCACGCTTAAAAGAAAAGAATCGACCACAACAACAGCCGCCGGAATTTGCCAGAACTCTTGATCATAATGCCTATATAGTTTGACTATCTCCTGAAACTGACCTGTATCCCATTGTTGTAAATCCACTTTTAAGCCTCGACATCCATTCTAAATTGCTCTACAACCAAAAAGTCGCCATTTAAAATGGGTCATGACTCTATTAAGAATATTACGGTGCGCGCGCTGGAAGTATTCACTTTCAGTTCATCTTTTCTTATTTAGAGATCCTTTAACCTTAATTCGGGCGTTCCCATATCGCTTTTAGAACTCTGCTACTTGATTTGTGTTTACATTAAGCAATCACAAACCATTAAGTAAAAAATCGATAACTTAATTGTCGAGTTCCCATGCCTTTTTATTCAAACGATACTACGATGTTTCAGGCAAAATCTGATTATAAAGCACAAACTGATCTACCGGATTTTTGGTTGATTGCCGTCTAATAACTTTCGGGCATGTTTGTTTAATCCTTAAGGGCGGATCCTAATAAGGCATAAAGTAGTTGCGGGTAGCTAAATCATGAGTGGAGTAGAAGAAATTTTCATAAGCATAGCTTCAGGACTAAAGTTAGTAGCTGATATCTCAAGTGTTTTTTTGATTGGGGTGGGTTTAGTTGTTGCCTTTTATTTTTTAATAAGAGCTTTGATTTCAAGAAAAAAAAGTCAATATCGTAAATTGCGTTTAACCTTGGGACATTTTCTCGTTGTAGCTTTAGAGCTTCGACTAGCGGCGGATATTATTGAAACGGCCATTGCTCCAAGCTGGGAGCAAATTGGTCAGCTTGCCGCGATAGCCTTGATTAGAACCTTTCTCAGTTACTTCCTTAACAAAGAAATAGCCGCAGAGGAAAAAGAAAGCCTATCAAAGTAAAATTATAGCTTGATTAAAAAAGTGTAAAGGTAAAGACTTGAATGTAAAACATTTTTAATAACGATGGATCAATAGTAACAAATATTTCTTCCATGTTTCAAGATAAAAACCAAGCTTTTCTATTATTAAATCAACAGCAAATTTAATCATTTCACGTTATGGAAAGCCAACCGGCGCATCATGTAATATTGTAATCTTATGATTTAGTTAGTTTCTTGTTCTTTAGTAGGCTTCTTCTTGGTTTTCAACTTAACGTTTAGTTGGTATTTTTTCTCTGTTCCGTCGAAATTTTGACTTTCTTCTATGCTAATCAGAGAATCTATGTCTCTAGATGACTCTTGTAGTCCAGTCTTTGTTTTTAGTGTTTCTTCCGCTTGTTTTTCAAATGCGGATGTCTCTTTAGGTTTTTCAATAGATTCAATGTGTAGTTCTATTTCTGCTTTTGCAATCTTCTGCTCAATCAACAAAGAAGGCAGAGTTTCTTTCTTTTTTGAAAGTGAACCAATATTCGTGCAGAAGATATTGGAGAAATGTGCGCCATAAAGCAGGAATTGCGTTGAGACAAAGATCCAGAGTAATAATAGAACATATGCCGCGGTGGCCCCAGATAGCGAAGTCGCGGGGAAAGTTCGCAGGTACCAGCCGAATAGTATGTTAAGGGTGGTAAATGCGATCCCCGATATCACTGCACCCCAAGCAACGTCATGCCACTTAAGTTCAACGTAAGGTATTTTCTTAAATATTATAGCGAAAAGCATGGTTGAAGTTGAAAACGCAAGAAGTATCTCAATTATAATTGAATTTAAAGAAGCGAATGTTGGCCCCATTATTGGCAAAAGCGCGTTATAAATGAAATCTAAAATTACCGCAGCAAACCCTGCTACAAAAATCACAATCATTCCAGTAACAAACACTTGCAGAAATGGGCTGAACCTTTTTCTTATTCTGGTCTTAAGTTTCCGACTATTTTGCATTTTAATTTCCCATATGCGGTTCATTGTATCTTGTAGTAGCATGAATACGCCGATTGCTCCGGATATTGTGAAAAAAAGGCTGAAAAATGTGTTAAAAGGTGACGTAAATGGGTTTTCTGCACCTGCTAGTAGTTGATTGACAAGTGACGCGATTGTTGGACCTGCAATTAGGTCTATCCGCCTTAGTTAGTATTTCAACGGCTTGTTCGGGACCGAAAAATATTGCAAGAACACCAGCGATTATGATTAAAAGGGTTGGCAATGGCAGAATTATGAAAAAAGCTAAGGCTGCAGCGCGCGTAGTTTCGTTTTTCTCACGCCATTCCTTATATGCTGTTTTAGCCAAAAAGGCAAGTTCTTTGGAGTTCATTTGTTAAAACAACTTTCTCTTTTTCAAAAATATGTTCATAAAGATGCGCACAGAAGGTTAAAAA
This sequence comes from uncultured archaeon, assembly GCA_963800605.1. Classification (GTDB taxonomy): domain Archaea; phylum Thermoproteota; class Bathyarchaeia; order Bathyarchaeales; family Bathycorpusculaceae; genus Bathycorpusculum. Next base: position 103,999 of record CAWDBI010000008.1, on the reverse strand, counting down.
TGTTCAATTACAATTTGTATTTTCTTAATTAAATATGTTTTGGCTAAGTACCTGCATTATAGTGAAACATTCCTCAGGGTAGAGTTTTATGGTCTTTTTTAAATAAAACTTGGAAGGGAGTTATTACAATTTAACTCATTAAGTTAAAAATTCCATTTAACTGGGTCTTAGAAATTGGGGCTTGCTATGATTCTCGCCGGTTACTTTGAAGCAATTATTTTAGGCGTTTATCGCTTGGTGCTTTTTGGGAAAATGCTTTTTAATCGAAATTTCACAGCAGAAACCAGCCCCACTTAACTAAACGTGGTTTTGAGTGCTCACCGTTGTTGCATGGCTACAAGCATTCAATTTTTTAGATCCAACATTTAGCCAGTCCTGAAACCGCTTGCAACTAAGTATTTATTCTTCAAGTCCTATTCTAGTCATGCTTTTTATGGCAAATAATTCTAAACAAGTTAACAACACAAACGATTCTTCTTTCCAAAAAATTCTTGCATTAATCAACAAGGTTTCAATAAGACAACAGCCTGACCTTCGAATTGACGTTAAAAACTTAAAACTAAATTTTGCCAAAACAAGGCTGACTGTAAACGCCAAGATTAAGGTCAAGCTTCCCCATCCAGAAAGTACTGAATAAAAAAAGGCAAGTCTGGTTAGGAGTAAAAACAGTGCAACCGGAAAAAGCTACTGGGCAGATATTCGAGTCAGCGAACGTAGTCTTGTACGCTGGAGATAATAATCTTCTAGAGGTAAATTTAACAGACAAACGAATTAATATCGATATCGAAAACAGACAGTTCTTGAAGGGACTCATAAAGATAGGTCGCGACTTTACTAAAAAGCAAAAGTCTCCCGAAGCAAACAAAAAATCCCCCAGTGCACTGGCAACAGCAAGAACTATCGCAGAGACTTTGAAGAAAAGTGGAATTACAATAACTCTTTCATACAGAGGCGATGTCGTTGCAACCCTCGGTGCGGCGGCGAAACCGACATTACTGCAGTTAGTTACAAAGACAAGAGCAATAGCCTTAAACAGTTTGCCGAAAGCAATAGCACTAATTATTTAATTCTAAAACAGTTTTTTTGGGGAATTTTCGACGTTAATTACGAATTATGTTAGGATTTCCCTTGATAATTACCTTCATCGCCAAAGCTAACGCTTTTTGCTGAAGGTATTCGAGGTCTGTTCATTACATTGTGTCCACACATATCAGTATTAACAACCGTGAGCTCGATTCAATAAAGGGCAGGAGGTGTTTGATGAATGGTGAGAAAAATAGTGAAGGCTGCGGTTGTCAAGGACAGGCGAGACGAAAAAAGAACAACGACGATAATTTTACTACAATTGAGAGGGGTTTATAGCTATTAAATGATTGGTAGTTCTATAATGAATTTTGTTCCTTTTCCTTTTTCGCTTTCAAAGGTAATTGTTCCGTGTTGGGCTTCTATGACTCGTTTGCAGACAGGTCAACCGAAGGTTTGACCTTTAGATTTCGTAGTAAAGAGCGGTGTGAAAATCTTGGGCTTAACCTCAGCAGGTATGCCAGCGCCATTATCCTCAACACTGCGCGCGCTGCATCGTTCAATTTGGATAAGGTAATGGAGCAATTGCAAACAAAAAAACTGAACTCCAAAAAAAGTTGGAAGATTAGAGTACGACGGCTTTCATTTGCAGCGCAGCTTTTTTGGCGGCTTCCTCAGTCAACATCCCGATGAGTTGCCCATTTTTAACCATAGCAGCTCTTCGTATTCCTTTCTCAGACATCAATTTCATGGCAGTAATCATGGATTCGTCGCTTTCTAGTATGATTAGCGGAGTAAACTTGAGGTCTTTAGCTAATGTTTTAGTGGGGTTTCTTTGTTGTTCAACGATTTCTCGCAGAACATCCCGGTCGTTTATGACGCCTATTGGTCTGTGGTGCTCTGTGATAAGAACGGAGTTAACGTTGTTTTGCAACATCTTATCAACGGTCGCAGCTACGGTTTCTGTAGTTGCTACTTCGATGGTCGGGAGTTTGGTGCCTGCCTGACTGCTGATTTCAGTTATGTCTATACCGCGTTTCCAGATGTCGTTTAACATTTCGCTGACGCGTTCGATTTGGCTGGGATCGGTTGGAGTAGAATGTGTCGGCGAGGTAGAAGGCTGATTCTGTTCCGAAGTCGCTTAGCGGCGGATTTTTGAACATGAAAAGATGTTTGTTATCCACAAGCATCATAGTCATGTAACTGATGGGCACATGCTTGATTTCATAGTGCAGGGCAAGTTTCTGGGCTGGCTCCAAATTGTCCAGATCGATGGATGCCATTAAACGGATTTTAAGGCCCTTCTTGAAGAATTTAATGAGTGGGTCATCTTCGGCTAGGCGGTTGATGCTCTGGGAAGAGGTGATGACTACGACGTCTTTTTTGGCAGATTCCAGCACCTTGATAACTTTGTTCCATGCTTCTTCCGGACCTTTAATGACTAATGTTTCACCCAGAGGTATGCCGCTTCTGAGTTCGTCTATGCGTCGGGTGGCGTCTACTCCGCTCTGCCACATCTGCACAAAAAATGCTTTCAAAACAGAAATAAACATTTTATCGTTAATCCATAACCCCTCATCCTCAAGATTAAGTACCGAGGCTTCGTTGCCAAAGGGAGCATATAGGATGGCTTCTTCTTCGTCTTTTATAAGAAAACGTGGGAAAAACTTGGAGTTCATATTTACATGACGTAGTTTGATGTTGAGTTTTTCTTCGGTTATGTTTTGGTCGATGCGTTCGACGACTTTTAGGTTTTCTGTAGAGATGTCAGTGATTACTTGGACTTGTACATTGCGTTCCTGTGAGGGTTCGACTGCGGCGTCGAATATACCGGCGATGTCTTCCTGAATTAAACCCAAAGCAGTTGTTAGGACTATTACTTCGGATTTGGATTCTTCAATCATATTAAGCATTTTAGAATGAATCTTTTTCTTGCCAGTAATAATCGAGAATTTAGCTACGGGATACTCTGATTCGGGGGCACTAATCGATTGCCAGGCGGTCATTAAGTTTTGTTTTTGATCGTTTAAGTTAACGACTTCGTTCTTTTTCGCAGTAATAAAATTATCAACTAGAGCCGAGAAGGGAACAATCGTGAAACGCGTAGGCCTCTCCAAAGTTGCTTCGATGAAACCTTTTTCTTGCAACTTCTTGAATGTACGATAAGCCTGCACACGCTCCATCTTTAGCCGCTTAGCGACGAAGCTAGTAGATTGTACACCGCTTTTAGCTAAAAACATGTAAACTTGAATTTCCCGTTTAGATAATCCTAGAATCTGGAGGAATCTGGTGACGTCTTTTTCACTCAATCAGTTAACCGCCGTAAAACCCGCTGTTTCTATATTCACATTATGCGGAAGCGGTTAATAAATTGTATCTTTTTTGACACAACAAAACACAATAATGTAACGTTTAGGGTAAGGTTTTTTGTATAGTACCATATTCAGCTTTAGCTCGCCGGGCAGGCTCCCAAGACTTTCGCACACAACTTGGGTAATCACCATCATGCTCACTGAGTAAACGCTTCAAAAAACCTAAAGTTTTATCATCGGTTAAGTATCCACTGCCAAAATCGCCGTATTTTACTTTCAAGTTTTCAATTTCGCGGTCTCGATCAACCTTTGCGATGATGGAAGCAGCTGAAACCACAGGATAAGTCCGATCAGCTTTGTGTCTAGATATGATTATTGTTTTTGTTGCTAGGCATTCTTGTATGTGCTCGCCGAATCGTTCCTGCACTACATCTGCTGCGTCTACATAGGCTTCGTCAGGTTTTAGTTCTTCTATGATTTTAGCCATGGTTTGAGCTTCGAGTCGGTTTAGCTTATAGAGTGTTCGGGTGCATCGGACGGCTTTGTCAATTAAGTATGGGAGAACCTTTATGGTGTGGTAGCTTTGGGTGAGTTTTAGTATTTCCGGGTAGAGGGCTTCACGTTTTTTGGCAGTTAATAGCTTAGAATCTTTTACGCCTAGTTCACTGAGCAGTTGCAGGTTTTCTGTTTTTACAGCTATGCCAGCGACGACTAAGGGACCTATAACGCATCCTCGTCCTGCTTCGTCAACCCCAGCGATTAACATGCCATTTTTTCTTCCTAGAATGAATTGGGTTGAGTTTCTAGTGTATATTGCTTTTCCAAAAGCCAGCATCAAAAGACAATGCGTCTTTAATGTAGTTTGCACTGCAATATGTTCGGTCAGCTACCTTACGGTTTGATTGATTGTTGGGCAATTGTTATTGGAAGGGGGATTACGGGTTTAAAGTTTATTAGGATTGAAAAATGGTTTGGGCTTTTTAAATCCGCGAATCATTTTGTAAAGTAAATTGAATAATTTAGGTTAAAAATAAACCCTAAGTTTCATTTTTCCCAAATTTAATTAAGGTAAACAGTACACAGTAACTAGTAGCGCAGAATACTTGAACACTAATCAATTAGATGTTTAAAGAAGGTAGGGACTGCATGAAGAACAAGTTAATTACTATTATAATAATCGGACTTTTAGTATTTTCAACCATCGATTTAACTCTGGCAGCGGCTGAAGTAGAGTGCCCAACATGCAACGGAACCGGGGAGATTGACTGCCCGAAATGTGATGGAACAGGCAAATTATCAAGTGGAGAAGCAGTTGAATGCACGTATTGTTTGGGTAGTGGTACCTTAAAGCCCAATGTGATCAAGCAAACAGTAGATGCTTCTAGTTCAGGAGGAACAACCGTAACTGTAAAGCTAGTCAACCAAGAGACGGTTGAGGCAACGGGAACAGTTACTGCATCGCTCGATGGGTACAGCGTAACTTCAGATCAGACTACGTTTCCACCGGACGAACCGGTGACACTGACACTTAGCATTCCCTATGTTGGTCCTTATACCGGTATACAACTTATCCAAAAATTGAAAGTTACTGTTAGCACTGAAGAAATTACCTGTCCATACTGTGACGGCGAAGGAACAACCAGCGATTCTTCAACTCCTTGCACAAAATGTGACGGCACAGGTACAATAGAATGCACTGATTGCGTCGGAACTGGCTACGTTACTGAAGGAGCTGTTATCAGTGGAAGTGGCAAAGGCACCAACAGTGGCTTTGATTGGACACTCATTTTAGGTGTAACCGGAGCAGTTGTTGCAGTCGCTGCGGTGGGCGGAGGCGGCTTCTTCTTGCTAAAAAAGAGACGTGTAAACGAAAAAAGCCTCAGACGTCTCTCTTCGGGAGAATTCCAGCAATGGGTTCTCAAACGCTTAGACGGCAAACCAGCCACTTCAAAAGACATATCCATGGGCATAGATGGCTTCTCACGACTAAACCAGCCCATATCAATTAAGCAGTCAGATTCTGTTGGCATGAATGCGGTTGATCTTTTTGCTGCATCATTAGCAAAGAATCGTACAACAGCCGGAATGATGGTGGCTTTCGGATTCAGCGATGACGCCATCAGAGGAAAAGTACGTGCCCGAACAAACTACCGCTTAGACATTCAAATGATGACAATAAGAGAATTAATAGAGAGTAAGCATCCAGGCTATTAGACTGGCATGTGCATTTCGCCCACTGAGTAGTGGACGATTTCGCCTCGTCTATTCATGACGGCGAGGATTAATTCTTTCTTTTGGCTTTGACATTTCGAGAGTGCATCCGCCAAATCGTTAATCGGCAATGGTTTGCCTTCTTGTGTAACAAGGATCAGGTATGGTGCGGTGTCTTTGCCGTATGCTCCGCGTTCGTATATGCGAAAGTCGATGCCTGCGCCGAAGCCCTCACGGACCACATAACCACGGCTTCTTAGATCGCGGTAAACGAGATAGTTTACCCATGCATTTTCGTTTAAGGTTTCATAACAATGTAGTAGGCCTTGAAAATCTACGATTGCGCCATCTTTGGTTTTGGCTTCCAGCATACCTTTGTCTTGGAGGTATAGTGCTTCAAAGAATGCTAAGGTGAACACTTTGTCTTCTAAGGTTCCGTATCCACGGCTGGTAAGTTGGTCGATGCTACTTTGTTCGGCGACGACTATCCCTTTCTCAGTTTGTATGCCACTTGTTTTGAATTCTACTGGTACAGCCTTCTTGGGTTCACTCATTCCTTGTGCATCCGTATGGGCTTGATTTGGGTTTGTTTGCTCTTTAACATTTGCTGTATAGATGAGATATTTGAGTAGGTTAAAGCTGGAATTTTGGGCTGAACTTTTTAAAGTCCTTCTTGGTGTAGATGCCGCTCTCTGTTATGATACCTGCAACATATTTGAGCGGTGTAGCGTCAAAGGCGGGGTTCATGACTGCTACCCCGTCTGGCGCGGTTTGCTGGCAGCCAACATGGGTGACTTCTTCTGGTTTGCGTTCCTCAATCTCAACATCTGAAGCTTTGCGGGTTAAATCAAAGGTTGATTTTGGTGCAGCGACATAGAATGGAATGCCATGTTCATGCGCAAGGACTGCGACGCCGTAAGTGCCGATTTTATTGAAAACTGCATCTTGTACAATGCGGTCTGCGCCTACGATAACTTTGTCTACGAAGCCTTTGCTCATGACGTATGCTGCCATGTTGTCGGTGATGAGGGTAACTGGGATACCATCACGTTTAAGCTCATAGGCGGTTAATCTTGCGCCTTGGAGTAGCGGCCTTGTTTCGTCGGCGATGACTTTGATTTTTTTTCCCTGCTCCCAAGCAGCCCTTACAACACCTAATGCGGTGCCATATTCAACTGCACAGAGTTCGCCTGCGTTGCAGTGGGTTAGGATGGTGTCGCCGTCTTCGATTAGGACTGAACCGTTTTTGCCCAGTGCATGGTTGTTGGCTGCGTCTTCGTCGGCGATTTTCTGTGCCTCCTCAATCACTACAGCTTTTAGCTGTTCCATGGTGCCAGTGGCGACTTTGGCTTTGTTTAAGACGCGGTCTACGCCCCAGAATAAGTTGACTGCTGTGGGTCGCTGGCGCTTAATCAAAGTGCCTGCTGCATCCAGTTCAGCGAGAAATTGAGCAGTGGTTTTGGCTTTAGAATTATAAGCGGCAATAGCGACGCCAAACCCTGCGGCTGCACCCAACAAAGGCGCACCTCTAACACGCAACGTCTTTATGGCTTCCGCCATCTGCTCAACTGATTTAATCTCTAAGGTGACCTCTTGTAGGGGAAGTTTAGTTTGGTCAGGAGTTATTACTGTGCCGTTTTGCCACTTAATCATCCGCATACTGTTTGCCTCAGCTAATGTTGCTGGTAAGTTTGTGCATGAAGAGTTTAAAGTTTTTGCGCTGGTGGACGGTTTAGCGGTTGTATGAAGTTGATGAGGTTACAGAGGTCTTCGAAAACTGCGTCTATAGGGCGCGCTGCGGTTTGTTTTCCAACTGCATATTCTTTCTCTACTTTATCTGCTGAGACAATCGTTAGTTTATTTTCTGGCTGGTCTTTGGATGAAGTTGTAACCCAGCGCATACCCATCCACACGATGGTTTCTTCCCGTTTAACGAAGCATAGTTTTTGAGTGTAAAAATTTTACTGCTCCATCGGTATCTTGAAGTAATACGGTAATGCACCCAATTTTCACTATAACCCTCACTATATAGATTGAGTAAAGTGTTCGTTAAGTATATCCTAAGAAGAATTGTCGAATGGAGATTTTAGATGTGTGACGACTTCGACGGGGGAGTCTTCGCCTGATTTTAGGCGTTTCTTCCATTCTTCTCCGACTGCGATGAGTGAGAATATACCTGAAACCTCAGCTTTGGACTTTTTAACGAGGTTAACTAGCGCCTCTTGGGTTTCGCCGCTCTTAATCATATCATCCACGATGAGAACGCTGTCGCGTTTTTTTATGGATTCTTTGGGTATGTAGAGTGTTACGGTGACGCCTGAGTCCCGTCCGAGGATGTAGGTTTCTTCGAGGAACGCTTTAACGCCGACTTCTTTGTTACGTTTACCAACGATAAGGTTAACGCCCAAAGCGTTTGCCACCATGGTTGCTAAAGGTATACCGTCCGTGGCTGCGGTGAGAACTTTTGTAACGCGTTTTCCTGCGAAGTTGGCGAGTGCATGGTTAGCGGCTTGTTGGAGTATGTTGTAGTCTCCGACGATTTCGGTGTTATCAAAGTAGCCGATGTCATCGAATTTAATGCGGCTGCGCAGTTCAGCTTCGAGGCCGACGAGTTTTGTGAGTACCCGCCAGAGTTGTTTGGCCCGTGTTGTGTTTGGGAGCACATGACCTTTTGCGTATCTGCTTAGCACTGTTACGGGTAAGCCTGTTTTTGACGCTAATTCCCGATAAGTAATGTTTCGCTTGTACTTTGCAGTACGTAGAAGCTCAATAGTCATTAATCTTAGTTTAAGATCTTCTGCGTGAGTACTCAAATCCCTCTGTCTCCCAATTTACATTTATACGTCAAATATTATAATGTTTCTTAATATGATTGATTGGAGATTTATAACTTTCCGTTACAAATTGTAGCAGGAAACCGCAGAGTTGCAAAAGATAGCTTTGGAGGAATTAATATTTTGCGAAGTAAACCGTGCCGTCTTCTTTAAAACCCTTAAGCAACTCGCAATGACGCAGCACAGCAAATTCTCGCTCAAAGGCTTCGGTCGATAAGCCCAAAGTTGCCATTAGATCTTCTTTGCTAATTCTGCCCCTCTCCACAACCAGGTTATATATACTTTGTTGGAGCTCGCTTAAACCCTCGGTGCCCTTTTGCCCAAGTTCTCTGCGCACATTTAGGGTTGATGAGACAGCCGTTGGGTCACAGGTTTTAGGTGGACTCATCAAATCAAAGCAGCAATATTCACAAAGCAGCTTGCCTTGATAGTTTGTGGCTTCGTTTTCTTGCAGTTGTGTTCCACAGCGCTCACACTTCATACAGTACCCTCAAGTGCCTATCTGGTTTGATAGTTAATGTTGCTTTCCCTATCGTCCTAAAAATGATTAAAGTTTTTAAAAGTGAACAGTGACTCCTATACTCTATTGGGGGAACATGGGACGCAGAGGCTTCATCGACTATTCATAATCGCGCTATTCGGCGCCATCATATTCGTCGCCAACATGTTCCTACCGCCACCACTCAACTACCTCATGATGGTAGTCCAATCCGTGTTGCTGGCATTGGCTTCACTGTTTATCCATAAAGTCGGCGCAATGTATGTTGGTGCCGTCGGCGGATTATTAACGGCGCTTGTAAGTCCAGCCTTGGGGTTATTCACATTCGTCTTTGCTTTTCTCTATGGTGTCTATGTGGACGTGTTTTTAGCTGTGTTTGGAGTGAAGGGTTCAGCCCAGGGTGTAAACCGCAACCGACTCATGGCAGCCATGGCAGTAAGCACCCTGCTCATAGCCATTTCAAGTTATTCGGCGTTTGCTGTATTCCCAGAATTCTTCAACGCCCAAGGATTAGCCTATTTCAGCTTGTTCATTCAGCGCAGCCCCATGCTCGATATTCTTGTGCTGTTTATGGGTCCCGCCACAGGCGTCACAGCCGGCTACGCAGCGGCGTACCTATGGAACAAGTATCTGCGCCACATCAGCATCTAAGCTATTACTTGTAGGTGGCTTTGATTTTTTGATCCACAATCTGGGCAATCAAAGAGTTTGAGATAAAAATGCATTTAATGCCCAGTAGCTCTGCGAGTTCGGCGGGTTTCTGGTCCTGAGTTACCAACAATAAGCCATGCTTCAGGGCATATTCGACTACATCACGATCCTTAGCCGCCTTCAAACCAGCCTCTTGAGCAGTTATGACTTCATAGCCGAGTGTTTCAAAGTACTCTTTTAAGCCAGCGTACATTTCATCGAGTAAAAGCTTCATAGCAACCGCTTCCTCAATAACGCTTAAAAATATTTAGGGTTTCCCCAAAAATGGGCTTACTCGATAAGCAACAATGCAAAGGAGTCTGCGCTGCTAGTGAATGGGAAAGTAAATATGATGCCTGCGTTGGCTGCAGTTTTCTTCACGTTAACTCCGATTGCGTCCTCCGAAATACGCATCAATTCTGGATGTCTACAGATTTTGGTGTCTGTGTTACATTTTTCACAGAGTTGGCAGTGACCTGAAATAAAAGACATAGCCAAGCTGTAGCCTTCTTTCATAGCAGCTTTTTCCAATCCAACAACTGATACAAGCATTTTATGTTTGCTGTCTTTCCAGCCCTGCCAGAATTTCGCTGCTTTATCTTTGATGTCTTGAGATAAGGCGGCATCGGTTAGGTACGTCATTAGGTGTGGGTAAACTTCGCTGTCTGCGGTTGCTGAGGTACTGAACTTCATAAACATCGCATAGCTGTATTCAGATACGATTTTACGGAACTGCTCAGCTGAGGGCGTGTATGGTGGACAGGCAAGTGTTTCGCCGTAGTGGTTGCAGCCTACTTTGCATTTGAGGACTACGCGGTCCTCGACAACGACTTTACTTGTGGGGATGATTTTGGCGTCGGTTGCTCCGGATTCGAGGGCGAGTTTGATGAGGAATTGGTATTTTTCTGCGTCGACTTGAGACATAAATGGTCACAGGTTTTGTTGAGTTGAAGTGGGCTTTTGATATAATGTTTACGGCTGATTAAATACTAAAAGGTAGGTTGAACAATTATTCAGTGCAATAATGCGCGCGAAAACGTTGATTTTACACTACTAATATTCAAGAATGCACGCTACCTCAAAGGGTCAAGCTTCAGGTGTAATTCTAAAAATAAGGGCGGTGGTCTAAATCAGAGCAACATTTGTTGGTTGCGCGCGCTCGTACAGCCGACTTGCGTATTCTTTCCATCTTGGTGATTCTTGTTAACTCAATTCACTGGCATAAACTCACTTAACGGGCAAAATTGAGCCTTTCAACAATACTACTGGGCAAATAACCAAAAATCCCTAAAAAATATTCAATCGATGAATACTAACCCCCGTAAAACAGCCTCCTACAAACACAAGGATAATATAGATAAGCCCGGAATCTTCATAAATGGGATCGTGAAGCCGGATGAAGAGTAAAATTAGCAGCCTTGGATACGTTAACCGGATTCAAGAGAACATTTTATCGATTAAAAAGAAAGAGCTAGCTCCACTATATGAAGAGCTACGAGCCGCGGACTGTGTTATCTGCGGAGGCTCCGGACGCTCACTTTACTCGCTCAACGCCGCGATGAGCCAAATCGCATTGGCAACAGCCGGCTGGCGCAACAAAGTCGTATTAACACCAGACGACCCAGGTTTCCCCGGCAAAAGCATGTACGACGCCGCACCTGATCTGGAAAGGCGCTACAAAAAAACGCTGCTTCTAATGAACTCGGGCAGCGGATACAGCGACGACCCACTGGTCATGGCACAGGATTTGGCGAAATACATCGAAGAAAAAAAATCCAACCATTTCAGCATGGGCCTATTAACCTCAGCAATGGATTCACCACTCGCCGAAATCACCCAGCAATACGGAAATGTCGTTCAACTCAAAGGAAGAGGCAAATCAAAACCATCCTTCGAATACGCCGAAACAGGCATGATGGGCGACATCTTCGAACTCGGCACTCTCGAACTACTCAACAGCATGATAGAAGCAATCTACCGTAACATGGACATAGACGAAGTATATCCACTCTGCGTTGAAGAATTCGAAAAAATGGGCAAAATAATCGACTCCAACGTCAACTCAGAAACCTACGTCCAACTCGTAGATTTACTAGAAAAACGCACCAATCTATTCTTAGGCGGTAGAGGAACAGCAAACGAAATCGCCAAAATGACAGCCATACGCCTATTCCACATCAAAAGTTTCCTTGGCGATAACGTCTATATCACAAGAGGTGTAAACACGCCTCACCCAAGAGCGGGCGACTTAGAAATTTTATTGTCGTGTTCAGGCGAAACACGCCCAGTCATTTTATGGTCGGATGTACTTAAAAAATTCGCTGGCACAGTCTTCGCCATAACAAGCGATGCAGATTCCACACTGGCCAAAAAAGCAGACCTCAAAATCATCCTCCCAGAAGAAGCCAAACCATGCTTCCCAAGACGCTTCTACACAAGAGCAGCATACGTATTAAGCCCACTACCAGTAAAACTAGCAGAACGCCTAGGCGAACGCGGCTTAAACCTACCAGAATATATCATCAGCTGGTACCACAGCGTAACTCAGTAGGTAATCACTTAAATAACCAAGCCTGCAACGTGTAGAGCGATGCGGCATGGACCTACTGCAATCCATAACTTTAGGCTTAATTCAGGGCACAACCGAGTGGCTACCAATCAGCAGCACTGGGCATCTTAGAGTGGCCGAATACTTTTTTGGTTTAACTGTGCCGTTGCTGTTTGATGTTCTGCTGCATTTTGGCACATTACTGGTAACTCTGATTTACTTCCGCGGAGCCATCAAGAATGTGCTGACTTCGCTTTGGCACAGAAACCTCCACTCGGAAGATGGCAAATTAATCATACCCATCATAATCGGCTCTATCCCAACCGTACTTATCGCAGTAGCAATCGGCGACCAGTTAGATGCCTATTTTAGCAGTTTAATTTGGCTAGGAGTGTGGTTCTTGGTAACTGGCGGTTTACTCTTGGCAACCAAATTTTCAACTGAACACAAAGACACCATAAGCATGCCTGTGGCGCTTCTTGTAGGTGTAATGCAAGGGTTGGCCATTATTCCAAGTGTTTCAAGAAGTGGGTTCACAATCGCCACCATGCTACTGTTGGGAATAAAGAAGGAGTTAGCTTTCAAATTCTCTTTTCTACTTTCTATTCCTGCAGTCATCGGCGCCTTAGGATTAACGCTCTATCAAGAACATGATATGCTTTCCACAGCAGGCATCGGAACCCTAGAAATTGCAGCTGCACTTATAGTCACTGTTGCAGTTAGCTTTTTAGCGCTGAAACTACTCCAGAAAACGTTGGCTGCGAACAAGTTCTGGCTTTTCAGCTTCTACTGCTTTACCATCGGAGCAGTACTTGTTGTTCTAAGCTTGTTGGGCTTTTAACCAGAAAGGTTTACCCTTGAGAAATTCAGTGAGGAAAACTGCAAAATCAGCGTTTTCCACATAAACCTTGAGCACTTCGCCGCCAACCAAAACTTTAAGCTCAGATTGTATGGCTTTAGTAACTAATTCTGCGAGACCAGAGTTTCTGCCTCCATCGATGAGCTTTTCTCTAAATAGCGCCGCTGCATCCGTGCTTTTCCGTGGAACCTCAACGACCCAGCGTCCATCCGCAATATATGGACCAGACAGCACACGCATATCCTCAGCGTATTTGGATAGGAATTTCTCGCATTCAGCCCCCCGCTCAAGCTGGGGACCTAGATGCTTCTTAACATTGGGCAAAACATTCTGTTCCAACTCAAAAACAAAAACGCTCAATGCCTTCTCGTTACTCCAAACATTATCGCGGAGTACCTTGTAATCGTTGGTTTCAAGCAGTGTTCGCAGTGAACGTTTTGAACGGTAAAGTTGCCCCCATAGTACATCTGGTACAGCGGTTAATTCGCCGATGGCTAAAAACAGAAATGAGGAGCAACAGTGCATGAGATGACTCTCTAAGATGTCAGGCGATATAGCGTGTTGCAGGGGTGGATAGAAGAATTCTTCCTTTGGCGTCTTCAAAAATGCTCTGGAGGCACCGATGAATTCGTAGAGTTTCTGTGTTTGCACTGCTGAAGCTACGTTTCTGCCTTTATCGACTGGGTCAACAATTACTAGAGGCTCTGGGAAAAGTAGTCCAAGTTCTCGTTCGCGCCCAGCGTAGAAGCCTTCGAGGTCGATTACTACTCGCCTGTTGTAAGCTGCAAAAGCTTCAATGACTTTGGCGAAGGAACCATACTTCATCACTAATAATTCGCAGAGGTATCCGCTAAAGCCGCCGATTTTTATTTCTGCGCCATACACACCGATGCCCTGCATGAACTTCTTGAGTAACCGAACCTCATCATGCAACTCTTGGCCTAAGCGGGTTCGGATATAATCGGTGTGATAGGGCGTGCGATCCGTTGCACTCTGCCACTCACCTGGGGGGGCATCATAGCAAGGCACAATATCGACTCGAAAGTCATCTATAAAAATCTCAAGATAAGGATGCTCGGCGAACCGCTCGATTTGCTCGGCGTCGCCAGCGGCTTTTTTAGCTATTCTCAATCCAATTTCGCCGAGGTTTTTACGTGGAATAGAAGTAGGCAGACGCATGAATACGTCGATGTCTGGGTTCTCGCTAAGCCATGTATCCTTAGCAACTGAGCCCTCTACTCGTATGACTGCGGTTATGCCTTCGCTTTGGATTGCATCGGCGATTTTTTGTACCAGTTTGCGGCTTAACGCGTCAACCTTGGCCCGTTCCTCAGCTTTGGGCGTGATTCTTTGAAGAATCCGATGGGTTAACGCTTGCAGCTGCCATTTTTGGACCTTTTATGGGCAATATTCCTTAAGTGTAGAGTACGCTGGGCCTTTGGGTGAAAGCTGGCTTTTCTTTAGCCTTAGACAGTCTCCGCGGATGTTTCCGAAGTCATAGTTTTCTTGGCGTTGCACTAAATCAACGAGACGCTGCTTGTTTGCGCCTGAGCGGACGCGTGCAATGGTTAGGTGTGGGGTGAAGCCTTCTGGTTCTGGTGCGAATCCGAGGTCGTGGAGTTGGGGTTCGAGTTGCTCAAAGATGCTTTTGAGTTGCTGTGCACCATCGGTTATGCCTGCCCAGACTACTCGGGGATAATTGATGGTAGGGAATACGCCCATACCGCTTATTTGGATGTTAAAGGGGGTGAATTTTACATTTTTCATAGCTGCGTATAGTTTTTCTACCATATCGGGGCTTATGTCGCCCAGAAAACGGACTGTGATATGAATGTTTTTAGGTTCAACGAGTTTAACGTCGGCGTTTGTTTGCATAATCATTTTTTGTGCTGTGGCAATTCTGTTTACAACACTATCATTTGCCAAGTCGAAAGCTATGAAGCTTCTAATTTTTTCGGACATACTCATCTTCAGTATTTTTAACATGTATCGCTACATAAATCCTTTTTACACAAATCTTCGGCCTCACACAAACAACAAAGGGTTTAGGGGCAAATAGGCGGTTTGTGTTAAGTGACTGATGCGGTCAAGCGCAAGTAGAATAACCGGAAAAACTGTACCATCAACTGTTTGATCATTTTTGTTTAGGTTATAAAGTAATTTTGAAAGAAGTAACTTTTTAGGTATACTCAAAAAAGGATGAACACTAAAAAACTGCAGGTCAAAATTAAACACGCGGCGCGCGTAATGCATTAAAGACGTATGAAGACAACAGCAAAGGGAAGGAATTTCGTAATTGTGTGGATTCCTGGTTTCGTAGAATTTCTTTTCATACCACAGACAAAAAGAAAATAAGCATCTAAACCAGCTAAACAACAGGGAAAGACATGTCAGCAAAAATCCTAGTAAACACCAGCCAAGCGTACCGACTCTTACACCCCATGCACACCGTGCTGGTATCATGCGTGGGCAATTCAGCTAAACCTAACATAACCACGCTCGCTTGGGCTATGCCGACTTCCGCTAATCCGCCGCTGGTCGCCATTAGCATTGCACCTGGACGCCATTCGCACACATTGATTGAGCAGTCGGGCGAGTTTATAGTAAATATACCCACCCTTGAAACCCTACAAGCCGTCTACACCTGCGGCAACCTCTCAGGTCGAAGCTTCGACAAATTCAAAAAATGCTCGCTTACACCCATGCCGGGCAAAAAGGTCAAGGTCCCCGCAATCCGCGAATGTATCGCCCACCTTGAATGCGAAGTCGACGGCCAAATGACAACCGGCGACCACACAATCTTCGTTGGCAAAATCGTGGAAGCCTATGCAGATCAGGGTGCTTGGACAGATGCAGGGTGGGACCTAAAACGTGCACATCACCTTTATCATCAAGGCGGAAACAACTTCGCTACATTAGACCCCAAAAACTACAAAGCCTAAATTTGCTTCTTTTTTTGGTTCTGCCCAAGCTTTGTAGGAAGTATAGTTTTCTTAGTCCGTTTATTTGAAAAAGTCACGATACATTTGGGCACAGCAATAAGACGAATAAACCGTCTGGTAACCGTTGCTTTTGGCGTATTCAACCGCCTCGTCGCTTGGAAAAGCTATGCCATCCACACCCGCTTTCAGCGCCAGAACGTCGGTTTCTCCACGGCTTTTTCCTTTAGGTCTCATGCATCCGAGCAATAGTGGCACACTAGGGAACAAGCTCCTTGCGGTGACAACGACTTTAGCTATGTCAATAGGTTTTGGCGGTGGGGTTTTTGCCATTTCTGTTCCGCGAAGAGGCATGAAGGCGATGATGGCGACTGCGGAGGGTTTGGATGTGTCGGCTATGGTTTGGAGGGCTTGGAGTTCACCGTCGAGTTCACCATTATTTAATCCCACAATCACATGAGGAACAACATTGAGTTTGGCTTGAGTAAGCGCAAGGAGCGATTGGCCATAATCCTCAAGGCTGACATTAAGGTTAAGTGTTCTCTGCAAGGTCTCCTGAGAACCGATAACATCAATCAACGCCGCATCAACCCCTGCTTCCTTAAGTCCAACAGCCCCTTTTTTCCCAATTATTCCGGTGTGGACAAACACTGTCAGTTCGTATTCACGTTTGAACTGCGCCAAAACAGGCAAAAAACCATCAATTGGCACAGAACCATCAGGCAAACATCCGCCACTTACGAGCACACCTTTTGCACCTTCAGCTTTGAGTTTAGTGCCCAATTCGAGCAGCTTATGAGGTGTCTGTGCTGGATTCATGGTTTGGAGAACCACTCCGCCACAATGTTTGCAGTTGAGTGCGCAACTATTTCCAGTGATGGAGATGGTTGGAAACTCTTTGGTTGAAGAACAGAAATGTTTGGTTTTGTAGTAGCTAAAGCTTGGCGCATAGAAGCGAATCGTGTTGCTGCATGGTTTGAGGCTGCCTGAATCAAGTAGTGTCTCAAGTTGGGATGCGTCTAGGTTCCAGATGGCTTGCGCGGATAGGGTGAGCATGGTTTTCTTGTTGACTTTGTGAGTTCACCCTTATATCTTGAGCCATCTAGCCTGCAATTTTCTCTATGCGTTTGTTTATAGGCTCAATAGCAACAGACAAGAACAAGAAAGAAGGCATGATTGTTGGTTAATTGCAGCCTATTTTAGGCATCCGACCACTAACAATTAGTCGCTACTATGCATCTACGCCCAAACTCAACGGTTCAGGTTA
The DNA here is from genome assembly GCA_963800605.1 of uncultured archaeon. Lineage (GTDB taxonomy): Archaea > Thermoproteota > Bathyarchaeia > Bathyarchaeales > Bathycorpusculaceae > Bathycorpusculum. The sequence continues at coordinate 86,817 of CAWDBI010000008.1, read as the reverse complement.
AGACGGGACTTTGTTGCTTTGCCTGCTACCCCCATCCCCCTCTATATAGATTCAAACGCAGGTTCAATTGAAGAGTCTATTGACCAATGAATCGAGGCGCTTACAAGAATCAAACAGAACGCAGGCTATTGCCTTTTTCCTATCATTTTCGATTGACAGAATTTTTTTGTGGCAACGCCAAGCCCAAGAGCGCTAATCACATATCTGTTAACAATTTTTAAATAGCTAAATGGCGGAAGGAAGGCTAAGCGATAGAAGCCTAAGAGGGGCAAGACTTCGCAGGTCGGAGATAAAAAGCTCAAGTGACTCTAAGAAGAGCCAGTTACGCCAAGTTTATCCTCATTGCCCTTTTTCTTAGGCATCTACCATAAGGTAATTCTTGAATAAGTACACCTATAAATACTTACCGTTAAATTCTCTAAATAGAGCTAGCGCTTATTGCATTTTAATTAGTTATTTCCATGGCGATTTAGCATTTTTATTAAAACCGGTTGTTCTTTACCATCTTAACCCATTTAGAGTCTTACACAAAATCAGTAAACATTCACTCAATTCTATACTTCTATCCCGTCGGGCAAAGAAGGTTCTTCTGTTTTTTGGCGGCCCTTTAGGAAAAAAGTAAGGGCTATTATTACGCCAATAATCATAGCTACAGCAAGTACTAACGCAGTCTGTAAGTCAGTTATTCCTCTGTTAGGGATTGGGGATTGAGTCTCGTTTGGTGTTAATGTGGGGTTAAAAATTGATGGATTTGGGGTATAGGTTTGTGGTTTGGGAGTTGTTTCTTGGGTTGGTGCTTGAGTTGGCGTTGTTGGTTCTGTCGGAGAAGGTACGGGTATGGTTGGAGTGATTTGAGGTTCTGTAATTGGGATAGCTGTTGGAGAGTAATTTGGCTTAGGATAAGCTGTGGGTATTGGAGTTGGCGTAGGGGTGCCCATTGTAACGGCGTCTGGTGGAATAGTTGGTGTGGTAGAAGGGCTTAGAGTTATTGTTGGAGTGGGTGTTGGGTAAAAGGTGGGTGTGGGGGTTGCTGTTATGGTAGGAGTCGGTGTAGGTTTTATTGTAGGGATGGGTGTTGGGTGGGGGGTAGGAGGTATCGGCGTTTTTTTAGCTATTTCATTATAGACGTCGCTTGCCCAATTGTAGACTCCATCTGTGAACGATTGTATTTGTTTCGAAGCATCGTTAACAAAATTAGAAAAGTCCTGAACTGTTGGAAGAGTCAAAGAAACCAAGATTGTTAGAAGGAGTAAATCTACAAGTATTTTTCCAACCATGATTTCGACCCCTTTTAGGGTGGGTTGTAAATGAACACTTGGAACACAGGCAGAGGTTAACATATGATGCGAAAATAAAAATGATTGTGAACTCTTCTTGTAGTAACAAAGGTATCTGCTTTTTCTTTTATTACTTTAAGCTATGAAAACAGCAGAGGAATATGCGAAGCGTTTTTTGCTTCAATAAATTCTTAGTTAAAAATAACAAAGAAATGATAACCCTTTTAACGCTTTTTCTTCTCTAGCTAATTATGGGAAAAAGCTGGATAATCATTGGGGTCACTATCGTTCTAGTTATTTCATCATTGGTTTTGATAATTGGATACCAACCCATTGATAATACCCAACAAAGCATGTCTGAGCCTTGGATGTTTAAAGGTGCGTATGCGATATACGAAGGTCAAATAGAATCTCTTTCAATACCTTACAACATAGACGAAAAAATACAAGTTACTGACTTAAACGCCACCCACGTACAAATCCAGACTGACTCAACAATTGCAACATCTTTTGCACCAACATTATCCGACCAAACCACTTTATGGATCAATAAAACAAACATCAACTTTCAGCCCAAAGGTGAAACCCTTGCAGAAACCTACAACACGACGATAATCGTGAAAAACACTGGAAATCGAGAATGTATAGCCTACGATTACACCAACGAAGCAATAAACGCTACGTACTACATAGACAAAGTCCTTCTGTGGCCCGTTAGAATTGTTTATTTCACAGATTTCGAAAACCAAACTTATCAAATAGAATTTAATCTTAAAGACACAAACATAAGTGGATTAAACTAAGGTTACGAATTGCTTGCTTTCATTTTCAGCCTCAAATAACCGAAGGCTTTGAATGAGTACAATAACATTAAGATAACCGATTTCACAGAAGCCTTACGCAGTGGAGAAATTATGCAGGACGATCGATGAATGGCTGAAAAGTCAATCTCTGAACGGGCAAAAGAAACATTGAAATGGATTCAGAAAGACCAGAGAATAAGTGGTTTAGGCATGGTTGTATCGTCTAACGTTCCAGACCAGAATGCTTTGCGTTTTCTTCTTCGTTCAGGCGACGTCTTTGAGCCACAGCAGGGGATGGTAAAATCTTCTGTAGAACCAGAATCTGAAGAGTCTGAATCTGCTCCTGGTACTTTTCCTGATCATAAGCCTTGGATTTGGAGAACCCCCAAACCTAAAAGTAAAAAAGACGTACCGGAACCATATGAGTTCTTGCCTTACCCTGATTGGGAGGTGCTTCCGAGTGCAGTTGCTGAAGCTCTTAGGCCTATGGGCTTTGCGGATGGTCCCTATCTTTATGAGGGTTATAGTTACCGTAAGATGGCTGGTGGGGCGCTACGTCGTAAGATGATTGGTACTCACTCTAAGGAGGCGTTGCTGGCTGAATTGAAGCTAACTGATGACAGGACGCAAGAGGAATGGGCTAAATTCGAACAGAAAATCAATGACACAATCGCAGAATACAAGGGCAAGTCCAAGGAGTTTCCGCAGGTGCATGTTTGCCCTAACATTGTGTATTATCCTAAGGATGGCAGCTTCAGGTTTCTTGAAAAAGGAACATAAAGAAGCAACATAACCATAGCAAATGCTCTGTTTGCGCTGAAAAGTTTGGATAACTTTTAAAAACAAAAAAACCTAAGGCTAAAAAACTTAGGTATGGTCATGTTTGATTATATCTTCACCCGTTTTTGTGAAGAATCGGCGCACAATAATCTTTCTTACTTCCTCAGCTACAATCACAGTCAACGCTAATCCCAACAGATACAACCAATCCATGTAACCTAAAGCAGTGGTTCCAAAGATCCCCTGCAGTAGGGGCACATAGACTATGACAGCTAAGATTGAAAGCTGCGCAATTATGCCCCAGACTATCCATTTGTTCGTTTCTAAGCTTGTTTTGAAGATTGATTGTTTGCTGGTTCTGCATGCCAAGACGTTTCCTGCTTGTGCAACAACGATGCCTGCAAATGTCATTGTTACTCCTTTTATGTAGACTCCGCTTGTGTAGAAAGCGCTGTCAGGGGTTAGAGATCATACCAAAGTGCCAGCCGCCAGCCATCCAAGCGTTCATGCATCCGATCATGGCACCGACTAGCGATGATTACGCCGATGTAGAGTGAACGCGCGAAAACTCTGCGCGTAAATAGTCTTTCTTTGATGCTTCTTGGCGGTTCCTGCATGATTCCTGCTTCTGGAGGTTCACGGCTCAAAGCTAAACTGGGAATGACGTCTATGGCTAAGTCGATAGCTAAAACTTGCACAACAAGCAACGGCAACGGAATGCCCAACACCGCGTAGAGCACGAAGGGGATTAGTTCCGCCCAGTTGTGCGAGAACACGTAAACGATGAATTTGCGGATGTTCTCATAGATTGCTCTGCCATGATTCAACGGCTTTAACGATTGATGCAAAGCTGTCATCTAGCAACACGATGTCTGCGGCTTCTCGTGCAACGTCGGTTCCTGAAGCACCCATGGCAACGCCGATGTCTGCTTCCTTAAGCGATGGTGCATCGTTTGCTCCATCACCTGTAACTGCGACAATTTCGCCGCTTTTCTTGAGAACTTTAACTATACGAAGTTTCTGTTCAGGAGAAACACGGGCGAAAATCACGTTGCCCTTTTTAACTTCGTCAACTATGGCTTGGTCGTTTAAGTCTTCAAGGTCAACGCCGCGGATAACTTGGCAGCATTCTTTCTCTACTATGCCGACTTCTTGAGCAATAACTTGAGCAGTTGGACCATAATCGCCTGTGATGATGACTGTTTTAATTCCTGCCTGCTTTGCTTTCTGAACTGCGTCTTTAACTTCTGCTCTTGGTGGGTCACGCATTCCTGCTAAACCGACAAAAATGAGGTCTTTTTCAACTTCTTCGCCTTTCTTGTATTCGCTTTTGGGCATTTGTTTGTAGGCAACTGCTATGACACGTAAACCTTCGTTGGCAAATTCGTGGATTCTTGTTTCAATCCAATCCATCATTTTCTTGCGTTAAATCTTCAATCTTGCCATCAACGAAGACTTTGGTGCATAAATCAAGAATGTTTCTTGGTGCACCTTTAGTGTAAATTAAAACGTTCATCGTTTAACTTGATGAATTGTACTCATGCGTTTGCGTTCAAAACTAAACGGCAAAATATCAATGGTCGGTTTCTCTGCAATTAGTTCTTCGATACTTTGACCATACTTCAAAGCTGCAACAAGCAATGCACCATCAGTTGGGTCACCGATTACACTCCAATTTTTGTTTCGGTCAGATGGCGGATCAATTTTAGCGCCGTTGCAGAGCGCAGCAATTTCAAGAAGTTTATCGAGTGATTTTGTTTCGCCTTCTTGGAGCGGTTCACCATTTATGGTGAAGTCGCCCACTGGCATATAGCCTAAACCTGAAACTTCGATAATTCGGTCTTTTACCCAGAGTTTGTTAACGGTCATTTCGCCTTTAGTGATTGTGCCTGTTTTATCTGTGCAGATTACGGTAACGCTGCCTAAAGTTTGCACTGCGGACAATCGTTTAACCAGAACATGCTGCTTAACCATCTTGAGCACGTTGATAGCTAAGGCGCTGGAAACTGTAACCTGCAAGCCTTCAGGAACACAAGCCACCATTACACCAATCATGAACAGAAAGCTTGTTGCATAGAGGAACCTTAAGAAATAGATAACTTACAATAAAGAAAACGCGCCGACAACCACTGCAATTATGAAAGTCGTACTTTGCTGTTAAAGCAATTTCTTTTTGAAGTGGGCTGTCTTCTTCTTTAATTGTCTGGGTTAAACTGGCAATTTTGCCAAACTGTGTATCCATACCTGTAGCGTAAACAACTGCTTTACCCTGACCTTTAGCTACGCTGGTGCTCATGAAAACAAGGTTAGGTGAATACATGTATGCTTTCTCAACTACTTTTACTGGTTCAGCAACACGCGGTTGCGGTTCAGATTCCCCTGTTAAAGGCACGTTATTTGTCCATAAGTCAAATGCTTCTATTAATCGTGCATCTGCTGGAACACGGTCGCCTTCTTCTAAGAGAGATGATGTCTCCTGGAACGATTTCTTTTACTGAGATTTTTCTTAAGTTCGCCATCTCGGATAACTTTGGCGTACTCCGGCATCCAGCTTTTGAGGGTTTCCATTGCTTTTTCTGCACGTGATTCTTGGAAGATGCTAACGAAAATGTTGACGAAAACTACTGCCAAGAATGATTAGGGCAAGTTCTGGGCTGCCGCTAGCATAATGATAGGATAGCTGCAACAATTAGCAAGATACCAAATAAATCTTTGAAGATGCGTGATAAATTTGTGGATGAATGGAATTTGTCTTTTTTCAGAAAGCTTGTTGTAACCATATTTTTTGAGACGCAGTTTAGCCTCTTGACTTGTTAATCCATTTGCTGATGTGTTTAAGTCCTCGAAAACCTCGTTAATCGGCATAGAAGCAGCTTTTTCCAATATTATTCCGCCAAAACCTCAATAAAGTGTAGTTATGTAACAACCCCGACAATAAGTGAAGATGACTGGTGCTAATGGACTACTTAAATAATTGATTATTTCGCATACACTGAAACTGTATTGAAGGTGCATTCATATCCTCAGCGTTTAACTACATCGTCAATTTTGACGGTTTAATTTTTGGTTATTGTTGAATGTTGCATTTAAACTAATCGGGTATAAAGCCTTCTTTAACCTCGAAAAAATGAGCTGTAAACATGAATTGTATGCAAGAGCTTGGCTGTATCATTTAATTTTTTCTCCTCCTTTAGCTTGAGATTGCCGTTTTGCTATTCAATAGGAAACTAAAACAGATTTATTCCTTTTTGCGAATTAGGCTTTACCATCTTGCAAAGTTCAGTTAATCGCTATATTGCTTGATAAAACACTCAATTCGAGCAATTAAGTTGTGTCTCAGAAAAACTTTTTTAAAGCTTGATCTTGGGACCTGTTTTTGTGCCCAATTGTTTTTAAAAATCATTGCCATAAAGTTAATAGGCTACAAACTCAATTTCCATGTAGTTTACCAATTTCATGAGAGAGTAAATAATGCTTCAAATAATTAAAAAACAAGCCTTTCAAGTAATAAATTCAATTAAAATGGAGAATGCATAATTATGGCGCGTTATAGACAAACAGACGAAATAGTAAAACTGATGAAAACCCCACATATTCATTCGCAACACCAGCATCATCGCCCATGTTGACCACGGAAAAACCACACTTGTCCGACAGCCTTCTGGCAGCAGCAGGCATCATCAGCACCCAAACCGCAGGACAGAAACTGTTCCTTGACTCATGGGATCTTGAGCAAAAACGTCAAATGACCGTTTTCGCCTCAAACGTCAGCTTAGTCCACACCTATCAACGAACAAGATTACCTCATCAACCTCATCGACACACCCGGACACATCGACTTCTCAGGCGCAGTTACCAGAAGCCTAAGAGCAGTCGACGGCGCACTCGTCGTCGTAGACGCAGTTGAAGGACCAATGACCCAAACAGAAACCGTTCTCATGCAAGCTCTACGAGAACGTGTAAAACCAATTCTATTCATCAACAAAGTTGACCGCTTAATCAAAGAAATCAAACTAACACCCGCAGAAATTCAGAAGAAATTCGCCAAGATTCTCCTAAGAGTCAACACACTTAATCGAGAAGTATGCTCCAGCCGAACACAAACAAGACTGGCAAGTTACAATCGAAGACAGTCGTGTAGCTTTCGGTTCAGCCCTGCACAAATGGGGTTTAAACCTTGACCACATGAAAATGAAGAAAGTCACCTTCCAAGACATCATCGACGCTTACACTGGCGACCCAATTGAAGTCGGCAGAAAAGTCGACGAACTCAGCAAAAAAGCACCCTTGCCAGAACCAATCTTGACATGTTCTGCCAAACACTTACCAAACCCATACGAAGCACAACCATACAGGCAGCCACAGATTTGGCCAGGCGACGTAAACTAGCCAACCGGTCATGGCATGGCAAAAGTTGATCCCAAAGCACCATTGCTCATGTGCATCTCCACCATCGAAGTTGACCCACACAGCGGAACAGTTGCCATCGGCAGAATCTTCAGCGGCGCAATCACCAAAGGCAAAACAGTCCAACTTGTTAGCGGCAACCAGAAAGGCACAATCCAGCAGGTCTTCATGAGTATGGCAACTGACCGAGTCTTCATCGACCGTGTCCCAGCAGGCAACATCGGCGCCATCTCAGGTTTACCCGCATTACACGTCGGCGAAACCATCGCTGAAGAAGGCATCGAAGTTCACTCATTTGAAGGCTTACGCTATGTTTCTGACCCAGTCGTCACCGTAGCAGTTGAACCAGAAGACGTCAAAGACCTACCACTCTTCGACAAAGTCATGCACAAACTCACAACCGAAGACCCTAACCTGCACTTCATCAATGAACAAAGAAAGCGGCGAATTCCTACTCTCAGGCATGGGTGAACTTCACCTTGAAATCACCGCTTACCGAATGCAAGAAGCAGGCTTAAAAGTTAAACTAAGCAAACCAATCGTCATCTTCAGAGAAACCATCAGCCACGACTACAAGGGTCCAGCAATCATGGGTAAAAGCCCCAACAAACACAACAAACTCTGGATAACCATCGAGAAACTATCTGACGAAGTCATTGAAGCAATCAAATCAGACAAAATCAACGACATGCAAAGCAAAGATGAACGCACAAAGCTCTTCGAGCCATGGGTTGGGATCCAGACGAAGCCAAAGGCGCAGTTGCAGTTGAAGAAAACTGCATCCTCTGCAACCGCATCCGTGGACGCCAATACGTAGAAGAAATCATCGACCACATAAAAGACGGTTTCCGCGAAGCAGTTCACACTTCACCGCTTGCTAAAGAACCAGCTTACGGCTTAAAAATCAACCTAGAAGACATTACCCTGCACGAAGACCCAGTCCACCGGGGCCCAGCACAAGCCATCCCAATGACTTGGAGACCAATCTACTGCGCAATCCTACTCAGTGATCCAAAACTGCTTGAGCCACTGATGAGCTTCGAATGCAAAGTTCCAAGCGAATTCGTCAGTGCAGTCATCACAATGCTAAACAAACGCCGCGGAAAAATCCTCGACATGCCCTCAGAAGATGACATAATCACCGTTAAAGCAGAAATGCCAGTTTCCGAAAGCTTCGGTATAGCCGATGAACTTGCGTGGTTCAACTTCAGGCAGAGCTTTCTGGGCAACCCAGTTCAGCAGATGGGCATACGTTCCAGAACAGATGCAAGCAGATACCATAAAGAAGATTCGCGAACGCAGAGGCTTACCACCGATCCCGCCAAAACCAGAAGAATACTTCGAGAACGAATAATCCACTCTTCTCTTCCCTAACAGTCTATTTTCTGTTTTATTTTTAAAAAAGATCCATTAAAGCTCTTTTTTCGGTTTTAGCTTAATTTGCTTCTACATTTCTGCATTCAACCTTACTCTCTGAACGCGGCTGAGAGTCTGGCGAATTGTCGCTTTCTAGCCCAGTTCGCGTTTCACCAACGTTATAGGCACCCATGGATGCTTGGCCTTTGTAGCTGGCGTGTGCTCGGTCGATGTCTTCTTGGAGGCGTCTTAATTCAACATCGATTTCCTGATCCAATTTCTCAATTGTCCAGCCGTCTGCCACTCTCATTTCCACGCGTTCTGATACTTCTTGAGCGACCCGTTCGGGAAGACCAACCGCTTTAAGGTTGTCCTCGACCTGTTTGATGTCAAACGTGGTTTCTTTACCATCCTTACCGTAGATTTTAACCAAAAATTCACCTCCTAAAAGAAAGACCTAAACAAGCTTAGTTGCTTATTTGGGTAACATAAAGTTGTGTGACTGCTCACTCACAGTTACTTTCGGTAGTGCATTGGGGTAAGGCTTTAATGGGTATTGATGCTTAAGGTTTAGTGGTTGCTTTATGACCTTGATTGTTGGTATATCCGGTAGTCCACGTAAGCAAGCCACCGAATATGTCCTTGAGCAAGCACTCGCAACTTTGAAGGAGAAAGGCTTTGAAACACAGCTCTGGACTGTTCGGGGTAAATGGCTTGAATTCTGCACTCACTGTGACTTCTGTTTAACGAATAAAAATTGCCAATTCCAAGATGATATGGAGGAACTCTACGAATTACTCGCTAAAGCCCAGGGCATCATTTTTGCCTCGCCTGTCTATAATGGCGGAGTTAGCGCCCAAATTAAAACCGTTATGGACCGAACACGCTCTTTGGTAGCAGCAGACAAGAACTTTTTCAAGGGCAAAATCGGCATGGGTATCACCGTCGGCGGTGATCGAGCTGGCGGTCAAGAGTTGGCGCAATGGCAAATTCACACTTTCTACCTCATCAACGGCATGATACCTGTCGGCGGCGGCCCATTCGGCGCGAATTTAGGCGCTAACTATTGGAGCCAAGATACCCTCGATGGCATCAAGTTAGATGATGAAGGCACAAGAGGCCTCAAAAAAACTGTGAAGCGATTTGCTGAGTACATGGAGCTTTACTGCAAAAAGTAACGGTAACTGGTGGATAGTATGAGTGAAGTTAAACCTAAAAAGCTGAAAATTGCCTGGGGCATCACGGGTGCCGGCGATAAGATTCAAGAAATCGTTGAAACCATGAAGGAGCTGCAGAAGCAAACTGAGGGCGTCGTTGAATTCGATGTTTACATATCTAAGGCAGCAGATATTATGCTCAAGTTTTACCGATTAGACGAGGACCTCAAGAAGAGTTTTGCTAAGGTTTGGGTGGAGCAGAATTCTAATTCGCCTTTTCTGGCGGGTATGGTGCAGAGTCACAAGTATGAGTTTCTACTCATTATGCCAGCCTCATCCAATACTGTTGCTAAGATTGTTAACAGCATCAGCGACACATTGCTTACGAACGCGGCGCTTATGAGCCTCAAAGCCTTTGTCCCAGTCTGGATAATGCCAGTCGACTATAAAGAAAGCATAATCTACACAAAACTGCCCAATGGAAAAGAGATGAAGCTACGGGTACGCAAAGAAGAAGCTGACCAAGTGCGCAAACTAATGGCAACAGAAGATGTAAAAGTGTTTGAGAATCCAACTGCGGTACGTGAGGGTTTTTTGGAGTGGTTAAAAACCTCTAAACCCTAAAAGTTCTTTTTGTTTTTGTTAAAGATTTGTGGTAGCTTAGCGGATACAACATATCCTTTTATTTTGTGTAGTACGCTAATTTTTGAAAAGTGTGTTGTTGCATGGTAAATTGCCCCCACTGCGGTCGCTCAATATCCTCGCCTGAGCGAAAAATCGAGAATTCAGCGTTCTGTATCGAACTCTACAAGTGCCCCCAATGCCGGACAGCGTTTAAGCGTTTCATGTAGGATTAAAAATTATTACTCCATCCGAGTTGTCTTTCACAGAGTATCCCTGTTTTTTGGCTATGTCGCGTACGATTTGTTTATCGGATTGGGCGATGCTGCCTCGGATGTGTACACTATAGTTTATAGAGCCGTTTGCTCTTAGCTGCTCAAACGATACAGCGTTTGGTGACATATCGTTACATTGGTTTAGAAGTTCTTTTAGATAAGTGACTGCCTCATTTCTGTTCATGGGCACCCCAAAAAAATGTTTCTGTATGTAAACTGTGTCTTGTGTTTTTATTTATAGTTTGCACTAACATGTTTCTTTAAACTGTAGAAAAAGCATTTGGTTTTGTATGGTTACGATTGCGTTTATTGAGTCAAAGTCTGCTGTTGTTTGTTTCTACTTTAAACGTTAAGTATTCAGTTTTGCAATGTGTTTCATGGTACTGGCTCACGTGTTTGTTGCATCAACATGTAACCACATTTCTTTATAACCACAAATCGGGTTAGCTGTTGATAGGAATGCAAGGGATAGCCAACAAGTTGGGCGGTTCAACTGCTGGTGGAGGAGAAGGCTTTTGCCCACCTGCTTATTTTGGGCCTCTGCTTTATGCAGCGCGTGGTTAGGATCGCCTAGCTAAACTTTTTGCCCCTCTCTACTTGTTAATTTAATTAAAAGTGTGCTACATTTCACCAACATGTATGCAGCATAAACTTAAGAGACAAAGGCTGCTGCACCGTAAGAGTTTAAAAAGGGTTAACCAAAAAAGAAAAGATTAAGTTGCGCCTGACTCGCATTTCTGGAGCAGTTTAGCCCAGCGTGCATCAGTTGACTGTTGAATTTCATCGAGAATGTGCTGGTTCTGTGGCGTGAAGAGGTGGCGGAATCTGCCTTGTCCTTCAAGGTAAGCTTTGACTGGCTTCTTTTTCTGCGGTGCCAGCGCAGATTACTTTGCTGGGTGTTGATAGTTGGCGTTTGCCGTTGACTGCTTCCCAGATTGGGAACACACAGGATTCAACTGAGAGTTTTGAGTACTCCATGGTTTTTGCTGGTTCGCTTCTCCAGCCTCTTGGGCATGGCGCGAACACATGCAGGAATGCTGGACCCTCAACTTCTAAGCCTTTGCGGACTTTAGTGAGCATGTCTTTCCAGTAGTAGGGTGTTGCTGTGGCGACGTATTCCATTTCGTGTGCTAGCATGATTTCGGTGATGGGTTTTTTCTTTTCAAGTTTGCCTGGGATTGACTGAGCCTGCAGGAGTTGTGGTTGTTGCTGCGCCGATGGGTGTTGCTGCCGCTTCGTTGGATGCCAGTGTTCATGTATCCTTCGTTATCGTAGAGTACAAAGAGGAAGTCGTGTCCACGTTCAACTGCGCCTGAGAGTGCTTGTAAACCTATGTCGTATGTTCCGCCGTCGCCTGCAATGGCGATGATGTCGATGTGTTCTTGTTTGATTTTGCCTTTTTTGCGCATGACTTTCATTGCAGCGTCGATGCCTGAAGCGTTTGCAGCTGCGTTCTCAAAAGCGGTGTGAAGCCATGGTAGTGCCCAAGATGTGTAGGGGTAGATTGAGCCGACGATTTCCATGCAGCCTGTTGCTTGGGTCACGATTGTTGGTCCGCGGGTGGCTTTCATTATCAGGCGTAGTACGGCTGCTGGTCCGCAGCCTGCGCATGCGCGGTGTCCGGAAAGGAACAGGTCTGGTTTTGTTGCGATGTCTTTTGCTGTGAATTTCCATTCTTGAGTTGTCATTTCTGTTTTCCTCCTTACTCCCTTAATCCTAAATAGTGAACTTGTTTTTCAACTTGCCCTGTTTTGGCTATACGTGAGTAGGTCTTCGAAGATTCTTCGTAGGTCACGTGGGCTTGCTGTCTCTTCCGCCTAAACCGAAAATGTAGTTGACCATTAGTGGATGCGTGTTTTGCATCATATAGTGCGTTTCGGACTTCATTGAAGACTGCGCCGCCTAAGCCGCCAGGACTCATGCTTTTATCCATAACTGCAACGGCTTTGATGTTTTTGAGGGCATTTCGAAGTTCTTCGACTGGGAATGGTCTAAAAGTTCGTAATCGTAGAACACCTGCTTTGATGCCTTCTTCGCGTAGTTCGTCAACTATTACTTTTAGTGTTCCAGCTGTTGAGCCGACGACAGACAATTGCGATTTCAGCATCGTCAAGCTTGTAAGCATCGATTAAGTCCGTTGCCGTAGCTTCTGCCGCTGATTTTGGCGTATTCAGTGTTGACTTCTTGTATTTTCTTGAGGGCGTTTTTCATGGCTTCTTCTTGTTGGCGTTTGAATTCAAAATAGTAGTTCTGTAAAGCGTTGGGTCCCATGGTCATTGGGTTGTCTGGGTCAAGTTTGAAGGGCACTGTTTTTCCTTCATGGGTTAGCACCATTGGCAACTGACGTTCACCAACAAATTCTTTCACCGTCTCATCCGAGAGGACATCGACTCTTTCCAATGTGTGGCTAATAGTGAAGCCATCTAAACCAACGATGACTGGCAAGTGAAACTCCTGATGTCTTCGGCGATTTTGAAGGCTTGAATGATTGAGTCGTATGCTTCTTGAGCGTTTTCAACATAAATTTGAATCCATCCGCTGTCACGTTCAGCCATGCTGTCTGATTGGTCACCATGAATGTTTAGCGGCGAAGATAATGCTCGGTTTGCAACAGCCATAACGACTGGAGCTCGTGAACCTGAAGTGACGAAAAGCATTTCATGCATCAAAGCTAAACCTGCTGAAGCGCTTGCGGTGAATGTTCTTGCACCTGTAGCTGCAGCTGCAAGACAGGCAGTCATTGCGCTGTGTTCAGATTCGGTGCAGACGATATTCTGTTTGGACTTCACCGTTTGCAACATATTCACTGAATTTTTCAACTATGATTGTTTGAGGAGTGATTGGGTAAGCGGCAACTACGTCAACGTCGCATTGTTTAACTGCGAATGCAACTGCTTCGTCACCGTTCAAAGCCATAATTTCTTGTTTAAGTTTTTTGTCATGTCATTATTATTCCTGTTCAGGCATTTTCATTGTTATTGCTTTTGTTGGGCATTCGTTGGCGCATATTCCGCAGCCTTTGCAGAAGCTGAAGTCAAACTCGATTTTTCCCAGTTCTGGTCGCCAACGGATTGCGCCTTCAGGGCAAAGCATTACGCAGGTTAAGCATATAGTGCATTTTTCTAGGTCTCGTATTGGCATGTAGGTTTTCCAGTCACCAGTCATGAAGCCAATGCTTGATTTTGAGCAGAACTCCTGCCATGGAGATTTCTTTCCAAGTTTTTTCTTTTCTGCTCATTCCACTTTTGCCTCCTTGTATGCTTCTTGGATAACTGCAAAGTTTTTCTCTGCCAAATCTGGTCTGAATCGTCCTTTCAAGGTTTTCTCTATGCCTTCTAAAGTGACATGTCCAGTGGCTTTTGCGACGACGCCTAGCAGAGCTGTGTTTGTTATTGGGTGCACCCAAAATTCTTAGGGCAATTTCGGTTGCTGGAACCGTCCAAACTTTGCCTTTGGTTACTCGAAGGTTTTCTTTTAGTTTAGCCGGTTCCTCGCTTGAATTGATTATTAAACAGTCTTCATCACGGTTTAATCCATGCTGTAACTGGTACAGATTTTAGTAAGGTATTGTCTAAAACTACCACAACGTCTGGATCATAGATTGCACAATGTAACCTTATTGGTTCAGTGCTGATTCTGGTAAAGGCAGTTACTGGGGCACCCATTCGTTCAGGCCCAAATTCGGGGAAAGATTGAATGTATTTGCCTTCGTCAAGGGCTGTTCTAGCCAAAAGTTCGCTGGCTGTCCAAGCGCCTTGTCCGCCTCTACCATGCCATCTAAACTCTACCATAGTTTTCAAAGTGCAGTCCCTTCACTAAGTATAGTTAGTTATTAGTAAAATTGTCATGTCCCTTGATATACATTTTTCTAGTGAATTATCAAAAACAATCCATTTGAGTGTAAAATTTACGGGTTCCAGGCTTGACATAAGTGTTGTCACGCGGGGATTTAGTTGACTCTAAGTTGAACTTTTGTATCATAAAAAAAGATTTTATGTTCAGCAAGCGAGCAAACAGTTATATCCACCTTCTTAATGACTCAATTTTACTTCAAAAGGCAAGTTTTAAGGCGAAAGGCTGATGGAAGGAAAGCAGAAACCAGAAGTGCTTTTAACCGCAGATAGAACGTTGATGAGCAATTACCATCAAAACGAATTTCTAGGTTTCGGCACATGCGCCCCACCGAACTTTATTCCTGAGTGGCTCTACAGCTACCTTTTTTTTCCGCCCCTAAAAACAACAAATGGACTGCCATGGACTGCACCGTATGGCTTGAGAAAAACCGAAGCCCAACTACTAAAAGAAGGGTTTACAGTTGACACAGTAAGCCCAAAGAATCTAAAAAGTCACCTTAAAAACGCAAAAGTCCTCGGCATTCACACGATGGATCCCTTTGGTTTAGGTCCAGCATCAACCACACTGGCTTCAGTATTCAAAAAAGAACCCTACCTTGCCAAACACTTTTACAGCTTACTAAAAAGTCCAGAAATTCAAAAGGCAAAAAGAATGGCTTAAAAGTCATTGTAGGAGGCCCTGGCGCATGGCAATTCCATTACCGAGAAAAATCGGTCAAAGACCTTGGCATTGACTGTGTAGTTGAAGGGGAAGCAGAAAACGTTGTTGGAAAACTCTTCAAAGCAGCAGTAGAAGGCCAAGACTTACCAAGCCACTATGAAGTAGGCGCTGGAGAAGTACCAAGCTTAGAAGAAATCCCAGACATTATAGGACCATCAATCAATGGTTTACTTGAGATTGGAAGAGGCTGCTGTCGAGGCTGCCAATTCTGCAATGTTACCCTACGGCCACTAAGATGGTATCCGATAGAGAAAATTGAACGGGAATTAACTGTTAACTTGGAATCAGGGAAAGTAAAGGGCGCTTGCCTTCACTCAGAAGATGTCATGCTATATGGTTCAAAAAACACCATTCCGAACGAAGAAAAACTTCTACAACTCCATGAATTAGTTATGAAAAGGTGTGAAAGCATCAGTTGGAGCCACTGCTCACTTGCCGCAATCGCTTCGACCCCTAAACTTTTCCATCAACTCTCAGAAATTATTCTGCAAAAACAAACATGGTGGGGCGTTGAAATCGGCATAGAAACAGGCTCCTCTGAGATTGCAAAAAAAATTATGCCTGCGAAAGCGCATCCGTTTAGCGCTGATGAATGGCATGATGTTGTCGTTGAGGGCATGGGGTTGACGCATGATAACAAGCTGGTTCCCGCATGCACTCTAATTGTGGGGTTACCTGATGAGAAGGAAGAAGACATTACTAAAACGATGGATTTAGTCGATGACCTCAAAGGCATGCGCAGCTTAATTGTACCATTGTTTTTTGTTCCGCTGGGTCATTTAACGAGTGAAGATTGGTTTACTAAAACCAAACTAAACGAACGCCACAAACAACTGCTGATTCAATGCGCGGAACATGACTTCTACTGGGTTGATAACTTGCTTGATTGGTCCTTTCAGGGCAAATGGTACCAGCGCATCATGAAAGAATTCTACAAAGGCTTCTCCGCGATGGCAAAGCATAAAGTTAGGCAAATAGAATAAGCGTGAAGGAATAAGTAAGCTTAAATACTTTTGTGGAACCTAAAGTGCAGTAGTACCGGTGGATTGCCGCCGTTGCACAGCCCGGTAGTGCAACTGACTGTTAATCAGTAGGTCAAAGGTTCGAGTCCTTTCGGCGGCGCCATAACACTTTACGAATCTATACTGTTTTTCTTCTCTTTTTTATTGCTATAATTTCGTATTTTTTGTTCATTCTAAGCAGAAAGGAGGGATTCCCATAACCTCTAAGTTTGAATCCCAGCAGCAGGAGTTTTACCTTAAGGGTATTTACCCCGTAGAGCGCGCGCTATCATTGTCTATCTTGTGAATTTGACAGTATTTGTTCCTCGGTTTTCAGCTTTTATTAACGCCAATAAGGCTTGGGTGGAGCTTACGCTAATGCTCCAATGCCTAATTAAGCCGATTTTGGAATTGATTCTAACTCACTAATTGCATATGGCTTTCTTTCGTATTCTTCTGGGGTATTTGCTATTGATTGGAGGAAGCTACCTATTCATCCTGTTTATCGCTCGAATCATCCGACAACTTGGCTACATGAAAAATACGGAAGCATAAGAAACACACGATGGTCTTTGGGGCTAAACTAGCTTCTGTTTTCCCACAGAGACTGTGCGCAGAGACTACTATAACATGAAAGATTGGTTGCATGTTGTTGAGCACATTCGTCGGATATTTTTCTGTCACCTCAAAAATTAATTAAGAGGCTTATGTCTTGTGAATTACGCTGATTATGAGTTTTCCATGAGCAGTCTTCACTAAACTTAGCGGTAACTGAATAGGAACAACCGTCTTGTCTTTTCTAACATGACTGGTTTTAAATTCAATTTCCCCCGTTTCAATCAATTTATCCATTAACTCTCTTTTCTGTGCGTCAGGCATTTGAAGCAGATGTAAAAAGTTCGTGTTCACAAGTTCCTCACAAGAGTAACCGAATAATTCACATGTGGCATGATTCGCGTAAACAAATTCCCCTTTCAGGTTCGCCAAAAAGATGGCTTCTTTAAATTATCTAAAATCATTGCCCTAAACAATAAGCCCTCTTCGCTCTTGAGGCGTTCCATAATTTCCTGCGTTAGCTTCTTGTTTGTTTGAGCATACTCAGCAGTGCGTCTAGCCACCACTTCCTCAAGGCGCTGATTGTAACTATTCAACTCCTGCTCTAGCTCCTTGCGTTTAGTGATGTTTTCAAATATTGCTACGAAATGGTCTCTTTTAGGACCGTACACAGTTATGTTTAACCAAATATTAAGGGGCTTAAAGAAAACCTCAAAAGTTTCAGCTATCCCAGACTGTGCAACCCTACCATAAATTTCAAAAATCTCAGGGTTGTCTTCCTGCGTTCCTGGGATAACCTCAGACACTCTTCGCCCAACGACATCCTCCCGTTTTAATCCAGTTAATTTTTCGAAGGCCTCGTTGATATCTAAATAAATAAAATCGACAGGTTTATCCCTCTCGTCATAAACCATCCTGCAATAAGCATAACCGTTAATCATGTTTTCAAACAGAGAGCGATATTTTTCTTCACTTTCTCGAAGGGCCAATTCAGCCTGTTTCTTTTCATCAATGTTAAAGAGGTAAATTCTGATTCGTGGTCCTATGGGCATATAAGAGAATTGTTGTAAGTACCAATGCTTGCCAATTTTAATTTCACGTTCAAAGACATAGTCAGTCGAAATTGAACTTTTAAACGAAAAAGAAATCTTGCCCCAGTCGGAAAAAAACGGTTGATCCAAACTTTTCTTTTCAAGTTCAGGAAACACTTTTTTTGCAGTTGGATTAGTGAACGTTATTTTTCCATTAAGGTCCACTTCCACAACAGGGTTAGGATTGAAGGCAGGAAATGACGCTAACAATATGTATCTTTCTTCAACTATTTTACGGTCAGTAATGTCTTGCCCAGACAATATTGCCCCTATGGAATTGCCTTTTTCATCTTTAACTAGCAGGTTATGCCAACCGATAAGTCGTTCTTCACCGCTCCTTGTCAAAACAGGTTTCTCGGAATGTCCTCCTCGATATGTGCCTTTTAGCGATTGATGAAAAGTAAGCCGCATATCTTCACGGATGTTTTCAGGAATAAAATTGTCAAACCAATTCTTCCCCAGAACCTCACTTTTTGTGAAGCCTAATAATTGGCAGCCGTTTTGGTTTATATCAGCAACTATCTCGTCACTTCTAACAAAAACTATGAAAATATCTTCAAGGTTGAGGTCGATATTTTCTTTGCTATTTTTTTCTGACATTACAAATTCTCCTTTTCACTGATTGAGGGATAACTTGGAGTTTTGGATAATACGGCGGGCATGTACATGCGCTCGATATATTCACTCATCATTCTGCAAGCGTTGAAAACAGGGTTAATTGTTTTGATTGCTTCCTTGGCGACCTGAATCCAACCATGAGGGATTCCTTTGCGGTCACGCTCATAATACAGGGGCACTATATTTTTTTCAAGCAAATTGTACAATGATTCAGCATCCGCCCGGTCCTCTTCCTCAGGGCTTCCACCCTTAAACCCATCAATCGCCCACCCATTAACCCCGTTATAAGCTTCATTCCACCATCCGTCGAGAACACTCAAATTGATAACCCCATTCATGGAAGCTTTCATACCGCTTGTTCCACATGCTTCCTGCAAACGTCTGGGCGTGTTTAACCAAACATCAACTCCACGGACTAAATCTCTGGCAAGGTTCATGTCATAGTCTTCAACAAAGGCAATACGACCCTGAAATCGCCTATCTAAAGCTAGTCTGTATACGCTTTTTAGAAGTTCTTTTGATGCGTAATCTGCAGGGTGTGATTTGCCTCCAAAAATTATTTGAACAGGCTTTAAAGGGTCAGTTAAGATCTTTTTGAGTCGTTCACTGTCGCTTAGAATGAGATAGGGACGTTTGTATTGAGCAAATCGTCGTGTGAAAGCAATAGTTAAGGTATAAGGATCAAGTAAAGCGCCCATTGCAAGCACTTGTGATGTGGAAATGCCATCCTTCACTAATCGTTGCTGTGCACGGTCATGTATGGCGCGAAGTAAGCCGATTTTTCATTACTTGATGAATATTCCAGAACTGCTTCGTCTGATAGGTTATTTGCGTATTTCCAGAATTGTTCTGTATATTCGCTTGGAAGCAACCCGGAACCGTCACTTTGTTTCTTGAAAAGTTTAGATATCTCTGCGGCCAACCAACTTGGCGAGTGAACACCGTTAGTAATACTAATTATCGGAATCTCTTCAACAGCTTTATTCGGGGTAGAGAACACTCCACATCCTGCGAGCTACAATCCCATGCAGTTTACTTACAGCATTAGCTTGTCCAGCACATCGCAGGGCAAACGCCGGTTAAACTAAACTTTTCCGGACCTAAACCGTCATAGTAACCAAGTCTTAGGAAACTATCGCGGTCAATGTTGAGACTTTCCCAAAAGTTTCGAGCGTAACGATCCATGAGGTAATATGGGAAAATATGATGCCCCGCCGCTACAGGAGTATGTGTTGTAAAAACAGTGTTTTTTCGTATCTTTCTCTATGGCTTCATTTAATGGGGTACCTTTGACGCGTTCTTCTCTGAGGCGTTCAAGCATCATAAAGGCTGTGTGGTCTTCGTTTGCATGCCACACTAATGGATCTATATGTAACTCACGGAGGACGCGTACTCCGCCTATACCTAAAACGATGAGTTGACGTAGTCGCTCCTCTTGGTCAGCCGTGTAGAGTCTTGCTGAAAGTCCTCTATCCTCTGGACGATTATCACTGACGTTTGTATCAAGCAAATACAGGTTTACTCGACCGACTCGGACCTGCCAAACTTGAATGTATATTTGGCGGTCTCCAAGAGGAACTGAAATGTATGGACCACAGCCCTGAGGCCAAACGCAGGAGGAAATTGGGGCTTCACTAAAATCTAGTTGGGTATAGACTTCTTCCTGCCAGCCATCGGCAGAAACGTGTTGGCGGAAATAGCCTTGAGGGTACATAAAACCAACGGCGACTAAGGGCAGTCCCATGTCCGAGGATTGTTTACATATGTCTCCTGCTAGGGCACCTAAACCGCCAGCGTAAATGGGAAGCGAATTGTGGATGGCATATTCAGCAGAAAAATAAGCGATTTGCCCTTCAACATTTTGCGAGTTATTTTCGCCACACCAGTTTTTTTTGCTTGAACATGTAAGTGTCAAATTTCATAATTACAGAGTCGTAGAGTTCAAAGAAAGCAGGGTCTTTAGCGGCCGACTCCAACTTGTCTGAGTCGATATCGCGTAATTGTTTTACAGGGTTATGGCCGCTTGCTCTCCAAAGTTCATAATCAAGAGAGCGAAATACCTGGCGTCCATCTTCATCCCAACTCCACCAAAGATTATTTGCAAGCTCAAGTATCCTTTCGATTCGCTTGGGAATTATTTGAATAATCTCTTGGTCGGGTAGACTTCATCTAGTAAAAATACTCCTCTTGCCTTCAGCTGAGATAGGTTGACTTACCGTTTTCAAATGAGGGTTACAACAATGTCATCGAAAAAAGTAGATTCCGCAAATTTGATTTTCAATAACATTTAGCGCTTTGTGATTATTTATAGTTTAAGCCGAATAAAAATGCCTTAAAAAACAAAAACTGGAGAACGTCTCAATTAAGAGTAATAAAAAAAATTATCGTTTGATGTGGTACTGCTCGATTACATCTTTAGCTTTTTCTCTGCGTTCCTGATGTTGCTGTTAAGAATTGGTTGAGTTTTTCCGCCATATCTTTTTTGCATTCGCCACAGAGCATTTCGCCGCCTCGGCATCTGCGTTCCCGTTCTGCCAGTTTGGCGTTGTCTTCTTCGAAAAGGAAGAAGTAATACTGGAATATGCTGCAGATTGTGGGGTCAGCGCCGCTTTTGCGTTGCTCCGCTGCGGTGCCTTTGCCGCCTGTGAACGCATTCCAGATTTTCTTTTTCACAACATCAGGCTGGTCCACTGTGAATATGCTTGTTTCAGGCATTGATGCACTCATTTTTCCGCCTGCCCCAAGTCCGGGTAGGAAGCGGCAGTGGATTTGGGCGGGTTTGTAGTAGCCGAGTTTTTGGGCGATGTCGCGTGTTACTCGCCAGTAGGGGTCTTGGTCGATGGCTGCTGGGATGAGTGCGGGGACGTTTTCGCCTGTGAGTTTTTTGTGTATGAAGCATGGGGCGGCTTGGATGGCGGGCCAATAGACCCAGCCGATGTTGGTGCTGTCTTGGAAGCCAAAGTGCTTCGGGCTGTGCTGTAGGTTATGCGTTTGGCGACTTCAAGGGTGATGTCGTAGAGTAAGTCGATGTCTTTGGTGTCGTAGATTATGAAGGTGTCTTCAGGTTTGAATCCCAATGCGATGAGGTCGAGTGCGTTTTCGTAGCACCACTTTGCGTGTTTCTTTGAGGTCTACGTTGTCGCTGATGAGGTATTTTTCGTCGTCTGTTATTTGGAAGTAGAGTCGTGTTTTGAATTTCTGTTGAATATGAAGGGTGAATATCCATGGGACCAGGTGCCCGATGTGGACGGGTCCTGATGGTCCTCTGCCCGTGTAGAGAACAAATTTTGTGCCTTTATCATAGAGGTCAAGCACGGTGTCTAGGTCGCGGTGGCTGAAGAAAATCTTTCGTTCAAGCTGCAGGTGCAGTTTGTCAGTGTGTGTTTCGACTCTTTTGAGCAGTTCGGGTGTGAGTGGTTGGGTGCCGAATTCTTTGATGAGGCGTTCGTAGTCGACTTTGCCCTTAACTTCCCAAGGGGTAACTACCATTTCATTGTTGTTTTCTTCAGCGTTGATGCCATGCCGTATTTTCACCTGTACTTTAGGTGAGAAACGGTGTTTTGTGGTATATGCTTTTTTCGGTGCAGCCGTCTCTATTAGTAGATGCTTCTTTGGATAGATTTTTAGCTAAACAGACCCTACCATCAGCAGGTTTTTGTATGGGGTTGGATATTAAGAGCCATTTCCGTTTGCGAAACGGTTTTGTTGCACTGTAATGACCCCTCTCCCCTCAGGTTTCTGTGTTGGAGTTCATTTGGAGCCTAATATGTTGATTGTCCGGTTGAATTGGATCTGAGGTGGTGTGTTACATACATGTCTTTAGCTTTAGTAGATGTTTTTTGAGAGGTAGTAGTCAGTGGCCACTTGCCACTTAATGTTATTAACAAATTTTTACAACCATGTTAAGCATAATTAAAAAGAGGAAAATAAAAATGCAAAATCTAAAAACCAAAACAATCGCAATATTGATCATAGCACTCTTAACATCCTCAATAGGAACAATGGCATTATCAAACGCACACACACCTAGATGGGATATCACAACATACGCTTATGTCAGCGTTGCACCAAACCCAGCAGGGCTTGGTCAACTAGTCACCATAGGCATGTGGGTACAAATACCGCCACCAACCGCTGCAGGAACAAACGGAGACAGATGGCATGGCTTTAATGTAACAATCACAGACCCGGATGGCATCAAAAAAACACTAGGACCATTCACCTCTGACGCCACAGGAGGAACATGGACTTCTTTCACACCTGACAAACTCGGCAACTACTCATTTGTAGTAAACTATCCTGGCGAAATAATGAAAGGCGAAAACAGAGCAACCCAAAACAACGCATACATCGGCGACTACTTCAAGCCCTCCACAAGCGCAACGGCATACCTAACAGTACAGGAAGACCCAATACCCCTACTTGCAACCGCTCCACTTCCAACTAGTTACTGGACACGACCAATCCAAGCAGGAAACTACCCATGGTACCAAATTAGCGGCAACTGGCTAGGACTCGGCGCACACTCATTTGCAGCAACAGGCAGATACAACGCCACAGGCAACTACAACCCATACTCTAACTCACCATTAGCAGCCCACATTATGTGGACAAAACCAGTAGCGTTCGGAGGCTTAATGGGCGGGGAATATGGCGGAGACGACACAAGCAACTTCTACTCTACCTCACAATACGAGCCAAAATGGGCACCAATCATCATGAACGGCATCATGTACTATGTTAACTACCCGGGAAGCATAAACAACCCAAGTAGGCTGGACTGCTCTAAACCTAAGGACTGGAGAAACGATCTGGACAAAAGAAGAACACCCAACGACGAGCAATGGCGCACAAACCATTTTGAGATGCGGACAAATACTGGACATGGTTAACCCCAACCAGTTCGGAGGCATCGCATACTTATGGAGCACAGGAACACCCGCAGGCATGCGAACACAATCAGGTTCAACAACATAGAACATGTTTGATGCCATGACTGGAGACTACATACTAAGCATCGTCAACGGCACTTCAATGAACATTGTTTCAGACGCAGGCGGAAACTTGATAGGCTACTACATTAAACAGCACAGTTCCAAGTAACGCACCCACACTGAACTGCTGGAACTCAACACAAGCAATCTTCTACCCGAACAGCCAATACATAAAAGGCACCACCTCAGACAGCTGGAGCTGGAGACCAGGCCAAAACAGCACCATCGACTTCACTCGCGGAATCATGTGGACCAAACCAATAGCCACCAACATGTCGACAGGCACACTTCCCAGAAAACAGCTCTCTATCCATTAACAGAGTAGACTGCGGTGTAGTACTTATGACTGCCACAGGCGCAGCATATTACAACATTGGCTGGCAAGTAGACGCAGCATACAGTGCAGACACAGGAGCACAACTATGGATAGCTAATAGAACCCTAACACCATTCACAAGAGATTCAATCACTAAATCTGGCTATGGAATGTACTACTACTTGGAATCAGCTACTGGCAAAGTAAGAGCCTACAACATATACACAGGCGCATTAGAATGGGGACCAATACAACTCTCAGGCGATAACGGAAACGTACCAGTACCAAATTCATACAACAGCATCGGCGGTTACCAAACAGAAATCGCAGACGGCGTACTATACATCATGGGCTTTGGAGGCGACATCTGGGCAATTGACGCAAACACTGGCGAAGAAGTCTGGTACACAAGCACCAACAAACTCATAGGCGAATCCGGCTCAGACACACCATACGGCGTATGGCCACTATGGGTCTTTAGCGGTGGTTCCATCGCAGGCGGAGTATACTACCTCAACGTAGGACACGAGTATAGTCCACCACTGTTCCGCGGAGCAAAACAACTTGCAATCAACATCACCGACGGATCACTGATATGGGAAATATCAGGCTTTGATGTTACAAACGCAGCCACCATCGTAGACGGCTACGTGACAGTGCTAAACGCATATGACAATCAACTATACACCTACGGCAAAGGACCAAGCGCAATGACAGTCACAGCACCAGGAGTCGGAGTAACAACCGCAACACCAGTAACAATCAGAGGCACAATCATCGACATCGCTGCAGGCACAAAACAAGAAGCAAACAGCAGCAAACTTCCCCTATGGCGTTCCATGCGTCTCTGACGATAGCATGAGCAGATGGATGGAATACGTCTACATGCAACAACCAATGCCAACAAACACAACCGGTGTACCAATCACTCTAAGTGTCCTTGACTCCAACGGAAACTATAGACAAATCGGTATGACAACCAGCGATGGAAGCGGAATGTTCAGTTACACATGGACACCTGACATCGCAGGCGATTATACAGTAGTCGCAACATTTGCAGGCTCAGAATCATACTATCCATCATCAGCCGAAACATCATTCCACGCAGTTCAAGCAGTATCCGCAACAACTACACCAGTTGAAAACCAACAATCAGCCGCCGACCTCTACTTCATCCCAGCAACCATTGGTCTCTTCATCGCCATCATCATCGTAGGACTGTTGATTATCTTAGTGCTAAGAAAAAAATAGAGTGAAAAAACACTCACCCCCCTTTTCATTTTTTTAAAACTTGTTAAAAATATTCAGGTGTCATAAAATGGCATGCAAATATCTAACAAGGAAAAAAATCTGTCGTGCAACCCAAAACATCGCTAAACCCTCTGAAAAAATAGCCTTCTACTGCAGTGATGAAGGTTGTGTTGAGTGCCCTCGCTACAAATTTGTACAGGCTAGAGGCAAAAACAGAGGATAACACAAAATAGTAATCGCTTACGCGATGATAAACCGAATTTTTATTTTCATTTTTCCATAAGTGTTATTTGCAGCTTACCATAGAGGTTTTAGTGGTGATTTTTTGTTCTCAAAATATCTTTCTTTTGTTGATCGAGTCGGCGAAGTTGCCTTCGCAGTTCTCATGGTCATAATCATCAACGGCTACGTTGCACTATCAGACCTCAACACAGGCTTTGGATATATTGTAGCTGTCAATTTAGGTGCTTGCTTGAGCTGGGGCACCATCGACGGTTTAATCTATGCGATCTCTAGCTCCTTGGAACGCAATAACCTGAGAAATAAACTCATAGGATTAAAAGCGTGCCTTAAATCTGAAAACACTCTGCAGTTAGTTAAGAACAATTTGGATGATACATTTTTAGCGAACTTTGACGAGGCAGGCAAAGACGCCATAGCTAAAGATATAATGGTACATGTTCCGGATGCAAATTTGGATGAGAACCAGGTTTTAACAAAAAAAGAGCTGATGGGTTGGTTATCCATCATAGGAATCTATTCGGTTGTTGGCTTCGTGCTTGCGCTACCTTTTCTAGTCTTGCCTGATAAGATTGTAGCATGGGTTGTTTCGAATACTCTGGGAGTGGCATGGGTATTTTGGTATGGAGTTCAGCTTGGAAAAGTCGCTGGGAAAAACCGTTGGTTACTTGGCGTCATTATGGGGGTTGTTAGTGTTTTGTTCCTTGTTGGATCATATCTTGCATGGGCATGATTAAGAATTATGTGAGTGTTGTTCCAACGATGCCTGCGGCAATACTTTCGATGCCAATCAAAATTAATGCTATGGATACAAAGAATGCGTAAGTGTAGATGCCGACCATTGGGAAGAAAATAATGATTAACGCAAATGCAACAACAAGTAGACCAACGATGATTAAAAGAGCTCTTAATCCGCCGCTTAAATGACGGTCTACTCCACCGACTGCAATTCGTCCTATACCATAAACTAGCAAACCAATTCCAATGAAAATCACAAGTACATCAGTGGCAAAATATGGAACAAACAGAATCACAAGCCCAATTATCAATGCTATAAGGCCAATCGCCGCATTTGCTGCCCGTGTTGAACCCCCAGAAGTGACCGAAGTCGCTAACCGCAATATACCGATAATAACCAATGCTATGCCAAAAAACACTACTAACGTTACAACGACAGCTGTGGGAAAAACTAGTGCCAAAACACCAATCGCTAACGCAACCAATCCCAGAATAATCTCTAATGCCCTGTAGGCTCCAGAAGGTTTAGTTGTAGACATACAAAAAATCTCTTAAATTTTTTATTTTGAAAACTTACTAAGAAAGATATTTTTATTCAATTATAAATATCAATGTTACAGGCGCTCGCCTACACTAATCGAAGGTGCCGACATTTGGGCGTTTGGCAAAATGCTTTAGTCAAAGGTTGTAGTACCTGTTAAGATCAATGCAGCTTGCCGAACAGATTTCATGCTGCCGTAGAATACATCGTTCATGAAAGTGAAGGTTTAACCCCAACCCAAACGTTAACGCTCCTGACCCTCAATAAATCACAACCTTAGAATAATGAAATGAAAAAGGTATTTTTTGGGTAAAAAATTAACAAAAAAGAATAGATTTCTGGCTAGGACAGCTCGATTGTCCCTGCAACGCGCAGTTTAGCGCCTTCCAGATACATCAACACTGCCTTATCGTTTGGACGATAAACCAAGGGCTTATCCAGCGCCAAGGTTAGGCTGGGTTTTTTGAAGTCCCCGGCTTCCGAAGCCGCTTCCACTTTTGCGGTTATGAACTGTGTCCAGTGACCAACATGCATTACCATACCCTGCTTTAATGGGTGTTTGCCAATACTTGACCAGCGAGGCCTGTAGTTTTCAGTTTATTTGAGGTTTTAATCGCTGGGTCATTTGTTAAGACTGTTCCGCGGTCCAAGTCTTCGACTTCAACGTTTTTAAATGCTAATCCAACACGGTCGCCTTCCCTGCAGGTTTCAAATTCTTCATCGTGTTTCTGGATTGAGCGAACCTGTGCAGTTTTGTTCCGGGCAGAACATTGAGTGTTGCGTGTTTCTGGACTGCGCCGTAAACAACTATGCCTAAGAACCACTACTCCGACGCCTTTAACGTTAAAAGCATGGTCTACTGGTACTGTTCCAACTTGTTGTCTGCTGAACCTCAATGGGTTTTTGTTGGGCGGCTTCCACGAGCAGTTTTTCACGTAGCATGTTGGGATCATCGTGCTACGAATTCGAATTTTTCCATGCTTGTTCCTTTTATTAGGGCTTCAATTTTTTCTTTGGGAACATAATTTCTTAGGATTATGTAGCCGCTTTTTATGTCGCTGAGCATTGAAGCATTACTAGTTGTTCGCCAAATGTAGCGTTTAATTCGTCGACTATAACTAATGGCTTTTTTTGCTAATGCACATGCATAGAATAGTGGGGCGAAGCGTTCGGGGTAGCGTGTGGGTTCAATGATGGTTACTGTGTCTTCGCCTTTTTTGAGGTTGTAGAGTGTTATGTCTGTGGATGTTCCTTTTTTGGCAAGGTTGCCCGCCGTATTCTAGGGCGCCTAAGAATGGCGACTGTGATGTTTCCCATATTATCATGACCTGTGAGCTATCCGCATTTGTGGCTTCGTCTGAAGATAAGCGTTATCGATACTGTCACGGTTTTTTATTTGGATGCTGAGATATAAAGAATATGGATTAGGCACTTGCATGACTGCATGTGACGAAAGGTTCTTAAGGCATATGGGTATTCTTCTAAACGGCAAGAAAACGGCACTATCAAATGCCAATTCAGGTAACGACCAGCTTCAGAAATGGAGCAGGTTAGACCAACTAAAAAGGTTAAAATAGTCCGATGAAGAGGTGAAAAGGTATGGAAAATATTTACGCAGCAATGCTCCTTCACAAGGCAGGTAAAGAAATCAACGAAGAATCAGTAACAAAAGTTCTCAAGCAGCAGGCATCACAGTTGACGCAATCCAAGTTAAAGCACTCGTTGCATCACTCAGTGAAGTTAACATTGAGGAAGCAATCAAAGCAGCACCAACTATGATGGCAGCCGCCCCAGTCGCAGCTCCAGCAGCAGAAGCAAAACCAGCAGCAGCCGCACCAGAAGACAAGAAGAAGAAAGCTGAAGAAGAAAAAGCCAAGGAAGAAGCAGCACTAGAAGGATTAGGCGCCCTATTCGGGTAAATAAGCCTCAATTATTTTTAACCAATTTTTCCCAAATCTTTTAACTTTAATTAATAATTTAGCGAAAAGACTATTTGATAACATATTTTCGCAAGCGTAAGACACCACAAAGTTTTCTGACTTGAAATCACTATAGAAGCCTAAGCGGTATCCCTTAAAACGCAATAGCAGGATCCGTTACATCCAAAGGAGAATACAATGTATCGCCGTCTCGCCAAATCATTTCCTTAGCTTGTCTATCCTCAAGCACTTCCATAGTTCCAGAGAGCATTACTCTCTATGGAAGCGGCGGTCACAAAAATATACGCATTAGTTATTGGTTGTTTAATAAAGAATAAGTTCGAGATTACGGCACAGGCAAACTTGGGTTCGGGGGAGCCTCTGATGGACGTCTGGAGAGGTGCTGCTGGAGGCTTCGCATTCTTTCTGTTTAATAACAGTTTGATTACTACGATAGGTATCCAGCCGCTGATAATCATTAAAGTTCCTGGAAAACCACCGATGTTTCTGACCAACAATGGGTTCGAGCGCCGCCAAGATGTCACTCAAGAATGCTTCCCAGATGCCAAACGCAACTGCCATCGAAACTGCTGCAATTAAAGCGGTTTTTTGGCCAAATTTCTTGTAAGTTTGAATTACAAGTACACCTGCAAAGAAGAAGTCGCCTAAACCAAGACCTCTGTTTAGCATAGCGCCCTCTGCCGAATATAGGAAAGGCACGTTTGGCAAGTAAACCAAGCACTGGCAAACCAAGTCCAGTGAATTGGTGAGCAGCAGTAACCATGGTTCCTGTACCAATAACAAGGATAATATCCATTATTGTTAAGAGTACTGCAAATATACCAACAGTTTTCCAAGTAAACATCGAAGACAGATAGAGAATGATCAATATGGCAAACGTGAAACCGAAGACATCCATTAAGTAATGGTTGCCAAACTTCAACTGTGCCACTATAGAGGAAGTTAAAGAATACGAAGAGCAAAATGAATATCGCTGCTGGCTGAACCGCAAGGTACCATCTGCCTTTCTTAACTGGTCCGCAGCCTTTTTCTGTTCATAGACAACTGCGCCAAAACAGAATGCGCACACAATAAAGAATGCTGTTGCCCGATAAATTGTGTAGGCTCTGTGAGGGGTGCAAGAAACTGGCTAAACCAGCAACTAAGCTTACTGTGCCAAAGCCAACTGAGATCAGCTGCGCTCGGGCTTTTGGTTAGGTTCGAGAATACGTAGGAGAATGTGAATAACAGCATGGTGTATGATGATAGGAATAGTACCAGCAGAATATTCTGGATTATACCGCCCGGATTAATTATAGATGTATAGGCGATAACTGAAATCATGATAGCTATGAAGACAACGAGCAAGAGAATGTCGCGTGTTTTGAATTCTTTTTTCTCGACCGTCGCCATCAGTTTGCCTTCGACGCGCTTGTTTAGGAACATAGCAACGTAACGATTGTTATTAAAGTGCAATTGGCATGGCTAGGTCAAGAGATGGCATAGTCTCACAATTAACGAAAAGATGCATTTATGCCTTTAGCCAAAATGCGCCTAAAAAACGGTGGGTAATATGGTTAATATTGGAAATGCACGTTGAAAATGGCTAATGTTGCCAAAAGCGCCTCTTCAGCGCGAACAGTGGCTGTGCCCTGATTTGGGATAGTGTTTACGATGAAATCCGCCAAGTCAGATAATTTAAGACGTTCTTCTTCTACGATTTCGTGGAGTCCACGTGAGGGTGCACCAAACGCAACCAAAACGTGGCTACTCTCAACCCAGCGTTTACCAATGCTGCCAGCGACATCCATGAAGTTGCCGCCTATGCGTGCTGTTGCAATCTTCAAATCGAATTCGGCATCGCTTATTATTTGCCCAAAGGAGCGATTCTCAACTCTAACCGTGTAACCCCAGTACTGCGGCACGTCATCTCGATTTACCGGCTGCACTTCTATGGTGTCGCCTATGTTAACCACTTGTAGGGTCAACCGTTCGCCCATAGCAAACTGTTTTTGCCTCAACAATGCGGGCTGTTGAACTCCAATATCCACCACTAAGCCCTCTTTGCGTTCAGAGACAACTATGCCTTCACGGTATTCGCCGACTTTTAGGTGTTTGGTCTTGCCGCTTACTGGATGATGGGGTGTGCGTAGCGGCGGCAAT
The DNA here is from genome assembly GCA_963800605.1 of uncultured archaeon. Lineage (GTDB taxonomy): Archaea > Thermoproteota > Bathyarchaeia > Bathyarchaeales > Bathycorpusculaceae > Bathycorpusculum. The sequence goes on along the minus strand of CAWDBI010000008.1, from coordinate 56,139 downwards.
ATACCCGCATACTGCAAATCTGGCTCTAACTTGAATAGCGCTTTGCGAAGGTATTGGGGTGTCTCCAGATAATTAAGTAGTAAAGCGATGAAGTCTAAGTCTTGTCGCTGGTTCATTTTCGTGTTATCGGGGTAAACTATGATTTCGTTCACTCGAAAAATCGCTGCTGAGCGCGCGATGACTCCAATTTTGGATGTTTTCTCACGTAGGTGCGGCGTTTCCGAGATTACTGATGCTGGAATAGCGATTGAAAGCTTCTTATTCATTTTTCTTCGGTCCTCAATGCTTGCTCGTCTGCGGTGTGCTTAAAAGGCGGGATTGAGATATAAAAATGCGGGTTAGAAGGAGGACCCTTAACGTGAATAAACCTCTTTTAGATGACATAGAAAAGATACATGCGGTGGATAAAAGTGGAATGCTTAATTTCTGTGTTGATGCACCCAAGCATTACCGAGCAGCCGCCGAGTTAGCTCAGAAGATAAAATGTAAAAACCCAATTCCAAATAACATCATCATCGCCGGCATGGGAGGCTCCGCAATCGGTGGAGACATAGTCAAAGACTGGACCAAGAACAAGCTGATTGTACCCCTTGAAGTTATCAGGGAATACAACCTACCCGAATATGCCGACGAAAAAACTCTTGTTTTAGTTTCAAGCTACTCAGGTGACACAGAAGAGTCTCTGAGCGCATTTTTGGATGCGCTAAAACGTAAATGCATGATTTTCTGCGTCAGCAGCGGCGGCGAAGTGCTCAAAGCAGCCAAAAAACATAAGGTACCATATTTGCAGGTGCCCGATGGGATGCCGCCTCGCGCAGCACTACCTTACATGTTAATTCCCATGTTGGTTTACCTTGAAAAAGCAGGCTTAGTCAAAGGCGTCACAGAAGAAATAGAGGAAACCATAGCGGTACTGGAGAAAATCGTTGAGGAAAATGGACCAGATATTCCGCAGTGCGAAAACTTCGCTAAAAACACGGCACATTTCATGTGGGAAGCGGCGCCTGTTGTGTATGGCTGGGGCGTCTACCGTAGTGTAGCGCAACGGTTGAAGCAGCAATTTAATGAGAACAGCAAATCCCCAGCAAAATGGGAGTATTTTCCCGAGTTAAACCATAACGAAATAGTAGGTTGGGCGGGTAAAGGTGAACAATGTAAGTGGTTTGGTATCATTTTCATCCGTGACAAAGAAGCACCGGGAGAAATCGAGAGCCGAATTGACATCACCAAGGCGATTATTGAAAGCACGGGTTTAGTTACCTTTGACCTTCATGTGCAGGGTAAAAGCTGCCTCGCAAAGATGCTCTCCACCGTTGTTGTAGGTGACTTTTTGAGTGTTTACTTGGCGGTTGAACGTGGCGCAGACCCCACACCAGTTAAAATGATTGATTTACTTAAGAACACGCTTAAGGAGAATGGGGTTAGAGATGAAATTGTATGTCAGCTAGAAAAAGTATAGCTGCCAACTAACCTTAATTTTTTTAAGAATTTTTTGCCTCATAGAATTTTATTGCTAAAATAATATTAAAGATAAAAAAAGAAGTTTAAGCGACGAATTTTTTGAATTCGGCTTCTGCTTCTTCTATCGGCAGCATTTTTGGTGGATGCTTAAAACCATATGCACATAAGGCTTCGATTGCGCCACCCTGTTTCTTAGTCAACGCCAGCTTCACTGCACGGACCATATCGAACAGGACTGAGCCTGCGTTTGGTGCATCGACTGTTTGGAATTTAAGGTCGATTTTTAGTGGTGTATTGCAGAAGTAAGCACCGCTTATCCAGAAGTAGCTGTCACGTTTGTTCTGTAGGAAGTCTACGTAGTCGGTTGAGCCTGCGACGATTTCGGTTTTGTATGGTAGGGCTGAGGCGACTGATTCAGTTTTGATTGTGCGTTTGGCGTCGCGTGTGCGGTCGAGTGTGTCTACGGATTCGTTTCCTCCGCCGACGTCGAGTTGGTATGTTTCGTTTATGTGGACACCGCTGTCGGAGAGCAACTTGAGAAGTGTTTTGTGGAGTGCTGTTGAGCCGATTTGGTCGACTAGGTCGTCGCCGACAAGGGGTAATTCTGCATCTTCAAACTGCATAGCGATTGATGGATCGCTTGCGATAAATGTGGGTGTGGCGTTGATGAATGCACATCCAGCTGCTATAGTTTGTATGGCGTAAAACCGTGTCGCATTGGTTGCGCCGCTTGGAAGAAGGTTAATGACAATTTCTGCGCGTGAAGCTATGAGAACTTCGGCAACGTTTGCATCGGCGGCTTTGCTGACCTCGATTAGGGCTTTTGTGCTGTTTCCGACTCCGTCTAGAAGTGGACCCTTGGTGACTTTTACGCCCATGGATGCGATGTCGCAGACTTTGGGTGCATTGTTTGGGGTAGCAAAAATTGCTTCGGAGAGATCTTTACCGACTTTATGTACGTCGACGTCGAATGCTGCAACCACTTCTATGTCTTTTGGGGTGAGTCCCGCGAGTGTTGGGTTGCGCAGTCCGAGTTGGTCGGCTTTTGGTTCACTGTAATATTGGATGCCTTGGATGAATGATGAGGCGCAGTTTCCCACGCCGATTAGGGCTACTTTGACTTTAGGCATGATTTTGGCACCTTGCTTGGCATGTATTGGTGTTTTGCCTTATAAAAAGCTACGCAAGCAAACCCAACAAAACAAGCCTTTGCTCGCCCAGCTCTATCTCCTCTAGGTATAGTCTCCACAAGTGAAGGCTTGGCAGTCGGAAGTCAACACGTTCGTTAAGATCTCATATGTTGATGGTTTTTTGTTGAATATGTTTTGTTTTTGGTGTAAGTTTTCAACCGCTTGGTTTTCACAAAACCATGTTGGAACCGTTCAGCCTCAAAATTTGGCGGTTGTTCTGTTTTTTCTATAGTTGTTGTTGCCATAGCCCCCTCTTTTTTCAACAACAACCAACGGGCTGTGCGGCGCATTGCTTTTTTATGTCTAGGTCGGTTTGTGTTGCAGGCGAGTTGTGGAGTAAACTGCAAGCAGTTCTAGCCAATCAGTTGATTCTCTTAAGTGCCCGCATAGCTAGAAATGTAAGCCACCTTGACGGCTGCTTCTTTTGGCCGAAATCCCAGCCGCGCCACGCCTGCCACTCAGATTCCGGCGTAAACTTGCCCTCTGCATCCGCCTTAGATTTAACGAGGTTAGCCATGTCAAGTAGTCTAGCGTCACTCTTCAGCCAACTAAACTGCGAAAGCACATCCAAAACATGCAATAAGTCATACCAGACAAACGGTGCTTTGAGCTTTCGAAAATCGGTGCCCATATAGAAAATGTAGGGATGAAGTGTCAAGCTGTTCTGCCACAGATTGAGCAGGCATTCGGCACCTTCATGTACAGCTTTGCTGTTTTTGTAGTCGTCGAATTGGGCTAACATCTTGAGCATAACTAATGTTGAGTAGGGGCAGGGGTCTTGTTTTCGTCCTGGACCTCGGAAGCTGCCGAGCTCTTTTGAGACAACGCAGTGCCAACCATTCTCAGAAGCTAAACCAGCCAGATACGCCTTCGCTCTCTGCACGCGAGGGTCGCTGCCGTAACCTATTTTGGCTAAAGAGTACACGATGATGGGTGCATCGCAGAGAGCCCAAGCCCCCGTATCCGTGCCGGAACCGCCAAAATGCTTTGGCACATTCGTCGGCAACTGAAATGGTCCCTCGTCGGATTGATGCAGAAAAATCTTCTCCGCAACCGCGGCTAAATCGGATTCATCTTTTGTTAATCCGAGGTCTGCAATGAAGGATAGTTTATGATAGTGTTGGCTGGCGCTTTTGTGGCTGTTTAGCACTTGACCGGGCCAGCCTTTCAGTTCCTGCAGTAACTGTTGAATTTTCGGGTCGTCTACCATCCGTTTCTTTGCAGCAACAACCTCAGCCTCATCCTGTGATTGCCCAAGCAAATCAACACGGGTTCGGAACTCAACAAAACCTTCTCCCGCCAAAAGCCAATCAGATACATCCTTCAACAGCCCAAACCTCAACACAGATTCACCGTTTTTGGTATGTAAATTTTTCCACTCAACGGCTTTTGTTCTGTCCTTCTCCCGTTGCCATAAGAAATGCTTATTAAATGAGGCGGGTTAGTTTTCTGAAGCCAGGCAAAAAAGTGGGCGAGTAGATCAGCCTGGTATGATCGCCACGTTGGCATCGTGGAGGTCGCGGGTTCAAATCCCGCCTCGTCCACCAAACACTTACTTTTATAACCTAAATCTCATAAAACCTTAAGTTATTCAGGCACATAAGCAACCTTGAGGTTCAAAATGTCAAGTTCAGAAAAGCGCTTAGGCATCATCAAAGACGTCATTTTACCACTCGATATCGACAGCAGATATGACCTTTACTTTACAGATAGGCGTATTGCGATAGTTTTTATGGGAAGCGCCAACCGATCTGCCAATGGCATGCTACGTTCGTTTCCTGCTGCATCAGCCGCTGTGACTCCACCATTAACGTATGTAGAGAATAGAAGTGAGGTGGAGAAGGTGGAGGAAGAACTAAGCTGTATGTCAATAAATGACATTTTGAAGCTTAGCAAAAAAAGCTGCTACTACACTTATGAGGAGATTGAGGAGCTTAGGCTTGTTTGGGGGAAGAAGCCCAAGTTCGCGATATTAAGCCAGGATAGTGAATCCAAGTTTGCCCCCGACGCAGCGCAGTTCAAGCAATTAATCGATTTACTGTCAACTATTGAGCCGTTGAGTAGTAAACTTGAGGTTGCGGGGAACTGGAAAGACATCCAAGAAATACTGGCAATGGTTGTCTGCGGCAGCTGTGGCTCAAAAAACGACTTGGATGCGATTTGTTGCCAGAATTGCGGAGAAAAAATAAGGGAACCAACAGCACCTGATTCATTGCCAGGGCAAATTTGCCGTTCTTGTGGAACAAAAAATACGGTCGAGGCGTCATTCTGCAAACAATGCGGCGCAGCACTCAACGTTGATGAAAACATCGAGGATGCCGTGGAATAAACTTATTTCAGTAGCTATTGTAATCGCAGTCGTAGCTGTCTCAATTGCAATTGTTAGAAGAGCTAAAAATGCAGCTTAGATGCAGCTTACATCCATTTTCCCCTGTTAAAATACCCCAACCGGTTCGCCACGTTATAGACGATATACTTGTCAATAGGATAGTATTTGGTGCAGTAATGACATAACTCATAAGTTCCCTGGTCTGCACGGAATCGCTTAACCAATGCCTCGTACTTGTCGGTGAGAAGGTTGCCTACGGTATGCTCAAGTTTAAAGTCCATATCACAGGTTTGCACTCGTCCATCCGGTAAAACAACGAATTGCGGCGTACTGGTTTTGCGGCAGACACCCAAACGTTTAGCCTTAGGCAGTTCCCCGCGACAGATTTTCTCCCGTTGGTTGCTGACAAAGAGTTCATTCATGGTGATGTATTGGATGTTTGGGATACCCTGCATGACTTGGAAAACGTTGTTTTTGTAATCCTCAGTAAGCTGAATATTCGCGTTTTTGCCATCTGGCAAATGCAATACGAAGCCTTCATAGTGAATATCAAGCAGATCCTTTACAGTCTGGCTGGAAGCACCCTGCAAGGTAGTCGCAACATGAACACGGTAGCCTTTATCGTATGCATACTTCACCATTTCAGAGAACTGGGGATTAACAGCTGGTTCGCAGAACCCAGAAAAATCGATTGCTATATGGCTAGGGACGTTCGCGAGCATCTTTTCAAAACTTTCAAGTGTCATCCGTCTGGTTGCTTTTCCATAATTCTGCAGCAGTACCTCTTGGGGGCAGTACCGGTGGCAGTTTACGGGGCAACCGATGGCTAATGTAAACTCCATATATTCGCTTGAGTAAAAAGTGTTCGCTCGGTCCCCAGCGCTTATTTGCTTGGAGCCCATAATTAAATGCATATTCTCCAGACTTAAAAATTTATCCTGCAATTTCTGAATAGAAAAATTATTTGATTTTATAGAAGAAATATCTGAATTTTCTAGAACAAAGCAGACTAACTTGCACTTGCCACGTCAGTGCCTGCTTTATCCTCTAACCAATTCCGCGACCTAGCCAAGGTTTTACCTGCAAACTTGAATTTCAAAGCATCATCGTAGGGGCAGATTTCAACACACCGTACACAGAGTATGCATCGGGATTCAGTAACGTCGCCGCCACTCTTCTCATACATATCCGTAGCCTGAGTGGGACAAACTCGTTTGCAAACACCGCATTTAGTGCATTTCGTCTCATCCTTCTCAAGTTTTGTTAGGGCTATTTGCTTAAATGGCGTAAAAGTGCTAAACAAAGCAGATAAGCCACCCACCGGGCAAATTCGACACCAAGCCCTACGATAAGCAAATGCTATGATTGAAACTGCGATGAGTATAGCGACGTTTATCGAAGTTAAGTAGAAGCCGCTGATCCAAAATGGCCCATAGACTATCTGAGAGATATAAGACCAATTCAAAGCGCCAATACCAGTTTCAACAGCAATGCAAAGCGGTCTTGCGGGGCAAATAAGACAAAACGGCTCGTTGATATTGCTCACAATGCCAGCTTCCGTTCCTTCAGGGCCACCAGGTATTGTTCCTGGAATAAGTTCAGTGCCAAAAATAGTGTAAGAAGCAAAGATTACACTTAAAATCAAAGACACAGCAATTATCAAATAGCTTACTTGCCCCAGTTTTTTGTTCGTTTTCGGGGATGTACTCAGATGCTTTAGCCGCGTTGACTTCCGTATTCTTGTGAGTATGTCTTGATAGAGGCCAAATGGGCAGAGCCAACCGCAGCCCCATCGCCCCAAAACGAGGGCGAATGCAACCAACGAGCCAACAACAATAGCTAACTTCTCTACCCCAGGAGTAGAATAGTTGACCTGATATCCTCTAGGATAGTCCCAGAAGGGATAAATGTAGGCTTGAAGCTGCCAGAGGGCACAAGTTACGGTGCGTCCATTAGGATAATAACACGCCAACAACGGTACAGAAATGCCATCGGGGAACTGATTGCCCAACAGGTCAGCACCTAATAGATTGTCACGAGGTGAAGGACCCAGAGGAGCAAATAGGGGAACGTTGAAGGGCCCGATAATTAAGCCCATGAAGATGGCGACGACTGCGGCTACTTGAACAAAAAGTCGCAATGTACTGATTTTTCTGGTTTTATCTTTTGAAAGTTTGAGGATTAAGATGATGCCAATTGCAACGATTATGGCGTATAGCGGTAGTACTATGTAGGGCGAGTTTTCAGTTACCATCCTTTGGTTTCCTCACTTTAATGCTAATTACGGCTGCAATGAATAGCGTTACCGCCACAGCTACCGCCGTTGCAAGGGCAATTGAGTGCTTCTCATAAAAAGGCAAATTGCTATCATTCATGGCACCAAAGCTGCGGTGCACTACAGAAATGTTACCAGTTTGCCCGTTTACAATCACAGTATTGTCGGGTAGAAGCTGCCAGTCTCTACCTTCAGCTAAGAAAACGCTACCTGTGATGGTAACCCACCATTCGCTGTGATGAGTGGTAGTGTTTAAGCCGAAATGGAAAACCTGTTGTCCCGCGCCTTCAGCGTTATATCGAACCGATTGACGAGTTTGAGTGTATGCGGATAAATTGTATATATTTATGTTGGAGTTCTGTACGGAAACCCTCAGGTTACCAAGTACGCTAGAACCGTTTAGTGTTAAATCGCTAAAGTACCATGTGTCGTTTTCAAGGGTTGCAGAAGAGTAAGTACCATTGTATGCGAAACGGATTGAACCGTTTAGTTGGGGGATTTCAAACCGGTCAACTGACCTAAAAGAGGTTACATTTTGAGCTTGGACGTTACCGCAAAATAAAGAGAGTACCGTGGCTACAATGAATAATGCTGCAGTTGCAGCTTGGATTGGTTTGCTTTTGGTCGCCCTCAAAGCCCGCCACTGTATAGGCAACATAAATGGCTTGTTTAGCTATAAGGCTTTTTCAAAGGGTGACTTGTATGATTCATTAAGAAAAAAAGGAGTTTATATTGTGAAGTCTTTCTCTTCTGGCTTTGGCGATTCAGAGGGATTTGCGGTTGGTTGCGTAGATGCTGGAGTCGCTGCGGTAGTTTTTCGCTTACTGCGCTTCAACACAATAAAGGCTATTATAACTACAAGTACTACGACTGCAACTACGATCAGATAAAGAGCCCAATCTGGCAAGCCTGCTGTCTGTCCTCCCCCGCCATTGCTTGGTCCAACAGTTGGAGTGTTGCTGGAAGCGACGACTTGTACGGTTGCCTCGGCAGAGTTAAGCGAAAAAACTTGACCTGATGCGTCTACGCCGTCGACACCAACATAGTAAGTGTGTGATCCAATGCTCGCAGTTGTTGGGATAACGATTAGGAACGAACCAGAATATTGACCGTTAGCTTCAACGGTAACAGGATTACTAGATAAGTTGGGTCCCTCGAAATCGTCTGCACTAGCCATCCAATCGGCATGTATACCATAACGCAGAATTTGCAGTTGCTGTGAAACGTGACTTTGGAATGTTACGGTAACAGTCACCGCGTTACCTGGTTTGGGTGTTTGGTTGGATAATTGGGCGGTTATAGTTGCATCGCTTGCTGAGAGAGCAGCAGAGACCACGCCTATTGATAGAAAAACTACTGTTAAGATAGTTAGTATTACTGCCACTTTTTGTGTCTTCATCTTATACCTCAGTTACCCTTTGTTCCGTATACTTTCTATATATAATTTTTCCAGAATTGGTTTTTTATAAAAATTAGAAACATACTCCAAAAAGGTTGAAACAAGGAAAAATTGATGAATTCGTTTAATTTGGTTAGCAAAAAGCTATGGAACAGAAGTACTTAGGCTACTTCAATTCTGCTGTTCTGTCTTGCAGTTAAGCCAGGCTTGCTTCGTCAACCAAATGTGCTGTTCCATCTGGGCAATAGACTTTCTCGAACAAGCTTACTTTGCGGTAGCGTTTGATGCATGGCTTTTGTAGTCCACAGCCATCACAGTCTCGCGAAATCATTCTTTATTGTTCACCCCTCTCCCTTCGCGGATACCACTTAATGGACACATTGTCATTTAAGCTAATTTACAGCTCAGTGCTTGATGCAGCGGTAAACTTAAGTTAGGGTACACCGATTCTGGCTAAAGGAAACAAGAAAAAATGGAAATATTAGAGCTAGCAAATTTGCTCTTAGACATTGCCTGCATCATAAACTTTGTCGCTCTACTTTGGATGCTAAGAGCCATCATAAAAAACCGCAATGCCCTACGTGGCTACAGCGTTTTTGGCTCGTTCTTAACGTTTGTTTCCCTGGTATTCTTCGAATTTGCTTACCACTTAGTCGGAAACGTCATCGGCTTCGCATTTGGCTGGGCAACGGTGGCGTTCTGGTTTATCGCCTTTGTTTATACGTTTAAGCAGAAGCTAAATGACCACAAACAGCAAAAAGCTACCTAAGCTTAACTTGATGGGAACTCTCACAAAAGTTGTACCTTTACCTTCTTGATTTCAAAAGTGATGGTTCCGCCATTTGCCTCGGTAACTCGTTTGCACAAGTCAAAATTTTATCATATATCAAGTAACAAAGTTAGCTAATGTTCATTTGATACCTATTCAGCAATCCAAATCAATCGAGTAACAGAAAACGCCATTATTCGGCGGCAGCGAATAACTTAATCCTGCCCAAGAAAACCGATGCCGAGTATGCTCCCAACCCCGATACATCGATGAGCCCCCGACACTGTGCAGACCAAAACCAAGATTGCCCTTAAAACTCTGCAAAGCCGCAGAGTCAGCCTCAACCTGATCCCATGCACCAATCTTGTTGCCTAATAGATTTCTTCCGCTACTATCAACATATTTTTGAAAGATGCTTGAGCCTTGCTCGTTTAGCAGTAGAACTTCTTGGCATCCCTGTAAGTTAACTTTGGATAAGTCAGCGTAGATGGTTAAGGCGTTAGGTTGGCAATTGTAGGTTACACTTATTGTGCCGCGGGGGTCTCTTGTTTGAAATTCAGTCTTTATTTTTAATAATTCGCGTGTTTCCATGACTTTGTTGAAGAGTGTGTTTAGTTTTTTATGTTTAAGGTAGAGTATTTCGAATTTTTTTCTTATTGAGGAGTAGATTTTGTCGTCGAGGTAGCTGTTGTTTCCTATCTTCTTTACTGAAACCGTGTCTAACACATAGGTCTTCGTTAAGGTGTAACCTGCATTGCTGCTTTGGGCAGTCACGGTGGCTTTGCTTGAAAAAAACGTTTTATCAGTATACTTGACCACTGGAACGCCAAAACCGACACCTTCCTCAATCAATTCTCGGTTACCAAATAGTAACACCAGACCCTTCTGAAGTGCGCCTGTCTCTAGGTAGTTTGGTCGGCAATCCCTATAGAGCCGTACAGAAAACCTGCTATTCAAAGGCACCGTATACGGGTCCTCAAGATCAACCGATAAAGAAGGTAGTGCTGAATTCAAAATGTCACCTTTCTAAAACCCCATATTGACTACGCAGAGTCACATTTTAGTTAATGGTGAAGCGGTGTTAAGGCTTTTTCTATCGTCCACCGGTTTATATTTTGCAGTTTTCAGTATGATACCAAAGGCAACAGCAAACCATACAACCGTCACAGCAAACCGTGCAACCAATCGGGCTGTTCCGAAGTCTGCATCAAACGCCTCCTTCCAAGGAATCACTTGAGGATAGACAATGTAGAGCAGCTGCGGCACAGACATGTTGAGCAGCAAAAAAATCAACCCAACTATCCACACCGAATGGAAGCTTCTCAGTTTTAATGCGCCAGCGCCTACGAGAATGAGCAGGAAGGGAAAGAGTAGGTTGATGTTTTGTTCGGAGAGCCATGAGCGGAACAAGAAAAAGAGGAGCAGCAAAATAACCGCACTCTGCGATAGTGAAATCAACGTTTTGGGTGGGTTACGATAAACCCAAAGGTACCCAGCCAGCAATGCGGGTATCCAGAGGTAGCCCAGAAACCAATAACCCGCAGGCATATCGGCTGTACGAGCAAAAACATCAACAACATTGAAAACCGTCATGCCACCAGCCATCCCAAAATAGGAAGTCACCTGAACCGGAGAAATAGGCGCAGCCCACCCAGCCAACAAAAACGGCAAAAACCACAAACCAAGCACCACCGAGACAACAATCAAAACGACGCTGAAGTTTTTTCGGCGGTTATTTTGGGTGGAGTAGAGCAGGGGTAATCCAAGCAGGGGTAGCGAGATTGGTTTTAGGATAAAACTTAACGCAAACAGCAGAGACGATTGAGCTGGCTTGCCTTTACTTAGTAGGTATAAGCCGGCAACGCATAGCAGGGCTATGGTTGTGTCGAATTCGCCCCAAGCAGTCGTGGTAAGCAGTGTAAAGGGGTTGAATAGTAAGAAAAGCCATGCGAAACGCACTGCAGTCTTGGGCATGTTTTGTTGCTGCATAAGCGTTTTAGTTACATATGCGAGTGCAATGTTGCTTACGATTATGGGGATTTTTGTTGCGAAATTATAGAGGAATATGTTTGGGGTTACAGCGTATGTGAGGCGATAAGTCAAGCCTAAAAGGAAAGGCCAAGGCGGCGGATAACCAATTATGCTATTGACGCCTGTAAGGTAAGGATTAGAAAAAACGGTTATCAGGTGTGGCTGGTAGGGGTTTAAGCCTGAACCTACCAGGTAGCCTGTTTGTAGAAAAATTGTTTGATCATAATAGTGTCCCAGATAAAAAGCCAAGGGCACCTGCACAAAAACACTTAAGACTACTGCTAAGAAATCGGTATTAAGCTTCACCTTGAGCATAAAACAATCCCGCATCTAAAAAAGAAAAAAATGGTAACTAAAGAACAAGGGTTTTTTTGAATAACTTTGATTTTCCAAAGACTACAACCAGTAAGCCTATCGCCAGAATCATTGGTATAATGAATATTGGAAGTTCTGGAACCCAGCTGATGCCGTTGAAAGCCATAATTGTGCCGCTGTCGCCTACAGCCCAAGCTTGGAGTAATGTGTCGTGAATCATTGAGATGCCTTTGAGGTTGCCGGATGCTATGTTGGCGTTGCATTCCCAATTAGTACCAGTCCAATACATTACCAACCCGTTGCTACCGCAAGCCCAAGCTGATGTTGCGTTTCCAATCGTCATTGAGTAAATTGTAGAGTTAACTGTTGAAACGGTTGCTCCACCTGCTCCAAAGACGAAGCTGGTAACTGGCTGCCATGATGAACCACTGAATTGGAGAACTGTGCCTTCGTTATTGCTGCCGCCTGCTGCAAAGCCAGTGTTGGCGTTTACCATTTGGATTGTGTATAGGGGCATGTTTGTGGGGCTTGTCATGGATTCCCATGCGGTTCCTGTCCAGTGCATGATTGTGCCTGCATCTCCAACTGCCCATGCTTCTGCTGAGTCGTGAATCATAGCAACACCTCTCATGGTGTTAGCAGAGGCACCCATTAAACCGAACCAGGTATCTCCGTTCCAGTTAAGTGTCACTCCGCCTGCGCCTACAATCCAGCCATTCATCCCGTTTATGTCAACGGTAACTCCGTAGAGGGTGTTATTGACGGTGTCGAATTGGTCTGTGAATCCGGTGAAGCTGATTCGGGTCCATTGGCTCCATGTGCCGTTGTAGTGTAGAATTATGCCTTGCTGCTACTGCCGCCTACTGCCCAGCCATCGGTTGGGTTGGTAAAGACTACTGAGTATAGGTTCAGTGTTGTTGGGCTAACTACTGTTGTCCATGAGCTTCCACTCCAATGTACAATTGTTCCGCCGTCTCCTACTGCCCAAGCGTTGAGCATTGTTATGTCATTTCCGCTGCTGGTAACGTTGTTTACGATGCAGACTGCATTTAGGTTGGTTGATGTTGGGCTGGTTACGCTGTTGATGTTAGCGGTTTGTGCAGACGCTGCTGAGAGGGATAAGCAGAGGGATAATATGCATAGCGTTAAAGCTATTTTTAAAGAAAATTTCATCTAGTTTTTTCACCTGCCTAAAAATCAGGTTCTATCAGCCAAACCGTGCATATATAATTTTGTGACTGTGACACTATATCAACTAAAGAAGTGAAAGCATAACTTTCCTATCCCATAGCGATGTGATTGTAATAGTACATGAAGTACAAAGCGATGCCACAAACAGTGACAACAACAATTCTGGGAAAAAACTAGCCCTACGGTAGAAATAGTCTTAAACTCGATTCTGCGTATCTATCAGCGAAGTTTACATGCCAACTAATTTGCCGCCTGAAGCAATGGATAAGTGGGAAGCTGTAGAAGCGGCCCGTTCGCCCAAAGAAAAAATGGATGCGATGATCGAGTTCCTAAAGTTTGTTCCGCATCACAAGGGCACTATGAAGCTCCGCGGCGAAATGAACCGCAAAATTGCGCTTATCCGCGATGATTTAGAGAAGAAGAAGCGGATGGGAACGGGCAAGAGTAGCGGTGGACCCAAACTTTTCATTGAAAAAGCTGCTTCTGCACAGGTTGCGTTGGTTGGTATGACTAATGTGGGTAAAAGCTGCTTGATGAATGCAACCACTAACTCTAAGGTGCGTGTTACGCCTACGCCTTTTAGTACGCATGAACCTGTGCCGGGTATTATGAATTATAAGGATGTTCAGTTCCAGATTGTAGAGGCACCCGCCGTTATGGAGGGAGCTGCGGAGGGTAAAGCGGGGGGTAACGTTACGTTGGGGTTGGCTCGTAATGCTGACGGCGTAATTTTGATGCTTGATTTAGGCCGTGACCCCGTTGAGCAACTGGAGTTGATTGTAGCTGAGTTGGAAAAGACCCGCTTGCTCGTTACCAAACCCAGTGGTGGACGGGTAGATATTGAGAGGCGTCCTGCGGGTGCACGGCTCCGAGTTATCATTGTTGGTCGATTGATTAGCTGTAGCATGCGTGATGTTGAGGAGCTCTTGAGGAGTTATAAAATTAATGATGCTATCGTTCGTATCAGTGGCGCAGTAGCCTTAAGCGATGTGGAAGACGCCATCTACGAAAACACCATTTACAAGCCCGCTGTGATCGTGGCGAACAAGCTAGATTTGCCGGGTGCACAGAAAAACCTGCAAATTCTCAAAACGCATGTTAACGGCAAATTACCCATAGTGCCCATGTCGTGTCAAAATAAACGGGGCATGGAAGAATTAGGGAAAGCAATCTTTGAATCACTCGGAATCATTCGAATCTATACCAAAGAACCTGGCTCCAAAGTACACAGTGACCGCCCCTTTACCTTGCGAAAAGGCGCCACAATGAACGAGTTAGCCAAAAATATCCACAAGGAGCTGCTGATGAATTTCATGTTTGCCATGGTCTGGGCGAAGCGTCTACCGTTTAGTCCCAAGAAGGTTGGCACAAGCTTCGTTTTAGATGATGGTGACATCGTTGAGATTCACGCAAAAATAGCTTAAGCTGTAGCTGTGTTGTATGGTTTAAATCGCCTTTATTGAGTGTCAAGAATTTTCATATATACGTCTTCAATTCGTAGGTTACCTTTGGGCTTATCATATTATTCGTCGGTTCTTGAATAGGCAAATTTGGGAGAGGGGAAATAGGATGACGCATAAATGTGTAGTGAAGGTAGTGCTCAGTAAAGAGCAGAAATCTATTTTGTGTGAATTAGCTAAGCGGCTTGGGATTGGTGAAAGTGAGATGTTTCGGACTGTTTTAAATGGATTATGCCAAGGATTTTAGTTGCTTAGACAATTCATCGAGAGCGAAAGCTCTATGTCTAAAAAAAGATAAAAATTTTTGATATTAAAGGGGAAAGGTTAGTTGCTTATCTGCTTGATTGGGCAACTCTTTCAATTTCGTTGCGTTTAGCGACGCCTGCGGATTTGATGTCTTTAGCTGCTGCGAGTGTTAGTTCGTCTGCGATGGTTTCTTGGATGCTTTTTGGTGTGTTGGTTGAGGATGCTTTTGCGCCTGCGGTTATGTGGCGTACGGCAAGGTCAATTCTGCGTTGTGGTGCAACGTCGACTGATAGGTGATAGACGACTCCACCGTAGCTGACACGTGTTGTGTCTTCGCATGGTGCACAGTTCTCAACTGCTTGTACGAGGACTTCGATTGGGTTTTTGCCTGTTTTTGTGTTGATGATTTCGAATGCTTCTTTGACGAAGTTTGTTGCTTTGGCTTTTTTGCCTGCGTTTTTGCCGCCACGCATCATGCCGTTGATTAATCGTTCGACGATGTTAACTTTGGATTTGCGGAATCTTTGGTGTTCATGGCGTCCCATACTGTGGGGTTCAACCATGGGTGTTAAGTTTAGGTAGCGTTGTAATCCGATGTCTTTTACTGTGACGTCTTTGAAGCTCCATTTTTGGAAAAGCTTGATTTCTTGTGGTGTAGCTACAGATGTGGTTGTTTGTGACATAATTATTACCTTGCTGGTTTCTGTTTTCGTCCGTATACGAGTTCGTTTAGTGAAACGCCGTTAACCATAACGACCTTCCATCTAACACCAGGAATGTCTCCCATAGCGCCGCCTCTTGTTCCGCCGATACCTTCCACGACTACTTCGTCGTGTTCGTCGACAACGTTTAAGGCGCCGTCTCCGGGTAGGAACGCAGTGATGGTTCTGCCGTTTTTGATGAGTTGTGTGCGGACACATTTACGAATGGCGCTGTTGGGTTGTTTAGATTCGACACCTACTTTCTCGAGAACGATGCCCCGGCTTTGGGGTGCGCCCTGCATGGGGTCAACTTTTTCGTCGAGCATAAGCATGCGTCGGTTAAAGTACCTATCGTGCCAACGGAAGTTCTTCCGTTTCTTTGCTAATTGCCTTGCGGCAAATTCGCCTCTTGGTGACTTGGAACCCATATCTAAGATATTCCTTCTTTTTGCACATGCATAGTCATGACACTCATATTTAAACAAAACGAAGAAACAGCCGTCGTTTTGAGCGTTTTTGATGGGCTCTTAGGGGCTGCTTATGTGCTTTTGCCCTTGAATGCAGTATGTTGCTGGGTGGTATTTGTCTATTTTTAGGGCATAAAGGCTTGTTTTGATGATGGGGCTTTCTCTATGCCGTGCATACGTTTGAGGATTGCAAGGATTCCTCAGATGGTGGATACGGAGGAAGGCTGGTTGCTATAGGTATCAATTAATATCCTGGAAAAAAGGCAGGGACACATTAACCCATGGGGAAACGAATACTTGTGATTGTTTTTAGATTATAACTATCTTTTATACGTGATAAAACGTTGTTAATTGTGTGCTAGCAAAGCTTTGAAGCTATTATCTAACAACGCTAGGTTCCCAACTAATACATAAAGTAAACAAGCGAACCATTGATCTACATTTTTGGTGTTAGAGGGTAAAAAATGGAAGAAAAAAAGCGAATCCTCATAGTTGATGACGATACAAGTATTTTGAGAGTATTCAAAACTCTTCTCGAAAAAGCAGGCTACATTGTCGAAACAGCAGAGACAGGCAAAGAGGCCCTAAGTCATCTTAAAAGTGCAAAGTTTGACTTATGCTTGGTTGATGTCAAGTTACCTGATATGGATGGAACGGAGCTTCTTCTTGAAATTGCTGAGACTCCTGAAACAGTAAAAATTATTATCACGGGGTTCTCCACTGAAAAGGTTGGGATAAAGGCTGCTGATTATGGAGCAGACGATTTTTTAGTCAAACCAGTTAGGGCTGAAGAACTCCTCGCTATTATTCGACAAAGGTTAGAACCAATACAGACCAAAAGCTAAAGCGCAAAACGTCCCCTTCTGAGGTAGGTATAATGCCTAACATATCGATAATTCGGTATTGTTTCGGATAAAAAGGGGCTAACGTATTTTACGGATCCTGCTCGGAGATGTTTGGGCTATTTTGGGGGTCTGTTCAGCCACTCAGTGTTGGTATTTAGTTGCTCATTGAGTTTTCTTTGTTCTTGCGCATATCCACGGTATTCTATGTCTAAGAGTGGGTGTTCGTGGAGTTGCCGGTAGTGTGCTTTTCGTTTTTGGCGTTCGAATTGACGTTTTAGTTTTCGGTAGGGGTCAGCCAAAATGAAGTTCACCTAACGCTGTTTTTCTTGCTTGTTTAACCATTGATCAAGGGCTTGGAGTTGTTCATCACGTTTGGCTTGGGGTTCTTGGCGGTTCATGGCAGCTTCCAGTTTGCCCTGCTCTTGCTGTTGGCGTTTGAGTTCTTCTTGATATTTATCTTTCATAACTTCTCGCCAAAGATGGGAATGAAGGTCGGGGTATTTGTGGATTTTTAGGTGCCAGCGCATTGCAGAGACAGCGATTCTTTGGTAAGTGGGTATGGAAAATTTAATATCCCAAGTCCACTCTTGGCTGTCACGATAAAGATGCCAAGGTACATCGCGGTAATAGGTGGGAAACATTCCGGAAAAACCACCCTAACCCAGCAGTTAATCCACACACTCAAAAACAGGGGCTTTCGCGTGGCTACCATTAAAGAGATGCCCAACACCCAAACCATAGACACACTCGCCTCAACACATGACACTTGGAAGCATACCCAAGCAGGCGCAGACATCGTCGTGGCTTCACCAAAGAACGAAACGGTGCTGTTTATCAACAAGAAGCTTGGCTTAAACGAGATTGCACCATACCTTGAAGGTATGGATTTTGTTGTTTTAGAGGGCTTTGAAAAAGAGAAAGCTCTACCGAAAATAATTGCTGCAAAAACCGTACAGGAAGCCGAGTCTTTCAGTGATGGATTAGCCATTGCCATCTCAGGCATCATCGCTAACTCAAAAGAGGAAACACTCAAGGCGTCTGAACTCAAGATTCCAGTTTTAAACGGCAACACCCAAGTGGGGTTGCTCGCGGATTTGGTTGAAAAGAAAGCCTTTACCCTATTGCCCAACCTTACAGGATGCGCTAGTTGTCACCCCACAGGTCCATGCGGTCACATAAACTGCCATGAATACGCAAAAGCCATTGTTACAGAAAAAACTACGGAGCGCTGTTGCCCGCTGGATAAGAAGGAGGAGTTAGTGGTGGAAGTTAATGGGGTTAGGGTGCCGTTGAAGGATTTTCCCGAGCAGTTTATTGAAGCATCTCTAATTGGGATGTTTGGTTCATTGCATGGCTGCGAAGACATCAAAACATTAAAGGTTGAACTACACAAGAAATCCAAGACAGCGCATTAACTAGGTGACGCACAGTTGTTTAAAAAATGAGGCAAAAACTATGGCCTGTAACCACTTAATGTAGTCAAGGCTAATGCTGCAGCTGTGATATCTGCGGTTGTGCCGGGGTTGTAGTCGTTGCCGGCTTTGCGTAGTTTCTTATCAAACGCGATTAAGCATTCTTTGCCCTTTGCAGATTCGACGCCGCCTAAATCCAGGATTTCTTTTGCGCCTGCTGAGACCTCTTTAGCTTTTTCTTTGCCGACTTTACGAGAGATGAATGTATCGGGGTGTTCAGCGAGGACTTTTAGGAAGGTGTTGACGATTGCGCTGTTGAGGTCCTTGTGTTTTAACTCATTTTGCAGGTAAGGATAAGCAAGGTCGAAGGTGATTGGAAAATTGTTGATCCATTCGCTGCATATGTCATCGTAGCTTGAAGCGATTTTGAAGACTTCATGGAGGGTGACGTTTTCGTTGATTAAGCGGGTTTTACTGTTTTGGTCTTTGACGTTTAAGTCTGGTGCGCCGTTGAGTCCGCTAGGTTTTGCGATGTCGATTGCCTCGTAAACAGCCAAGGAATCCTGTGCGGTTGATGCTCTGATAACTGCGTCCATGTTTTTGCGCAGTATCGCATAATCCATGTTATATTTCGCATCCGTTGGTGTCATGCCAGCTGCAACTGCCAAGGGCACAAACAACATAATTGTGCCTAGTAGGGTGTTGCCGCCATGTTGCCACTCATCAATGTCTTGGATACCCCATTTGATGAGTTCCCCTAAACCGGCATCTGTAGATTTTACGTTTTTTCTCGGCGATTTCGGTTCCGCGGTAAGCGGCATCTTGGAATGAGGGTCCAGCAGCAACAGAAGAAGCTAAGAAATGCTCAACTCTGGTGCCTTCGAAATCTACAACTAAATTTACGTTGCCTGGTTTGTCTGCGCTTACTTCAAGAATAATCGCTAGCTGTAAGCATCTTTGTATGTGCTGTGCTTTTTCGCAGTTGCTACCCATTTGGATGCACCGTTCTATTAGGGTTCCAAAAAAGCCTTATTAACGTTATGTAAAAAAGTACAAACAAATGAAGATAGATACAACCGTGAAGTGATTGTGATGAGAGCACGTGAGGGAGACTTAATCAGAACAAAAGCCAATGTGGTTTTTGACGTTAAAGGCACAGTACATCCCAAGGACAAGGTTATTGCTTTTCCACGGTTCATTCCCTCACCAGAAGGCACACGCAAGGGTAATGACACAATTTATGGTAAAGTCTACAGCTTAGGCGACAGGTTTGCCTATCTTCAGAAGAATCACCCTGAACTGATCGTATATGATCCAGTTTTCGGCGAAACCCTCTGCGAAGTCCCCACAAACCAAATCGCCCAACTTTATCAGCCAACGGAAAAGCTTGCGCAACTCCGAGCAGCTAAAACCAGAAGTCCACTTGAAGAGAAAGCGTATCGTTTGGCAGTTACACTCAAAGAAAAAGCAGACATCCCATGGAACGCAATTGGAATCTCCGGCTCAATAATGGCAGGTTTAACCACGGATACCTCAGACATCGACCCATTGGTCTATGGCGTAGAGAATAGCCGCAAAGCCTACAAAGCCCTCCAAGAACTCCGGGAAACGGAAGGTTCAGGCTTCAAACCCTACACACACCTCGGAACTAAAAACTCTCTATGACTTCCGCTCCAAAGACACCCAAATGAGCTTCGAAGACTTCCAAACAGTTGAGAACCGCAAAGCCTTCCAAGGCATGTTCATGGGCACAGACTACTTTATCCGCTTCGTAAAAGACTGGAACGACACAACCGAGCAGTACGGCGACGTATATTTCCAGAACAGCGGTTACTGCAAAATCTTCTCAACCATCGCCGATGACCAAGATGCCCTCTTTACGCCATGCACCTACAAACTTGGCAGCGTACAAATAATAAATGGACCTCAACTCTCGCCCATAGAGGAGATTGTTTCTTTCCGAGGTAGATTCTGTATGCAAGCTATTGTGGGCGAACGGGTGGAGGCACAAGGAAAAATCGAGTTGGTAACTAACAAAAAAAGCGGCAAAGAATATTACCGCCTGATATTGGGCAATAAACCCCAAGACTACATGGTGCTTCTGCGTTAATGCAGGGCTTTTAGGACTTGCTCGTAGTAGCGTGGACAATAAGTCAACGTAACCTGCATGAAGCTGCCACCTGGAGATTTGACTTCCTCTAAGTTGCCCTCGACAATTACGGTTTCGTCGCGTTGGACCTGTTGACGGAACTCTTCCATGTAGCTGAAAACTCGTTTAGTTTCGAGTGCTTCTCTGGGTCCACTCAGCACTTCCAATGGCTCAATTCCGTAGACTGACGGGATGAATGGTCCATCGTCGTCTGCTGTCACGCGTGCTTTGAGTTTCACCCAGCCTTTCTGTACAATACGTGCGTTTGGATCATATTCATTTTTGATTTCGTTCCATGCTTTGACTGGTTCGAATTCGGCTTTGATGATTCTGCCGCTGCACTTGCGGTCATCGTATAATCCGTAGATGTATTTGCGGCGTTGATGCCAAACGAAGTCTTCGACTGTGAAGTTTGTGAATAGCCATCGCTTGCCTTTCATGGCTTCGTCGGAGGCGAATTCGTTTGTGAGTCCACTATTTGGGTCTGCGTAGAGTGCGGCGTTGGTTTCGCGGATTTTCCGGTTCTCGGCTTTGCCATAAATGGTAAAGTCAATGTCACTGTATTTTGGGTGATGGAAGCCGTGGAGCATGGAGCCGAAAACCCCGAAGCTCTCTTTTGAGACTCCAGATTTGCCGGTTGTAATGTTCAAGCACTCGTTCCATGGCTGCCAAAAGCGGGTCTGTTGGTCCTTTCTTTAGTAGTTCCTGGAGTCTGGGTTGTGGCTGGCGTGCTTCTACAATGAGGTTTTGGGGGACACCGACGAGTTTTAAGCCCAACATTTCATGGTTAACAAGGTATTGGGGGTACTTTTTGGCGACGATTTTCATGCCTTCGTCGTTGTAGAATTTGTAATAGAGTTCACTTCTTCCTTCACGAGGCGCTCTTGGGTCAGTGGAGTTAAAAATTTTTGAGCTTGCATACTCCGCATCACAAAGATAAGCGTTCGCTGGATGCGAATAACCGAAGACACGGAAAATTATGCCCTCAGCGCTCTGTATAGCGTCGCGGTCGCGTAGGTTTAGGTTGGCCATATGTATTCTTCTTCTGAAGTGGCTGTGCCAACGACAACTTGGTAGAAGACTGAGCCATCTTTTGTGGATTGGGCTTTTTCGAGTGTGCCTGCGACTTTGATTTGCTGGCCTGCTCGGGCTACGTTTCGGTAGCAGCCAATGTTTGAGGTGACCTGAACTGGAATTTTTTCTATATCCAACTCGGATGGTGCATCCATCGGTTGGTAGTTGCTGATTTTGTAGATTGCTGGCCGATACATGGTTTCCGTATCATCACAAACCGTTGCAAAGAAGCGAACTGGCGCCAGTGGCGTGTAGGTGTAGTCGCCGAATTTGCCCTTGATTTCCTCAGGTTTTTTGGTGGCGTTGTACATCCAGATTTTGCCCTTGTATTTGCCTACGAATTTGCGGGCTGCTTCGATGCGGTTGCCGGCGATGTAGCTGACAACACCCTGATTAGCCAGAATCTGAAGTGTCTGTTCGACTTTGCGGAAGTTCTCTGTGCCATACACTACGAAGTCGATGTCTGATTCGGGTGCATGCATCTCAAGTGCGGTGGAGCCGTGAAGCCCTAAATCTTCGTATGGAACGCCTGATTCTTTATGGATGAGGTCTATGATTTCGAGTGCCATTTTCTGGAAGTCATCTGGGTTTTTGAGGTTCTGCAACCAAACCAAGCGGTCTTTAGGAACAAATACCTGCTCGATCTTGTCCAAGGGTGCTGTGATGAGTTCTTTTCCGCGTGTTTGGTCGTAGTAGAGGTAGTTGGGGAAGTTTTTGCGGAAAGCCTCAATGAATGTTTGATAATTTTTGGCTGTGTAGAGTTTCTCAGCACGGAACAACTGAGCAGTGAGTGGTTTTGTGCCAAATTTCCAGGTGCGCTGGAGCATCTCTACGTTGAAGAGGTCCTTGTATTTCGCTGGGATATATTTTAGGAATGCGAAGACTCTGTCTTCGGGATGCTCGTAACCGAATGTGTTCATGATGAAGCCGTCTTCGGTGACAAATGTGTCGCCGTCGGCTGGAACCCAAATAGTTGCTTCTTCCGTAAACTTACACCGCAAAAATAAGACTTAGCGAGACCTAAAAAAGCTATTGCCGACAAGAATTGCTCTATTGCGATTTTTTCTCTATCCCCATCGTTTAAAGGCTCAATAAATCTAAATTACAATGTCAGTTTGAGCAGCGTTTATTAGATGAATGCAGTATTCTGTTGACGTCTGCCAACTGAAACCCGATTAATTATGCATTTTTTGTATTCATCGGTTTTGAGACAAAAGAGGCTTTGCTGCTTTGCCGACCTACCTCCACCCTTAAATATATAGAACCAACTTTGTGGCAGCGTTACCTTTAATATTTCAATACCCATCCAGTTTAGATGCCCTAAAGGTGCAACTGTTATGGCTAAAGCATTAAGCGTAAACCAATTAGCTTGGCAAAAAGCCCAAAAATTACTCGATAACCCAGAATTCTACGGCGTAGAAATCACCAAATCCACAGCCGGCGCCACCATCATCGATGCAGGCGTCAAAGCCCCCGGTGGTTTTGAAGCAGGCAAAATGTTAACCGAGCTCTGCTTAGGCGGCGCAGGCAAAGCTGAGGTAGGCATGAAATCCTACGGCGACATCACTTTCCCCTCAGTCACAATCACCTCTGACCACCCAGCAATCGCCATGTTGGGTAGCCAGTTTGCGGGTTGGCGCATAAAAGACGGCGACAACATCGCCATCGGCTCAGGCCCAGCAAGAGCAATCGCACTCAAACCAAAAGAAATCTATGAAGAACTCCACTACACAGACCAATGCGACAAAGCCGTCATCACATTAGAGAGCAACGTACTCCCAACCGATGTTCTCATCGAAAAAGTCTGCAAAGCAACCAACCTCACAGCACCCAACCTACTCATCGTTGTTGCTCCAACTGCAAGCGTCGCCGGCTTAACACAGGTCGCAGGCCGCGTCGTCGAAGTAGGCATCCACAAACTCCACACCCTTGGCCTCGATCCCAAAACCATCCGCTATGCAATGGGTTATGCTCCAATTCCACCAGTCGGTCCAGACTTCGAAGTCGCCATGGCAAGAACCAACGACGTCATTCTCTACGGCGGAACCGTCTACCTAACAGTCGACTCCGATGATGAAGCCAAAATAGAGAAACTGGTTAAGGATGCACCCTCGATTAACTCAAAAGACTACGGCAAACCATTCCTGCAAATCTTCCTCGACGCAGGCAAAGACTTCTACAAGATTGACCCCAGCCTATTTGCCCCTGCCGTCTTAATGATAAATAACGCCAAGACAGGACGAACCTTCAAGGCGGGACAAATAAATCCTAAGGTGCTTAGCGCAAGCTTTAGGCTTCTAAATTTTTATTTTTTTATTGTATTTTTACTCTCGACATTACGGCTGCTGTTATTGCTATTGCAATCGGTACTGTGTAGAGAGCTACTATGGCATTGAAGATGGCACCTAATGGCAAGAATACTAGCACCGCTTCCGGAGGCATCTCGAAGCCGATTGGGTATGGTTGTGGCAGCGCAAAGTAATTAATAACACTCAATACTATGACCCGTAATACGATGGCTAAGCCAGTCGCTGACACAGTAAATACTAAGAGATGCTTGCGGAGATAGTTGCCAAAGTTTTCAGCTTTGCATTTGCGTTTTGAAAGCCAGTAGGGTAGGTAGATTCCAACAAACATTGCCAATACTGCAGCAAAGTTGTAGAATGGCCCCAGTGGCAAGAATCCTTGGAAGAATATTAGTAATATTAGCGTGTTAAGGGCGCCTACGATTATACCTGAGCGGGGTCCAATCATTAGGAAGGCTGTTACTATGGGGATTTCCCAGAGTTGAAAGTATAGGAAGGGGTATAGTGGGAAGGGTATTTTTGGTCCGTATATGTTTAGGGCTGCTGCTAGAGCTGTGAAGATTATTATTAGTGAGAGGGCTCGAGTGTTCAAGGTTGGTTCCTCGTTTGTTGTTCAACTTAAGCTACCTATTTAAGAGTAGTTACCCAAAAAAACGTACATTATTTGGGCTAAAATACATAAACAAGCAAAACTAACAATAACGGTAAGTGAAGCGAGTTGACGGAATCAACCATCCAATTCTCAACATCCATAGACGCTAAACGTTGGATAGAAGGACAAACCAACGCCATCCTCACACCCGTCCATGCCCAAGCCAAAAAACTACGAGACGACATGAACCTCCAAGTTCAAGCACTCACTGATGTCAGCAAACAACTCCTCGACGTCAGCGCAAAAGAAATTGAAAAAAGAAACATGAAACTCTATAACCGCGCCCGAGCCCTCAACAAACTCGCCCGGCTATTCCTCGATAGACTAAAAAAGTTAACCGCGCCAGAGCAAGTTTCATACGATTCGATGACGCGTTACTCGCAGGAAATCCAGAAAGTTTTCTACGTAACAGACATAGACCTCAAAAATTGGTTCCCGAGAATCTCACCATTCTTCATAATGGACCGAAGAAAATTCCTCGCCATCTACGAAAAAGCCAAACAATCATACACATCCCTAAACGATTACGTAGTAAAAGAATACGTAAAAACCAAAACACTTGAAGAAGCACTATTGCAATTAAATGAGCTTCAAGGCATCGAGAAGCATCTGCTCACACTTCAAGAGGACAAAAACAACATAAAAAATGAGCGTGTCCCACTTGAACAGGAAATCGCCGATTTAGAACAAAAAATTGTTGAGCTAAGAAGTAGAGGCCCAATCGATAAACTAAACCTCGTTAACGCAGAAATCGAGAACCTAAGCAACGAACTCAAAAACACCCTTCGCCATCTTCAAAAACCCTTCATCAAGATGCAAGCGCTGGCCACTTCAGGCGGCGGAGGCGGCATAACCCCCGACGAACTCAACAAAATCAACCAGTACCTAGATGCACCCTTCGATGCGCTGGTTCAAGAACAAACCGGTTATCCCAGTTCTTAAAGAGATTCTCGAAAAACTTGAGGGTATGATGGCTAAAGACACGCTTAAACTTAAGCCAGATAAAGCCCGCAAAGCCGAACAGACAGCTAATGAGATTCTGCGCAAAGATTCGTTGGCAAGTTTGCAGATTCGCTGTGTGGAGATGGCGAAGAATCGTGATCAGCTTTTGGCGTCCGCTAAGCTGGATGAAACTAACCGTAACCTTGCCCAGTACCAGGAACAGGTGAATTTACTTAAGGCCCGTAAAACCAGCGTAGAAACTCACGAGACGGTTAAGGCTAATTCGTATCAGGAGACGGCGGATAAAATAGGCAACATGAAACGCCTCATCGAACGTAACATTGCTTCGGCGTTGGATAAAAAAATCCAAATCGCATAAGCGCTTTTTCTTTTTATTCCATAAATTCTTTAAAGCAACGGGGCTAATTTGAATGCTGAAGGCCATATGCCACATTATAGCACAATAAAGATGCCCATTGGCCAAACACGACTTGTCTACGCCATAATAATGGCAATACCCATCGCCGTCTTCATGTATATGGCAGTGGTGAATCAGCACTGGCTCACCCCGACCCGCATAGGCTACCTTTTCTATGGCGTCATGGCTGGTTTGCTACTTGGTGTAGTTGAAAGCAGAATTGTCCTCTCCAGACTGTCCAAGGCTACTGCTGAAGTGACTGTTTGGGAAGCATATCCACTGGGGTTGGCGCTGTTTGGTGTACCATTCCTTTTAGTATTTGCTTTTTTGGGGTCTTCAGAGTATGCGCCTTTTGGGTTATTCGCGTTCTTCCCGCTCTTGATTAGCTTGTTTGCGGTTAGCGGCTGGGTCTACAGTCAATACGAAAAAGCCAATTCCGTGCATGTTGTTTGTGTTTCCTTATGGCTTCAGGTATTGGTTGGAACCGAATCCTGACAATGAAGACCGATTCCGCTTTTTTATCCAAGATGTAGCTTCAAAGGATACCTCATTGCTCTGGAGCCATATCGGTTACTCAGCAGTTTTCCAGAGGCAACTATCAAAAAAGCAGGATATCGGAGACTCACAAACACGGGACGCCCTATTCAAGTTGCTAAGAACTATGCGTAGAATCCAGATTGTTGTGTTAACGCATTTCGCATTGACTATGATTTTAACGCTTGTTTCCTTCGCGTTACTGTTTAGCTTCTTTAAGAGTACAATTTTTTCCTTAAAAGTCGTGGATGTGTTGATGCCAACGATGTTACTGCTTTGGGTGGCGCTGGGAGTTGACTTGTTTGCTTCAATGCGTTTGTTAAAGAAAAAAGCAGCCGCTATCCTATCAAATGTTGATACATCAAAAATTATTGTTTAAGTAAGCCTTGCTTACTTTTTGATTTTGTAAACCAGCAACACATATTTTTCCTTGACGGTTTCACTGCTGACAAGTTCCAGCTTCACATTATGCTTGAAGGCCCTAAACAGGTTAACTGCCTTTTGGCCGACGATTTCGGGTGCTATGAGTAACTGTACTTCATCAACTAAACCCTCTTCTATGAGCAAGCTGGCTAAAACGCCGCCCGTATCAGTAGCAACCGTGTCTATACCATAACGCTTGTTAAGTTCTTCGAGTGCCGCTTTGTAATCAACATGGTCGTTACCAGCTACGAGGAAATCATAATGTCTTGCTTCAAGATACTCCAAATAATCCTTTGGAGTTGTGTTAGAAACTAAAAGGATTACGTCTTTACCATATCCAGATTGCCGAAAAATATGCAGAAAACCATTCAGTTTTCCTGTACTGTCTGCAATAGCCCAATACGGTCGGTTATCTCCTTCTTTGATTGTTGGCTTCAAAAAATCGCTGGGCTCTTCAGTCGGTATGGTTTTTAGGAATATTTCCATACCTAGTTTAGCAGTGTCTGACCCAACAAGCATTGCTTGAGCGCCTATCCCACCGGCGACCTCATAGTGCAAAGCTATGTCTACGTCGAAATCCTTAATTGCGCCGTCAACGCTAACTGAATTATACACAACGACTTTTGGCAACATAACCTAAGATTTGTGCCACTGTCTATTTGAGGTTTTTTTGCCAAATAACCGCCTAAAACTACCCTGCGTACTGGGCAGTTGATGGTTGTTGTGCACTTAGCCCTGCTAAAAACTGAGGTGAAACGCCTGCAAAACGAATACGCCATCCAAACAATCAATCTTACAAAGATATTCAAAACCAAAATACCATCAGATGGTAAACGCTTACTAGGCCGCAAAAAAACCGTAGCCACAAACGCCGTAGACAACCTCAACCTCACAATCGAAAAAGGTCAACTATTCGGCTTGCTCGGACCCAACGGAGCAGGCAAAACCACCTTAGTCAAAATGCTCTGTACCCTACTTCCACCTGACGGCGGCACGGCACTCGTCAACGGCTACGACATAATTACGCAACAAATGCAGGTTAAACGCTCCTTGGGCACCCTTTTTAGTGTTGGCGAGAGAGGCTTTTTTTGGAGACTAAACGGCTACCGCAACCTCGAATTCTTCGCCTCAATCTACAACTTGCCAAGACAAAAAAGGCACGACCGCATCATGGAAGTCCTCAAACTCGTCGGCTTAGAGGGCAACGCATTTGACCTCTACCAGAAATACTCCGGCGGCATGAAACGCAAACTTTCCCTCGCACGGACTCTGCTGCCTGATCCACCGATCTTAATACTTGATGAGCCCACCGTGGGTTTAGACGTGATTTCCTCCCGTAATATCCGCGATTTCGTTCAGCAAACTGTCCGCGAAACAGGTAAAACGGTCCTCTACACCACCCACTACATTGAGGAGGCAGCGCAAATCTGCGACCAAATCGGCATCCTACGGCGGGGACAACTCATCGCGTGTGACACCCCCGACGCCATCCGAGGCATGATTAAAGAAAAAGAACTCATCTACATCGTTCTTGAAAAAATCACGTCAGAACAAACAGAGCGAATGCACCAGTTACCCGCCGTAACCAACCTCACCGAAAATGACCAGTACTCGATGGGCAACCAGAAAGGCTTCTGCCTCGAACTAAAAAGCATCGACCAAGTCCCCTCAATCTTTGACTTTCTTATTCAAAGAAAACATTAAACTCGTAAATTTCCGCCGAGAAGAACCCACCCTCGAAGACGCATTCATCGAACTCACAGGGAGGGCATAACTTGGCGTTTTGGGATGAACTGGAAAAAATCTATTACTTCATGAAACGCGACATCATCAGTTTTAGCACATACAAAACCAACATAGCCATCCTCGTCATGACCGCACTTTTTGGGGCACTATCCTTTGCTTTTTTGGGTTCAAGCGTAGTCAGCCAAACAGTGCTTGAAATGTACAACATGGACTTTACAACCTACATAGTTATTGGCTTAGCGTTTAGCACCTATCTTAACCAGTCTTTGACGTTAGTGCAAAAAACCATCAATCCCTGGGCACTCGAAGAAGTATTGGTTTCGCCCACAAGGCTATCAACCTTTATCATCGGAAGCTCATTGTGGGGGTTCATCTGGAGCACCGCAGTCGTGGTGGTTTATCTTTCAGTCGGCGTCTTGTTTTTCGGCGTTAACTTAAGTGTCAATCTTGCAGGCACTCTTATAGTGTTGGCGCTGGGTATTGGAACATTCATTGGTTTTAGCATGATCGGCGCAGGCATCCTTATCTTAACCAAGCAGGGCGACCCCGTTACGGCACTGATAACCATAACTACAGCCCTGTTTGGCAACGTCTTGTTTCCTCCGCAGGTTATGCCGGCTGCATTACAAGTCATCGCCTACATCCTGCCCCAATATTACTTCTTCACAAGCATAAGACTCATGCTTACAGGATGGACGATACCTATGATTCTGCCATACCTCTTGATTTTGGGGTTACAATGCGCCATCATCGTGCCGTTGGGTTATGGAGTCTATAAATGGTGCCTAAACAAGGCAAGAAAAAACGGAACCCTCTCATGGTTCTAAAAAACGGCGGCTTACAGTTTTTCCAAAAAGGATTAATCCAAAGAACCGCCCATCTATACTTGGATAAGTATGTATTCTAAATGTCCAGATTGCCACTCGGACACCTACAAATTCTCAACCGAAGTCTACATCTGCAAAAACTCAAACTGCCGACACGTAGATACACGACTCCTAAACAAGATGCTTAAAGAAATCGGTTTAGATGAGGCAGTTATAGAGAAAGTTGAAGCGAACGTTGTTGCTGCGATGGTCTAGCTGACTGTTGCTTCTTGAGTTTCGCATCGGCTAAAGTTTGAAAGTGCAGTTCAAACGCTGCCACCGGGTTTTCAAGCTTCCATGTTTCAAGTACAGCCGGGTTAACCTCACCCACAACGCCAACTTCGCAGCCGTTAACGAGGATTCCGCCAACTCTGCCCTCCATGAAACTTGGATGACGATGTCTCTTTTATCATCCATTCTACGCCAAAGTTAGCCATAAATGAGTCCAGGGCAGATTTGATTTCGCTAAAGTTTGCGTTAGGATGAGTTGTAACTGCGGAGAGCCAGTTTTCGTCTCTTGTACGGGTTTCTTTTGTCTCGTCTGGGATTGTGACGTTTCCTAATTCGAAGATTTTCTGGGGGAACTCTACGGATTGGTTGATGCTCAGGAACTCCATAAGACTTGGCAGTAGCCAGTTGCGCAGGCAGGTCATGGTGTTGACTTTGGGGTTGGCGAGTTCAATGAGTTTTGTTGGTGGCAGTGTTCATTTTTTGGAAAAGCGTCTCTTGGTTAGTTAGGGTGGTGTTGAGGACTTCTTGGTATCCCAATCCGACCATTAAGTCGCGGGCAGTGTTGATTAATTGTTGGTCAGGTTTTGCTTTGCCAGTAGTTGGTAGTTCACGCCAGAGCGGCTTGATGTTGTTGTATCCGTAGGCGATTGCGACGTCTTCGATCAAGTCGACTTGATGCATAACGTCTACGCGGTAACATGGAACCAGCACTGTTAGGTACTTCTCGGTGGCTTTTTCGACGTCTAAACCGGCTGTTCCCAGTAAATCTGCAATCTCAACAGCGGAGAGTTTTAAGCCTAAGAGTTTGTTGGTTTCTTCCAAGTCAAGCTCAATGCGCCTGTTACTGAAATTGGGCGTAACAACAGTGCCTTCTGCGTATTGGGTGCCTGCTGGGTAGTGGATTGTTGCGCTGTAGGCTTTGCCTCCCCGGTCAATCAACGCCAAAGTAACCAAATTCAGCGTACTCAAGACGGTTTTGTGCAGTGTACCTGTGACTTCTACAAGCAGGTTGCGTGATTCCTCAGTGATTTTGCCTAAATCATTCGAGTTTATGATTGGTGGGAAAGAGAGAACTTTACCTTCGCTATCATAGAGCATCGGATAGAGTGGATTCTTCTTTACGATGTGACCGTACTCTTGACCTTTGGGGTGACGCTCCAAGATCTCGTCCAAACCCATTTTTTCACTGAACCCCAACGGAACAAAACTAACATCCGCTGGTTTAACCGCGGTATAGAGGATCGGCGGCTTGATTAAGTCAAGGTTGTAGATGCCGATGCTTGTTTTTTGTCGGTTTCTGCCATTGGTCTGGTCAAGCTTTTCCTGTAGGTGCATAATACCTTTGATTATATCGTCTGAGAGGTGAATGTCTTTGATGACTGAGCAGCAGATGTAGGGGCGGATTCCGAAGATTTTGGCATCCACATTAACTTCGACGGCGGATTTGCCGATTGAGTATGTTTTGATGCCTTTTTCTTGTCCAAGATAGCCCCGAAGTGCTCGGCTTAAACCTTCGACACTCCAGAGGTCTGGGCGGTTGGTGTCCTTATATTCGATTGTGACAGAATTTTCTTTCTCGTTAAACCCTTTTACTTCGGCTTTAACGTAGGAGAGTATGTCGTCTAGTTTTTCCATGTCACCATTCAAGTTCACGTTGAGTAAACGTTGCAGTTCCAAGTAGTCTACATCGATTGTGGGCATCTATGTCACCTGCTTCTTCCTTAGCCAATCAAGGTCTTGGCTAAAAATCTGGCGGATATCACTAATTCCTGAACGCATCATAAAGAGACGGTCCACGCCCAAGCCCCAAGCAATTACTGGTACTTTAACGCCCAGTGGCTCTGTGACTTCGGGACGGAAGATTCCTGAACCGCCAAATTCTATCCAGCCGTAGCCCTCTTTGTAAGCGCTGAGTTCCACGCTGGGTTCAGTGAATGGGAAATAGTCCGGTTTAAAACGGACTTTATCAGCACCCGCAATCTCTAATGCGAATTTACCTAAAACTCCAAGCAGATCTCGAAGCGTCAAGTTTTCGTCAATGATTATGCCTTCAACTTGATTGAATTCACTGAGGTGTGTTCGGTCTGTGATTTCAGGACGGTATACCCTTGCGATTGAAAAGTGGCGGCTGGGAACCTCAAATTTGCAGTTCTCCAATGTCCGGGCGCTTAAGCATGTACCTTGACTGCGAAGAATCAGTCGCTGAGCCACTTCAAGCGAGTACTTATAGCCCCATCCTGTGGAGCCGGTTTTCCAACCGTTTTCATGCGTTTGCTTGACTTGCTCTACGGCTTTAGAGTGGCTTTCTATGTCGCCGTATTTGGGGTCTTTGATGTAGTAGAGGTCTGTTGATTCACGTGATGGGTGATCCTGTGGCACGTTTAGGGCATCTAAGTTGAAGAAGCTGGTTTCTACTTGTGTGCCAGTCATTTCTTGGAAGCCCAGTTGTACGAGTTTTGCGCGGACTTCATCGAAGAAGCTTAGGTATGGATGTTTTTTGCCAGGCCAAGTTTTGGCTACGGGTGCTTCTATGTTGTATTTTTGGAATTTGGTTTCACGCCATTTGCCTGTGATTATTAGTTCGGGGGTGAGTTTGGTTACTTCAGGCACTGATACGATGGCTTCTGAGACGGCTTTTTTGCCCTGCTCGTTTATTTTTAGTATGCGGGTTGTTTTTGGTTCGATGGTTACTAGTTTGCGTTTTTTAAGTTGGTCAGCTGCATCTTTG
This sequence comes from uncultured archaeon, assembly GCA_963800605.1. GTDB lineage: Archaea > Thermoproteota > Bathyarchaeia > Bathyarchaeales > Bathycorpusculaceae > Bathycorpusculum. Next base: position 23,979 of record CAWDBI010000008.1, on the reverse strand, counting down.
AGCTCTGGGCTTAAATCATCGAGGGCTACTTGTTCTTTTTCGCCCAGATACTTGAGGAGGGTTTCGTCGCAACCCTGCGGAACAGCCATTTGATGCAATAGGGCATCGTTGATCGTTAGAGTGTTTGTTTTTGAATCGTAAAAAGCCCATTTTTTGCGGATAACCCAGCCTTGAGCTATCTGAATAAACTGTTGCTCGATGCCTGCATGTTGGGCTGCTTTGTGCAAGTCTGCACTGCCACCGAGTTCAGCTATGGCTTGGATAAGTTTTCTTTCCGGCAAGCTAGTCTGCGCGTAGGTTTTGCCTTCCGATGTAAGTTTGATTATGTTCTGTGTTGCCGCTTGTATGGTTAACAAGTTTTTTTCTTGCAAGGTGAGTGCGGAACGCATGACTGCTGAGTCTGTGAAACCGCATGTGTCAACGAGTTTTTCGACGCTGGCGCTTCCGAGTCTGTCAAGAGCAGAGAGGAGTTGTTGTTCCTGTAGTCTGAGTTCAACCATACGCATGCAACCTATCTATGCTACGTTTACAGTAGTTCTTTTGCCATAAATAAAAGCATGCTGATTTAAGCCCAATCCAAGCAGGTATTCATATTTACTTTCAGGATAATGGAGAAGGAATGACACAGGAAACTTTGAGGGAAGCTTTGGACTCCACTTTTTTCAACTAAGGCGAAGGGCATGGGTTTTGGATTTTCGATTTTGTAAACATATGTTGAGGCAAAAGGCAGTAAAATTTCTAGAGAGTTGCGTAAGTCAGAAATAGTTGTGGCTTCATAGGGGTATGTGGAGGATGGAATGGCAGAGTATGTTAAGGGAGCTGAACCTGACAGATGGCATTGGATTAAAAGTTGCAAGCAGTATCCCCGCGTGGTCTTTCGTAAACGTCTCAATCGGCCGAGTTCTGACCTCTGTGATGATTGTTTAGACCTTGAAAAGTTGACGCTTCGTAGAGTAGCGGCAGTCTAGTTTTCCCTTAAAAGAAGTTGCGGAGTAGGATTAAGTAGCTGTTGCCTTGTTGCAGGGTTTATTTTGCTTTGCCGGCTTTTCTGGCGCAGGCATCGCTGCAGTACTTCGATTTAGCGTTGAATGTAGTGTAGGTTTTTTTGCATACTGGGCATTTCTTGTCCAAATTATGTTACCTCCTTCTTGCCTATATCATGCAAGTCTATGCTGTAAAAAGTTTTGCTAAAAAAAGGTTATGCCGCTGATTTGGGCTTTAACACTAAGCTTAGTTTTAAGGCGAATTCGTATTCGTCATGATCTTTGCCCACCGTAACGTTGAAGCCTTCTAGGCTGACTTTCATGGGTTCGCCCTCACTTGATATTTCCCGGATGCTATCTACGAATCCGCGGACTTTACCGATGATTTCGTTAATGTCCAAGCTTGTGTTTTCTGTGCTTGTTGTGCTCGGTTGTGCTTTGCGCACTTCAATTTCGACCACTTATATTCACCTCCAAAAAAGCCATCAGAATGGTCATGCGGCAGACGGTTTAAAGGTGTGTGACTGCATTGGGGTATACACAATGCTTTGTTTGGAAACCATGCGACCGCTTAACCAGTCGGCTATGTATCCTTGTCAGTAGGTCATGATTTATGTGGTCGTCTGTTTTTCTATAGTTGCTGCTAGCGCCCTCTGCCCTATGAATGTGCTAGAATTGTTTTTTATTGAAAATCGCCACTGCCCCCGCAAGCAACCCAGCAGCAACTGCCACGGCCAAGATGATAGTAAAGACAGCTGCATCCTGCAGATTAAGCAATGTCGGCACCAAGGGAATTACAGAAATCTGGTTACCACCATAAATGACTAGAATTGCGCCTACAAGCACCGAGGGCGAAATTACGCCTATTAAGACACCTGCACCGCATGAGACCGCTATCATGGATAGGCTGGTTGCTAAAGATTGCCCTGCATCGGTTAAAACAGTCGTTGCTAAAGTGCCTGTAGTGGCAAAATCCGTTACCATTCCCACAAGCACGGCTATGAGGCTTGCTACTGCGACGCAGACGTAGACAGAGAAGAACTTTGCCAAGAGGATGTCACGTGGTTTTAGGGGTCTGATGAGAAAAAGGTCATAGACATGCCGATTCTTCTCGTTAATAATAAAAACGGCGAGCATGACAGCCGAAAGTGTACCGCCTATGCTGGAAACCACAATTGACGAAATAAGAGTGAAAGGAATCTCCTGTCCTGAACTACCCGCTGAGATGAAACGGAAAAGCAGAGCGATTATGGGCAAGCCAACCCAGAGGAAAATCATGACTTTGGACTTGTAGAATCCCCGAAGTTCATCCGCAAACAATAGCCCTAATTGCATCAGTTTTCAGCCTCTGAAACGTAGTTAAAGTAGATTTGGTCAAGCGAAGGCTCCATCAACCAGACACCTCGTACACGAATGCCCAACTTTACAACAGCCTCCACCACACCATTGACGGCTTGCTCTTCATCTGCGCCTTCTAAGAGGTTCGCTAAGACGATGCCCGCTTGGGGGTGAGTTACGCTAGCCACGCCTTTGACTGTGTCTAGCTGTTGCCATTTGTCACTTGTTCCTGCAAGCATGATTTCAACGGTTTTTTGGTGAATAAGTTTAGCTTTGAGATCAGAGAGGGTGCCGACTTGTTTTATTCGGCCGTGGCTGATTATGCCGATTCGGTCAGCAACGTCTTGCACATCGCTTAGGATATGTGAGGAAAACAGTATCGTGGTACCCTTCTTCGCCAATTGTACCACTATGTCTTTGAATTGGTGACGGCTCAAGGGATCCAGCCCACCTAACGGCTCATCAAGTACCAATAGTTTGGGTTCATGGAGAAGCGCCTGCGCTAACCCAACCTTCTGTGTCATTCCACCTGATAGTTGGGAAATTTTCTTATGTCTTGCATCCGCCAAACCGAGCAAATCGAGTATGCTAGGGATGCGCTCTTCCAGTTGAGCATCAGTTAAACCCGAAAGCTTTCCAAAAATCTTGAGCGCCTGGTTTATAGTATGCCAATCTTGGAACGCCACCGCTTGTGGCAAATAACCTAGTAACTTGTGGATGTCATCTTTGTTTTTAGGTACAGTGTAGCCGCCTATGGTGACTTCGCCTTGGAAGTCGCTGATTAATCCAACTAGGATTTTCATGGTGGTGGTTTTGCCTGCACCGTTGGGACCAATGTACCCGAAAATTTCCCCTTCTTTGATTTCGAGGGATACGTCGTTTAGGGCGCGGAAGTTGCCGAAGCTTTTACTTACGTTGCGAAGTGTAACGAATTCTTTCATTCTTTTCCCTCGGGTTTGCTTTTAGGGTATGTGAGGGCTGATTAGGTATTTAAGTTAGGCGAAACCGCTTTCAATATCTGAAACTACGGTGCAACTATTTTGTTTCGCGCTTAGCAAGATTTCTTGGCCAATTTTTTATAGGTTAATCCAGAGACGATGATAAAAAGGCATTTAACCCAACTCAGACGGGCAGATTATTGGTTACGCATAAACGCAAAAAACATAAGGCCATGTCGCTGTTCTCCTCTTTTTAATGGTTCATGCTTAACCCTCCTTTTGCCCTAATTTTGGCTCTAATAAGAACTGCCCGGCAAAAAGAGAGAACGAAAAAATTAGTTACTTCTGCTTTGAAAGCCGTCTATAATCGAGGTAGGCAAAGACCACCAGCACCACTGTCCATGTTATGAAAATACCATGAACGCCCCCGATGAAGATCGGATGCGAAATAGCTCTATTTATTATCGAGATAGCAATCAAGAAAATGGGGCCAATCTTTTTTCCTCTAAAAATCAACACGAACGCAATCGTGTTAAGTGCTGCGAAAACTGCGGCGTTTGCAACGGCTATTGTATAATCAACAGCTAAACTGAAGCGAGCGGTGGGTTCACCGCCTATTGGACGGTTTGTTGTCCACAGAATTATTGATACAATTTCAGCGATAATTGTTATCGCAATTAGAACCAATAGAATTTTATGTTTTAGGTTCGGCATGGGAAAAGAGACGAGTGCTTGAATAAAAGTATTCGGTAACTTCCCAGAGTTACATTCATACCTACAACAGGAATACCCAAAAGGAGTTACAAGTAATCATTATTTTTTTTATAAGTCTTAAACCCTTGAGTGCCCAACAAGCAATAAAAATTTCTTAAATAAGTCCTCTATACTAGTGAAATTAGGTGAAATGCTTTTGGGAAGTTATTCAGAAATTGCTTCTGATGCCTACCTTCTGCGAGAAGTGGGAGATGCAAAAAATGTCACCATATTCGAATGCCCCTACTGCGCAAACCAAAGCATAGCATACAAAAAAGACATAGCGGAACTCGGCAAAACATCATTTTTCGGTTTCCACTTTGAACCCTACCCAATACATATAGAAGCTAACCGCATAAAAGAGCTACTGGAAAGCAAAGGAAAAACCGTTAGCACCAAACATTTCAATCTGCCTAATCCACCATTCTGCCAGCTAAACCAGAAAGCACGCAACACCATAGCCAAATCCTATGGGGACTCGGATGCAGCAATCGCTCTAAGTTGCATGGCTGGTTTTGGAGGAATAAAAAGTGCCTTGCCTAACACTAAAGTGGTCCATGGAATGGCAACTTTGGGTACACTTACAGCCTATCTAAACGATGCAAACGGAAAAATGTTTTTAGACAAATCTAAGAGCACACTTGTTCGGTTTAGACAAATGGGACAATCAACATAGAAAATCAATTAAATCTCCTGTAAACTACCAATTCATAGCTTCAAGTCTTCTAAAAAACCAGAAGGGGTAAGGAAAAAAGGGGATCAGCGCAAATAGGCTGAGCGCCAATTAGCTAGTACAGCAGATTTAGAGGAGCTTTAATGCTTCTTCTCTGGGAATAGCTGTCAATGTTTCTACGTCGCCAAAATCTACTAAGGGTATGAGCAGTTTCATAGCGTCCTTTTCAGATGGCGCTTCCATAATTGCCACAAAGTTGTAATGTCCCAGCGTCCAGTAGAGCTGCAGTTTGATGCCTTGCTTTTGCATCTCTGCATACATTTTAGAAAATTTTTCTAATGCCTCTTTTGACATCGCTTGCTTCCATTTTAGAAGAAATATAAAAATCAACTGACAATCACCTCCAGTTTTCAAAAACCAAGATAGTCAGCTATCAGTAAAAGATAATTGAGCTTGGTTATAAAGTTAAAATTTGCGGGAAGCGAGTAAAATAGCATTTAAGAGGGAACCATCTATATGTTTTTAGACAATGTTTAAGAATTTTGAGGAGATTTTTTGGCTCAAAATGGAACATCACCTTTGGAAAATCAAAGGAAACACGTTTTGGTTATAGACGATGATAAATCAGTGGTCAACTCAATGGTTCGGGTTCTTGAAAAAAACGGGTTTGTGGCAGACATGGCGGAAACAGGCAAAGAAGCCATTGAAAAAACCAAGACACAACACTACGATGTAGCTTTGATTGATTTGAAGCTTCCAGACATGGATGGAATCGAGGTTCTGTCTAAGGCTAACTTTCAAAATACAGTGCGGATAATGCTTACGGGGTATCCGTCCCTGGTTACGGGGATGCAGGCGATGGATCAAGGTGTGGATGCTTATTTGCATAAGCCGGTACGTCCGGAAGAACTTATTTTGTTGGTTAAATCAAAACTTGCTCATCGAAAATAAACTAAATTCATTTCTAATACAATGTTTACCTGCAGAGATGGAAAAATTACTGAGCCTAAAAACTGGTTAGCGTCTTGATTTCATAAACCAAACCATGCCCACTAAGGCGACTGTAATGGCGGTGAGGGCTGCAACAGGGTTTATGGCTTGAAGGGAACTAAGGGCAGTATAGGAAGTAGCCAAAACTGCTGCTGCAACTATGACGGTAACAAAAACAGCTAATCCACCTACGGCTAAACTTTTATGGCTCAAATCATCTTCCTCACACGCTCATATACAAGTATAGTTAGGGCATGTTTTGATTTAATGCTAAGCTTACGAACAAGGTGTTCAACAATTAGGACACTAAAAAACGGGTGTTAACAGAAAACAAAAATAAAATTAAACATAAATTAAAGAAAGAATTAATCTTCTTCCTCGGCGAGTTTGCGCTCTTTAATTTTCAGTGCTTCCTCGTCGCCGATAACCTTGAAGGTTTCGGATAGCTCATACTTGTGCAGGAACTTTTTGACGATTATACGCACATATTTTTTGCTGAGTGCTTCGCCTTCGCCTTTGACTGTTACAGTTTTTCCTTCGGTGCTGACGTCTCCGCCAGTTTTGTCTTTTAGGAAATCTGATAGTTTTTCAACGATTTTTCCTTCGCCTTTGAGTTCGGAAGCATTGACTTTCATTTCAACCATTTTTTGTTTCACCTCGATTGCGCATCGCATACAAGTTGCGTTGTGCTGTTTTCTTCACAGCTACAGTACTGATAAGTTTTCCGCTTATCTATGTTACTTCGGATGACTTCATTGTCTAATTTATGCTAAAATCTGGGGCTAAATACCCCAATGAGAAAGTGAAAGGAATTAGCAGCGATTGTCTATAGAATCGAAATTTGGTCAGTTCGCCCGTCGAGTCTTATTCACAGCATTTGCTCAGACTCTAAGTGCACATCATTCCAAAAAAACAACACAACAACAAACCATAAGACTCTTACGCATAACCGAAGAAAGGGACAGAGAAACGGTTTTTATTGTCACAGACGAATCTGTACTAGTGGAGTAGCGGATATGGATTTTTTTGAAGCAATCAAGAACCGAAGAAGCATACGAACATACAAAAAACAGGAACTAACCCAAGAAAGCATCAATCAACTCATCGATGCCGCAAGGTTAGCGCCATCTGCGGGCAACGCCCAGCCATGGGCATTCGTAGTTGCCACTGAGGCGAAAACAAAACAGTCACTCGCGACAGCAGCGTTTGGACAGAAATGGCTTGAAGAAGCGGCTGTTGTCTTCGTAGTCTGCGCCGACATAAAACGTGCGGAGGAAAGCTACGGCGAACGAGGTAAAATGCTGTATTGTTTCCAGGATACAGCTGCCGCGATCGAAAACATCCTCTTAGCAGCCTTGGCCATGGGTTTAGGTACGTGCTGGATAGGTGCTTTCCGTGAAGAAGAAATAAGAAAAGTCATCAATGCACCAGCACATATGAAGCCAGTCGCGTTGATACCGGTTGGGTACCCCGGTGAGTCGCCGCGGGCTAGAAGCAGACGACCCGCAAGCGAGGTAGTTTTTCGGGAGTCGTTTTAGCCGAAACTTATGTATGTTTTAGGTTGAAGGTTGGTTTCCCAAGTCCAAAAGTGCGCAGTGCACTTGGCTACTCTAAAAACGATTAAGTTTGGGTTATCAGCTCCAAAACCCATCTGTTTAAGGAAGGGTCTGGCTTCAACCAGTTTCTCTCTTATTTTCATGTCGCTTATGAATTCGATTTGTCCGGTTACTCGCATTTGATCCATGCTTTTGCTTTTGGAGTCAAAGAAGCAAACTTCAACTTTCGGGTTAGCCTTCAGCTGTTTATAGAGGTCCTTGGAAGCGCCGGTGTTGTAGTAAAGGCCTGTTTTGTCGGCAAACCACATTAGCATGCCTCTTACGCGGGGTTGGTCGCCGTCGGCTGTGGCGATGTAGCTGTTGGGGTTTTGGTTGGCGAATTTTATGCAGTCTTCAATATTCATATGCGTCATCAGATGGTAACAAGTAATCAGTAATTAACTTTGCCTTTGTGTATAGCATCGTATGACACAATATGGCTTTTATTATGATGATAATATATAAAAGAGTGGAACCCATTCCAGTATGGTTCTATATCAGGCAGGCGACTGATGTACAACCGGTAATTTGCTGGTTAGTAACAAATGGTTGCCTTCCAGAATCAGAATCATAATAATAGGAGGAAAAGAACAAGAATGTTATCACGAGACTGCGACGGATGCTCTGAAATGAAAGCATGCAGTAAACGCTTCAACATTACTGAAGTGTTTGACAAAGTTTACTGTCCAGACGGAACAGCCCATCTAATCGATGGCGCATAAAGCAACAAACTAAGTTTTGAAAAGGGAAAAATGTTTTTTCCGTTTCTTTTTTATTTTTTTATTATCTTATAGAACAGTTTTAACCTTGCTTCAAAACATCTGAGAAGTCAGCTGTTTGCTCTGGTTTCATGCCCTTTTTTGAAACTTTCAGAATCGTCTCATAACCCTTGCTAGACAATTCTTTTTCTATTGATTTCATTGCTCTTTCGTTTCCAAATATTCGATAAGTAACAAACAAGATTGCTTTTTTGCCTGTAACAGTTGGCATGTTGGTTATGTATGCCATAGCTTCTTTGGCGGGGCTTGCACCTTCAACGGGGGTTCCGAAGATTAAGAGGTCAATGTTGCCGATTTTGGATGAGTCTGCTTGGGTCAAATCATAGATAGGCGCTTTTGCTTCGTTAGCTATTGCCTGTGCGAGTTTCTGGGTGTTTCCTGTTCGGGAGAAGTAAACTACAGCGGCGTTCATAATTTCATTTAAGCAGTTGAGTTAATAAAATCTTCCACAGTTTTGTAGTGTAAATTTTAATACCTTGCAGGCTGAGTAATGCTTGAGAGACAAAAGATGGATTACGCAGTAATCGCTGACTCCTACGAAAAAATCGAAGCCACCACCAAACGCTTAGAAATGACTGATTATCTGGTTGAACTGCTTAAGAAAACACCTAAAGAAGTCATAGCGAAAGTAGTCTATCTTACACAGGGCAAACTTTACCCAGATTTCGTAGGCATCGAGATGGGCGTGGCAGAAAAACTCGCCATAAAAGCCCTCATCCGCGCAACCGGCGGAAGTGAAAACGTAATCCAATCTGAGCTGCAGAAGAGCGGCGACATCGGCGAAACTGCAGAAAAACAGCTCTCAAAACGCAAACAATCCACGTTCTTCACCAAAAAACTCACGGTTGAGCGGGTTTATGAGACCCTTGATAAGCTGGCAAAAACCTCAGGGAGCGGCGCAGTGGACACTAAAATGGCGCTTCTTTCTGGGCTGCTCACGGACGCTGGGCCAAAGGAGGCAAAATGGCTTATTCGAACCGTAACAGGTAACCTGCGTCTTGGCATCGCAGACATGACCGTACTTGATGCGTTAGCGATTGCGTATGGCGGCGGAAAAGAAGCCCGAGAAAAAATCGAACGTGCTTACAATATTTCCTCGGACTTGGCAGAGTTGCCAGTGTAGTTGCTGAAAAAGGCTTAGAGGGCATCGAAAAGTTCCAAGTTATGGTTTTTGAACCCATCCGCCCCATGCTTGCCGAACGCTTAGGCGTACCTGAGGAGATTTTAGAGAAATTCGGCGGCAAATGCATTGCTGAATACAAGTATGATGGGGAACGGGTTCAAGCGCATAAGAGCGGCAACAAAGTCAGGCTGTATTCGCAGACGGTCTAGAGAATATTTCCAGCCAGTACCCAGACGTTGTCAGTTTAATCAAGGAACAAATAGATGCTAAAGAAGCCATTTTTGAAGCTGAATGTGTCGCCATGGACCTTGAAACAGGCGATATGCGGCCTTTCCAAGAGCTTATGCATCGCAGACGCAAATATGGCGTAGAAGCAGCAATCAAGCAGTACCCAATTTCACTGTTTAGCTTTGACTTACTCTATGTTGACGGCGAAGACCTGACTCAATTACCGTTTCGGCAGAGACGTAAAAAACTTGAAGAAATAATTAAGCCAAACGACCGATTAAAACCGGCTACGCAAAAACTCGTAAATAACCCCAAGGAACTGGAGGATTTCTTTGAAGAAGCCATTGCGGAAGGTTGCGAAGGTTTAATGTGTAAATCCGTAAGCAAAGACTCCGTCTATCAAGCTGGCAACCGGGGTTGGCTTTGGATTAAATACAAGCGGGATTACAAGAGCGAAATGACCGACACCGTAGATTTGGTTGTTGTTGGCGCTTTTCATGGCAGAGGCAAACGGGTCGGAACCTACGGTGCACTGCTACTCGCGACCTATAACAAAGACGAGGACACTTTTGAAACAGTCACCAAATGCGGCACAGGCTTTACCGATAAAGATCTCGCCACCTCCATGAGATGCTCCAGAAGCATGTGGTTCCACGCAAAAACAGCCGCGTCAAATCCACCCTCGAAGCAGATGTCTGGTTTGAACCCGCAGTGGTCTTGGAGATTTTGGGTGCAGAAGTCACTTTGAGCCCCATTCACATGGCCGCTATGGATTCCATCCGCAAAGGCAGCGGCTTAGCCATCCGATTCCCACGCTTCACAGGCAAATACCGAGACGACAAAAGCCCACAAGACGCCACCACTTCAGCTGAGGTTGTGGAGATGTATAATGCGCAGCTTAAGAAAATCGGGGAAGCCCCACCATAACCACTACCCTGTAAAGTTTGCCACTGTAGAGTTTACTCCTACGCCACAGGAAACTGTGAAGTACCCATTTTCTCCGGTCGCGATTGAAGCGCGATAGTACTGGAATGTAATGGGGTAGCTAAAACAGTAGAATTAACATGGTAGGTTTGCTGGTTAGGGAGCAGGATGGAATAGTTTCCGGTTCTTCCGGGGCAAGGGGTGTGTCGGTAAACCTGTGCACTTTAGCTTGATAGGTTTCGCCGGTGTGTTGCTTTTGAACACTATATCGGTTGGGATAACGTCAATAGTTACTCCACTTATGGTTACTTTGGAAGCTATTGTGACGTTACCATTGACTTGAATTTGGGCATTTAAGACGGTTAGGTTGAATTGTGCATGGCTGGTCGGGTTGCTTGCATTCGATGTTATGTCATAATAGGAGCCTGAGGTTGCTGAAAGCGGTACCAAAATTGTCAAGTTACATGTAAAGGGCTGAGTTTTTGTGAGGGTTCCTGTTTGGTTGCTGAATTGGTAGAGGGTTCCGTTTGGACCGCCATTAGCTGAAAGTGTGATTGGTTCGGGTTGGCCTTCGATGTAGGCTGCATCTATGGTGATTGTTAGATTCTGTGCTTGCATAACTGTCCCATTGTTTTGTTTAGTGCTTAGATTGAAGGCAAACGGTTTAGGTACAGATGAATTGTCATTGTAAAGCTCTCCAACCGCTACGCCGATAGCGAGCACAAGTATGGTAGCTGTAATTGCAATGATTATCTTGGTTCGATTAGACATCATTTTACCCACACATACCGCTGTTGTAAGTTGCTTTTAGTTCTATTCAAGAAACAAAACGTTCCAAAGTTGGAACATACACAAAAAAAGCATAGACTCTCTCTACCCGACCTTACTCGCCTCTATGAATGAAATACTGAAAATGTGGTGTTCTGCTTGTAGAATCAAAATGCAACCAGCTGCAACCAGACGCAAACGCCGCAGTCAAGACACAATGTTCTGCCAAGTCCCTTGGTTGTTGTTGTGTATAGAGGCTTTTTTGCAACAACACACCATAAAAACTGCTCCACAGACTAATACCAAAAAAGGGTTAAACTGATAAAGTACTTAGTGCGTATGTAGTTGCGAGTGTTGATTGGTTTGTCAATAGATCCAGAAAGAATGAAATCCATGATTGCCTTCAAGAAACGCCTTGAAGATCAGCTTGACAGGTTGAATGTTGAAGTTAAAGAGGTTCAGGCTACTCTGGATACAGTTAACACTATTTTGCTTGAGAAGGGCTTCAAACGTGGCGACATAAAAGATGCCCCAGCAATACCAGCACCTGTGCATGTACCAAAAGAAGTGGTTCTTCCAAAACAGGTTGCTGAAGCACCTAAACCAGAAACCCCAAACGAAACAGAAACCGTCATACCCCTAAAAACCATGAATGAAGAACCACTTGGCACTCATGTATTTCGAGAAGCAACAAATCCACGTCATGCCAGATGAGAGCAAAAAATTCAGCGTCAACACACCACCATTTTCCAATTTCTTGGTTGAGAAAGTCTTCGCCAAAATGCAGGAGAAAGACAAAGAACTCGTCCGCCTAGGACAGTTAACGACAGATAAAATGTTTAGCTACAATATAGCTCGCGAGGGCGATTTAATTCGAGAAATAATCATAAAAAACGTCGATGAAGAACGCCTAAAAGAACTCAAATCTAGCATCCGCTGGACATTAGAGAAAATGTACGAAAAAATGAAGGGCGCCTAAGCGCTTATTGATGCTTGGCTAATGCGTCAGTAATCTTAGTTCTGGTGCATAACCCTACTAGGCGATCAGCTTCTTGTCCGTCTTTGAAAACAATCATGGTTGGGATGCTGAAGACCTGAAACTTTTCTGCTGTTTGTGGGTTCTCATCTACGTCGAGTTTGCCGATTAAGACTTTACCACTATACTCCTTTGCCAATTCCGCAATGGTTGGCGCTAAGGCTCGGCAGGGTCCGCACCAGTTAGCCCAGAAATCAACCAACACGACTTTGTTGGTTTTGATTGTTTGTTCAAAATTTGAGTCAGTTACATGGAAAGGTTCAGTGCTCATATGTATATCTCCATAAACCAAAATATTTTAGATGAAAGTTTGATATAAACAGTTCGCGAATAGAACAGTAAGCGCTCATATGGCTGGGTTAGCACGCACGCTTCAATAGTTTGTTTAAAAAACACTATTGCGCCGAGAATTACTGTGATTGACCATCTACAGCCACAAACCCATATAGGCGACATAGAGACTCAAAACTTGAACCCCAAGCAACCAGACATACTGGATTTTTATGAATAAAAGGGAACTCTACGGCGTTTTTAAAACAGCTTTTTTAGATTGGCTGGAAGACAGTGCAACATTGCGAGCTGCCGCCCTAACATTTTTTATAATTCTGCCGCTGCCAACTTTGCTTTTGATTGTGACTGCGTTTTTTGGGTTGTTTTTTGGTCAAGAGCAAGCCGTTCAAATCCTGGTGACGCAGATTACGGCGGTGGTAGGGCCGGCGGTGGGGGAATTATTCAGTCAACTAATCACGAACACGGCTTCGCCGTTTACTTCTGCTTGGACCGCCATAGTTGTTGTGGGCTTCTCTATCGGTGGAGCCATCGGCGCCTTCTCTGTGCTGCGTGATACTATGGATCATATCTGGGATGTCACGTTGCCTAAGGGGCTGCCGCTTTGGAAGCGGGTTAGGCAGAAGATTGTGCCGTTTGCTTTGGTGTCAGCTTTAGGGTTGATTGTGATTGCGTGGACAGCCATAGCTGGAGGTATATTCTACGCAATCATTTTGCTTTCAATTAATGAGTTTTTAACTTTTGTTGCCATCGAGGTAGCTCAGTTTGTGTTGTCGTTTGTTGTGACTACGTTGCTTTTTGCGGTTATTTATAAGACGATTCCTGAAGCAAAAGTTCATTGGCAGGATGTTGTTTTAGCGGCAATAGTCACGGGTATAGCTTTTACGATTACTAACTATATTTTTGGAGTGTATATTCAGGCTTTTGTGGTTACTACGGTTGCTGGGGCGGCGGGTGCTTTGCTTATTATTTTGTTGTGGATTTTTGTGCTAAACCAGATTGTGCTCTTTGGAGCGGAGGTTTCAAAGGTTTATGCTACAACCGTTGGTACACATGCGAGGAAGCATTTGCCTAAACCTATCCAGAAGATTGTTGAGCCTCTTCAGAGGGCTGAGGAGAAAATTGAGCGGGTAACCAAGGAAGAGGTTGTTAAAACCGGGGAGCCTCAAGCGAAGCCTGAGAAAGAGGAAGGGCATACCGAAAATAATGCGTAGAAAGAACACAGATGGTTATTGGGATAATGGTGGGCCGAGGCGGATTTGAACTGCCGACCTTTCGATTATCAGTCGAACGCTCCAGCCGTGCTGAGCTACCGGCCCCCACTTTTTTGATGTGACTGAAGTAAATATTAGTGTGGGTTTATAAGAATAACGGATAAGGTTTTTACCGTAAACCATGAGTTTGGACAGTTAGCGGTTTTCTCTTTAGTATTTGTTGCCTTGGCCCCACTCTGACTCGATATTTGAAATAGAAATAGCCCAGGAAAGAACCTAATTGCTACTTGTTTAACGATTCTGAATTCATAAGGCTATTATTATGTAACGGCTAATCTTTTTGTTAACGAGGTCAAGTTGTAGTCTGCTGCTATCCCTTCGCGGTAGGAGGTACGCCGAATTACCTTCTCAAATGCAGACTACAACTTTATTTCGTTTGCTACTTCCGTTCTCTCATTCTAGTAAGGGGCAATCCCTAACAGATCGACTGCTTTCCAAAGCAACCCGTGACTTGGACCGCGAGCCTAAATACTGCAGGCAATACGTTAAATGATTATATTTTTCAAAAACAAATCTTAGTTAGGGATTGTTTTATGCAGAAAACTTCTAGTATGGTTGAAGACGCAGCGCATGGCTTGGAAAAAGCCTCTGAGAATCTTGCAAGTGAGCCTTAGGATTTCGTTGCCATTTCTTGGTATTTTGTTGCTAACTTGATCATTTCAAGCTCCAGCTTCCTGTAGCGCACGTATTTTCTAAAAAGCCTTTGATAAACCTGCAAGGTCTTCGTTTTTCTGCCTAAACGCTCAACTGCAGCCCTTGATAATCCTGGCTGAGATAGAACCTCCAAAGTTATAGCTAAATCCCACAGGTTCTCTTCAACGGTGGGCAGGTTGCCTGGAAGGTCAAGGTTGATTCTGGTTTCCCTTCTATTCGACGGCATTTTTATTCTCTTGAGTAACTTCAACTGGGTTATCCGCCTGCGTAGCTTCAACTGGCTTTTGGTCTTCCATAGCTTCCTGTTCTATCTCGACGGGTGCCTGTTTAGCCTCAATAGGTTCCTGTTTATCCTCAACCGGCTGCCCCTTATCTTCAACATGTTCTCGTTTTACCAACTCCCCATATTTTCTCTTCATTTCAACCATTCTCTTCTCAATCCCCATATAATCTAGATACTCTGCAAACTTCACCTGATACAAGCTTGACGCTTGGATCAAGTTACGCAGACGCATAACCTCAGTCTTAGCTAACCCAGGAGCTCTGAAGAGCCTTCATCGCGCCAGCCAACATCCCAAGCGCCTCTTCCACACTGTACAAGTCTTTAGGCAAAATAATCTCACCTGAAGTAGTCGTCCCGTTAGTTCCCCTTTGTTGGACTACTTTTAAGCCCATACGCTGAAGCTTCTTCATAATAGCCTCCTCACTCTTACCCATCTCCACAGCGATCTCAGAGACTTTGCAGCCCCCTTCACGCAAATCACGAAGCTGCTTCTCTTCTTCACATGTCCAAGGCTTACCCTTAGGCATCAATCACGCTCCCATCGGTTAATTTGCTCATACCGCAGCAACCGTCTTTGCACATCTTTCACATCCCCCGTCCTAAAAATCTCAGCCATACCTTCTATCGGCTCAACCTCAAGCTCCCTAATCTTATCAGCCACCTCCTTGAAAAGCAAATACAACCCCTCATTATGCATATCACCTTCTCCTGGAGAAGGCAAGCATCCTTTCTGCGATACGCACCGCAAACATTCTCTTCCACCAATCAGACTGCTTTCGCAGCAAAATCTCCAAACCACGTTGCGCAGATTACATATCTTCCGGTCGACTTCAACTAGTGAATCGCATGGACATTAACTTTGCGCCGCTTCTCCTTCATCAGTCCAGTAGCCAGTTTACTTCGGTAGTGCTCAATCAACGCCATACCACCTGAAGCCTCAACCAACCGCGCAACATCCACCACATCATGAAGCAGAAAGGACCATATCGCTCCGTTAACCAACGAATTTCCTTAAAAACAGCATAATCCAACAACTCACCAAAAGACTCCACTATTCCCAGTAACTTGGAAAATTCTTCTTTCTTTAATTTCCTGTTTTTGCGCAACTAACTCAGCGTCGCGTACTGTCCCAAACGCGCCTGGATGCCACAGCTCAGACGGCGCGCGCCCTGAGAAGCAAGATATCTTGCGAAAACCCTGAAAAGTTAAGCTAAAAAGCGTGGTTGTTCCGCCTTTTTCAGATATCTGCGATTTTACAGGCTCAACTAAGCCTTCCTTTTGCAGGGCATTGATGGCTTTGTGCACTGTGGAGTAGAAGAGTTGTTTTTGCTCTTTTATCTCATACATGTTTAGTGCTTTTTTCTCTGCCAGTGCTTTGATGATAATTGATTGTGCGTCGATTTTCCCTTGGCGTTCTTTTTTCCTTGGTTTTCTTCCGGTTCCTCGTCCTCGTTAGAACCACTCATAATATAACTTCATTGTGTTGCTATCACTTACAAGTGATATATAAATTATTTGCATTATAGATGTAACAGGAGATACAACCAATGGAGTTTAGCCGACGAATTGGACCCCAAGGGTACGTACTTACCGAAAATAATCCGCAATGCGCACGAGCAACCGCCTATCCTGACTACAAAAACACTCGATGACTATAGCGACTCTTCTGGAGAGATCGAAGATCCACTCCCTGAAGGCTACTTAGAGGCCCTTGCAGACTGCCATGCATTAGCCGTTAACTTGCTACAGAAAGCCATCAATGGAGAGGACATTAAGCGGTGCTGGGACTGCAATTCGTGGGTAGGCCGCTGCTTGAAAGGAAAACCTAACCAGATTGCACGCTATGACGCATGTGAGCAGTTTTCCCAAAGACCAATAAAGAAAGGGGACAATCATGCCTGAAAACACACCACTACTGCAAGCGGCCACAACTTGGCATCAACGAGGCATCGCAGTCATACCCTTCATTCTCTCTTGGAACGCTAAAAAACAAGAATACGAGAAACGACCCGCCGTAGAAGCATGGAAACAATGGCAAGATAAACCCCAAACAAAAGAAGAATTCGATGCTCTCCAAATTGCAAAATACACAATGTTTGGCATAGTCTGCGGAGCAAAGATTACCCATGAGGGAGAAACAGTTTACCTGGTAGGTATTGATAGAGACATCAAAGACCCAAACATAAGCGAAGAAGTCAAACAGAAAACCCTGCAAGCCCTAAACCAAATGCCCACAACCTATCGAGAGAAAACAAGGTCAGGCGGCAACCACCTAATCTACTTCTCAAGAACACCAGCAAAAGGCGCCAAACCAAGCAGAACAGGAATGGAGTTGCTAAGCCACGGCCAACTAATGGTAGTAACACCAAGCGAAGGATACAGCCGAGAAAACGACAACAACATAACAACCATCGACGACGTTGAAACCATGTTTTTTAACGCATTAGAAACCGTCGGCTTATACAAGAAAGAAAAACAAACAAAACAAACAATTTCTTACGGCAAATTAAGGCAATTAAACGAGCCAAGACCCTGCATCGCTAAAGCCTTAAAACAAGAGCTCACCAGCGGAAACGGCCACTTGATGAGACTGGCAATAGCAGGCGAGTATAAGAGGCTCGGCTACTCAGACCAAGAAATAATCGACCTATTCAGACCACAGAGCGACTTTGACTACGACATCTGCAGGACACAGGTTGAAAGCATCGACCCCGCCAAAACGGCAAGCTGCCAATCCATCAAAGAATACGACTACTGTTTACCTGACTGCCAACTCGAAAAGCCAGTCCTTCTTAGCCACATCAACGACATCGAAAACCCCGAATTATCGGCAGCCCCATCTCAGTCGAAGCCGTAGTAAGCAGCACAAGCACCAGCTTTTACATGATACCCTCAGAAATAGAAGCCATAACCAAAGAAGACAACCAAGAACCCGAAACAGAACACCAAATTCTAAAAATTGACAACCCCATAAACTTGGCACTTGTGGGCATTCAAGACGAGACAAAACACAACCGCCTCAAACGAATGTTCAAGGGGAAAGTACTTTCAATCGGCATCCAAAAACACCGCACGATCTACTCGATCAGGGTCAGACCACCCGTTTCAACCCTCATAAAACAGGGAACCAAACTCGTAGACGACAGAGGCCACGAATACAAGTATAGACCTGTACATCGCCACCGACAAACCCCTAAATTTTCAGCCAAGCGAACTCATAACCGTCACAGGCTTACCGCTACCTCACCCACGCACACAGAAAACGACGCTGCTGGCCTATGAAATCGGCTTTCCCGATAAGATAGAACAATTCGACGCTAACAGAATCAGACAACTCAAGGCAAAACTCGAAGATAAGACACCAAAAGAACGGTTAACCTGGATCTAGACAACTGTGAACTCTACACTCACATAGTCGGTAGACGCAATATCGCCAAAGTTGTCCTCTTGTGCGCCTTCACACCAACATACGTTAGTCTCTTCGACGAAGTCCAGCATGGCTGGGGCTTAGTGGACGTTATTGGAGACTCGACTGTTGGAAAGAGCGAAACCGTCAAAAAATTAATCCAGGGCTTGCTGAAGGCTGGAATGTATGTTAGCGCAGAAACCGCAAGCATAGTCGGCTTAGTAGGCGCAGCTGTGCAGGGAGAAAACGGAGGCTGGTTCATCGAATGGGGCTTTCTACCGCTGATGGACCGCAGAATCTTAGCCATGGATGACTGCGCCAAACTCTCAGCATCTCAGTGGGCCGTCACGGCAGAAGCAGAACGCAGCGGCGAAGTCACCATAATAAAAGCAGGAAAAGGCACCGCGTATGCGCGAACACGCCAAATCAAAATCTTCAACGCCGTAGACCGAGAAACCGACAAATACACAACAAAACCCTTGGCAGAATTCCTCTATCCGGTGCAGGCATTAGCAACAGTTCAAGATAAGACCTCAATTGCAAGACGAGACTTAGCAGTCTTTGCAGATCAACGAGACGTAACCCCCGAACAAATCAACAGAGCCCCAGACGCAGAGCATGAACCCGAATTGGAACTGCTTGCAGAGGCGCTTAAATGGGCATGGATCTATAAGGCACAAATCACTTGGACCCCAGACGCACAGAACTACCTGCTCAAAAAGCCACCTGGTTTGTGAACAACTTCCACTACGACCACATCCCATTAATTTCAGCAGACATGAAATGGAAACTGGCACGCCTAAGCGTTTCAATGGCTTACCTTACACTATCAACAGAAGACTTCACCCAGCTAATAGTAACAAAAGACCACGTCAGCTTAGTACAAGTAGAGGAAGAGTACAGCAGAGCAGGTCTAAATGTTCTGGCTCAGACCGAGCGAATGGAGAGGCTAACAATTGAAGATGTGGAAGCTATTGCAGAGAATTGTGGGGCAACTAACAAAGGAACCCATAGACACTGAAAAGCTCATTGAGCTCCTAAAGTTTATTTTACTCTCGGGCGGCACCACGCAAGAACAACTCAAAGCCAAGTTTGAACTAACCGAGAAAAACCAGTTGCGCCCCCTGATGGCTATTTT
The DNA here is from genome assembly GCA_963800605.1 of uncultured archaeon. Lineage (GTDB taxonomy): Archaea > Thermoproteota > Bathyarchaeia > Bathyarchaeales > Bathycorpusculaceae > Bathycorpusculum. The sequence continues at coordinate 4,808 of CAWDBI010000008.1, read as the reverse complement.
GCACACCGAAGGTCTGGTGAAGGTCAACCGGGGGTATTATCAAACGGCAAAGCTGGTTGAAGCGCACAAAGTAACTAATGGATTTGCCGTTCTTGCCTGCCTTGCCGACGTAAAAAATGAACACCCACCCCAACAAAAGCCAGAGACCGCGGAAATTGGAGGTAGGTACTTCTTTTCTGAGGGCGGCAAAGACGGCACAAACGGCAAAGCACTCGATGAGTCATCCAAGCAGCACACAGGATTCAATTCTAAGAGCATTACCCCCGTTAAACCTCAACCGCTCCAATGACAACCTCCTCGCATATGTGGGGATTGTGGACGCTTCCATGCCCAGGACTGCCACCACCCTAGTGTTAGCTATGGGCGGCGACCCAGGAACTAGTAAAACCGGACAGCAGTTGGGCATGCGAGTGCAAAGGATGGATCAACCGAACTGACGTACCATCTCTTCAGGAGGTCTCGCATTGATTGCGCCTCAAACTAACAACCGACTTCAGCGCGCAAAAGAAAACCCCGATGCTGTTCGCGGGCTTGTCTGGATAAGTATTCCAGTTTCTGTAGGGGCAACCTTTATCTGGATACAAGTATGAAAGTTATACTGTGATCTTTATGGGTCAAGAAGAATCAGACGTTGCAGTCGTCGGAACCAAAGGTCAAATCGTTATTCCTCAACGCTTCAGAAGAGAACTCGCCATAACCCCAAACACGAAGCTCGTTGTTTATCGCAGAGACGACAAACTTGTCATTACAAAACTCAAAATCCCTCCGCTAGTCGAGCTAAAGGATCTTTTCGAAGAAATCGACCAGCAAAACAAAGCAAAAAAGAAACCCTCCGAACAAGAGATTCTGGACGAAATCCAAGCATACCGAGCCCTGAAACGAGCCAAACAAGGCACATGAAATGGTTAGCGCAGTCATCGACACGAACGTTTTGGTTTCAGCCCTTATCCATGATGGAAAACCCCGAAAACTACTTCTTGAACTTCTTAACAGGCACACTGTAATATTATCTCGCCAAATGCTGGCTGAATTTGCAGACGTAGCGGGAAGAGACAAGTTCCACGTCGCAGGCTCACAAGTTGAGAGGTTTCTTTCAATAATGGTGAAGATGGCAAAAATAGTGCCCGACAACGCCCTCTTCAAAGAGGTTGCATCTGACCCAGACGATGACGTAGTCCTCAACGCCGCGTATACGGGAAAAGCAGATTACATAGTAACTGGCGACAAACACCTTTTAACACTAAACAACTTTAAGAAAACAAAAATCGTAACCGTCAACCAAATGCTAGAAATTCTGATGATGCAATAAAGAATGACAAATCGTTTTTTCTAGATAAATAAAAGGCACGTTAAAGTCTATGCGCCGAAGTTTCTTAACGGCGAAAATGCACAATTCCTTTTTTCTTTTTTGGAAGCTTCGGCTATTAGTTAGAGGTTTTTCTTCGTACTACAAAGACTAATCCGCCTATAACTAAGCCTATACCAAGAGGAAGGCTAATGATGGAAAATAGCCACTGGTCCCAGAAGGAATTAGCAATAACCCCAACGGTTGGGTTTTCAGGGTTATAGAGGATTTCAACTTCTTGCCCCACCGAGTAAATAGGGGGGTTACTTCCAAGTGAACCCCATGCTGTAACATTCTCGCCTGTTATGCCGTTAACAAACTGAAAAACAGGAAAGTAGGCGATTCGCCCCTTACTCCCTGTTTCCTCATGAAATCCTGCTACAACAGCGTTAGCTATTACGCTATTGCCTGAGAATTTTATCTGGTCGTATGTTATGTAAATACCATAAGCAGTAATGAACAAACCAATCAAAATAATGACAACAATATTACGGTTCAACCTTCCATAAACCCCCTGAAAGTGCAAGTAATGTTATAATTCTAAGTTAATTTAAAATTAACGACAGAATTCTAGTCGATTTAACGCTTGGAAGCTAATTATGAGAAATTATTAAGGTAAACGTTTTACTCGCTATCATCTGCACACTTAATCCTTTTTTTTTTTTTGTTCCAAAAATTAATATAGATAGTTTCGAGTCCTTTCGGCGGCGCCAACCTCACTCCACTTTTATACTGAAACAACCACCAACAATCATCCCCCAAGAAACAATTTAGTTTAAACTTATGTGACTGTACAAAGCCTACGCTTGAGTCAACGGTTGTATGCGATGCTTGGATTTTAGAAGTCAACTCTGATGAGGCAGTTCTATTATGAATTTTGTTCCTTTTCCCTTTTCGCTCTCAAAGGTAATAGTGCCCTTCATTGCCTCAATCATTCGTTTGGAAGCCGCTAAACCAAACCCTTGACCTTTAGCCTTAGTAGTCATCATCGGTGTGAATAGCTTAGGCTTAACCTCATCAGGAATACCCACACCACTATCAGATACAGTAACAACAATCCTGGTACCTATTTTCTCTCCACAAATATCCAACTTACCACCATCAGGCATAGCTTGAATCGCATTATTAACCAAATTAACAATTGCTCGTTGGAGCAACGCTGGGTCAATTCTGATCTTCTCAGCATCTTTAACGTTAATCGAGAAATTAATCGACTCAGGAATGCTAATAGTCTCAAAAACATGAACAAAAACATCAGACAAATCAACAACTGAATACTCCGGCACTACTTGTCTAAGAGTAGTCCTGCAAGTCCTGCACTATCTTGTTAATGTAGGCAACGTTTCTCTCAATGCTATCAATGCTCTCAGCAACGCCTTCCTTGTTTATGCCTTCAGGCATAGAAGCCAACTCATCCTTGAGAAGATAAGCCTCACTCAGAACTGCTTGGAGCGGATTGCGAATATCATGCCCAACCATACCAGCCGTTTGACCAATAGCAACCATCCGCTCATTATCCAGCAACTGCTTTTCCAAATTTTTCCTCTCAGTAACATCCTCACTCATCAACACTACATTTACAACTTCGCCATACACATTTCTAATAGGATAAAAAACACTTTCCAGCCATCGTTTTCTGCCTTTGCCTGAAGCTTCAGGCTCTAAAGACGCATCAAACTCTTTAGCAGGGGCATGAACAATCTCTCCAACATAAGCTCTTTCAAGAAGAGACAGCCAACCTATTTCTTTAACTTGTTTACTCTTCAAAATATTCCATTTGCCAACAACATACTCTCTTGGAACTTGCCAAAGATCATCCCAAAACTTGTTCACTTGAACCAGAAAACCTTTTTTATCATACAAACCAAAAACTACTGGCGACTGTTCAATCATACTTTGGAATTTCTCCTCACTGCCCCTTAAAGCCTCCTCAGCGTTTTTGCGCTCGGTTACATCCTCATGCAAAACCACAATGCCTGCAACCTGACCGTGTTCGTCTCTTAACGGATAAAGAGTTGCGTTTAACCACCTCTTCCTGCCTAGTCCACCAGTAGAAGGTTCCAAAGAAGCGTCATACTGATAAACTGGCAGATTTACTATTTCACCAGCATACGCTCGTTCAACATATTGTAGCAAATTATCTTTTATAACTTGCTCACTTTTGAGAATATTATATTTTCCAAGAATTAGTTCCTTAGAAATATTCCAAAATTTTTCGTAAGCAGCATTTACTTTTATTTGAAAACCCTGCAAATCATAGACTTCAAAAACGATAGGTGACTGCTCGATCATTTGATTAAATCTTTCTTCACTCAGCCTTAACTTTTCTTCAGCTTTCTTGCGTTCAGTAATATCTATTACTAATCCTCTTAGACCATTGGCTTACCTTCTTTTTCAATTGTGTTGGCGATAATTATTGCGGGGAAGTGCTGCCATCTCTTCTGCGAACTTTATACTCGTTGTCAATGGAGGGCTGATTTTTTAAGGTTTTCTTGAAATGTTCAACAGCTTTCTCTTTATCTTGTGGCGCAATTAAAGTGAAAACATCCAAGCCTTTGACTAAATCCTCTTCTGTCGTAACCAGTTATTTCAAATCCACGCTATTTGCGAAAACTACTTTGCCGCTCATATCTGTTTCAAAAACAATTTCAGGCAAAGAATTGGCAAGACTCTCAAATCGTTCCTTTTCGGCCCTCATAGTTTCTTCCGCTTTTTTGCGCTCGGTTATATCCCTGGAAATTCCTCGGAAACCAAGCAATCTGCCCCTGCTGTCAAAAAAAGGCACTCCATTCGTTTCAACATAAATCACATGCCCTCGGCTATCATAAGCAGTAGTCTGAAATCCGCTAAATGGTTCTTGTGAACTTCCCATTTTTAGAAATACTTCTAATGCGGATTCTTTTTCAATAGGAGGCATAGCGTCAAAAAAAGTCTTCCCCATCATATCTGCAGGCTTGGTTCCCCACAATTTTTCCACTTGCGGGCTAACATAGGTGTATCTTCCTTTTGCATCCAGTTCCCAGACAAGGTCATTGGTGGTTTCAGTTAAGTCCTGATATTTTTTCTGACTCTCTTTGAGCATCTGCTCTGTCTTTGCGCTCTGTTATGTCTCTGAAAAGAATGCCCACTTGCCCTTTTAAGTATAGAAAGTAGTAGGAATCATACCACTTATCGGAGTATTTATTATAGGCTTCATTGTGAACTGGTTTTCCTGTTATGGAAACATCGCCACTTATCAGAGTTATTTCTGACTCAAGCTCGGGTGTCACCTCGCTTGCCTTTTTACCTGAAACGTCATCTGCCTTAGCACCTGTTTGCCGCTCATACGCAGAGTTTATTTTTAGAAAACGAAAATCGACCGCTTTGCCAGTCTCATCGAATAATGGCTCAAGCAGCATAAAACCATCTTGGCTATTATCAAACAAAGTATGGTAAAGCGCCTCACTTTCTCTAAGAGATTGTT
>CAWDBI010000007.1:0-73581 GCA_963800605.1 uncultured archaeon | reverse complement strand
GAAAGAAGTTTTTTATTCGTCTTTTAAGGCCTCCGCAAGTATGCGAGCAGGATTCTCCATGTATGATCGAATTATGTTTGAGACGTCTTTGTAGTTTCGAATGTTTTTCTTGGCCATCCAAGTTATTATTTTTCTTCTGTTTTTCAGCTCTTCTTCTGCTTGCTCAATGCTTACGCCCGTTTTTTCAGCGATTTTCTCAAGAATGTAGCTTCTACCTGTATAATCAAATGTCTCATCAGTTGCGTTCCATCTATATACTTCGTTTGTTAATATTTCTCCTGAACGAGGATCTAAACCAACGATTTCTGAGGCTGCAACTGTTTTTCTCACGGGTTTGCCTTTTATTTCAACTCGTTTTTGAACCAAAATGATGTCTATGCCAGCGATGAGAGTACGGGGAATGTTCATTGGCGCTGATTCTAAACGGTAAACCGCTGATTCAACTGATTCAGCGTGAACAGTTGACATTCCAAGGTGTCCAGTGCTTACAGCTTGGAAAAGAGTGTATGCTTCTGTTCCTCTGATTTCACCCACTATAATGTAGTCGGGTCTTTGTCTCAATGAAGCTTTGAGAAGATCAAATAATGTTACGTCTGCTGAATCTGTAGCTATGCCAAAATGCGATCGGTGGTTGCTGGAATCCAGTTTTCATGTGGAAGATTAATTTCTGGAGTATCTTCGATGGATACGACTTTCAAGTCTGGCTTTAATGAACATGCTTAAGCAGTTTAGCAGTGTGTTTTGCCTGCGGCAATACCGCCTGCCACTAGGATTGAAACCCGGTTTTCAACTGCGTACCAGAAGAAAGCAGCCATCTCTGCTGAAAGAGTACCAAAAGTGATTAAATCAGTTACTGTGAATGGGTCAAGTTTGAATTTTCTTATGGTAAAAGTTGATCCTTTACGTGTGACTTCTCTGCCATAAGTAAGGTTGATTCTGCTGCCATCAGGCAAACTTGCATCCAATAGTGGTTGAGCTATGGATACGTGGCTGCCACACATGTAGGCGAGTCGCAGAGCAAACGAGTCAAGTTCCTCTTCGGTTTCAAAACGAATGTTTGTTGGAATGGACTCGGATTTGCGGTGCCAAACGAAGATTGGGATATTTACTCCGTCGCATGAAAGGTCTTCAATTAATTGGTCATGCATTAGGGAATCTATTTTTCCAAAACCAAGATTATCTCTAACAATACAGTAGAGCAATTTGCCTTGCGTAGCTTCATCTATTTTGAATTCGTAGTCATTAAAAATTTCCTTACTCTTCTCAATTAAGTATTTTCCAGCAGTTTCTTTTGATTGTAAATCTGATGGCTTTAAAGTGATTACTTGATTTAGGATTTCTTTTAACCGCTTAAGGTGGGCTTCATCTTTTTGTGAGTTTGGGTTCCTCAACCACATATTTTATGTTTCCCCTGTCCAAATCCTTAACAATATTCACATAACAATAAGGCTCAATAAGTGAGTAAGTTTCAAGGATCTTCTCGTTAACTGGTTCAGGAACTGGATGTCCTACCTCAGGAACAGGAGTAATGGAACATTAATTTGGTATTTTTTCTTAAGAGAAAATTTGGAATATCTTTTTTTCAGTCTCTATTTAGCTGTAATATCCAATGAGATTCCAGAGTTTTTGCTGGTTTTTTGAGAGAAAACAGTTTCTTTCTGTGCTGTTTGAGAGGTCAACTTATACTATTCCCCTCATTCATTTTATTTATCTTGATAATTATGTAAATTAAAAGAAAAAAAAATTATGGACAATCCCAGTTTTAGTGGGAATGTCTTTGTCTATTGGGCTGAATGTTCCGTCTGATGTTGTAACTTTAATGAGTCAATTGTTGATACCTGGCAGATGACCATTGTGTATGGTACTGTAATGTTTATGGTTGATCCTTGCTGCAAGTAGTTGATGTTAGATAGCATTGAAGGTAGCGTTTGCACCATTAACAAATACTGATCGCAGATATTGAATACTAACAGTGAGTCACCAACGTTCTGGACATAAATAGTAATATGTCTGGACTTGAGTTGTTGCATTTGATACACTTTGTATTTGTATTGCTTTGCCAGTTTTCTCTGTTGGGAAATTCATGTATCCCATGACCCAAGCGTAAGTTACCAAGGATGCGACGACTGCGATGGCGATCATTAGTAGAGTGGCAATTACTGGTGAGATTGCACGCATATTTTTACGGAAATTTCTTATTTTTTTCCGATATTCATTTTTTATTTCCTCCTTCTTGATTTCTTGTTATCTCAATTAGCTATTCCATCCTTAAAAGCTGATGGATTATTATCTCTACCTACATTTAACATATATCGAAAATAGAATAAAATAATCAAAACTTTGCACCTCAATATACTAAAATAGCTTAACAGAAATTTGACTATAATTAGTAGTTGAATGCTAAAAAAGTTATAACTAAGCAGATGTAGTGCTTACAAAAAAGGTTAACTGTATGAAAGCTGTGAAGACTGGAATTGCTGGCCTAGACGAATTCTTATATGGGCGGGTTGCCTCCAAAAATTATTCTTCTCACAGGTTCGCCAGGCTCAGGAAACGAAGTCTTCGCTAGACAAGTCTTATTCAATAGAGTACAAACTTGCCCAGTTACTTACTTTACAGTCAACGCTCAGCGGAAAGCATAAGAGAAGATATGGCGGCTTATGGATGGGACACAGTGCCGTTTGAGGAAGATGAAACATGGAAATTCAAGAGCCTCAAAAACACAACAGCAAGCCTTACTAATAGCAAATGTTTTGGAGGAAATGAAACAATCAAGAACAGTCGCTATAGACTCCATCTCAGAGCTGCTTCTTGATCCACAAAATCAAAGATATAGCTAACCTAGTAACTTCCATGACGCATCAAAACAGAAAAAGCCAAAATTACCACCTGCTTCTCCTAACAGAAGGCATGCAGGATCCTCAAGCTGAAACCACTATGAACCATTTTGCTGAGGGCTCAATAAACTTCGCGTTAACCTGGTCAGCAGACTCAACTATGAGGCATTTGATTATAAGAAAAATGTCAGGAACAATAATTCCCACCAGAAGGCTCACGTACACTTTGGGCAGAAAAGGCTTCATCATAGAAACAGCCACAAGAATAACGTAGCCAACCTTAATGTGCCACTCAGATGTTAGCGCTAGCTCAATTACTCGCAAAAATGAACCGACAATGCAGTAACCCTTAATATTTCCCTAAAGGACTATAGGAAAAACTCTTAGAAAAATCAAAGACGTCTAATTGTTCGCTTAACAGTAATAGCATTTATCAACCTTTATCGATATTAAAGGACCGATTCTTTGAGCAGTTTCCCGTACTTTGGAAAATGAATTATTCAAAATCGTAAGGCTTTTTCTTCTTCTTTTAGATTTTTATTGGAACATTTAGCTGTTTCTGTATCGACAATATTTTCAGCAATTAATCTTGTTCCACAAATTTCAGCTTTATTTATTAATGATTGTACTACAAGCTCAATCATTTCTTCTCTCAATCTAACTTTGAACAAAGATCCTGTCTTTTGTCATTTACTTTAAGCACTTTGTTACTATTCTGTTCGCCTATCAGCAGATGGACACGCTGTTGCCATTTCTTGAGCCAAATACCCGTCCATATGGTTAAGAAAGAATCGATTTCCACTTTATCCTCTTTACTTAGTTTTCTATTTAAATTATAGATAAAACCATTACTCATCCACACGATGAGGAAGTCTTAAAATGAAAGTAATTAACGAGATCCTGGTTTGCGACCTCTAGGAGTTTTCGATCAGCGCCTTGAATATCTATTGTCGGTTCTGCTTTTTAATTTTTTCCGATATCATTGCTTGTGTTGAATCCATTGTTATCAATCTCTACTCAATTTTTAAGATATTTTTCTCAACCAGATATAACAGCGTTAGTTCGGCCACCAGAATATTCCGATTTTCTAAATATGTAAAATATTCGCGGCCGCTAAAAATCAAATAACAATTCAAAGACTAAAGTGTAAAAAAAATTGTTTATACCAAGAATTTGATTTATAATCAATTCATTCTTGCGTGACTGTTAATAGGGACCAAACGCAAATAGTTTGCATCCTTTGGGTGCGAACATGAATAAAACAAGAGCATTAATCTGCATAATCTTGGCGTTGCTTGCAGTATCCATGTTAGCTGCGTGTGTATCTGCTTCTACAACTGAAACCTTCACAGTTGCCCAAGCTACAAAACGCTACACATTCGAGTTGCCCCAAGGAGCAATATTCAACGGTTCCTTCACAACCACAGGCCCAGTACGTGTCTGGGTAAACGATGCTAATGGCTCACAATTAGCCAACTTAGGCATTGTCGACACAACAGGACAAATCAATTTTGTAGCAACCCAACAAGGAAGCTATTATATTAACTTCGAGAATAATGTCGCCAACTCAGTTCAAGTTACGTTTACTTATCAAACCAACCCGGAGCTAGAAAACAATTCAGCTTTCCCCTTAACTTTACTGCCGATTATAGCAATAATCATAGCCGCAGTATGCATAATTTTAGTGATTGTAATTCGACGCAAATTCAAAGACGAACCAGCCACAAAACAAAAAACGACGAATACAGTTTAGCATGCGTGCTTTCCTTTTGCGATCACTAAGAGATTCAGTTTTAAACTTTTAATTTTGGCAAGTGTATGATAAACTTTGTTCCCTTGCCTACTTCACTCTCAAAGTCTATTGTACCACTTAATGCCTCGACCAACCGTTTAACAACTGCCAATCCTAAACCTTGCCCTTTGGCTTTAGTTGTCGTCATAGGTGTAAACAATTTAGCCTTAACTTCTTCTGAGATACCGATGCCAGTATCTTCTATTGAAATGAGTATGTCGACATTATTTGAGGAACCGCGTACTATCAAGTTACCGCCTTTTGGCATCGCTTGAATAGCATTATTGACTAAGTTAGTGACGGCTCTTTGGATGAATGTAGGGTCAGTTTCAACGGTGGGATCATTTTCTATTTTTATTTCAAGCTTAACGTTATCTGGTAGATCTATGGTCTTTAGTGAGCTATTAATTAAATCAAGTAAGGAAACAGTCGAGTACTCAGGTTTTAGTGGACGAGCGAAATCTTGTAAATCGGAAACGATTTTGTTAACGTAAGCTACATTTTTTTCGATACCGTTTAGACTCTCAAAAACATCTTCTTTTAGCGCTGTTCCAGGCAAGTTAGCCAAATAGTCTTTTAAGAGAAAAATATCAGCAACGATAGCTTGTAGCGGGTTACGAATGTCATGACCAACCATACCAGCAGTTGAACCTATGGTCGCCAACCTTTCTTTGGCTTGAAGCTGTTTTTCCAATTCCTTACGCTCTGTAATATCTTCACAATTAGCAATTAGATTACCATCGGGCAATTTTGTGGCGGTCAGGATTACATAAACAGGTGAACCGTCTTTTCTTTTTAGGCATAACTCACTTCTACTCTTACCAGTTAGCTTAACTAAAGAAAACTGCAGCAGACCATTTTCCAAATTGTCCTCGCATATTACTTGCGAAATATTCATTGATAATAGTTCGTCTTTTGAATACTGTAGCAATCGGCTGGCACCTTCATTAACGAATAAATACTTTCCATCGGTGTTTGCTACAAAAACAGCAGCAGGAGTACTCTCTAATAAATCTTGACCTTTTCTTCGCTCTCTTTTAATGCTGCTTCATTTTTCTTGCGATCTGTTACATCCTTAAAAAGAACGGCGATTTTGTTATTAGATATTGGAATAAATTGTGTTTCTAAGAATAAGTTTACTATTTCATTGAAGTATTCATAATGAAAGGTTTTACCACTTCTAAGTGCTTGAAGGGCGCAGTCGTACCATCTCTGTTCTGCAAATGGGACGACCTCTTGTTTACGCTTACCTATTATGTTGGCTGCTTTGAGACCCGTTAGTCTCTCATAAGCAGGGTTAACCTCAAGAAAAATAAAATCAACCGAACCAGCTTCAGGCCTGTCCACTAATTCCAGTAATTCAAAACCGTCGTCAAGTCTACTAATCAGTTGAGAATTACAATCCTGAATTTTAACAGCGGCGGCACGATCAAAAGTAGACATTTTTATAAAGCCACTAATAAATAAAGAGATTTTAGCGAATAATATACAATTTGGTCAACTTAACAGTAGCAACTATACACGTACAATCCACCAGATATTGCTGAGGATGAAGCTCTCCTAGCACAGAAATATTGAGAACCCATTAAATTTACAGTATTATACCATTAAGTGTTTGGACAGCTTTTTGTGGCCACTCATTATCATGCCAAAGCGCCCGTCCCACCGCTACCAAATCCACCAAACCATCCGCAACCAACTTATCAGCAAACTCCGGCTTCTTAATACCGCCCACGCCGATAACGGGTATATGAACAGCTTTTTTAATTTCATTTGCCTGTGGAACAAAATATCCGGCTATTTGCCGGCAGCTGCTTGGGCTCGCTTCCACACATACCGCCTGAAACATCAAGAATATCCACACCTGCTTCCTGGAGCTTAAGTGAGAAAGCGATGGCGTCTTGGATGTGTGTGCCATTTGGCGCTAAGTCATCCGAACCCAACCTGTAAAGCAAAAGCCCTTTACCGAGGCGTTGACGAACCTTCTCAACAACCAACAAGGGAAAACGCATCCGATTCTCCAAAGAACCCCCAAATTCATCAGCCCGTTTGTTGAGCAATGGCGTGAAAAACTGGTTAAGGAGATAACCGTGGGCACCGTGGAAGTTCTACGCCGTCGAATCCGGCTTTTACTGCACGATCAACCGCAAAAGCATAGTCGTCCACAAGTGCATATAGTTCTTCTTTTTCTAGGATGCGGGTTTTATCTCGGGTGCAGGGTCCAACCGGTGTTTCTCCGATGACTTTTTTGTTTGCAACTGCTCCAGCATGGCTAATCTGCACTATAGCGGGGGCTCCAACGGAATGAATGCCCTCTGCAAGCTTTTCAAACCCCGGAATCAGCGAGTCATCATAGATACCCAACTGTTTAGGCCCAATCTTTCCCAAAGCCGAAACATAAGCATGCTCCACGATGGGCAACCCCAATGCTGTTGAGCGGCGAACGTAGAAGTTGACGAGTTTTCTTGTGACTTCACCTTTGAAGGATGCTCTCCTGACTGCATCGGCGGCATCACTATACGATTGCGTAAGGTTATGTCTTTGACGCACAGGGGATCGAGTAATCGAGCCATACGGGTACCGTTGCAGATATGGCAACTTTGAAAATATAAAAACTTATTTTAGAAACGCAGATTCGAAGGGGGGTATTATTTTTTTTGTCGTATTGCCTGATTGGTTATGGTTTCTTCTTGTATTGCTTTCTCCATGAGGCTTCTTACTGCCTCGTTTATGTTGCCGCGGAAATATGGCTTAACGATTTTTTGTGCAAACTCCTTTAGCATCTCTGCTGAGAAATTATGGAATGTCAAAGACACAAGCAAGTCTTCTTCATATGCAAGTTCAGTTTGAGTCATGATGGTTCACGAAGAGCCCAATTACGCTGTAACCGCTTTTAAATCGCCCCTGCAAACAACACATCAGCTCAGTGGAGAGGTCACTTAAAGTGAGAATATATCTGCGTAAAGTAGGCATGTTCAATTGAGCATTGCAATTCAGCACCTATTAGTTTAGCTTCCGCTTTTTTTGCTATCTCTTATTTGATGGGGTTTAGAAATTAGAGTGCGTGCCCCCAGCCACTGAACGCAGATGAAACCAACGAAAAGGGGGAACCAGAAACTAGACGCTACGCAGCAACAGTGCAGCGATTCCACTTACGGCAGGGTCTAAACCATAGAGTATGAATATGCTTGCAAGAATAATGTCTAGTGAGCCAACCGAGAAGGCGGCGGCGGCATCCTGAACGGCTGTAGCTATGAAATAGATGACTATGTAGAATTCGGGGCTTGGAGCAGGAATCCCAAGCGAAACAAAAATTAAAATATAAACGGAAAGACCCAGGACATAGGAGATTAAATGCAGAATAAATGGTCTGAGTAACAGTCGTGGTTTCTCACGAAATACTTTGAAACCTTCATAATAATTAGCAAGGGATTCGTTGGTATGCTGGACCTGAGTAGCGTTATAGCTTTTTGGTCGCAGTTTTTTGATGATCGTCTCATATAGGTTTGTAAAGTTTCTTGCTGCCTGCTTAACAATGGCTAGATACAGTAACGCAGCTGTGTAGATGGTTACGCCGGCTAAGAAGAGTATGAAAAGGTTGATTATAACTGGGGAAATGCCTGGTTTTAGAAAAATCAGAATTGAACCACTATAGAGACCGATGGTTACTATAGTGTAGGCGACTATGCGGTTAGTTATAGCGGCAGCCGCCAATACACCATAGCTTTTTTTGGTTTCTCGCTCAACAAGGTACATGCGGGTTAATTCGCCACAAACCGTTGCGCAGGGTATGACTAAATCGCTGAAGTATCCGACCCAATAGTAAAGGTAGGCGCGTCTGTAGGATACGTTGACTGATAGTGTTCGCAGTATTGTGTTCCATGCGGCTGACCAAAAAAAGACTGAGGCAAGCACAGCCAACAGGGCTAAGGAATAAAATACCACATACTGGCCCGAGTTGATGTTTACTAGAACCGCGATTAATTTGTCGATGCCGATGAAGAAGTAGAGGTATACAATGAAGACTACTATACCGATGATCATGAAGAGAAGGGATCGTCTAATGGTTAGATGCTTCATTATGGATGACAAAAGATAGGTCACACGTAGTTTGGTTAAAAGCGTCTAGTTTATCAACCGAATCTTTGGTTATATCCTTTTAGCTTAACCTTGAGTTAGGTTTTGTATGCGTATTTTCGTTGCCACAAACCGATATTGACCCTCAAGAGAATGTTAGAGCCACAAGCCGAGAATATGTAAGGCCCTTTATTGCTCTGAAACGACCCCCTCCGCCTTTCTAAAAGTTGAAATGTTGGAAGTTTTGCCAAAAATCTAATATGCCGATTTAGCCCATTGAAACTTGCCTTTGCCGATGGGAACATAATGGTAGAACGAAACTGGCGCTATTTCCTCTTCTTCCTAGCTGCACATCATCCTACAGAAAAGCTGGACCACACTATCCACGTTAAATTGGGGCAAAGAAACCTTTACTTATGCTCCAGATGCACAGGTATAGCATTAGGAATGGCAACAATTTTTGGAGCTGCACTCTTTAGCGTTACTTTGCCTATTCAGTATTATCTTCCAGTAATTGGGATATTGCCCCTGTTTGCGGTAGTTGATTGGTTTACGCAAAGCGCACGGTTAAGAAAGAGCAATACTGGGTTGCGTCTGGGTTCAGGTTTATTGTTGGGGCTTTCTGAGGGACTGGGGTTTTTGTTGTTGTTCACGGGGGTTTATCTGGGCTTTTTAGCAGCTGTTGGAATGGCGGGTTTGTATGGACTCTGCGTTTATTTGATTGCCTCTAAAACTAAATGTCTACAGCCATACCTTGAAGAAATGAATCAAATCAGCTAAAACCAAAGTTTATGGCTCTGCAAACCTTAAATCTCCAAGCGCTAAGTATAGAGTCAACTGGGGCATAGAGCATGACGCAACCATACGAGACAAGAGACTACGACCTTGCAATATTAATAATCCTTATAATTTTCTGTTGGCCCGCAGCACTCATCTACTATTTCACCCGACCCACAGTCATCCGCTATCAAAGCGCTCCTCAACAGTACAACCAGCAATATCAAAACATTCCAGCTTCCCGATATTGTCCGCAATGTGGAACGGCATTGGCAGACAACGTGCGTTTTTGCCCAAAATGCGGCAAACAACAAATCCCCTAAATTATAACCTAAAATCTTAAAATAAAAACAATTCTAGTTGGAAGCTATATGCTTTCTAAGTCGAACTCGTCTACGCCATCAAAACGCTGACGTCTCTTCATCACAAGCGCAACTGCAACCACAACCACTATGATGACTAAAGCCGCGCCCCCAACAGGGATTATATCATTTTGAGAAACCACATTTGGGTTAACGATGGCTGTTCGGTTGGGTACTCTTTCTGTTGGCTGCGTAGGTTGGGGTGTTGGTGCTGGAGTTGGTTTGGGGGTAGAGGTCGCTGTGGGTTTGGTTGTTGGTTGAGTTGTTGGGTTTGATTGTTGGGGCTGGCTTGTGGGGGTTTGGGTTGGGGGGGCTGTGGGTTCAGGTGTTGGTGTAGGGGTGGGACTTGGGGTTGGAGTGGGAGTTGGTGTCGGGGTGGGAGTGGGTGTTGGAGTGGCGGTTGGCGTTGGGGAAGCGGTCGGGGTAGGTGTTGGAGTGGGTGTAGCTGATGGTTTAGGTGTCGGCGTTGGAGTTGGAGTCGATGAGGGCGTCGGTGTCGGAGTCGGGGAAGGCAAAGAAGCTACAGTGATCGTATAGTTGGCTTGTACGTTCGTAAACCTGTAAGGCGAAGTTAACGAGACTGTTGTGCCGTTAACTGCAACCCGCGAGAGGGTATATCCAGTTTTAGCTGAGAAAGTAAATGATTGGCTGGCTCCGGCGTTAACACTGACAGCGCCGCTGGGACTAATATTGGAGTTCGCATCTGCGGATGCTGTAATGGTGTATCTTATCGTTTGAGCATCCGCTACTTCCAAAGAGTTTATGGAAAGAAACAAACTCATTGCTAAAATACTTACGATAAAGACAGCCTTTAGAAAAGGGATAAGTTTAGTCATTTTTCTCATATTCTACAAGTAAAAGCCCAATGAATAGACAACAGAAAAGGGACCGCTTCAGATAACCTATGAGCCTTGCGATATCTACCATATCAAAAAATAAATACACTTGTGGCTTCACAATCGGACAACAAGGCTTGAAATAGCCCAAAAGAAAAAGGAAATAAACGCCAGTGCCTTCAACTAGACCAGAGGTTTTTGAGGTTATGTATGACGGCTATGTATTTTTCTGTAACAAAACAAGTGCACAACAATGTGTGAGCACAAAACATTACACCTGCGCTGATAAAAAAAATATGCCTGCGGAGCCAGTAAAGGAGGGCTCAGTTATTTTTCTCTATAACGTTGATGATAAGAGTTTACTTGGGCCTTTTACCGCTTTGACTGAGGGCGGCGATGAATTGGATGCGGGCACTTGGGCAGAGGATATTGAAACACATATTCCCTCTGAAGACCTCAAGGTGACATGGGAGAACCTGCATATAATTCAAAACGCCGACAAGATGCTTCCCTTTTTAGGAGAATCAAAAAAGTGCAGACTAGGTACTACGGAGACTCAGCGAGTGTTAGATTTGCTAAAGCAGGGTGAACTCTACCTATACGCCAAAGAAGAAGAAACCAATAGTTAATGCTTTGAGAATTTTCTTGCTTCAAGGCTCACGATTTTGTGGCAGTTAACACATCGTGTAAAAGTAAAGTCCATACCGTTTAGTATGTCACAGCGGCGCTGGGTATACAACTGCTTTTTTTCATGTTTACAACTTAGTTGCCTAATGTGAAATACGCTATCTTCGGTCAAGTCTCCCTTCTCCTGCGTATGGGTTGGAGGGATTAGTTAAAATAACTTTGCAAAAAAAGCTCTTTTAGGGCTGCATCAAGGCATATAGCAGAATAATCATTTCGAATCCGATGCTAACATTTGATGCAAAATATTCTAAATATATTTGGCGGCAACGCTAAATCATTAAACATCAGGATATTTCAAACAAAATAGGGATTGGTTGATTACTCGGTTTTTATGTCTACTTCAACCTTGGTGGGTATGGGTTCTTTATAGATATAGAGTACTGGGCAGCTTGCTTCTGTTCGTCGCCAAGCCGCTTCAACTAGTGGCTTTCGGGTTTTAGAAGTAATGTTTACTTTCATGGTTACGCCAGCTAATACTGGTGAGTCAGGCGTCTTTTCTGCTTCAACCTTGACCTCGATGTTTCCGGGGTCTATTTTGCTGTTCTTACAAACATCCGCATAGATGATGACTCCACAGCCAGCAAGCGACATCAAAGCCAACTCCAGCGGCGTTGGCCCAGCATTAGTTCCACCTTGAGATTCAGGTAAATCGCAGATAACGCTATGTCCCCGACCATTCTCAGCGACCAAGCGAGTATTTTCAAGAAGCTTCGCTTTCCCGTTAATTCTTGCCATAAACTTCACAGCCAATAGAGAATAATTTAGCGGATTTAAGAATTCTGCTAACCAAGAGATCTACCTGACTGTATTTTCTCTAACGTGAAGTGTTAAATACCAAAAACATTGCTTTTATAGAGCATTATACTCTTGGAGAAATACGGCTTGAAAAACAAAGGCCCCTTGTTTATCGTTCCCTGGCGCTGTACCTTTGCCTGCGAAAGCAACTGTGCCCATTGTGTTTCAGCTGGAAAAGCCGCCTTTCCAGACGAATTAGATACAAAGAGCGCCATGAAAATCGTTGATCAGGTTCACGATTTTGGAGCGAGCTTTTTTGGGATTACGGGTGGACAGCCGCTTCTGCGCAAGGACCTCTTTGAGGTACTCGACTACGCAACCAGTTTGGGCTTGAATACAAGCATCATAACTGACGGACGCATGCTCGATGAGAAAGCCATAAAAAACATTATCAAAAACAAGACCAAAATCAGCGTTAGCATTGACGGCGCAGAAAAAACCAATGATGCTATCCGTGGAGCAGGCGCTTATGCTGCTGCGGTTGCTGCGATTGAGCGCTTCGCCAAAGAAGACCTCCTCAATGTGCTAGTTTACACTTTCGCAAACAAAGGCGAAGTCACCAACGTCGATGAAGAAGACATGGTACACGTTATCGAATTAGCCAAAAAATATGGCGCACGATGGGTAGTCTTCCACGGCTTCATACCCTACAGTAACGATCCGGACAGCCTCAAAGCAGACCCAACACCTAAACAGTATGAGTGGGCATGCAACAAACTCTTCGATTTAACCGCCAAATATGAGGGCAAACCAGCCATTAACGTCTACATACCCTTCTACGCACGGGTAGCTAAGCAGCGGGGCATGCCAGACTACGACCACTGGTACAACAACTTCTTCTTGGGACGATGCTTCTTTGGCAAATTCATGAGCATCGCTGAGAACGGCGACGTGATCCCATGCAGCTACAACGATGCCTACCGCGTCGGCAACGTCAAAAACAAGAGCTTGCAGCAGATTTGGGATGACATGCAGAACAGCGACTTCTTTAGCAAAGTCAAGGATAAACGCAACCTCAAGGGTAAATGCGGTGTCTGCGAATACAACGATGTCTGCGGAGGATGCCGATCCTCGGCGCTATTCTATACGGGTGACATTTTGGGTTCTGATCCAAGATGCGCTTATGTACCTAAAAGCCTAAGAGCCCAGCCATAACTTCTTTTTCTACTTTGGGACCACTGCCCAACAGTCTGTACTCTATTTAAAAAATGGTAAAAATGGTTGTTAGCGGGAGCAGCGTGCACCCAAAAGGAAATTCGGAAGAGAGAGGGGGTAAAGGGAATCTTAAGGATGCACGCCACACATCTATGAGCTTCTCACACGCTGCCGGAAGATGAAACCGATGTTTTTTCTCGATCGAACATAGTTTAGTTGTGCTTTGGTTTTTGGGATCTGCATTTTCTGTGTTTCTTTGCTGGTTATGAAGACTGAGCCGCCGTTCTGCAGATGCTCTTTTACTTGGCAGAAATCAACTTGTTCAGCTTCCTGAACCTCAACGTCTTGGCTCGCATCGTTATCGAGGAGCAGCACTTGAAACATCGAGGGCTTGCTTCGTTTCCTGTCTGTCGCATTGTTCAAAAACTTTTCTTCCTTACAGTGTTTGAGAGCAAATACACTATTTCTGCGAAAAATGTTTAAAGCTATGTGACTGCATGCACACTACCACAAGGTATTTTTAGGCATGAATAAAGGAGAGAATTTTGGGGTCTGATAATGATTTTACGACTAAATCAGCCTTTTCCACTGCAAGCTCTTGGCCGCTGTAAACACCTGTTGTAGTGGCGATGCAACTCATGCCCGCCGCCTTCGCCGCTTTGACGCCAAAGATTGAATCTTCAAAAACCACACATGCCCCCGGTTTAGCTTTGAGTTGCTCAGCGGTTTTTAGAAAAATTTCGGGGTCAGGTTTAGAATGGGAAACCGCCTCAACCGTTAAGACCGTGTCAAAACAGTCGGCTAAATCGTTGATTTGGAGCAGGTGCATAATGACGGGTCGGCTGTTCATCGATGCCAAACCCACCTTCATCTTACCCTGAAGCGCCGCTAGAAGCTCCCGGGTGCCCTCAAACAACTTGACCTCTTCGGCTAATTGAATTTGAACTTTACTTTTCTTCTCAACAAGCTGCTTTACGATCGCCTCGTCAACCCGCCTGTTAGCAGCATGGAGAATTTCGCGGAAGGTTTCTGAGGCGCCGATGCCGATTCTGCGTTCAATGTAGGGGACGGGGACTTCGAGGTTAATTTCTTTGAGTGCTTTCTGGAATGATATTACGATGACGCGTCGGGTATCGGCGAGGGTTCCATCCCAATCAAAGATTGCAGCTTCAAACATTGCCGTTCTCTAAGCCAAGTTGAGTTTTTCTCTGATGGTTTGGCTCTTTTTGGTGGCTTCCTCGATTGCGCGCATCATGGCTGGGCGGATTTGGCTTTGCTCGATTTGGTAGATGGCTTCGATTGTGGTTCCACCGGGTGTTGTGGTCATGTCTTTGATTTTTGCTGGTTCCTCGTGCAGGTCGGTGACGAGTTTGCCGGTACCCATGACGGTTTGCGCTGCGCAGTTTAGGGCGATGTTGCGGGGTAACCCAACTTTTAACCCTGCATAAGTGAGGGCTTCGATGATAATTGACATGTAGCCTGGTCCGCTTCCGCTCACTGCAGTGATGGCATCCATGTATTTCTCGTCCACTTCATCACATATACCCATCATGTTGAGCAGTTTTTTCACGGTTCTCTTTGTCCTGTGCAGTAACGTTTTCTGCGCAGCAGTAAGCCGTGTAAGCAGCCTGAACCATAGCGCAGAGGTTAGGCATAATGCGAACTATTTTAGCTTCAGAAGGAGAATTCTTCTCAGAAAACTCAAGGGCACAGTTGCAGCAACGGATATGACGAGTTTGCCCTTGATTTCTTTGCTGATTTCTTTGAGAACCTTAGACACATCGCCGGGTTTAACGATGATGAATACTATGTCTGCGCCTGAAGCGGCTTGGATGTTGTTTGTGCTGGTTTTACGCCAAGTGCTTCGAACTCTTTTAGTTTGTCTGCTTGAATATCAACCGCTGTTATGGTTGCGGGTGCGATTTTGCCTTTGAGTAGGCTTTTGATTATGGCGCCGCCCATCATGCCGGTGCCGATGACTGTGATTTTGCTGCTCATGACTGTTCACTCTTATTGTTAAGGACTGCGTTTTTGCTCTTTAAACTTTTGTTGCCAAGCGATCGCACAGGTATGAGTTTCTGAACTAGAAACAGGTCTACGTATCATTGAAATACCAATCATACAAGCGCGCAGTACTTGTATATTAGCCGACACTCAGCTTGCACTTCACATAACAGTGCGTTTTTGCTTCAAAACACCGCCAAACACGCCTAAACACACCAAAAACAAGCCCAAACACGCCCGAAAACAACAAAATATGAACCCGAAAAAACCCCAAAAACAACCGCTTTACCTAAAACCGCCCCAAACAACCAACATCCAACACACCAATACCCCACTTACGACACAAACTAACAATGAAAATTGGAACAATACGCCAAATTTCACCAAACAAAATTCAATCCACAAACATATCAACTGAAAGCAAAAACAACTTTTTGTCGTGTTTCCACAAGATCTCAACCTGCAAATTGGTCCATTCGTAAAACCTAAGTAAACTGTAAGGCATTTTCAGTGAGGGATTTTCCGTTTTTCAGATAATATGTCGCCCTATTTAGTACCAAATTAAAGAATGTTTCAGAGTTCTTAGCTTTGCTGTTGTCCTGTGAGTTCCCTGAGAATCTTGTGCATACTCAGTGCTGGCGCATCCGTTTTTATGCCTCTGGGGTTGAAGTGTGTGGGTACGGCTTGGAATCCAGCTTTTTGAAGAGCAACTAAGAATGCTTGGTTGGATGGTGCGGGCAGGTTAAGTTTTCCGCTAAGCCTATCGATAACAAAATATGTAGATGGCGCGGTGGCCTCATTTTTGATCTGTGTTAGAAGTTTGGTAATTTTTGCACTATTCCTAAAAGCAGCAGTCTGGTTTTCAGCCAATATTTGCACAACAAACCCTTGGTCCGCAATAGGACCTGCCCACAAGGGACCAGCGTAATCCATTTTTTCGCCACATTCAGGACAAGTTAGGCTGCCGAATGGTTGATAGACGAATTCTCGGTGCATGCAACTAAAGCAGTGCAGCAGATAACCAGTGGATTTGAGGTTTTCATCCGCTTTTTTTGCGCCGTAACCGATTTGGGCGTAGACGCGGATGTAGTGGTCGCTGCTGTGGCTGAATAGGATCTGGACTCCGATGTCATGTTGCGCTGCCACTTTTGCCATACAGCCGGCGAGAGCCTGACTGCAACTTCATGGCAGTATTCGGTTCGGATGGGTTTGCCACCGTATTTGCGCAGGCAAGCTTTCGCGTGGACTCCACAGAGGGGCGCCAAGTCCGTGGCTGTTGCTGCAATCAAACCCTTGTTTTTCAGGGCTCTAAAAGCTGAATCCAAATAGGGTACAGGCGTACCAAAGGGGTCGAGGTCAACAATGTCAAAGCGTTTCTTAGGCGAGGCGTTACTGCTAAGCACGCGATTGGCGTCACAGTACTTGAGGGTGATTTTGTCTTGGAGTTTGTTGAGTTCGATGTTGTGTTGGGCTAATTCGTAGGCGTGGTGGTTGATGTCGCTTGCTACTACTCTTGTAACGGCGTCGACTTCTACGGCGTATCTGATGCCGCGTATGCCTTGGCTTGTCAGGGGCTCACAAATGCTAACCTCATGGTCAACCATCTTTTGGTAAGCGCGGAATGCTAAAACGGTTAGGTCACGGTTGAATTCCATAACCGGATTGTAAAAGACTGGAGCTTTTGATGGCGCATAATCGCTTGGTATGACGCCGTATGCTTTGAGGTTGGGCACTAAAACTTGGATTTTGCCTTCCTTGATGATTTCGCTGGGGAAATCGGCGACGTAACCAGTTTTTTCTGCCATTTGGGATGCTCCAGAGGTGTTGTTAAAAAGAATTTAATCGCAATATTAGATTATTGGTTGTAATGGTGCCAAAGCTTTGCAGAAACGGGTTTTGATTTTGACGGGTGCTCCGGGAACAGGAAAAACCACGGTTCTCTCCAAAACGGTGGATGCATTAAAAGCGAGGGGTGTTAGCGTCGGTGGCATGATAAGCCGTGAAGCTAAGAGAGGGAGATGCACGGGTGGGTTTTGAAGTCATCGACTTAGCCAGCGGCAGGCACGGTTGGCTGGCACATATTAACCAGAAGACTGGGCCACAGGTGGGCAAATACCGCGTTAACCTTGCTGACTTGGAAGGTATAGGCGTAAAAGCCATTGCTGAAGCCACCCAAAAATATCAGGTGATAGCCATCGATGAAATCGGTCCCATGGAGCTTTTTTCGACAAAGTTTAAGCAGGTTGTGCATCAGGCGCTGGAAGGCAGCAAGGTGGTGCTGGCGGTTGTGCATGCCAAAGCCCATGACCCACTGATATTGGAGGCTAAGCGCAGGGACGACGCAGAAATTTTCACGATCACTGTATCTGGCCGGGATAGTTTGCCGGATTTGCTGGTGGAGAAAGTTCTAAGTAGCAGTTCAACCAGCCCTTGAAGCTATACATGAGGGGGATAGACACCCAAGAGCAACTATACACTATTCGTCGCTGCCATATCCATGTTCAAGTCGTCCATGCGTTTTCTTATAAGAATAATCATGCTCTGCCTTGCCACCGCCAAACGTTGCCATATGTTTTTGCAGGTCTGCCTGTGAAAAAAAGATGCAGGCGCAATGGGGACATTTGAGGTAGCGGATGTTGCCGTTTTGCTGCTCAGTCATAGCTATTCCTCAGTGGATGTTTATGAAGATCTTTTTGCCGTCAAGTTCAGATTCGTGCCATTGCGCTTCCACTTCACTGCATTTTGCGTGCAAATACACTTTTCTGGTTCGTACCAATCCAGCCATCTCTTCAAGGTATGGCTCAAGTAAACCTGCGCTTTCAGCATCCAACTCGGCTATATGCACCGATTCGAGCACTTCGGTTGGTACGAAACCCATTTCTTTGCGTAGAGCCTGTACACGTCGTGCTAAATCGCGCATGATACCTTCACCGAGCAGTTTGTCGTCGCGTTGTCCACTAACAAAGACGGTTATGTCTTCTTCTTGGCTGCTGACCCAGTTTTCGCCGCCGATATAATCTGGAACTGCTGTTGCATATTCGACTGATTTAACGTTTGTTTGTTCAAGGAATAGCGTCTCAAGACGTTTTAGCGCATCTAAGGTCTTTTGTGGAGCAACCACGATTGCTTTGGCTAAGTGGCCAGCGACGTTTTAATTTGCCCTGTTGGCGTGCAGCAAACGAAATTGACACAGCCTTTAGGAGCACTTCGAATTGTTCCTCGATTGTCTTGTTGCGCAGCATCTGTGTTTGGTGTTGGCCAAGCGGCTAAATTGACGGTTTCTGGCAGGTTTGGTTCAAGTTGGCGATAGATTTTCTGATAAAGCGCTTCGCTAGGTATGGCGTGATTGGGTTGAATAGTAACGTGACTGTTTTTAGAGTATGGTGCAGTAGGGCGTAGATGGTTTGGCGACGCTCAACCGTTTCAGGATCATCTGTCCAAAGTTCCTTTCGAATCATGGGCACATATAGACGGCTTAAGGTTTCAATGACGAAGTCATCGAGCACAGCTAAGGCAGCGTTGAATTCGCAGCGTTCAAGCTTTGCAGTGTAATCTTCAATACGATCCTGCAGCACAGAGAGCATCCAGATGTCAGCGGACTGCAGTTTACCAGCCTTGAAGGCCCAATCTAATGAGTACTTTGATGGCTTGAATTCGTCGAAAGTGGCGTTTTCCATGAAGAAACGACTTAGATGATAAAGTGTGGAGAGCACTTGGTAGCTTCGGCGGTTGAGTTCTTGCATGTCAAAACTCATGAAGTCCACTGGTGAGCATTTGCGAGTCATGTAGAAGCGGCATAGGTCAGCGCTGTTCTTTGCAAGCAACTCGTTAGTCTGCACGACGTTTCCGAGGCTTTTGCTCATTTTTCGGCCTTTCGAGTCCTGAGTTAATCCTTGGAATAGGAATGCTTTGTATGGAGCTTCAGCTTTGCCAGTTATAGATGACCCATGTTCAAGCAGCAGTGAATTTGCCCAGCCACGAGTTTGGTCAATACCCTCTGTTAAGAACGCTGTTGGAACATACTTTTCCTGCTTCCTCATCGGTGAATCGGGCATGAGGCGAAGCGCCGCTGTTATGCCAAGTGTCCAAGACGAAGTCTTCTCGATGCATGTACCCCCGCATTTATCGCATTTAATGGTGACTCGGTCAACCCATGGCTTGTGCAGTTCAAAGTCTGCGGGGATTGCTTCTTGGGCTGCTTCGATGAGTTCTTTCTTGCTTGCGACTAAACGTTTGTTGCCGCATTTCTCGCAAGTCCACATTGGCAGTGGTGTGCCCCAGATGCGTTCTCGGCTGATGCACCATGGTTTGCCTTCTTTTAGGAAACCTAAGAAACGGTTTTTTGGTTCCTCATAGAAGTACTCTACTTTTTCAGCGGCTTCAAGCACTTTCTGGTTAATTTTGTCGTGCGCAGGAAGTATTCTTTGCGTGCAAGCCAAACGAGTTTGTGGTGGCTTCGCCAGCAGGTTGGATACTCATGTTTGACTTTTTTATCTTGACAAAGGCGTTACGGTTGCGCAGTTCCTCTACAACCAGCATGTCTGCATCTCGTGCAAAAACGCCTGTGAAGATGCCTGCGTCTTTTGTGAATTTGACTTCGTCATCGAATGGAGCAAAGATTGGGACGCCTCTGCGGTGTGCTGCCCAGAAGTCGTCTTCGCCGTTGCCAGGTGAAAGATGCACTACGCCTGTTGCTGTGTTGACGTCGACGAAGTCTTCACCGATAACATGGTGAACAAGTGGATGTTTTGTTTCATTTTCAGCTTGTTTGGGAATTATGTCTTTTAGGGGGTAATCGTATGCTTTGCCTTCGAGGCTTTTGCCGAGGCATGGTTTCTAGGATTTGGTAATCTTTAATGTCTAATTCAGCCATGAAGGGTTCGACGCGTTGGCGAACCATGATCCAGATTTCGTCGCCGACTTTGACTTTGGCGTATTCAGCTTTTGGCTGCACCGCAAGCATAGTGTCTGTAATAACGGTGAAGGGCATGGTTGTCCAGACGAGGAAGTACTCGTTTTGGGTGCCTGTGACTTTGAATTTGAAGTACATTGAGGGGTCTTCAACTTCTTTGTAGCTGCCCTCGTAACCCACTTCGGCACTGCTCAAGCTGGTTTGGCATCCGGGGCAATAAGCGACGACATAGTGGCCTTCTTCGAGGAGGTTTTGGTCCCAAGCGCGTTTGAGGATTTGCCATTCCCGCTCGATGTATTCGTCTTTGTAGGTCCAATATGCTTTATCTTGGTTAATTGCTATGCCTAATTTACCATCGGCTTCGAGCCACATTGCATGGTAGCGCATGATGGCTTTTTTGCATTCTTCGATGAAGCGTTCCATGCCATATTTTTCGATGGATTCCCGTCTTATTGCGAACGCCCAGTAGTTTCTCTACTTCGAGTTCAACTGGTAAACCTTGGCAGTCCCAGCCAGCCCAAAACGGCATATAGTAGCCTTCCATGGTTTTCCATCGGTAACGGATGTCTTTCATGATGCGTCCGCGTGCGTGACCGATGTGGGGGATACCGTTGAGTGTGGGTGGTCCTTCGACATAGCCGAGGTTGCCTTTGATATTGGGTGAATTTGCGAGTTGCTCGAGTTTTTCGCGGATCTGGTTTTTTACCCAGAATTCCCTGATTTCTTTTTCTAGTTCGAGCGGTGTATAATTCGGTGGCAAACTGTTTGGGTTAGCTTGGATTTGGGCAGTCAAAGTAATTACCGTGAGGCAAAATACGTTAAAAGACTATATAAGACTAACAACTGCGAGAAAGAGCTTGGAGATATTCACAGAAGCACTTTTTAAAGCATAGGACATACCCGAACTTGTTGCTCTGCCAAGGCCCACTCCGTTTATATAGGATAAACATTCGTTGCTAATCTCTCATGCATGGCGCATTCATCTAATTTGCCGCATTATGCTATCAATATTTGTCGGGCATGGTTTATGTTATATTGACATTTGCAGTGGTCTAATCTGCAACCAACAACAAAACGTCGTTTAGAACCACGCGACCTCTCAAACGCTATCTATTGGCAAACAAAAAACCTTCAAGTGAATACGCGTAATAGCTATAGCGACCGAATATACAACTTATATTTCAAACAACACATCTACAAAGCAGGTTATATCTAAATGGCAGAGTTTCGCTTAGCCGTCTTCAACACCCAACCGCCTCACCTGTACTTTGGCGGAGTAGAGCGACGTATACTCGAAGTAACCAAGCGAATAGCAGCGGTAACAGAAGTCAATGTTTACTGTGGCACAAAAGCAGGCTTCAAAACCCCCATATCCCTCAACGGCGTAAATTTTGTTCCCACCAAATCAACCGACAAACTGTTCCCTCTTGATAACTGGTCATATAACAGAAGCCTCACCAAAAACTCCGAAGCCTATAATGCAGACATTTTTGAGATACACAACAACAGTGCATATGGATTCCCAAAAGCACTCGAGAAACGCAGCCTCAAAAAGCCATTTATCCACCTTATCCATGGCCCACTAGCCGACGAATTCGAACAAGGCCTGAAAAACGAGCACCAAACAGTCAGAATCAAGCTTGCTAATAGAATCATGAAGCGTCAGGCAAAACAGGAAGAAGACATGGCAAAGAAAGCTTCACTCATAGTTGCCGTAAGCAAATATTCATACAATAAAATTCTTGAGCACTATAATGTCGAGGAAAGAAAAGTTCGGATTATCCCCAATGGGGTTGATGTAGAAAAATTCAAGCCCACAGACGCTAAGGCTTCGAAGCATGAGTTCAATTTAGGCAATGAGCCCACGGTGCTTTTTGTTGGCAGCTTAGTTCCCCGAAAAGGCTTACCTTACCTTGTTGAGGCAGCAAAAAAAGTTGTCAAACAACAAGCGAACACAAAGTTTGTTATTGTCGGCGATGGACCACTGCGAAAACAACTGGATGAATCCCTAAATAACGCTAGATTGATGGACAACTTTATGTTTCTAGGAAACCTCAAAGAAGACCAGCTATCAGCCATTTATAGTGCTGCTGATGTTTTTGTTTTACCATCAATTCAGGAGGGACAAGGCATTGTCTTGTTAGAGGCACAGGCTTGCGGTATACCGGTTGTCGCTTTTGGTGAGGGCGGAGTCTACGAAGCTGTCCGTGATAAAGAGACGGGTTTTCTAGTTGATTTGGGCAACAGTGGAGGGTTAGCTGATGAACTACTCAAATTGCTCGGTGATGATGCTTTGCGTAAAAAGATGGGTGCTGCAGGTCGCAGGTTTGTTACTGAAAACTTTACATGGGATCTTTGCGCACAGAGAATGCTCGGAGTATACCGGGAAGAGTTAACAATTTGAGGGGTTAACGTATTTTACTAGTCGCTCATAATCAGCCTCGCCCATCCACTCCGTACGAAGATAGAGCCTAATACGTTCTTCACTTAGACCAAGTCGCCGTGCTTCCTGCACGCAATAGCGGTACGCTTCAATCTCTGTGGGGCGATCAACATATTCGTAGCGTGGATCAAAGAGTTCTCTGCCATCCATAAACTGCTTCACATGGCACAATTCATGGACCAAGTCAAGGTATATGTCGGTTTTGTTACCTGTGTTTAGGTACCCTTTACTTATGACAAGGTGCCCATCAGCGCCATCCACGTACATGTAGCCGCTAATCCAGCTTAACTCAACCGTTAAGTGGCTAAGTACCTCAGTAGTTTTTTCGCCAAAAATACCCTGCACTGCAGCTACCTTATCAAAGCCCTTGAAGTACTCCAAAAAAATCCTTTTCTGGTTCCCAATACTCAGAGGGTTAACTGGTAACTTGCGAAACATACCGCAGGATTCGAAACATCACATACTCTGCGCCCGGCAAACCAGCGGTCTCCTACTTGAAAGCTGAAAGATACTCAAGCCTCATGCCCCGACGACCTAAATCATCCATATCCTCAACGCTACCTATGCTTGCGTCGACGTTACGATGGATTGGATGACTCCACAGTCCTTCGGGAGCGAGGTTAAACTGCAAGGGTATTCCCACGTTAAGATGGTACCTCTGATTTAATTCCTTAAGTAATTTGCCCTCCCTACAGGCAGTGCGAGCATTAGCGTAACTTTGCAGTAGCTGGGAAGCACCCCAAGCGCCGACGCCATGCCACATCGTCGCATCCTCAGGCGAAGCCATAGAGTAGAGGAAAAACTGGGGAGAAGAAGGCGTCTCGGCGTAGCTATAATCGGAGAGTTTTTCGCCTGCTACTGTAAATTTGTCATCGCATACGGCTACGGCTATGTCTTCGGGGTCCATTGCGTTGGGATAAAGTGCTGTAGTTTTATATGTCACTGTAGCGTCAAGGAATTTTCCGTTTTCAAAATGCAATTTACCCCTTGCCGCCCGTTTAGAGCCATACCCCTTTTGGGAATGGGGTATAGTCAAGAGGGTGGTGCGTTTATTCATGCTTCGGCCCATGCAGGTGTAGGCTGCCTCGACGGATGCATAATCGCGGTTGCTTTCGCTTATGATGTAGTGGAGTAAACCATCCTTATTCTCCGCCTTTAGCGTGGATAAGGGCATACGCAGTGAATACAGCGACAGGTCCATGCCGAAAAATGCTGACAACTCGATGATTTGGGTGTATTTGACATAGTCCGAGAAGTCAAGATAACTGCCACTGCTCTCTTTTAGAGCAGCTGTGATGAGGTCGCATTCCTTCTTAGAAATCATGCTACCATCATACTTTTTGGCGTATGCTTCATCAATTTTAAGCCCATCAGTTGTGACGTTGACTGCTGGAAACGCACTTTGGCCGCTATCCACGATGGATTGCTTGAGTGGATTCATAGAGTACCTGTCTGCTTCCACGTCATCGGTGTTTAACAGAAATGGTACGATGTAGCCGCGTGTGGGCTTCTTTAACAACTCAAGTAGCGCCGACACGTCATCGGCGGTTGGTTCATGCAAACCCCGTTCCATGATAGTAGTTTGCGCAGGTTTCAAGCAACCGCGTTCCAATGATGCCCTGCACTTCCTCAACTGTCAACTGCGGATTAGTATACTCCACGGAACTGCGTAGGTAAAAGCGTTCATCTGCAAATGGCACAGACACTTTCTTGCCACGATTATACTGAAAAAGCGTAACTTTACGATGCGGAGTTTTACCCTTTACCGCGGCAACGCCTTCAAGGAGCACTTTTACTGTTGAAAAAGAGGTCTTCAAAAAATCCTCAAGCAGTAACCTACAGTAATCAACCATAAATTATCCTCGCTCTAAAGATTCAGCCAAGTATATACAATTTTTTGCTTGAGATATTCCCAAGAACATGCGGGAAACAGCGAACTCCTCCTTAAAACCCACACTTGAGAACATACCCAACAGTGTAGCGTCTGTTTTTGCGACGACGCTATAGACTCTTTTGCCGCCCACTTTTGCCAGAACCGCTGAAATAAGCTTGCCGGCAACATCATATCGTGAGGGCACACAAATTAGTGGTCCAATCCATGCCATCGACTTATAAATCGTAGCTGCAATATACCCAACCACATGACCACGATCAGAAACATAGTAACCTGCGTTGGTATCTTCAAGGACTATTGATTCAAGCAGTCTGGTTCGATCACCACCGAAAAATTGACTATCAAAAAGCGCGATTTTGGAAAGATTGTTTCGTCAATCTTATGTGCACCAGCAGTCTCCACGGGGAAGATTTTATCCGCACATAACAATGCGAAATCTATGTCAGGCTTGAATCCCAAGTGGCCATAGAATTCTTTGAGTTGGGGATAAGCATACAACCCAACCGTCTCAACACCTTTTGCATGTAAATAGTCCAGGGCGTGTTGAACAAGCATTCTTCCGGCACCTTTTCGGCGGCTGGTTTCGTCTACGATAAGGTTGCCAAACCAACCGACTTTTCCGTAGCTTATGCATGTAGCGATGCCTACACGCTTGGAATCATCCAGCAAAAGAAAAGAACCATCTGGTTCAAGCGAAGCCATAAACGCAAAGTCTTCAGCTGCCATATTCCAATCCATGGTGTTGGCTAATTCAACTGCAAAACCGAACTCTGCTGTGGTCAGGGATTTAATTTTAAACATACAGACATAAACTGGATTTTCCACCAATTAAAGTATGCCCAAACTTCTGTGGCGATATTATGTAACAACAAACCATTTTATTTTCCGCTACCAATAGAGCCATGATTAGTTTCTCTGCAGAAGCTTTTTTTGGTTTGGAGGTAAATTGGTGGTTTTTAGAGTTAAAAGACGCGGTTTTTTGCTCCTTACAGTCTGGGTACTAATGTTACTCGCTGGATTATCTGCACTGAATCTACTTGAAGGCTCATTTAACTCGCTTCCAGACAGCCACACAATCGTAAGCGTAGGCTGGGCAGGATACATAATTTCAGACAGCTTTAATCAACAACAACCGATAACATCCATAAGCGCTTCATGGACCGTACCAACGGTTAATGTTTCAGCAGGCAACGGCTACTCCAGCGCATGGATAGGAATCGGGGGACAACTGGATAAAACCCTGATTCAAGTTGGCACAGAACACAATGTTATCAATGGTGAAACAACCTACTCCGCATGGTACGAAATGCTTCCAGCTTACTCAGTAAAGATAGACAATTTTGTGCTTTCGCCTGGCGACCAAATAACCGCAGCCATCACAATAATTAGCCCAGAAACCAACGAATGGAACATCCAACTAAACGACATCACAAACGGAGAAGTCTTCAACCAAAACTTCTTCTACAATTCAACACAATCCTCAGGCGAATGGATCGTAGAAAGATCAACAGTTAACGGTCAAATCAGCAACCTAGGCAGATTTTGGCGCCTTAACCTTTAACGGATGCCACATACACCAAGGCAACACAAATGGCGACATTCGAGACTTCTCATACTCCATCGTCCACATGACAAACCAGCAATACGATAGATTAGCCACCACATCATCAATAGGAAGCGACAACGCGAGCTTCACCGTTACTTACCAAAAAAGCAGCTAAATAGATTAGAATTGTTTTGGTAATGCTTTTTTTCTATAGTTGATAGTGCCGTGAACTCCTCTATATTCATCTTCTTCCTGCGGGCGATGTGGGCGACTGTGTTGTGTGATCTGCGGTTGGGACGGGTTGCTGGCTGGTTTGAAGCAAAGCGCAGACCTGTTCGCTTATTTGTTCTACTGTTTAGGGGGGTTGTAGCCATACACATTTATATCATAAGATAGCCCATTCATGAAAGGAGATTAACCTTGCAAGCCACCTCAAAAAAAGCGGACCCCAAAATTCTCCAACTATTCCCAAGCCTCAACAGCACAAGCTCGGCAAACAATAAAGAGAAAAAAACCATTTTTCAGAGAGTAACTTGCCTAAAGGTTATCGGCGACAACGGATTAGTCAGCACCTCAGATTTATCCGTAAAACTCAAGGTTCCCCGAACCCAAGCAGCCAAAACCGCCAAAGAATTGATCAGTTTATCCCTTATCAAGGCTGAAAAAAACCAAAAAACCATCATTTATGCGCTCACAACAGCAGGTTCTATTGCTCTAATAGCTTTCCAAGAAAATTGTGATTGGACAAAGATTAAGTCATCTTTAGCGGTGCCCCTGAAAAAAAATGACCCACTGGCTTATGCAATACTAGTCGTTGGTTTCTGTGCAAATAAACCCGACGGCGTCTATCAGGCGCTTTGCCGATATGGTGCTCAAGGGAATATAATTGAAAATGTTCCAGCGGACGTTTCAGCGGAGTCATTGCTAAAGTTTTACCGCCAAGAACTACGAGCCCAAAGCCCAGTGCCGCCGACTTATCTTGGCGTCTTTAAGGAATTCACCACCGCAGGCTTCCAAGAAGTATTCAAAATGCTACTACTCGCCATCAAACCCACAGCTGAGGATTACAATTGGCTTGTAGAATTCTTCAATGAGGTATCTGAATTCTATTTTGACCCCGCACGAATAGCCTTTGTCAACCTGTTGCCTGTAAGCGAGAAACTACGGAAAGACTTGGATGCCTTCAAGAAAGCTCAAGATCAACAAATAAAAAAGCAAGACGGCAACCTAGAAGTCACATTCACTATCCCAGGTTCAGGCTCATCAAAAATCGATGCAATGCCACCGCACCTACGAGCAATAGGAATGAGGCTCATTCTGGAACCAATCAAATTCATAAACAAGGAGTTAGTTGATTATTTCTGGGCTAACTAAAAATTAGCCTAACTTTTTTGTTTATCAACGATTGGCGTGGCTTTAGTAAGGGCTTTTATGGCCTCTAATAATTCGGTTGAGGGCGGTGTGGGGACAATGGTTAATCGGATTAGGCTTGAGTATTCTGCTTTGTAGTTGTAGGTGTTTTGGTATTTGGCGTCTACTGTGTTGGTTTTAAAGCGGTAGCCTGCGCGGTCGCCTACTTTTTTTGCGTTGGTTGCTGTGTTGGCGTTTTGTGTTGTGGTGAGGGCGGTTCGGATTTCTATGGTGCTGCTTTGGATACTTAATAGAGTGGGCAGTACTCCGAAGGCTAATGCGTTGCCTTTGAGTTCCCGCTTTTCAGCTTTGCCGTCCACATTTTTTGTGTAGCCAATAGTAACATCAGTGCCAGCCAATTCCTCGATTGCAGCAACAAAGGATTTGTTGGCTTCATTCTGCGAAGAAACCATAGCGAGAAGAACGTCGCGTATCAAATCGCCCAGTGAGGCGTTTTCATCGGTAGAGGACATAACCAAACTCCTGGGTTAAGCTTGGTTTCTGCCTATGATGCTTTTGGCTGAGTCGATCCAGCGTTTAGAATCCTCAACAGATATGTGGTAAGTCTTGGGCACTTTGGCTTTGCCTGATTTAACGGTTTCATCCAAGATTTTGGCGAGTTCTTCAGGATTAATCTGCGCCAGTTTCTCTTTGGAATCAATCTTGTTAGCCACAAGCAACTCGGCAACCTGTTCATCGACGCCGTCTACGCCTGCAATGTTACTTTTCACCATCAATTTGGCCATGCTTACGAATTCAGCGGCTTTCTTACGAGGCACATCAGCTTTAACTATATCATCCACTGAAGCCACAGCCAGATCACTTATTGTTTCTATTCCTTGTGCACGGAGCCGCTCACCAATGACTGTGCCGATGCCTTCGACAGCTTCAACGGGTTTTCTGCCGCTGGCAGGCTTAACTTCCATAGGAATAGGCCTGAGTGTTAGGCTCAGAGTGCTCATTGTATTGGGGTCAAGATCACCCTGTTTAGTCGGCAGAGCGAACAATGTTTTTTCGCCTTCTTGAGTAACGACGGCTTTTAGTTGTAATGTGAAATCTGCGAGCACAAAAGTAGTCGAGCGCTCCTGAGCCATAGCGAAATCGTGAACACGCAAAAGATCCTTCTGAATTGAGGTTATCAGGGTCGCTGAATCTACTTTAGCGGCAAAAGAGGCTTTCGTATCAACCACTTTTTCCGCAACTATTTTTTCGATTTTTTCTTTACTTGCCATATTTTTCACCTATGAGTTAATTTAAACGTGAGTTTGAGTTCACTTTCGGCTTTATCGCCGTAATAGTTGAGTTCTTGTGCGTTGGAGGGCACTACTTTTATGCCGCCGTCATTGAGGACGAAGCATTTCATGTGCAACTCGATTTGTGGAAGGACGAATTGAACCGGTTGATCTTGAGTAGAATCCAATGCTTGATTTAAACCGTCGTTAGCTTCACTTAACATACTGGAAATTAAAGAAAAAAGGGTTGGATTAGAAGTCATAATGATTGCGCCTATGGCGTTGTTGAAGCTGAAGAAGCTGCTGCAGCTGCTTTTGGCGTTGTATCTTCGGTAATTTTTTCGATAGCTTTCATCAGTGCTGCTGGTGGGGGTGCCGGGCCAACTTTGATTTCAATGAAGCTTGAAGCTTCGACGGAGTAAGAGTATTTGCTGGAGTATTTTGCGTCCACGGTTGCCGAGAAGAATGCCCATCCGCCTTTGGCACTCATCTTGACTTCTGCCTCAGTTGTCTTCTGCATGGTGATGACCATTTTGATCTGGATAGTTCCGCTCTGTATTTGCAGTAATGTGGGGAGTATACCGAAAGCTAAGGCGTTGCCGCTGATGGTGGTTTTTGTGCTGGAAGAGTCGCCGGCTTTGGTGTAGGTTAAGTTGACGGGGGTTTCAACGAGGTCTTGTACGCCGTTGATAAACGATGTGTTTGCGTCGTTTTGCGCTGCGACCATTGCTAAGAGTAGGTTGCGTATCATCTGATCGAATGGTACACTTGCTAGTTCTGTTCCTATTGATAATGCAGACATTTTATGTCATTCCTCAAAGAGGATATCGCTTGCTTCGCTATTTAAGACTTGAGAAATACTAGTGAAGAGAATCTGTGTCCAACACAACTACAACAAAACAGAACCAAAAACAAGAATCAACGCTGAAAAATATTAAAATAAAGTAATAAAAAGGCTAAACTACGGGGTTTAGCTGGATTCTTTCTGTTTCTTAACAGTATTTACGTAAGTCTTCTTTGTGTTTTTCTTCCTATAGTCACAGTGAGGACGAACGGATGATTTACATCTTCGGCAGTTTTTAACTAAACCTACTCTTAATTGACACATATTTTTTTTCTCTTTATTTTTTAGAAAAGAATCAATTATTCAATCAGGCGATGAAATCCAAGAGGATAAGAGAAACTCTTCACGCACTCAAATAGCCACGCCCCATATAAGGCTTAAAAAAAATATCTGCTTTTTCCCAAAGAAAAAAGCATTTACCCCATTTCCGGCAAAAAGGCGCAATTTAAAAGTTATTTTAAAGTTGAAGGCAAAAACGCTTTTTTTAGGCGCATACCCTAATATAGCCACAAAAACCCATTTAATGACATTAGAATTCTTTAGAGGAAGAGTTAACCAAGATTATCACTTGCTTTTTCTCCAGATTATTCTATTTAGAAAGCGATAATCGAAGGTTAAGAAATGGGTAAAAGAAAAATAACAAACGAAGGCAGCCAAGACAGCATGGTTTTACCTTCCTCGAATGATGTTTTAGGCGTAGCAGTAAAAATGCTTGGCGCCGACCGAATTATGGTTAAATGCCAAGATGGGCAAGAAAGATTATGTCGTATACGCGGGAAACTAAAAAGACGCGTATGGATACGTGAAGGCGACATAGTCCTAGTTTCTCCCTGGGATTTTCAAAGTGACCAACGAGGAGACATCTTTTGGCGATACAGAAAAAACCAGTCAGATTGGCTACGAAGCCACAATTACTTAACAATGTGAGGGCTATAAGATAATACTCAAATGTGTTGAATGTGGAAACACATTCGTAAAAGACCGCCTCGTTGAGGGCGAAGTAGTTACTTGCCCAGTTTGCGATGCAAACTATAGAGCAGTAGTTAAAGATGGGAAAGTCCGGCTTGAAGATTTTGAGTTCGAAGAAGGGGACTTAGGCGAATTCTAATCGCCACCTCACCAAGCTTATTTTTTAAGCATAAAATGACCGCAAAGATTTAGCGGTAAGTTGGGCAGTTATCGGATTCTAAATATTCCCAACAATTGCTTATCGCCAAATTAGTTATTTGATTATTTTTCGTATCGAATCTGGTTTTCTCTACCGTCAAAATAAACACAGAGAATACCATATAGATATTAAGTCGGTTCCACATCTTTTAATCCTCTTCAGGATTGTCTGGTTCTATGGAATGTCGCTTGCAAGTTTTTAAAAGGGACCCAGTGGATAGTAGTTTAGCAAAGACCTACCGCTTTGCTGTTTTAGATTCAAGCAAATCAAAGGAATACCCCGCTAACTTCGTGTGCATGTTACCAGTAAAAGTAGAGCAAGGAAGCGGAAAAAGCGCAAACGTTTTCGGCGAGATTTTCGGAGAAAAAAGCTTAGTCGTCGCCATTGAACTGCTAAATAAAGCCCTCAAAAACGAGAGCGACGACGAAGTGAAATTGGAAATTGAGCGGCGAATAAAACTAATAGATCCCCTGCAATCCAAACTCGTAAAATGCAGTGTATGCAAGAAAACCTTCCAACCGGTAAAATTCAGAAGGTATAAGCAGAACTTCTGTGAAAATTGCTTAAAGACCCGTTATAAGCAAAGATATACACAAAATGTTTAAGTCGAAGGAATTACCATTCTTCATGGTTAATCGCCGGCTATTTTTCCATAGTCCAAAATTAACGGGAGAAAAAAGATTATGTCTCAAAATGTCTCAACACAAATAAAATGTAGTGACTGCGGAAAGACGGCCACTGTCCCTTTCAAACCTTCAGCTAATAAACCAGTTTACTGCCGTGAATGCTTATCAAAGCACATGACAAAACGTCCTGATACAAGAGGCACTCAAAGCTCTGGTCCTGAGAATGAGAAGCAAGCTTGGTCTAGACGCAGAAATGCTTGGAAATAATAAATTTCCATTTCTACAATAACATAGAAAATCCTTAAGCATCAACTTTCCTTTTTAAAACCATTGATTAAATTCTTCAGCAGTTTCTGCGAATATTTTAAAAGCAAAAACACAGTTAACGCTAATTTATGCAAAACATAAACCCCATCTTCATCCTCCAACCCATCCTCACCATAGCCATTGCCACCGCCCTGATGCTTTACTGGTACAAAAAACGACACTTCCACTCAACTGTATGGCTATATTCACTCGCCGCCTACGCAATTGCTATCGCCTTAAAGTACGCAGTTCAACTGCCAACCATCAACCTTGTTATCGACACCTTTGGCGCAAACAGCGTAGGATTAGGAATTTACTATGGCGTGCAAACCATGGTTTTTGAGGTTGGGTTAGCTTTTGCAGTGGCATATTTTGCAGTTAAACACTCAAAGCTAGATAGAAGGGACGCCGAAGCTTACGGTTCAGGATTAGGGTTTTGGGAAAACGTAGGTTTTCTGAGTGTTCTCTCGCTGATCAACTTAGTTGCATATTACGTAATCTTGTCAGGCAGTGGATCAATCGCAGACCTAACCTATAACCAACTATCCACTAATGCGCCTGATCTTTTCTCATCCAACATTCAAGCACTTGGGCTAGTAGGGATTGGAGTCCTCGAACGCACTTCCTCTTTATTGATTCATGTGGCTTGGGGCTACCTCTGCTTCATGGCAGTACTCTACCACAAAAAGCGGTTGTTTGCAATTGCGTTACCCATGGGTTTAGTGGATTTTCTGGTTCCCTTCGCCAAAAATAATGTAATCCTGTTTGAGGCTGCTGTGTTTGCTTTGGCGGTTCTTTCGGTATTTGTAGCGTGGTATGCAACCAAGGATTTACGAAAAGAGGCTAAGGAGTTTTCGACAGCGCCTCTGCCTCCACCTGGGACGTAATAGCGTAGAAATTAAGGGAAGATAGTGGAAACAGGGATTATTTGGCCCAGTCATAATTGGAGAATTCTATCGCATCCAGGATTCTCTCGGAGAAATCAAGTAACAGGCAGTATGCCCCAATACGTTCCACCAGCTGGGACCATCAAACGTTGCCCACACTGCGGAACAGAAAACAGCCCCCAGACGCAATCTACTGTAGAAACTGCGGCAGACAACTCTAAAATGTCTGTTTAACTAACAATTTAGCGCCTGCTGTTTTTTCATAAAAAATCTTATATCTAAGGGATATCTCCTTTCTGAGATAGGCATTGTGATTTTATGTCTGTCAAAATAACCACAGAATATACAGACTTGCTAAACAAGGCTGTTGAACGTGAAATAGGTGTTTCAGTTCAGTATATCCTTCAACACGCAAAAATGGAGAAACTGGTACGCAAAACTATCCCTGAAAACATACTTTTAGATAAAACCACCTATGATGCAGTCGGGAAATTCCTAAAAGAAATCTCAATCCAAGAGATGAAACATGCAGCAACCATAATGGAACGCATATACTATCTCGGCGGACAAGCTACAACTAAATCAAGCAAAGTAACCATTGGAAACAGTATAAGCGAATTCGCAAAACTGGGAGTTAAAGCAGAGGAAGAAGCCTTAACACTTTACCGCGAAATTATCGAGACCGCAGGCAAAATAGGCGATTGGGAAACACGGGAAGTTTTCGAAAAAATCTATGGCGAAGAAGAAGCGCATTATTTCAAATTCGAAGAGTACACTAATTTCCAAGATGAAAAAGATGAACCAAGTAAAGTGCCGCTTCCTGAATGGAGAAAAATCTATACCGATAACTATTTTGCTTTGCTCAACAAGGCAGTCGCCGCAGAAATCACAGGCATTCTCCAATACACCAATCAACATGAAAAAGCCGCTTTCCTAGAATTACGACGAAAGAGCACAGCGCTTGAAACTGTCACAGAAACAAACAAAGCCGACGTAGTTAGCAAAATACTCAAAGGCGTATTCATGCAGGAAATGGATCATCTAGAAAAAATTAGCGAACGCATCTACCTCCTTGAAGGCGAAGCAACAACCAAACCCGATCCATTGCCAGTTGTGGGTGAAACAGCTCAGGATTTCTTGGTGCTTGACCATGCACTTGAAAGCCAAGCTATTTCGTTGTACCGCCAAATTATTGCTGAAGCTCTAAAACTTGGTGATACTACTACACGGCGTATGTTTGAAGATATAATTATTCAAGAAGAAGAGCACTTCTGGACATTCGATGACTTCGTGAAGTAAGTTTCTTTTTCTCTCTATTTTTACAATTTTTTTTATTTCTTTTTTGTTCACAAAGTAAAAGCATCAGAAACGCGTTTAATTGCGATATAAGGTTTGTCAGTGCGCATCTTCCACAAAATGTTATAAGTAAAAAACCCTGAGGTAATTCATAACAGGCAGGTGGGTTGAAGTAAAAAGTTGATGTTTCAGTTAAATAGGGGCTGAATGGGCTTTGGAGGACATCCCATATATAACTTACGTGTGTTCTCTTTTCTCCTTAATTCAACCTTCAAGGCCTCAGCAAACCCTAAACTGAAACTATACGATTTTTTGCTATTTCTTGGGTTTAATCTCGCAGTTCTGTTTAAACGTCGCCAACACATTGGCAGGCAAGTCACGTTCAACCGTCAAGTTTGCGCCAACCCAAGTGTTGGGCCCAACTTTTACGCCGGGCATAAACAGCGACTTAATTCCAGTCTTAACATTATCACCGAGGATAGCGCCGAGTTTGCGTCTGCCCGTATCCACAACTTTATCTTTTATCATCATTTTTATACGGTCATCATCAAAACGCAGATTCGCAGTAATCGTTCCTGCACCCAAATTGCATTTTTCCCCAAATACACTATCACCGACGTATGAAAGATGCCCAACGTGGGTACCGTCCATTATGATGCTGTTCTTGATTTCTACGGCGTTTCCAACGCGGACTTTTTTGCCCAAGCTTGTGCCGCTGCGGATGAAGCAGTTTGGGCCAATGTCGGCTTCTTCGTCGATAAAGACGGGACCTTCTATGTAGGCGCCTGAGCGTATCCGCGCCGTCTCAGCAACTGTGACGGGACCAATCAGGTGCGCACCCTGCTCAACGGTACCCAAGACGCGATGTTCCATGCGTTTTAGCGCCCAAACGTTCGCATCCAGCAAATCCCAGGGTCTACCCACGTCGAACCAGTCATCTTTTGAAAGCTCCACTGCTAAAACGGTTTTTCCTTCTTGGGCTAGCATAGTTATGGCGTCGGTTAATTCCCATTCACCTCGGATGGAAGCGGTGGTTTGTTTGATTTTGTCGAAGACTTGCTTTGAGAAAGCATAAACGCCTGCGTTGGCAAGGTTTGAGGGTGCTGTTCCCGCAGCTGGTTTTTCGACTAGGCGTTTAACATGTTTCTGGTTATCTTGTTCGATTATGCCATAGTTTTCTGGGTGGTCAACGGGTACTACGCCCATGGCAGCCGCAGTTTCACCGCTTTTAAATTTAGCGAGAACATTTTTAACGGCGTCCTGCCCAAACAGCAAATCACCATAAATCAATACAAAGTCGCCGTCAAGGTAGGGTTCAGCAACGCCTGCTGCGTTTCCAGTGCCCAAAATCTTGGGCTGCTCAACATACGTGATTTTTAGACCCAATGCTGTGCCGTCGCCAAAGTAACCGCGAATCGCCTCACCCATATAATGGGTGACAACTATGGCTTCATCGATTCCTGCTCTTTTGACGGCTTCTAAACAGAATTGGAGAATCGGTTTGCCCCCGACTTTTATGAGGTGCTTGGGGCGCGTCGCCGTTATGGGTTGGAGTCTTTCGCCTGCTCCGGCTGCCAGAAGGACTGCTTTCATTACTTTTGTGCCTCGAGTTGTTTGTGTATTAGTGCTGAGGCTTTTGCGGTTATATCTTTTGCCGCCTGCGTTGATTCGCCTTCGACAGTTAAGCGGATAAGGGGTTCGGTGCCTGAGGCTCTGACGAGTAGCCAACCGTTTTTGAGGGCTAATCTTGCGCCGTCAATGGTTGAGTAATCCGTGTAGGTTGGGAAAGCAGCTTTTAGGGTGCTGCCGAGTTGCTCGATTAAACCGTATTTTTGGTCATTTCTGCAAGTGAAGTTTACTCGTTGTGTTATGTACTCTGGGACTTCACCGATAAACTCTGAAACGGTTTTGTTTTCTGCTTCGAGTGAGGCAAGGAACAGAGCAGCTGAGAGGGGACCATCAGGACACAAATGTAACTGCGGATTCACCCACGCGCCACAGGGTTCACCACCGAAGACGCCGCCTTCGCGTTTGATTGCTTCTGAAACGTAAATATCGCCGACTCTTGTGCGGACCACTTTGCCGCCGGCTTTCTGCGCCATCGTTTCGACACACATAGAAGCCTCGATAGTGGTTATGATGGTTCCGCCGCCGTTTCGCTTTAGGGCATATGCGCCGTATGCCGCTAAGGAACGGTCAAAATTAACGAAGTCGCCGTTTTCATCTACAAAAGCGACTCGATCTGCGTCGCCGTCGAATGCTACTCCGATGTCTGCGCCGAGGGCTTTTACGGTTTTTGAGAGGTCTTGGAGTGTTTCAGCGTTTGGCTCGGATTTTCTGGCTGGGAAATGTCCGTCTGGTTGGGCGTTTAGGGCGGTTACTTTGCAGCCTAAAGCTTTGAGCAGTCTTGGTCCAACGCTGAATGCGGCGCCGCATCCGGGGTCAACGATGACATGCCACTGTTTCTTGAGTGAAACCGCAGCAAGCGCCATCTCCAGGTAGGCTTCCGTTGCATCTATTGGGGTAGTGGTGCCGAGTTGCCGCCAATCAGCCAAACCATATTGACCCTGATTAACGATTTTTTCGACGGCATCTTGGTCAGCATCTGTGTAGGATAGGCTGTTGGAGTTGAATACTTTAATGCCATTATATTGTGGTGGATTATGGGAAGCTGTAAGCATAAAACCGACTTCTGCACCGAATGCTTGGGTGGCATATGCGCAAACAGGCGTCGGCACCATACCAGCAAGCAACACTTCAACGCCGCAGGAGAGCAAGCCAGACACTATGGCGCCTTCAATCATGTCGCCTGAAACCCGGGTGTCTTTGGCAACTACTACTT
This sequence comes from uncultured archaeon, assembly GCA_963800605.1. Lineage (GTDB taxonomy): Archaea > Thermoproteota > Bathyarchaeia > Bathyarchaeales > Bathycorpusculaceae > Bathycorpusculum. Next base: position 36,853 of record CAWDBI010000007.1, on the reverse strand, counting down.
TCTTTGCTTTGGCATGTGTAGCTACTGCTGTTGCTACTTTGCAGGCTAAAACTGGGGTTAAATCAACGTTAGCTAATCCTCTAACACCGGAGCTTCCAAACAGTTTACCCATCCAAATTACCTTCTAAGCTCTATGCTGCATGGTAGAGCACTGATGGCTTAAAAGAATTTAGGATATAGCTTAAGTGTTTGCTTTAAGAAAAGCTAAGACTTTAGCTTTTGTAGGATGCATACCATCTGCTCCTGATAGGTAACAGGCGGAAACAGCATTTGCAAGCATAAGGCGAACCTCATCGGTGAGACCATTGTGATCTGCCAAAATGTTACCTGCATTCCAAGCGTCACCGGCGCCGGTCGCACGAAAAGCTTCTATTTTAAAAGTAGGAACAACAACCTCACGTTTACCTCTGAGGCTAGCAGAGAAGAGTGTTGTGTGCAAATCGATTCGTGCTGAAAGATGCCTAGCTAAAACTCTTGCAGCTTCCATCGCCAACTCAGCAAAACTCAACTTCCCCCTATTCTGTTTTAAATCTTCATCCAGTAAACTGGCGTATGTGATGGCTTCGTTTTCGTTTACACTCAATATGTCCACTTTGGAGGTTTTAAGCACTTTATCCATGAAGTAGGGTATGCCTTGGGCGTTGGGGTTTGGGTCAGCTGTGTCAAAATAGGTTTTGCTCCTGCCTTCAAGTTTTGCCCTCTCAAAAACGGCTTGTGCCAAGGCTGTTCCATATTTTAGGGTACCTGCCCAATTGAAGAGGCAAACGTAATCAGCATTTTCGATCAATTCGTAGTCACTTTCATTTAGCTCTGAGGGACCAAAATCCGCGAGAGAACCGAGGTCTCTTAGCATCACATTGATTTTCTCGTTTATACCCCTAAATTCAAGGGCGGTTGTTATAGACGCTTTTCCACAGGTTTTGATATGTGAGAGATCCATGGAGGCGTCTTTGAAATGGTACTTGATTAATTGAAGCCCATACTCGCTTGTACAGATAATCGGCGTAACCGCTACGCTTAAACTGGAAAGCGCGGAGGCTGTGTTAACGGCGTTTCCGCCTTTCATATCCATCTGGGTGATGCCATCAACGCTACCCCCTTTTCGCTCAACTACTTTGCTAACAGCGGCCGAAAACTCGGTTGTATCCCAAGGTAAATTCAGGATTCGATCTAGGAAAAAATCGGGCATAACAACAACTTGACAGTTGTTATGCTGGGTTTGTTTTTCCAGAAAGTTTAGCAGTTCTTGTTTGCACATCGTCAAAGACATGAAAAGGCTCCAGTAGAGTATCTTCCAAAAAGCTAAAATAACCTTTTGATTATGATTGTGACCTTACAGACTATTCGGAAGTTGAATACTTGGGGTTGCAGTTCAAAAGAGAAGTAGGCTTACTTGTACTCGCACTTGCTTTGTTTGCAGTCGGCACTTTCTTCTACACATATCAGGCATCAAGCGGGGAAGCCACGGTTTATGAGCCAAAGCTTAGTTTACCCATATAGGGTGTTGGCGCTTGCGTTTGTCGGCATCGGTTCAGTTTCAATGATTGTAGCATCGATTTCTTATTCAAGAAAAAACAAAAATGTTGTTTCCTAAACAATTTTTTAGCCGCCCATAACAGCACGGACCAGGAGCCACACCATATCGCCGAAGACTAAAGCAACAATCAAACCTAACGTGACAAAGATAAGCATAGGCAAACCTGGTGTAGCCCAAACGTAACAGTCGATTTTTTTTGCGTCTGCAGCGTTGGAGAGGCGTTCAACGATTTTGTCTCTGCCATCGTCGCGTGGGACAATAACGAGTTTACGGTTTAAGTCCACGGAACGGTCTTCAATGTCTTCCATGGGGAAGATGTGCCATTTCTCTTTTACTTTGCAAATGTGCATTTTGTAGCCGGTGATGAGTACTAGGAATTTTTTTCCAATTGACTCACATTTTAGAGAACCCGCAAACAGGGGCATTTTGCGTTTTTTGTGCCATACTATGTTGCGTAGTATCATGTATATGCCGCTTGCGGCTGCGAAGAGGACGGCGTTGCCGAAGATTGTTATTGGGAAAATAATTTGTGATTGAGGCGAGATTGCGGCGTCGATGAGCGGTGTAAATAGGAGTAAAGGTGCAAAAGGCAATGCAAGCGCGATGCACATGAGGGCTTTTGAGTCTGCGCCGCCGAAGCCGCCTGTGTAGAAAAGCAGTAATGCGATGCCGACGGTAACTCCGACACTCAACCCAAACCAGGGCAAAGAAGATGACTCAAACAGCAGCAGCTCCGCCAAAGTCAAAGCCAACGCGATGGGTCCATAGATTGCCCAGACTTTGTTACTGACTTCACGGCAAACATAGTCTCTCCATGAAGCATACAACAGTACAATCAATGAAACCGCTACTGAACTGGCCAATAAGATGTCTTGTAAGCCTAGCATCCCTGCATCCTCTAGAGTTTATGGTTCTATGCTTTATGGCACTTAATAAGAGATATGTTTGATTGTGCGTAGCTATCGTAAAAGACTAAATTCAAACAGAAATATGAAAATCAGGCAAGTTTACTCTTTACTTGGTTCTGCCTATGGAATGAAGATAGAAACGAAAGGTATGTCTTGCCCAAGACCTGCGTACCTTTTGTTCCAATAATTGCTATATGGATAGGCGATGTACTAGTATAACTGGGAGCCGAAGGGTGAATTGCGAGCTATTTTTTATCGCTTGATTAGAAGCGAAGCCCCAACAAGCAAAAACAACACATACCAACCAAACGATTTTTAAAACACCCCAACATCCACTACCACAAACACACGCTAACGAAGGATTTAGTAATGAACCAAACAACAAAAATCATCATCCACGCCAGAAAAGAAGGCAGAACAGCGCTTCTAGAACCAGAAGCCAAAACCATCTGCACAGAATATGGCATCTCAGTAAACAAATTTAGCGTAGCAACCAACGAGAAGGAAGCCGTAGCACAAGCTGACAAAATCGGTTATCCAATTGTCCTAAAAATCATCTCTGAGGACATCATCCACAAATCGGATGCAGGCGGAGTGAAAGTTAACCTTAAAACCGCTACTGAAGTAGAAGCAGCCTATAAAACAATAATTGAGAACGCCAAGAAATACAATGCAGACGCACGAATCGCCGGTGTCTTAGTTCAGGAAATGGCGCCACAGGGCACAGAAGTCATCGTGGGCGCAATAAAAGATCCACAGTTCGGCCAAACAGTCATGTTCGGCTTAGGCGGAATATTCGTTGAATTACTAAAAGACGTTAACTTCCGCGTTGCTCCCCTTACTGAGTTGGATGCAAAAGAGATGATTACCCAACTAAAAGCGTTTCCGTTGCTCAATGGCTACCGCGGCTCAAAGCCAGCAGACATCGAAGCACTAACAGCTATTCTCTGCAATGTCTCAAAACTAATCATGGATCATCCAGAAATCAAAGAGCTCGACTTGAACCCGGTCATGGCTTATCCACAGGGTTCAAAAACAGTCGATGTAAGAATCATCCTCGAATAAACAGGTAATTTAGGCGCATTTAGCTTTTTTATCTATTGAACTTTTCTTTTTTAATAAATTTCGGCTTCCATAATTCAGCTTTATATAAGGTGAGAGGGGGTCACTCGGAGGCAGGTCGCGTGTTACCCAAAAAAGAGGCAAAGAAGATAGGTCTCTTGTAGAGCCTACTTCTTGGATAATTCTTCGAGGATTTCTTTAGCTCTATCAACACGGACTTTGCGCTCCTTAACCATCTGCGCTGCAACTGCCTCAATTTGGTCGCCTTTGGCACCTGCTGTGACGGCGATGTTTCTGGCGTGCAATGACATGTGGCCGCGTTGGATGCCTTCGCTTGAGAGCGCTCGGAGTGCTGCCAGGTTCTGTGCCAAACCGACGGCGGCTAAGACTTCGCCGAACTCATTAGCGCTTTTAACCGCCAAGATTTTCATGGCTATACGAGCGATTGGGTGGGTTTTAACTGCGCCACCGATTAAGCCAACTGCCATGGGCAACTCAATTGAACCTTCCAAATCCCCGTTAGCGTTTTTAGTCCACTTCGAAAAAGTCGAGTATGGGCCGTTGAGTGCTGCATAGGCGTGCCCTCCGGCTTCGATCGCTCGGTGGTCGTTGCCAGTGGCTAATACAACTGCGATTATGCCATTCATGGCGCCTTTGTTATGGGTAGCTGCTCGGTATGGGTCGGCAGCTGCGAAAGCTGATGCATAAGCGATGCCTTCGACGACTGCTTCGCCGCCTAAGGCCTCTTTTGGTACGATGCAGGTTGCTTTTGCGAGGCGTTTAACTGCTAAGTTTGAGATGATACGTAGGTAAACATGTCCATTGGTGAGTTCTTCAATCATAGGTGCAACGGCTTCAGCCATCGTGTTCACTGCGTTTGCGCCCATCGCATCTCGGCAGTCAACAAAGAGATGAACAATTACCATTTGACCCATGGTGGTGTCGATTACTCGGGCGTCAAGATCTTTTGCGCCACCGCCAAACGAGTTTAGAATTGGGTCTTGCTCGTTAGCCTTCTTTAGAATAGCTGCTTTGGCGTCGAGTACTGCTTTTTTTGCGACTTCAGCGTTTTCTAGTTTAACCACTTGAATTTGACCAATCATAACTGGCGTTGTACTGCTGGTTTTGAATCCACCGCCTTCCCGCACCATCTTGGCTGCGTTGCTTGCCGCTGCAATAACGCTGGGTTCCTCGGTCGCCATTGGGATAAGGTAGTCTTTGCCGTTGATTTTGAAGTTAACTGCGATACCCATGGGTTCAGGAAAAACGCCGATGACGTTTTCCACCATGTGGTCTGCAACGTCAAGGGGTAATGAGCATGATTGCTGGAGAAGCTGGGTTTCTTCCGGTGTTAAACCGGCTAAATCTGAAATGATTGCCAACCGTTCTTTTGGTGGCAGTTTGTAGAAGCCTGAAATAACTGATGTCTTAGCCATACATCATTCACTTTACAGTGTTGAGTGTTTGATTTTTGGCTTTTAAACCTTAACTAACGATCAGCTTGAAATGTTGGGGTTAGAGGGTTGTTTGGGGGGAACTTCGGGGCATAGCAACCGCTGAAACGCCAAGACGCTTACAGATTTCTTTGGCTAATGCGTCGCCGTTGCTTCGGAAGTTATCAGTTATTACTTGCTTTGCATGGGTCTGCCTTACATACTCAATTAGGCCATCAAAATCGGAGTGGTCGCTTAACGCCACTAAATATTCGCGGTCGCCGATTTGCCGACATGGCTTCTGGAATTCCCAACCGCTCACACAAATCCGTGCATTATGCAACCCCACATGCTGACGCTGATTCATGTGGTAGAAGGCGACACAAGGTAAGTTGCCATCTAAGAGTTCATGACCTTCCTTGTCGGTAGAAAGAGATATGGGACCCAATTTCATGCCATGATTCTCGCAGACTTTAGTAACTTCATGTACACGGTCAGGCATAACAAAGGGAACCTGCACGTCTGCGTCGCGGAGGATTTGCATGACTTCCTGAAGTTTGCCATGATAACCAAACATGTAGACTGTACCGCCTCGGAGACGCTTCTCAACCATCTCCACCAGCAACTTACGCACATTTACGTCGAAGTTGCGTCTGCATGAGGGGCTGCCATATGTGGCTTCAACTACCAAAACATCGCAATCCACCGCTTTTGTGCCTTCAACACGGAAGTCGCCTGACCATGCGATGCGTATGCCGCCTGCATCTTCCACGAGCACTTGGCATGCACCCAAAATGTGGTCGGCTTTTAGGAGACTGATTTTTTCGTCCCCATACTCCAGAACTTTGCCATATTCAAGCGTGTGGACTGATTCGTTGTCGAGGTTGAGTTTCTCGTCTAATGTTACTGCTAAGTCGCGGGTTGCCTTGGTCATAATTACTTTTTCACAGCATTTGACACTTTTACGCAAGCCATACAAGTGGTCAGCATGAGCATGCGTGACCACACGCAGTGGTCGATTGGCATCGAAGGCGTCGCAGGCGACACTATCACCTAACAAGATTGCGCCATTCTTAGTTACCAGTGCCCGCTCCGCCAACGCTAAACCTTCAAGTTATTTTCTTTCGGTTTTTTCTGCTAGCCACTCAACAAGCTGCTGAGGATTATCAGTTTCTATCGTGAAACGTATTGGTCCCAATGGTGACTCTGAGGTTTCTTCTGAGAAGGAAACGTGCCCAGCAAATGCGACTTGCTTGTTTAGGAAGAATTTTATTGTGTTTCCACGGGTTGATTTTAAAAGAAGTCTTCTTGAGGCGTCGCGGACGCGGTCGTTGCGCATTATGTTGCGTAGTTTCGTTAGGGAATCTTGCCCTTTTGCTTCTGCAAATAAGAGTGCTGCCTCTCTGCTCTGGCTTAACAGTGATTGTGGCGTTGCCCAATACGTTGTTGATTGCAGCTCTAACTTTCTCTTCGTCCTCAGTGGGGTTAACTTCTGTTTCAACCAAAACCGTTACTTCAAGCATTTCTCTTCAATCCTGCCAAAATTTTCTTTAACTAAGGCTTTGAAGCCTTCGATGCTGTTATCGTTAACTATTATCTTCTCAGCCATCGCTATAACATTTCCCAAACCCACGCCCAATTCGCGCATGTCGCGTTCATGGAAGACTTCATAGTTTGGTGGGTCGTCACTTCTGCCCCGTAGCTTCAAGCGCTCAAACCGGATTTCGGGTGGGGCATGTACAGCAACAAGGGTGAAGTTATCGAAGTGTTCTCTGAATATGTCTGCTTCATAGAGGCTGCGCAGTCCGTCAATGATGACGCGGTTGCTGGTTTGTTGCTCTATTTTTGGGATGCATTTTTTGGCTATAACATAGTTGCCTTCTTGCGCTCGCAACTCCAGCATTACTTTGCCAACATTTTGCGGAGTTGGTTCCAAGCCACGTAGTCTGGTTTGTTCCCGCACGACATCGCCCATTGCTACGATACTATAACCCAATTCGTGTGCTGTCTCCACAACTAAGGATTTACCGGAGCCGGGCATACCGCCTAAGCCAACAACAAGTTTACTAGCGACCACTGTAGATAACCCTTTTTTGGGTTGTATAGCAGACTTCTACACTAAAAAGCATTTACGTTTAGGCAGGGAAAGAATGAACTCGGAAACAGAAAGTGTTCATTTATTAGCTAACAACTAAGCTCCATAATTCATTCTCTAAAGATGAGTGCCCGCCTGAATTGCGATGTCATTTCTGTATTTGATTTCGTTGATTTGCAAGGTAATTCAGAATTTCAAAAGTCATATTAGACTCCAAATAGCGGTTCTATTTCGAACCTATAGAGGGGTAGGTTGGCAGAGCAACAAACGCCTGCAATTCTAGCTAAAAACCAATTAGCTTCTTTTAAAAACTCGTCTAACATCCTCTATTTTGGATCCCAAAATTTCTATATCATCAATATTGCCCAAACCTTTCTGGTGAGCGGTTCTTATGTGGCTGATTTCATGTGGATCAATCCCCATTACCCTTGCACAGGTTGAATCAGTTGCCACCGCATCTTTGCCGGCAATGATCAAATTCATGTTAACGGGTGAACCATCGGTGGGTCCTTTGCCCTCCATAGCAACAAACCCGTCTATCACGGTTAATTGGGGTTTTAGTACGGTATTTATATCAACTATGACTTTGCTTATACCTCTGGCGTGAAACTTAAACTTCAACTTATCAGGCAAGAGCCCGAACATGTTTTTCATTCCCAAAGTGACTTTGGTGGCCATGTGGGTTTTCATTTTGGCTGCGCTGATGATTGCGGATTCTGTTACAAGGCGGGGTACAGTTATGTCTTTGAGGGCGTCACCGTTTGGGATTGCTATTTTGATTTTGTCTTCGACATGACGTAAGTTGAGGTATTTGATGCTGTTGCGGTTGCACATTTCCGCCATTCCTGTGGCATCGAAGGCTTTGGAGGCATTTGTCATGCTTGCGTCTGACTCAACAACGTAGACCTCAACTGGCAAATCCTTTAGGCGATTGATAATGGCTTCGACTACTATGGGGTCAGTTGTGGCACCACTATCCCAAGTCATAGTAGTGATAAAATTCACTTTTATGAGAACCCTGCTGTAACCAGCAAGAGCTGATTTATAATCGATTAAATCCAGCGCCTTATAGACGGGTTCATAGCCGCGTTCGCCCTTGACAATAGCTACTTGGGATGTGCCCATTAAAATCACAGGTTCTAGTGAAACCTAACTTAGCTTTTAACGTTTCCTTCACTTAGGACGCAACGATTGCTTTTTAGAATATCCCCGGAATAGGCAAACCCAACGCTATTGCAGTGAGGAAACCAGCCGCTAAACCCATTACGATTGGAAACGGTAAACCCGGGAAGATGCCTCTTTTTTCAAGCATAAAGAACGTCACAATTGAACCTGCAACAATGCCAATGACTGATGCTATAACTGGAATGAATGAAGATGGAAAACCAAAAATCATAGCGCCTGTCAACATAGAATAAAATACTAAATCACCTAGTCCCATCTGAATATCCTTAAAACCAAAGCTTAATCCCTGCAGTTGATCGAGGCCTGACTGCGCAATTTTACCCACTGGACCCTTATACACCGCAAACACGTCATAGATAGCTAAGAAAAGCAAAATCAACACTGCACTCCAAAGTGAAAGACTAGCTATGTTATAGCCGAAGTACATTCCTAAGGCGCCACCCATCAGAATAACTGCAACATTACGGGAAACATTACCCAAACGGAATATCGCCAAATCAAATAGCACTGTAAACGCAAGTGACAGAGGAATAATAATCAACCAATCCGCAAGTATTGGTAAGTAATCTGCTAATGCAATTAGGTAAACCAACGATAGTAGTAGGGCTGCGGTGGTTAAGGCAAGTATGACTAGACCTTTGATTATACGCTTACTCTTTCGTTTGAGCAGAAAATAGAAAACTGTTGCACTAATTGCTATTAGCACTACAAAATAGATTGCGTTGCCCCAATCGGCGCCAGGTGTTCCAGGCGAGATGGGTGTGACTTGAGTGGGCGGTACAGCTTCGGGAAGCAACACGATTGAGCAGGCTAAACCGAAAAGCATGCTTGCGAGTATGGGTAAGAGGTAGATGAGTTCAAACTTGAACTTATCCTCTGAGGAAGCTGGAGCTTTTTGTGGTTGCTCTTGTAGTTTCTGTGGCTCAGTCATGGGTGTTGCCCTAATTTGGTTATGGCTATTGAGGCATTTAGATAGCATTGGTCACAGAATAAGCTTTGTTTTTTATCTACCTCAAAGATGGAATTGGAGAAATGCATGACACAATAGCTTTTTGGGCAATGCGCCAACCCCAAAGTATGACCTAACTCATGAACTGATTCTTTTAGCGTCCGCAGTTCAAACGCTCCTGAATCTGCTGCTTCACCGTAAAATTCGGGTTTTAGGCGCCAAAGCGAAATCAACCCTGCCTTTCCAGCCACGTATGCTTCGCCAAACACATAGTTAAGTCCAGAAGTATAGATATCAGCGTCTATAATAGCCAAAACTCTATTCAAATCCATTCGATGAACAGCAAAGGACTGCACATCGTTTAGTATCATTGTCGAGTTGTATTGACCTCTTTTTCTATCGAAAGCAGGTCCAGGTAAAGCTAAAACATCGCCAATTACTTCGCAGGTGGTTTCCGGGAAAATCTCTACTAACCCATGTGCAGTTTGAGCTAAAACTTTGGATGCAACTTTTCCAACACCTAAAACACCGATTCTCATATCAACGCCTAAATTTGGTAAGTTTCGCCGGTTCGTGGAGCAATAGCGTCTAGGCCTAATTCGGTTTGTGCCCAGTTGGCGAATAATTCGCAGTTGCCTTCGGCGCCGTGGACCATGAAGACTTTGGGTTTGCCGCCAAGTTTTTTTAGGGCTTCCTTTAGTTGGGAGGCTCCACAGTGGCTTGAGAAGTCGAAGTGGCGGTATGCGGCTTTGATTTTTTGGACTTTTCCGTCTATGGTGCAGACCCCTTTTTCCATTAGTTCTCTACCTGGGGTTCCTGGGATTTGGTAGCTGACCAAAAAGACGGCGTTGATGGCTTTTTTTCCTAGTTTGGAGAGGTAGAATGCTGCTGGTCCGCCTTTGAGCATGCCTGCGGTTGATATTATGGCACAGGGGTTTTTGAGGGCTTTTCGTCTGTCTCGCCAGCCGTCAACCCAATCGCAGCTGTGCATGGCGTTCATGAAGAGTTTGGGGTCTTTTAGGAATTCCTTGTGATTCATGATGACTCGACTAGCTTCTCTTGCCATGCCGTCGAGCACTATTGGGTGTTCGAAGTGGTTGGCGGCTAGGATGCAGGCCATTTCTTGGGCGCGTCCGACTCCAAATGATGGGACTAGAACGGTTCCCCCGACTTCAACGACTGCGTTGCAGGCTTCTACGAATTGGCGTTCGAGTTCGACGCGTTCGGTGTGGTCGCTGTCGGCGTATGTGGATTCGATAACAATTGCGTCTAAGTCTCCGTAATCCATTGATGCGCCCGCTAAAAGTTTGCTTTCTTCTGTGTTGAAGTCGCCTGTGTATAGGAAGCGTTTGCCGTCTGCTTCTATGAGTACTGAGGCGCTTCCGGGTGTGTGGCCGGCGTTGACGAGTGTGAGTTTCATGTCGCCGATGGTTGCTGTTTCGCCGAATTCAAGGTGGTGATTGCTTTTCATCATGGTTTTGAGTTCCAGATACTCGAATGGTATGTAGTAGCCAGACAGGTGGATAAAGTCTTGAATAAGTAGCTGAGATAATTCGAGATTTAGTTTGTTTGTGTAGAGCGGGATGTTGTCGTTGATGTAGAAAATTGGTAAGGCGCCGCTGTGGTCGAGGTGGCTATGGGTCAAAATCAAACCGTCAACATCTTTAGGTGGAACATGCATAGGAAAACCCGGCTCATTATCCAACATCACACCATAGTCGATGATGACTTGGCTCTTAGCTGACTTAACGCTTATTCCCAAGCGACCGACTTCTCTTAGCTCCGCCTAAAAATCCAATCTGCAAACAAACCAGTCCTTGCGTGTATAGTTCGATTAAAAAGGAGCTTGTAGTGTTTTAAAAACGTATTGAATTTTGGTTGTTTGCTTGGTATGCATGCTTTAAATCGCATAGTTTTCGATGTTGCAGCTGGGGGTTAATGTTAATTTTTGTATAGTTATTACCGGGTTCCATCTTATTTCAACGACAACCAACGGCTTTATAGCAAATTTGCCCATTGTTAAAATTAAAAGCGTATTGTTGCAGGCATATGTGCTGACACTAAACCCTTCTTAATCGCTGAGAGCACCGAGTCCACGTTCATCGACGCCTCAACCTGGTTACAAACAGCAAAAAGCTCTGAGACCTGGTGGGCGTCGCTGCCTGCTGTTCCAGGTAAGCCGAGTTCTTTGGCGAATTCTCTGGCTTTTGCGTTGCCTTCTTTGCTGGTGCCCCCGTTTAGGACCTCTATAGCGTCAACTTTTAGGTCTCGAGCCCGTTCGCCCATGCCATAAGTGCGGAATGGGTGGGCAACGATGGCTACGCCGTTGATTGAGTGAGCAAAATCTGCTACTGCCTCAGGCGTCCAAGGTTTAGGCGGCAACTCAAAAGTTCCCAACACCAGCATGTCGCCGGTTGGTATGTTTCCTTCTATGGTGCTGATTTCGCAGCCCGGGATAATTAGGATGTCTGGGTATGCTTTTGCTAGCTCGATTGTGGGTCTATTGGCCCTTACACTGTCGTGGTCGGTGACTGCTGCGACTTTGATGAATGGGTGAGCGTTTAGAATGTCGACGAGGGTTTTGGGTTGAACTAGGGAGTCTGCTGAGTAGACTGTGTGTAGGTGGAAGTCTGCGTATATTGTGCCTGATTTTGGCGGGGTCATGATTGGGCTTATAGGTGGTTGGGAGTAAAAAAAGTTATTTGAATTTGTTATGTTTTATACGTTATTGGATATTTTTGGTTTTTGGGTGTTTTGTCTTCTTCGAGTTTGAGTTTGTAGATGGTTTTTTCTAAGTCACTTTGGTTTTGGAAGGTGAAGTCGTGACTTTTTTATCGATCCAATCGATTAGGCCTGCATTCACGGATACGTTGATTTTTAGTTTTTTTTGAGCGCATTTTCTATTTATTTGAGTTGTTGGAATTATTAGGATTAATCCTATTTTGGAGTAGGATGAAAGCTTATATATGTCTTAGTATGAAAAAAAGCTACAGTGTCATACTTCGCAAGAGAGACGAAAGGAATGATAGAACAAAGCATAGAAAATAACTTTCAACCGGTAAAAATTGACCTCAAAGAATATGCCCTAGCGCTGGAGCATATCGAAAGCCTATACACACGCTTATGCTGCCAAAAAAAGCTCGGCGAACAATGCAAAGACTGCGCCTTAATGACGGCCGTTACAGCCCTAAAGGAGTTTGCCCAAAGCGAACAAGTCAAAGCCGTAGAAAAGAACCTAGGCTTTAATCTGCCCGAGTAATTAAGTTAATTCCTTTTTTCCTCAATCAAGCCTAATTCTGTACAAGCCCCTTGCGCAAGAGGTTCTCGAGATGCGATAGCATCTCTTTTGTCCCCTCCACATTGGTGTCAACACAGCCAAAAGATAAGCCTTTTACCCCGCAGGCTTGTTGGGTAGCGTCTTTAACGGTGTCATTCCAGAATTTACGGTCATTAAGCAGCACAACGCCTTGGTAGCCGCCGCGTTTGATAAATTCTGCAGTTTGAGCGGCAACGTAATTGACTGTTTCCAAGTTAGTGGTAGGGTGACTTCATGTTGGGACAGCGGGTAAACTTCGTCGAGTTCTAGAGGTATGACGCCGAATGGCGCTGCGTAAACGCAGACATGAACCAGCGCAGCTTGTTCTTCCCCTATCATTCGCAGTAGTTGGCGAATTTTTTTCATTTCGGGGGCTTTATGGAATGGTTTATTACGCGTCTGTGGCACCAAAAACAGCACCTTCGCCACTGCTGGCGGCGTATAGCGTTCGCTTAAGCGTTTGCGGTAATGAACGATTTCTGGACGTACTAATCCAACAGAGTCGAAATAGAAGAAGCCACTGCTTTTTGCGGTTGGGCTAAACTTTTCAAGAAAGTCTTCGCTGCTACGCACACGTTTGAGTGCTGAGAGTAGGGCGGGGTGGGCGTGGAGACGCATTTCGGTGTGTTCCCAGAGTCTGCCGTCGCGGATGGCTTGTTTGATGCGGCGTATTTCGGCCATGCAAACGTGCAGGTTGTGTTCGGCGAGGAATACTTCGCGTTCTTTGGCTGGTTTTCTTCTTAGGCCTTCGGGGGTTTCGTACGAACATTTAGGGCAGCTGCATGGGAAATAATCCATTTGGTCAAGGCGCCATGTGCCGTTTTCGGTCATGTAGCGGCCTTCACGGGCATAGAGTGCGTAGGCTGCTGAATCGAATAAGTCGCAACCCAGTGAAACTGCTAGGGCGAACATGGATGGGTGCCCCGCGCCGAATAGATGCAGTGGGCGTTCCATTGGGATGCCCTTTTTGCATGTTAATATCATGTCGGCCAGTACGTCGTAGCGGTAGTTCTCCATAACCTCTGTTGGGCTTCCTAACGCATGGATTGGGAAGGGTAGTTTACCCATTTCAACTGCGGAGGATGCGACCAAATCGAGGTGTCTGCCGCCTTGTACTGGTCCAACCCAGAGGATGTCATCTCGGGTTTTAAGGTTAAAGAAGGCTTTTGCTCTGCGCAGTGTTTCTGCTACGGTGACTTCGGCTTCTTCTTTGGTAACTTTCCAGCCAGTGGGAATGTCAAGTATGGTAGCTATGTCGCTGCCGATGCCCTCTTGATAAGCAACAATCTCTTTCTGAGAAACCTCAACTTCGCCGTAAACGAGAATTTGGTAGGCGCCTGAGTCAGTCATGACTGCGCCGTTATAATCGAGGAAATTGTGTAGGCCGCCCATTTCTATGGGTTTTTGGTCAAAGCGTTTCTTGATGATGTATGCTGTTGGTGATTATGGCTTGGCAGCCGAAGACTTCCTTGAGCCGTTTGGATGATATAGGTTGGTTGCTGGGGTTGATGACTGGGAATAGGAGCGGAGTCTCGACTGTGGCGCTGCGGGTTTTTAGTTTGCCGATTCTGCCAAGCAGGTCTTTTTCTTTTATTTCAAATATGCTGCTCAAGGAGGTGAAACCTACAGATGAAGCACACTCTGCCTTATAAAAAATGTTAGCCCCAAAAGTCGGTGGCTTGCTCTTGCATTTGGCATGCTTCTGTGGGGTCCGTTTGGAAAAAGCTTATTTTATTCATGCCCCATGTTGGTTGCACCCACAAGGCGACGCAAAATATGACTAATCTGGGCAACTTTACTTGGCATCGGTTTCCCAGTCGCCATCATCTACCCCTTCTTCGACATCTAAATCACAAACAAGTCACAATCGGTGTAGAAGTATCATTTGACTTTACCAACGGAACGCGGTTTCACGTTTAAGCTTAAAGGTTTAGAGCAACCTAAAAAGCAGCGGCTTAAGCGCAAGAAAAGGAAGCCTCAGCTAGGAGTCTTGTCCAGTCGGCTGAGTTGCCCTCAGATGCTGTAAATGAATACAAAAAAGGATCTCCCTATAAAAATTCGTTTTGAATTAACTTCTGCCTTGAATTGCTATGGCTATTTTCTTTTAGGCATCCTTATATCATCATGTTTCTCTAATACCAACAGAAGTGCACATTCATGGTCTGCTCAATCGACATAACCGAAAAACCTCAACTCAAAGATCCAGTCCTCATCGAAGGCTTACCAGGCATTGGCTTTGTAGCAAACATCGCAGCACTCCATCTAATTAAAGAATTGAAGGCCACTTTGTTTGCACGGATTTTCTCTTCGTCATTCCAAGACTTCGCAATAACAACCGAAGACGGTGGCGCACGCTCACCCATAAATGAGCTCTATTATGCCAAGCATCCAGAGGGCGGACGAGACCTCATCATCTGGTATGGCAACACACAAGCACTCACAACAGTTGGGCAATACGAACTCGTCGGCAAAGTACTCGACATATGCAGTGATTTAGGCTGCAAATTTGTAGTTTCCATTGGCGGCTTCAAAAAAGACGAGGTTCAACCCATCCCCGCCATCTACAGCACCGCCACAGACCTAGAAACCATGCAGGTAGCGCTGGATTTAGGCACCAAAGTCATGGTTGGACACGTATTTGGCATCGCAGGCCTATCAGTTGGATTAGCTAGAATACGCGACTTCAAAGGATTCTCCCTTCTAGTCGACACCATAGGCATGAATCCCGATGTTAACGCAGCCGAACATGCAATAATCATGCTGGGAAAATATCTAAACCTAAACGTTGACTTAAGCGGCATCGAAGCAAGCGGCGAAGAAATCAAAAAGATGCTAGAATCCTTTGGAATAATTCGAAGCATAACAGAAGAAAAGAAGAAAGAAGAGCAGCAACTGCGCTGGTTCATCTAAGTTGAAGCTTTTGCTTCACTCATGAAGGTATCATAGACTTTTTGCACGCGATCAGCGGCTGGTCCTGAGCCTTCAACAACGCCTTTTTCGGTTAACTTAACCTTGTCCATTACCCAGATGAAGCCTTGGTCCTCATAGAGTTTAACCATGGTTGGGAAGACTTTTTCTAATCTTCCAGCGAGTGCTTTGAGGTCGAATGGTTTATCTGCACTGGATATTTGAGCGACAGTACTTCCGTTGATTATTATGCGATGTAGGGGTTTTCCTGCTTCGGTTGCGTCTGCTAAAACTAGGCTCATATTGTCTGGGTTGATGCCGATGAGTGTGCCGTTAATGGTTTTTCCGTTTGTGGTGACGACAGCTACAGTTTTATCTGCTAACGCTGCCACTTCTGTAAAGTATTTTCTTTGCGCTACAGACAACTTTTGATTTCTCCTTGATTGTTACATGTTGTTGCATTTCAACTATTTATCTATGATATAAATATAAACCGTAGATGGTAACGTTTGAGCGGTTGATTTGGTGCTGTTTACACGCTTGTTTTGTTGGCTAAAAAACGTACAAATTAAACCTACCCCGCTATAAGTCCTGAATAGAGTTCACTATTTGGGTTCGAATAGGTTGGTTTAGTATGATTACTATGGTATAGCAGGCTTACAAGAAACCCTGACCAACCACTAACGTTTGACTGTATAAAATTAACGGTGCCTTTAATTCAAGGATAATTTTGGTTTAGGGTCGCGCTTGATTGAGTGGATGAGTGTTTGACGATGGATTTTTATTATCGATAAACATTGAAACACACGAAAGTTATGACAAGCCCACAGCAAGCCCCCACTTCTAAGCTAAAAAAGCAGAGAGTTATCAGGGTGCTATTAATGGTTGCTGGTACAGTTTGCCTCTGTTTGGGGGCTGTAGGGATTTTTTTGCCTATTTTGCCAACGACGCCTTTTTTGCTATTACTGCGGCTTGTTATATGCGGAGTTCTGAGCGAATGCATAAATGGCTTATAAATAACAGATGGTTTGGAAAATACATAAGAATTATCAGAATGGCAAAGGAATTCCTTGAAAACAAAAATTGTGGCGATGACCGTTCTTGTGGGTTGCTATTCTTTATTCTACATTCTTTGTTGTTGATGAGATTCTTATTGCTCAAATTGTGCTGCTGGTTGTTGCAGCTGGGTGTTAGTGTTCATTTGATTAGGTTGCCAAACCTTAAAAAAACAACTCAAATTTTAGCGAGTCAGCGGTAGATAGGAAATATTTAAAAACATTGATCTGCTTCTTTTAAGATAGGTTGATGCAGCTTTGAGTGACAATTATGCACCCCTCGTCGGAGACAACTATGCTCCAGAAAAAATCAGAGTAATCATTCCTGTCGGCGGAAAAGCCACACGCCTTCTGCCGTTAACAGCGGAAACCAGCAAAGCCTGCCTACGTTTGCTTAACAGGCCTCTGGTGGAGTTTTCCCTTCTATCCCTTGCAAGTCAGGGAATCCGCAATTTTATCTTCGGCGTAAAAGGCTACACCAACTACCGAGACCTCTATGATTATTTTGAGTCAGGATACGGTTTCTCGCGCAAGATACAACATTAAACCTCGATATTCACATAAAATATCAGCCTAACGTACCTGATTTAGGCAGCGCTGATTCTGCACGCATAAACATGGAATACTATGAACTAAACAACCCCGTTTTTGCTGTGCAAGGCGATAACATCTTTGACATAAAAGTAAAAAGCCTAATTGATTTCCATAAAGAAAAAGGCGCCTGCTTAACTATCGTTCTGCGGGAAGTTGATAACGTTGAAGGCTTAGGCATAGCTGACATCGACAAAGACGGGCGCATACAACGCTTCGTCGAAAAACCTGCACCCAAAGATGCACCAAGCAACCTTGCAAACACCGGCTTGTACGTGTTTTCGCCTGAAGTACGAAAAATTTTCAAGGAAAAAGGCGTTCAGCAAATCATCAAAGAAAAGAACCGCTTAGACTTTGGCTACGACTTTATTCCCTACGTTATCTCAACAGGTCGCCCAGTTTATGGTTACACGCTTAAGGGCAGCTGGTTTGATGTGGGCACACCCAAAAGCTACTTGGAAGCCATGAAGAACTTGCTTGCATGGCGGATTTTCAACGCTCAACGACTTCGGCGGCAGACTAAACGATGATTGACTTAGTTTGGGTGCAGGGAGAAAGTAACGATTCAGAAAAACGCCGGCAAGAAATCATCCAGAAAATTAAACAGAAAAAAATTACAGGTTGAAGGCGCTGTATTGATTGGGCGGCACTGCCAGATTGAGGATGGCGCAAGAATCGTTAATTCATGCATCGACAATTTCACGCGAATTGGCAAGAACGCTGTTGTCGCTAACTCGGCAGTGATGGATCGAGCAATAATCGGCGACAACGCTGAAGTCTATGATAGCATAATCGGCAGACACGTTGTTGTTAACTCAAGTTGTCATAAACCCAACAAAAATCACCGCGGTCAGCGTAGTCGCTGATGATGTCACACTTGAAGAAGGCTGCTCACTTAGCTGGCAACAAAAGTTTATCCGCATCAAAATATCCGAGGAGAATTCCAAAACCAAACAATAATCGCGAACTTAAGCCTTAAACCACTTAAAAATCAAATATTTTATTTTCTTTGAAGCTAAATCGGGCACGGCAATTATGAAGCGTTTACGCACTGTCGTTGCCAACCTGCCATTTTTTACAATTTCTGTGGCGGAAATGTCGCTGCCGGCTTTTTTAACAGTAACCATGTAAGGTGCATGTTCCACGCCTGGACCATACTTGTAAACGGCGAAGTCGCAGCCAAACTTTATGCCGGGCGTAACGATTAAGCCGCTGTCTCGCAGGTCATGGTAAACAGCGTATTTTTCTTCGAATCCTTCGTAGAGTTGCTTGGCTTTTTGCCGCAGTTTCTTTAGGTTAACTTTGGTTTCATCTGGGTTCTCGTAAATTTCGATTCTTTCTGATTTCCGCAAGGTAGAGACCTTCCATCAAATCTAAAATAAGCGGCACGTCAAACTCTGGAATTTTTGGTTTGGGAATGCCGACGGGTTTGCCATAGTAGGCGGTTTTGTAGAGTTCAGAGCCCTCTGTTGGGTTCCATACTACAAGAAAGTTTTCGATGAGTTCAACCTTGTTTTCGGCATCAGTTTCGGCTCTTGGTTACATTATGAATGAGATCATGCGGGCTGCGTCTGCTGCGTCTTCGGCTTTGTCAGCGGAGTTTTCGAGAAGTTGCAGAACATCTCTGAAGTAGTAGCAGGACTGGGACGTCGAGTTTGCTGCTGAGAACTTTGATTGTTAAGGCGCGGTATTGGTCGTCGACTATGCGTTCGGCGATTTCTACGTCTTTGGCTCGTTCAAGGGTTTTTTGTGAGCCGTAGTTGAGAACCATCATGGTTTCGCGGAGTTTAAGCACTGAATCAAGCACTGCGAGGGATGAGTTTTAGGAGGTCTTTTTTGATTTCTGAGGATATTACCCAGTTGTGCTCCATGATTTCAACCAGGTAATATGCGATGCCTTCGGAGAAGTCAGCTATTTCGCTTGATAAGTTAGTGAATCTAAGGAAGTCTTCTCGGGCAATCAGAGATGGCGCCTATTTCTGCTAGTTCCTGAGACTGACCATGCGTCGTGCTTTGATACTTCTTCTTCGCCTGCTTTTATTTCGCTGAAGAGTCTGCGTGCGTTTTCTTTGTCGCCGCTTGCAAAATACTCGACTAGTTGAGGGATTTTTCTTGAGACATCTACAACCTTACGTAAGTTATCTTGACAAGCATTTAGCGCTCGACGCTTCACGCGCTCTTCTGTTTCTGCTGGAAGTACCAAACTTTTTCCCCCGCTATAATCATCCGTATTGTTAATCATGTAACTATTATACGTGTGCATTAAAAAAGGTAGCTACTTAACTTTTGATTATGCTTCCTAAGTTGTTCAAAGTTTAGTTTTGCCTTCGAAGTATTGTGTGCAATTGCTAGGTAAATCTTTGATTGCGGTTCGGACTTGCTGCCAACTGTCGCGGTCTCGGATGGTTACTGTGCCATCGTTTAAAGTGTCGTAGTCTATTGTTATGCCAAGTTGTATACCTGCTTCGTCTGCTCGTGCGTATCGTCTGCCGATTGAGCCTGTTTCGTCATATTCCGTCATGAAGCCCTCGCATGTCAATAGCTTTTGGACTTCTTTGGCTTTGGTGTCTAAGCCGTCTTTGCCCATCAATGGATAAACGCCAACTTGGATTGGCGCAATGCTTCTGTGGGAAACTCAGGACTACGCGGTCATCTTTTACGCCGTAAGCATATTCTAATGCCACGTAGAATAGCCTGTCTGAGCCGAAACTGGGTTCAACCACGTGGGGTATGAAGCGTTTGCCGCGAACTATGGTTTTTTGTTTGCCAATTTCCACTTGTTCTGGGAATATTTGGTAGTTTTCAACCATGTATGCTGCCGTCTTTTGCCATAGCCTCTGCGACTTGTTGTGCTGGAATTTTGGCAAGTGCTGCTGCCACTTTGCCTGCTTCGCCTTTGTAGACTGGACCAAGCTTTGCCATAATCGGTTTAACCGCTAACTCTTCTTTCTCGACTGGGGTAGCGTATTCTTTGTAAACGGTCATGTCTACGCCGCTGGCTTTCATGTGGCAGGTTAAGTCGAAGTCTGTTCGGTAAGCGTGACCTGAAACTTCTACCCAGCCCCATCGGTCAACGAGCACTTCTTGGTCGAAGCTTTGGCTGCTGTAGTGGGCTTTTTCCCATGTGAGTTTTTCGATGAAACGCTGTTTATTCGCAGGTACGCCGAGTTCGGTTAGGAGGCGTTTTGCCATTGCCATGAAGAAGGCTTGCCATTCGGATCGGATGATTTTTTTGTCGAGTGCTTCGCGGACGGTGAAGTTTGTTATGTCTTCGCATTCTTTGAGCCTTGTTTCGCATAAGTAGAATGGGCAATACCTCATTTTCCACTTCTTTAATCTTGTCACAGCTGGTTCTTCTGGGTCAAAGAAGAATTCTAAGTCGGCAATCGTGAATTCTCGCAGGCGGATTAAGCCTTGGCGTGGAGAAATCTCGTTGCGCAAGTGCATGTCCGATCTTGGATGCAGCCAAACGGCAAGCGTTCTCGTGCAGCATGTGTATAGTCTGTTGAATTCGACGAAGATGTTTTGTGCTGCTTCGGGTCTGCCGTAGCCGACCGCGCCTGCAGTATGGGCCGATGGTTGTTTCGAACATGGTTAAGTAACGTGTGGGGTTCGCCGAATTTGCCTCCGCAGTCTGGGCAAACTATGTCGTGGCGTTCTATTTCTTGCGCTGACTTCTTCAAGCGTCATTTTTTCTGCTTCTGCGCTGAGCTTATGCCTTTTTCCTCAAGGAGGTGGTCTGCGCGGAATCGTTGTATGGCAGTTTTGGCATTCCACCATGGGTTCTTTAAAATGGTCAACGTGACCTGAAGCCTCAAATACTTTCGCCGGCGCAATGACTGAGGATTCCATTTCGTAGATGCCAATTTTTTTAACCAAAAACTCCCTCAGTTTCGCCTCAACATTCTGTTTTAGGCGTGTGCCAAGTGGACCGTAAGTGACAAAGCCGCCGCTTCCTCCGTAAATCTCAAAAGATGACCAGAAAAAGCCTCTGCGTTTAGCTAATTCGTTAACTGCGACGAATTTGTCGCACTGTGGTTTGCTGCTTTTTGGTTCGCTACTCAAAGTTGATTACCTGTTTTAACCCTTTTAGGCTGGATTTAGAATTAAAATGTTGTGTGTGGGATTTAGTTACTGGTCGCGTGTTTTGGGGGATTTAGAAAGCTTGTCTTTCCCGTTTTTTGGCAAAAACTTTTTTGTTCTTTGTGTGGGTGTGGCGGTTTTAAAAAATACACTACACTCCTGCTTGAGAATTGAGTTCTGTTTTGGTTTTGCAACGTTTTTCTAAGTCTGATTAGGTGTGGGCACGCATTTTTCGCCACACTCCCAACATGACGATATATAAGCAGTGTAAGAGTGTGGGTGTGGGATCTACACCGTGTCTTTCTCGCAGTAAGTATACTGCAATACAAATTTGGCACTCGCATAACCCCATCGACCTTAGTCACCCGTCACAGTACACCCAAACCAGCGGAACCCAATAAGAATCTCCAGCAAGCAAAACAACCAACAAACCTACTACACCTTCCAATAGAAAAAATAAAACAGCAAGATTTGAACCCACGGTCTCCAAGTTGCGAACGCAAAAAATAATGATTGTTTATAAAACAGAAAACCAAGAAGTCATAAAATAATCAAGAAAAGAAGTTTAGGCGGGGATTGTTCGCGGCGCTCCAATACGAGCAGTTCAGCCTGTGAATTCTAGCACAAATATTCTTCTCGGGTTTTCTCCGAATGTTGTGTCACCGCTGATATGTGTAAAGTTGCCTGACTCGTAAAGTTGTGTATAGATTTGCTGTAGATTTAGTGTTGAGTTGTAAGTATGGTACGGTGCCGCCGTATTCGTAGGTGAAGAGCCACTGTACCTTGTAGACTTTGCATAGGTGGATGAGTTCTGTTATGTTGAAGTTTGGTGCGTAAGCATCGACGGCTCGGCGTGGATACTGAAACACCGGCACAAAATTGTCGCCATCTTCCCAAAGATAAAATCTCACCATTTCGCGGCTTAACAGGTCAAAGGGGCATAGTACCATGATTGATCTGTTAAAGTCCAAGTTTGCAAGGGCGTAGTCTGTGGCTTGTTTAATCTCGATTTTTATGTTGTTTCCTAAAATTATTGTGTAGGAATCGTATATGCTAAAGGCGACTGCGCCGGCTAATGAAACAATCAGTAATCCCGCGGCGACTTTAGCAAACCTTTTTTGGTTTGTGCTCGTCTGGGTGTTTCGCCAACTATTCTGTATTTTACCGTAAAGCGTGGAGAACAATACAGCAGCGGAGATGGCCAACGCTGGAAACAGGGGCAGCACATATCGCCAAGCCCTATTTGAAATCAATGTAAAGAAGATGTAGATGACGATGAACCAGATGAGAATATATTTGTCCTCTGGTTTGCGTCTCCAAGCAAAAAAGATTAGCCCCGCTAATCCAGCGATGTAGACGAAGAGTGAGATTGGATGCACGGTATCATAGGGCCATACCATATCGACGAGATAGAATATTGGCTGAAAGAAACGCTCGCTATACACTGAGCGTTCGGGATTGCCGACTTGTACGGCATATAGCCATTGGCTAAGGATCTGAGACGCGTAAATTTGATAGGATATTACAGCCCAAGGAACCACCACTACAACGGCGGTAACTATAGTTATCGAGAACCGTTTCAGGGCCACCTTGACTTGTTTTCGGGCCAAAAACAGTATGCTAATCAACATTATGAGGCCCGCTACAAGTATCTGATACTTGGCTAAGAAGCCCAACCCTAATGCTAACCCTGTGAAAACCAACATTCTATCTTGCCGCGTGGTCAACCAGCGGTAAAAAAAAAGCAACGAAGCGGTAACGAAGAAGACTAAGGCGATTTCAGGTAGGGTACCCTGTGAGAGCCAAAAATACCCCGGCATCACACCCAAAAGGACAGCTGAGAGCAAAGCAGTTTTACCGCCGTACATACTGCATCCTAACTCAAAGGTAGCCCATAGCCCAAGAACCGAGAATAAAACGGGTACTAATCGGGCTGCAAACAGGCTAACACCCAATACCTTGAAAGAGAGAAATACTACGCCGTCGAATAGTGGCGGATAAAACGCGTTGAGGACAAACTTATCAAAGTTGCCCCAGTAGAGGAATGAGCCTTGGTTGAGGTGTATGACTTCATCCCACTGCATAGGATGATTGGCGGAGTTAAATATGAGAACCATGGCGTAGACTAATGCGAAGCCTGCAAAAGCCAATCGCCACTTACTAAACACTGCCTTAGGCTGATCGAAATGAAGCGCAATCATTTTATCAGCAGTATATAGCCTTCAATTATTACTGCCAAACGCATATAAAACTTAACCAAAACACCCGTCTGGTGGAAAAATTTCGTTAGCACAAAAAATCGTTAGCTGACTGCCTCAGAATTATATATTTAAGGCTTGATAACCACCCGTAAATATTGTTTAGATTTCCACAAGAGCTCTTCCAGCACAATTAAATATGAAAATCATCTGAATTAATAGCGGTACTATTAATGCCCTATAATGAACTCAGAAAAGATTACTTACTAAACCGCTGGGTAGTAATCGCTAAAGAACGCAGCCGCCGACCAACCGATTTAGCTAAACCCAGAGTTGAAGCAGCAAAAACCGGGGTTTGCCCACTTTGCGTTGGCAACGAATCCATGACACCCCCAGCCGTACTACTCTACCAGAAAATAAACGGCGAAGTAAAACGTGCCCAAGACCCGCCTGCTGGCGAGCGCCCCAAAAATTGGCTTGTACGCACTATCCCAAACCTCTACCCAGCCTTCACCCCACCGCAACATCCCAAAGATACCACGCAGATTTTTGTAAACTCGGAGTTTGGGTACGCAATCGGTTACCATGAAGTGGTAATTGAAACACCCAACCATGACGAAGACCCCGCAGATACAGAACTAACCCAACTGGAACTGGTCATAAACGCCTACATCGATCGGTATAAGGCATTGAGCGCAAAATCCTACGTAAAATATGTCTCGATTTTCCGCAACTATGGCTTAGATGCAGGCGCCTCCCTATCCCACGCGCACAGCCAAATCATCGCAACACCAATGAATCCCCCAACCATCCAAGACGAACAGCATGCCGCCGAAGCCTACCACAAAGAACACGGCAAATGCATCTTCTGCGATATCATCGAGCGTGAAGTTAAGACTCAGCGGCTGATTTTGGAGAACAGCGATTTCGCGGTTATTGCACCATACGCCAGCATTAACCCGATGGAGTTCTGGATATTCCCCAAACGCCACTCGCCAAACATCCAAAGCTTGACTGAAGCTGAAGTGAAGTCGCTTGCGGTAACACTCAAAACTAGCCTCAAAGCCCTAAAAGACCTCGTTAACGACCCACCCTACAATTACGGCATACACCAAACCATCGAGGGTGAGTACCATTGGCACCTTGAAGTTTATCCAAAGTTGGCGACGTGGGCAGGGTTTGAGAAGAGCACAGGAATCTACATCAACACGGTTACGCCGGAAGCCGCGGCAGAGGCACTCAAGAAAGCAATCAAACCCTGACTTTCTTTTAGTCTAAATCCTATTACAAACTTAGTCCAGAAACCTTGACAAAAAACGATTTAAACCCTACCAATAGAATCAAAATCATGAGAATAACGCGTCTGTCAAAAACTATGGTTATAATATGTTGCAGTGCAATTCTGTTTCTTAGTTTTTACTATGTCGAGCAAACTAATGCTCAATTCAGCGGTGACATAACCATAGATGAAAATGGAACGATAAACCCTTCAACCGCCCCAGTAAACCGCAACGGGGACACCTACACATTAACACAGGACATCCAAGCCACAATATATGTTTACAGAAACAACACCTTTCTAGAACGGAGGCGGCCATACAGTTGAAATGGTATGCGGAGCAGAAGGGACCTATAACGAAATAACTTGGACCACTGAATACCCAGTAAATAGTAACATTACAATAACCAATTTTCACATAAAAAACGGTTACATTGGTTTTAATTCACAAGTCAACGCCACAATAGCCAATAACACAATTACCGGAAGCAGTATTGTCGGCATCACTTTAGATGGTATGCCTAACAATCAAAGCAGAATCTATGGAAATACCCTGATTGATTGTTCCTGTGGGATAGCAATCCGAGGTTCAGACAGCAAAATATTCAACAATACCATCCGTAACTGCGAAACGGGTATGTTCTTCATCTATGGGTATGGCAATCAAATATTTGCAAATTCCTTCAACAATACCGGCGCTTCAATACATTTAGATGGCGGCAGTAATCTGAGGATTTTTCAGAATAAATTTTTGAATTGCCAGAAAGGAGTCTCTTGCATTAACATAAATGGGCAATTGTTCTCATCAAACATCATCTATTTGAACGATTTCATAAACATCACAGATAACGTTGTTAATACAAGTTTTATGGCGCCAAATCCAACCAATAGTTGGGATAATGGCACAGTAGGCAACTACTGGAGCAACTACTTTGAGAAATATCCAAATGCATCAGAAGTAAACGGTACAGGAACCAGCGGTACATCCTATGTATTAGATGCAGGCAATGTCGATTGGCATCCACTTATGGAGCCCTTTGAGCAATATTTAGCGCTGGCAACAACTGCTCCAACTATACCCGCGGTGCCGAATTCTGATCCAACGATTGTAATTGAAACTATTGTTGCTATTTCAGTGGCTGCCTTGGTCATTGGTGCAGTTGTTTACTTCAAAAAAACAGCACCGCTAGAATCCTCACCGAAATTATGGTTTTAATGCAATACATCTTCTATATATGCCCTTAGCGGTTCGGCGACGCTCCATGCCTGCGAGATGCAGCCGCGTGGCGCGTTGGGTGGGTCGCAATCGTAGATTTCGTTGATGGTGCCCAGCCGCCTTGGTGGATGCCAACAGTGAATAGGGGCAAAATAAGGTTCTCCAACGCCTCTTTGCGTGCTTGGGGCGAGTAATCGTTGACTTTAAGGTACGCCGACACGTATGGGCCGAGTAGCCATGGCCAAATTGTGCCGTTGTGATAGGCGGTGTCCCTGCTACGGCGGTCGCCTTCGCATTTGCCCACAAACTTGGGATCATCAAGCGACAGCGTACGCAGCCCATAGGGCGTTACGAGGTCACGGTTGACGAATTCAACTATTCTGCGGCTGCTTTCTTTGTTGAGCATCGTGTAGTCGAGTGAGACGGCGAATATTTGGTTGGGACGTATCGAGGGGTCAGCGCCGCCGGTTTCGAGTACATCATAGAGGCAGCCGAGTTTGGGGTTCCAGTATTTTTCGTTGAAGCTTCTACGGGTCTGCTCAGCCATCGCACCATACTGTACCAATAGGGAGGGCTCGCCAAATTTTGTGGCAAGCAGCTCCATAGTTTTTAGTGTATTGTACCATAAGGCTTGGATTTCAACGGCTTTACCTGCACGGGGCGTTATCATGTCGCCTTCGACAACGGCATCCATCCATGTCAAGTCGTGGTCCATGCATAAGCAAACCGTCATCATCGAGCTTAATGCCAAACATAGTGCCATGCAGGTGATTCTCGATTATCGATTGCAGGTTCTCCCATAACTCGGATTTTACGAAGGCAAAGTCACCAGTGTACTTAACGTACTGGAGCACGGCGTTAACGTACCAGAGTGTGCCGTCTACGGTGTTGTAGATGGGGACGCCTGTTTTGTCAGCGACAAAATTTGGTATCATGCCGCCCTTTAAGGTACCGCATGAAGTTCTGCAAAATATCCTTGGCGTCACTGAACTTGCCCGTTACCAGAGTTAACCCCGGCAGGGAAATGAATGTGTCTCTGCCCCAAGGCTCAAACCAGAAGTAACCTGCAATCACCGATTTTTGGCCAGCGGGGTTTTGGACCATGAATGAGTCGGCTGCGAGCAGTATCCAGTTTAACCAATCACTCATAGGCACATCGGGGTGGCTGCGGTAGAAGTCGTCGAGCAAAGTCTCTTTAGCATTCAATTCAAGTGTGAGTGCGGTACCGATTTCTTTGGCTGTTTTGCCGATTGAATCCAAGATTTGCCCAGCGCTCGTGGCATCGTGGCTGGCGGCGCATGTCACCGCAAACTCCTTCTCTAGTCCCTCCAGGAATGGTCAATTCAAAGTATCCCGGCTGGAAGCAATCGTCAAAATCAGCTTCACCCCGACTTGCCTCATCACGGTAATGCAAACGCTCCACCCAATTCAGCCCCTCCACGAAGCGCCCTTCGGTTATTCGGCAAGCTATTGTTGCCTCTGGACGCATAAAACTGGTTTGAAAACTGTGGCTCTGGCTTTCTTGGGTGAAGTTTAGGGGGATACGCATGCGGTCGATGACTGTGTGGTAGTAGCGACATGTTAGGAGTGGGTATAGCCTTAGTTTTACATCCCTGACATTCCTATTTGAGATGTGGTATAGGATGACTGCCGCGTTTTTTGTTTGAGGCAAAAAAATTGTTTTCTTAACGCTGACATTTCCGATGTCATAGGTGTAAGTGGGGTGGGGGTCAAGCTTGAACTCTCTAATCAACCGGTAGCCTTCAGGAAAGATTACGTCACTAAATTCGTTAGATCCCAACCGAAACATCGATTCGCCGACCAGTAAGTCCTCATCAAGCTTGGACAGACAGACGGTACGGTCTCCCGGCGGATTGAGCGCAGCAACCAACAAACCATGATACTTACGTGTGTTAATGCCTGGTACAGTCGAGCAAGCATAGCTCCCTAAACCGTTGGTTATTAGCCATTCCTGCGCCATAACCTCGCCAAAACGCGTAAGCGAATCTTTGGGGATGGTTAAAGCGGGCAGTTTCATGTCAGGTCATCAGTTTAGCTACGTTTTTGTCTCTTGGAACACAAAAATAGTTGGCTACAGGAGCACATTTTGTTCTAAACATTAACAGGTGCGGTTTAGTTAATTTGTATTCCGTTAAGGTTTCTGCATAGCCCATGCCTTTTGCGAAAACAAGTTCGGCGGAGTCGTAGACTTTTAGGAATTCAGCGGAGGCTTCTTTTCTTTGGAGTCCTACGGCGTCGCAGCCAGTAGTTATGACTTCGTCTGCGAGTTTATCCATGTTGCTGATTTCAGCGTCTTCCATGGTGGCATCGTTTATTACTGGCCCACCCTTCACGACGTAGGTGACTTTTAAGCCCATGTTCTTGAGTTGCTCAACCAACAGAGTGTCAAAAACGATTTCCCCAGCATTATCCGACAAGTACAGGATGCCCTGTGCCTTTTTTGCTAACTCATAGGCAGCGTCAATATCGTCGATAACGAGGTCTTTGCTGGCTTCACGCATCACCGTTGCCAAATTCTTCAGTGAAAACTTGTGTCCGGGAATGTCAAACTCCATAATGTTGCCCACGATAGCGCAGAGACACGCCTTTTTGAAGCGTTCCTGCTGATTATAGCCAGATTCAACCATCTTCTTAGCGTGCGGCAGCATCTTGAGCGCTTTCTGATTAGCCAATTTCTTGTTATATAAGTATGGATCATTGCAGCCTGAGAGTTGACGGATAATGCGGTCTCGTTTAGTGCCAATTTCGGCGGCGCACGAAGTAGGCTTAAACTCTTTGTTTAGCAGCTTCACAATTTCGGCTAAGCACCTAAAACGGAGCGCTGGGTTAGTGGTGGCTTGATAAGTTTGGATTTGTGCCCGCGAAAGCAGGCAAGATTCACATTCAGGTTCGACCTTCAAGGGAAATTCACTTTGTTGCGTCGGCAAAAGCACGCAGCACACTATATGGGTCTTTCGCCTTTACGATGCCGCTTGCGACAAGTACACCCTGTGTTCCAAGTTTTAGGGCGATGGAGACGTCGTCTGCTGTGCTAATGCCTGCTCCACAGAGAATCGTCATTTTCGTGTTAACTTGCTTTACGAGCTTTACGGTGTCGGTTACGATTTCTGGTTGAGCTTTCGATACAGAAATGCCTGTGCCGATAAGCTCCGGTGGCTCAACTGAGGTGATGTCAGGTTTCATGGCGGCTATTGCAGCGCTAACAGATGGATTATTAGCGCAGACACATGAGGTTAACCCTTTTTCGCGGCACAAAGCGATGGTTGCATCAATATCAATGAGCCGTAGTTGCCTTTCCGAATGGTTAATCAACGTACCAACAGCCCCGGCTTCCTTCACCGCTTCAGCAAGGATATGCCCAGTGCTGTTGCCGGGTTTTATAGGGTCGATATGCTGTGCAAAAACTGGAATCTCTACAGCTTCTGAGATTGTTGCGAGGTCAACAAACTGAGGAGCCACAACGATGCATGCACCTGTTTCCTTGGCAGCCTTCTCCGCTTGTTTGGCAAGTTGGAGGGCATTTTTTCCTGTGGATTCAAGGTATGTTTTAAAATTAACGATAATCATGGGCGTTTGAAGGTTCAATTGCTTGTTCCTCGCTATGGCTAGGTACTGTTTTGTTAATAATTGTTTCCCAAGGTTATCGTTTAGATTTTAGTTTAATTTAATGGATTTGCCGGGGGTGGGACTTGAACCCACATTCCAATGGAGACCTCACCCGCAGCCCTCCATTTTATTTAAAATAGTAAGTTTAATCCAGATTTCATTTGTTAGCATTTACTCCGCGAAATAGGCTCTTAGATTCACAGATTAGAGCATTCCTATTTTGTGAATTTCCTCTCAAATTCAACCCTTCGTTCTAGATATGGGGGAAGAAGGGTGCTGGAACTATTAGCCCGAATATAGCTCCCAACACAAAACTCATGATTGTGAAGATTATCACAGCAAGTATGGCAATTGCAATACCGCCAAGCCAACCTGTCTTAAAGCTTGCTTTGTAGACCCATATCCACGCTATGAAAGCTAAAATCAATGCAATTATGTACGCCCCTGAGCCGATTAGCGATCCCAGAAAGACATCGACTAAAAACAATGTTATAGCGTAAACTATTGGGCCAAACAGTGTAGCAATCATTGCTTCGCCAAAGCTACCTTTTCCGCCCGTCACTGCTTTGCCAGCTAACCACACTGGTATTGAGACTACTATCCAAAGAATAATCAAGCCGACTATAGTTAAAAGAAGACTCGTTAAAGTTATGTTATCAATAATAAGATTGCTCAAAGGTTACACCTATTAAGGCACATATGGGTACGATTTACTATTAAGTCTGTGTAGCTGTTGACCCACACCAACAAAGCGGTAGTTATTAGAGAATTTTGGGTCGCCTAGTGATTTATCAATGAATGTATAAGTGGTCTCGAAAGAACAGAAACAGCAAGAATTAACTCTCTTGTCGGTGTGGCAGCCCAGTCACACAGGCATTTATCCCCACAGATAGTACTCATACCAGATAAGATGGTTAATTAATGGCAACTCCAGAAGACATAAAAAACATACTTGGCTCAAACGAAAAAGTTGAGCTCTACATCGAGGAAAAAATATATCATCCTCGAATTAACGTTGAATCCGTAATTATAACGAATGAACGGATAATTTTTAGGCATCCTCACGCACTCGGGTTGAAGAAGGATTACACCGATTACAGTTACAAAGACATAACCAATGTAACATTAGAAAAAGGACTTTTACGTTCAACCATCAAACTCACGCTTAAGCACGAAGAACAAACTGAAACTCAACAAGAAGGACAACATATGGATTTAGAAAACTTACCAAATGACCTTGCAGAAAAAGGATATGGCATCATAAGGGAAAATA
Source organism: uncultured archaeon (assembly GCA_963800605.1). GTDB lineage: Archaea > Thermoproteota > Bathyarchaeia > Bathyarchaeales > Bathycorpusculaceae > Bathycorpusculum. Next base: position 6,139 of record CAWDBI010000007.1, on the reverse strand, counting down.
TTGGGAAATTCCAATCGCCCTTTTCAACTGGGTATGCAACTGTTCCCAGCGTCCCCAAATAGTCCTTCAGCAAGTTAAGGAAGAGCCTCTCCGTTTGGTATGTCCGAAATGTTTGGCAACCATTGGCTGTACCCTCTTTTTATATGCGGTCTAATACAAGCTGTGTTTTTCACAACAAATCAACAAAAATAGCATTAATGCGATATAGCGTATAGTTTAGATTCTATGCTAAGGTCAGCAAAACTTGCGCAAATAGGTTTCTAACGAACCGCAAATGACTTAGATTATTTTTGGCGGACCTACACACGTTATAGAGGCAAGAACATTTTTAGACGAGAAAGGGGTTACTAAGTATTCGCGCGCGTGGCTTGTTTAGCGCTGATCCGCCAAAGCTATTCCATCCTAATGCTTAGTTTGGATACTTTGAATGGGACCCTACAGCTACATGATTTTTAATCTGTACTTCAATTCGTATTCTTATCATTAATCTGAATCTAATGGTTCCTTTACTCTCGAAATAGGCTCTTTTCGTTTTTCATAGACTTTATGCATGAATTCATTTCGTTTTTCTCATACCCAAAAGAGCGCGCGCGAAAATTCATAGTACTAATTGGACTCAAAAAATGTGAATAAAAAATAGTTGGAGACTTATTGTTGTTCAGGCGGCATTTTGGGGGAGGATAACTGTTTTCTTATTATTAGAAAGAGCGCTATGAATAGTGCTGCAGCGGCGATGGCAGAGGTGGTTCCCATGATGAGCCATGCTTGCCATGCGGGCATAGATGTTTTTAGGTATCTTAGTGAGCCTATGAGGATGAACAGGGATGCTGACCCAGCGAGCGAGATTCCCAGCGACATCAAGACAGTGCCGAGTATGCCAATTATTACGAGTTTTTTGATGCGCCTTTTGAAGGCAGTTTCCGCTTGATTGGCATATTCTTTGAGTGCCGCTTTGATTTCATTTAGAATAGCAGCGATTATTTCACTTAGTGAAAACTTTATCGACATGTAATTTTCCTGCCTTCAAAGAAGTGGTTTTGCAATTTTAAAGTGTGTGACTGGTAACTAACAGCTACAGCCCTGCCCCATCCATTTCACCGCTAAAAAGCTATATCCCTTCTAAATGCTCAAAATTTGATCACCATATCAAAGGCTATTAACGGAGGTAAGCGCTTGTGAATGTTATTATCATACACTGGCAAATGCTCGAAAGGAAATAACCTGACAAGAAATGAGGATCTTTGGGTCAGTCTTGAGCTCTTCCCATGTCTATTCAAAAATTAGTGCTGACAAAATTTTTTTCAAGAAACACATTGGCGAGAAAAGTATTCTCAGAAAAAATTTTCATGTACTGCCGTTGCAAGTGCTTGTAGGTGTTAGCTCCCAGCGACATACCCTTAAGAGCAATGTACAGGTTAACTGTTATATTAATTGAGAATTTTAGAGGTGTCTTTGAGTGACTGATAAAAATGTTGATGTGACTGAGCGGTTGCAGAAAATAGGCCAGACCGTTAGTGAATATAAGGATTCTTTAATGAATCATTTTAAGGATATGGATGTGGAAGTGAAGAACTGGAACTTCGCTGTTGGAAACACGGACAAAGAATACACCGTTGAGATCAACGTTAAACTAGGTATAAAGCCAAAGAAAGCATAAGCAACAAATAATCTGTCGGTAGAAACGCTAGATAGTGCACATGAGCTAAGGATTTGATTGAAACTTCACATTAACACCAAATGTGTACTGATATCGTGAAATACTAGGCAGACAATAGGGTATTGAGTAAATAATGTCAAATAGACCAGAAATTAAGAAATGGGTTAGCGTACTGGCTGTAGTAGGTTTCATAATTTTTGTTGTCTATCTTTTTTTCTTTACAGATATTGCAGAAGTTGCAATAATAATTAGTGGTGTAAGTGTTCCAATATATTCTCTGGTTTTTGTGTTTGTTATAGGTGAAGCAGTATTCAATTCATTAGCTTGGAAAGCTACTCTTGATAATGTTTCAGTAAAAACTACATTTAAAAGAGTTTTTTATCTCGGTTGGGTTGGCGCTTTTCTTGATTGCCTTATAGTTGGGGGTTGGTCGGGAGATATTTTCATGACTTATCTTTTGGGCAAAGATGAAGGTGTTGATATAGTTAAAGTAGCAGCTTCTGTAATAGTTAAAGATATTCTTGAGCTTTTAGTCACTATTTTATCTTTGATTATAGGTATGATTCTGTTAGTATTGAATTATTCAATCAATACTTTTATATTAGCCGCTATTGGAATAACCATGGCTGTTCTTTGCTTTGCCACTTGTTTTAATAGTTTATTTGAGTACAAATATTTCAGTAACTAAAGAAGCTTCTTCAATTTCTTGTTAAAATAATAGCAAAAATTAAGCATAAAAAACCTGATGATGAATTTGAACAAAAGATTGCTGACTCAAATAGCTAATTTTCATGAAGTAATAATGATTATAAAGAAAAAACCAAAAAGCATGATTAAACCTATGATTTTTCAAACCATGGCCTGGGTTTGCAGTATTGCAGCTTTGTATCTTGTTTTCATTTCACTAGGAACAATTATAGGCTTAGACAAAATTATAATCACAAATACCATAGTTAGTACTATTAGCAATCAAGGCATAGCACTTTCAGGCTTCTCACAAATAATTTCCAGTGGCCTTTACCAAGTTCTCGGAATCAATATCTCCATGGCGCAAGCTTCAAGTTTGCTAGGAGGATTTGCGGGTTTCTGGTTTGTATTCGTTTTATCTTTCATCTTTTTCGAATTGTATGGATTAGGAACTGTTGCGGAAAAACTATTGAATAAAGCGTTTAAAGAGAAAAAGAAAAGAGACAAAAAAGATTTCAAGAAACAAACTGACAGTAATCAAAGAGATTTTGAGGAAAAAACTGGCATTGATAAAAAGAACTTCAAAGAACAAAACGACAATAACAGAAAACGAATACGAAGATCAAAAAGACAGCAACCAAAAGGATTTTGAGAATAAGACTGACAGGACAAAAGTGATACGCATAGAGCAAAGAGATATTCACAGAAAAGATTTTAAAGAAAAAACTGACAGCGACAAAAAGGACTTCGAGAAACTAAGCAGTAATAACGAAAACGACTACAAAGAACAAAGAGATAGTAACAGAAAAGATTTTGAGGAAAAAATCGACGCTCAAAGGAAAGATTTTGAGAAACTACGCGATAATAACGAAAAAGAATACAACGAACAAAAAGATATTGACCAAAAAGATTTTGAGGAAAAAACTGGCAACGACAAAAGTGATCGAATAGAGCAAAGGGATATTCACAGGAAAGATTTTAAAGAAAAAACTGACAGCGACAAAAAAGATTTTGAGAAAATGCGCGATAATAACGAAAACGACTACAATGAACAAAAAGGCAGTAACAAAAAAGATTTTAGGGAAAAAACTGACAGCGACAAGAGCGATTTCAAAGAACAAAAAGATAGTTATAAAAAAGTCTTTAAAGATAAAATGGATAAAGATAAAAAAGCCTTTACGGACAAAAAAGCTTCTAAAAAGTAAAAATTTGTCCAGCTAAATTTTTCAAGACTGGCGAGGAAACGAACCTTAACAAGCCTCAGCAATAAAAAAAAGATTGCTACATCCCAACTGCGCGCGCCAACCGGTTAATCCCAAAACTTTGATGAAGGCTTGAATAGCTTTGATGAAGTCTTTTCTTTTTTGCGGTTCAGCACGCGCTAAGATCTTTCTCATGGGACTGATAAGTTCCGCAGCCACCTTCCTCTTGATATTGTCAGTTGGCACGATAGACGCTATTACGCGCGCTTGGCATATTCGTGTTTGTTTTTTCGTTAGCTATACCGAGACTGTTTGATGCGCAAATAACCAAAGGCACAAAAAAAGATCATGGAAATCATGGCCGGTCATAGAACCGTTAGGGATTTTACAATGAAACATTTCTAACATGGATTTCAATGTCATAATTGATTTATAAAATGGCTCGAATTGGGGGTACCAATAGTTTGTAATTATCAATTGACCTAATAAAATGCCTTTCATTTTCAATAAAAAATAGAGGTGCTAAAAGACAGCCCCCGAGATTATTGATTGTGGACGTTTAATGTTCCTTGTGGCTTTGCCGATTTGTATGAATACGATCCATATAGAAACATGAAGAGTGCTACTACTATCATACCTATTCCTAATGGAATAGCATAGCTGGTCTCAACGAATTTAATAACTTCTAATACAACTGCAAGTCCAAAAACTCCTAACACAATTGCTAATACACAGAGCGCTGGACCACCAACGTAACTTCCAAACCCCATATCTTTTCACCTCAATCTCATGCTTTTAGGATTCTCTTTTCCCAAAGAATCTAGTTGATTTTTCCCTCTACAACGAAAGCGATTTTGACCACAGCCCTATATTCAACAATCTTGTTGTTTTCCACCTTTGCATTGCATCGCTTCACGTAAACCGACTTAATGTTCTTAATTGTCTTTGCCGCTTCAGCCAACGCATTCTTCGTAGCATCTTCCCAATCCTTTGGTGAACTGCCTACTAACTCGATAATCTTTACAATTGCCATAACAAATTCCCTACCCCTTTAATGGTCATTAGCAGAGTTAAGCGCTTGTGAATGTGAGTCCACACCAACAACCGCTAAAAAGAAAGATAGGAAACAACCGACAAGAAAAATAAGCTCTTAGATCTGTCAAGGTCAGTTTTCACGGAAAACACACGAGGACACTAAAAGAGGGGCAGGCTCAAAAACCGCTCACCCCATAGGGCTTGCGAAGGGGTATGGCAAAACGCAATTAGCTTAATCTTTGGCTAGTCATCGTCGTTGGAAGCCAAGGAAAAGCACCTTACTTCGCCTTTTGCCATTCGTTTCCTTTCGTCATCAGTCTTTAAACCTAAGAATATTTTTTGGCGGGCCTGCACACGCTATTAAGACGCAAACATTCGAGAAGATTGTATGTACATATTATTTGCGTCTAATTTAGCGCTGATCCGCCAAATCCTATTCACATTAACACTTATTTTGGATAAATAATTTTGTGTATGGGGACCAACAGCTACAGGGTTTTTTTGCCCGGGCAAAAATCTTTTTGAACGAACAATGAAAAACTTGCAGAAAAGTAATCGTTATAAATTTACTCATTTTTTCAAATTTGACCTTGTAGGTGGGGGGACACATAAACATGACCATAAAAGAGGTAACTCGAATATAGTTATATCAGGCATTCGAAAGGAGATTTTGAGTTTCAATGATTGAAAATGCAGTCGTGAAAATACCGAAAGTGGTATCGACTGAGTTAAACGAATTAGAAGAGAATACATGCGCTCAATCGTATAAGCTTTTGAAAGAGCATTTACCGCTAATAACCTGTGTTTGTGGAGCTGAAATTTTATTGGTTCCAGATTTAGATGCTATGAATCTTGCGATTAATGCTCATGTTGCTCAGCACAGAAAGAACAGAACAGTTGCTCAGGGAAAGGGAAAATGCTTCTGGGAGCATCAGCCAACTGCTAAGCCAACTTGTGCTAATGAAACTAATTGAAATTAACGGTATTTAGAATATTTTAGGTATAATTAAAAGAAAGGGATTGCGAAGAATTTGACTATTCTTGTTCAAGAAATGGATGCGCGCTATTCAGCGCAGTTAATAATTGCAGCATTAAATGAAGCTCCGGGAATTGGTCTCACAATAGCTGAGATGAAAGACACATTGGCCGATATCTCGGTTCTTGTGGTTGATGGTAGAAGTAGCGACCGCACCGTTGAGATAGCCAAAAACTTGGGTGCAAAAGTTGTCTGTCAGGATGGAATTGGGAAGGGCGATGCTTTAGCCAAGGCTCTTGAGTATGTTGACTTAAAAGTAGATTATTGTATCATTACGGACGCAGACTACACATATCCAGCGGAATATGTTCCTGCCATGATAAAAGTTCTTGATGAAAATCCACTTGTTGGAATGGTTTGCGGTAACAGGCACGATGGATACGTTAACGAAAAAGCTGTGCATAACATTTTCCATATTGGAAACAGACTGTTAGCTTTTGCACATAACATGCTTAATGGTGTGCCACTTCAAGACACTTTTTTGACTGGACTGCGAGTAATACGCTCGGAGATCTTGCAAGG
>CAWDBI010000006.1:0-72505 GCA_963800605.1 uncultured archaeon | reverse complement strand
AAACTGCCATAGCCAACGCAAAGACCAAAATATTTGCTATCGATGGCATAAGGATCATTCCTAATCCCATAAGTAAAGGACCTACTATTAGCAATATTATCTCATTAAAACGCTTAGCTAATTTTCCAATTACAAGACCCTGCAAAACGATTTGGATCACTCCTAAATAAATAAAAAAATAAGAAACCTCAGAAGCACCAAACCTAAAAAAAGCAATACCCAAATAAGGTATTATAACAGGAAGGGTCGAAAAAGAGAGTGTAACCAACATAGAAATTGAAAGAATAATTCCAACACCCGGTTTCTTAAATAAATCAAGAATAGATTTCCCATAATTCCTAATTGAATCCTTCTTAAGAGCTCCAAAAACCGAAGAAACTAAACCCAGAACGGATTTTCCAGATTTAAACAGATTTAACCCTTTTTTATCCTTCATTGATTCGGGAAGGAACAATAGCACAAAACACAGATTCACCAAGGTGATAGCACCAGCAACCAGACCAGCTACGGTGTAACCAAACCCGCTTAACAAACCACCAATTGCTGGACCAATAATGTAACCAACACCATGGGCTGCCCCTGCTTTGCCCAAACTGGAAACGCGATCCTTTTTGTCAGATACATCGACAATGTAGGCTTTAGCAACAGAACCTTCAGTGGCCAATCCAGCCAAAATTCTCGAAAAAAGCAAGATCAGAAAAGAAGAGGCAAAAGCAAAAACTAAAAGGCTTCCTATTGAGATAATAAGTGAAATAACCAACACAGGTTTTCTACCTATTTTATCCGATACTCTTCCAAACACTGGGGAAAATAGGAACTGCATAAAGGCAAAAGAAGCAATTAAAATCCCTAAAGCGGTTGACCCCATGTTTAGTGATTCTGCATAAAAAGGCAAAAGGGGTATGATAAGGCCATATCCAATTGAATCTATGAGAATAGTTAAGAAAATGATTAGTTTTGGAGAGAATCTGGTTTTTTGGGGGGCAGGAATCATTTTTTCATTCTCCTAAATTCATGCCGTAATTATGTGAATTATTCCATTTGAGCCATCGACTTCAATTAGTTGTCCATCTTTGAACATTTTAGTGGCGCCATCAATACCTGAAACACAGGGTATCCCATACTCTCTTGCTACAACTGCACCATGTTGCAAGGCTCCGCCGATTTCCAGCACAATTCCACCTGCGTTAATAAATAAAGGAGTCCATCCAGGGTCAGTTGAGAGCAACTAAGATTTCCCCAGGTTGAAGTATTTTTTCGTCTGCACAGTGAAGAACTCTTACTCTGCCTCTGGCAACTCCTGGAGAAATCGATTGACCAGCTATATCGTTATTTGTGATTTTCTTTGGTGGCGGATTGAAAATCTTTCCTCTTGAATCAATGACTCGGGCAGTGATGTGACAATCCTTGATTTTTTTAATGAATCGAGCGTTTTGTTCTGCAATCTTTCTTAAATCAAGATTGGTATCCAAACTGGCTCTATCGATATCATCTATTGTTAGGTCAAAGATTTGGTTAACGTTGTCTAATCTTTTTGCATCGACCAATTGCTTAGCTATTTGAAGGGCTTTTTTCCTAAAGAGGTCTACTGCCATTATGGTGTAGTGTTTTGGGGTCTCTCTATAACCACCAAAGGCTAACATTGCTTTGTAACGATTCTCAAAAGACCTGAGCTTTCTTTTTCCTTTATTCAACGCCACTTCTGAAAGCCGTTGGTAAGCTTATAGTTTCAGTTTTGCCTCTTCAAAAAGTGACAATGAGCCTTTTCGGTCTTCAACTGCCAAAGAGAGCACTTTCAATTGTTTAAACAGCAAAAGTGGATTCTCGTTTGCTCGTGGTGTGGCTGCATCGATTTCTCTAAAACATCTAAAACCATATTCTTCAATAAAGGAGCTCCAAGCTGATTGAAATTCTTGACTTACCTTTTTCTTTTCAAGTTGTTCTATGAACTGGTTTTTTGAGAATTTTGCTATTTCACTAAATGATGCAAGTTTATACATCATAGCGCCCATTTCTGCGGTTTTGTTTCCAGGCAGTGACATCATTAAGCTGGCAATTTCTTGATCGATATTCTTTACTGCTTTTTTGAACATGTTTTTTATAAAACGTTTAGAGATTTGTGGAGCAACAAAGAATGGCAATCCATATTTCATCATAAAGAAATTCAAATTAGAACTCAAATTAACAGAATAGTCTTTCAATGAACCATTATACTCTGAAGTCTTTAGTTTATTGACCTGTTTGAGCCTTTGTTCATTGTATTTTTTGAAAAAACTTTCAGGGTTTCTATAGGCTCTCAATGCGGCAAATATAGACGGGGCAATTGCAGGCAACATCTTATATTTAGCAAATTTTAGCTTAGATGGCAACTTCTTTTGAGTATACTCTTTTTAGGTTTATCTCTTCAAGTTCCTTGACTCCGGGATCATTGCAGCTCCCGGGTGCCAAAGGTGTATTTGAACCTAACATCTTGAAGGAATTTGACAGATGTAAGTAGTATCTCCCTCCCGCTGTGAAGATGTGAGTCCGTCTTTGCCTAAAACATTGCTTCCAAAAGGAGCTGTCATTTCTTTGAGAATGTAGTTAACAAAATCTGTTCCTAACATGGAAAGGGGCTCTTCTACTTCCTGTTCAATTAGGGTGGCGTCAGCGTAGAGTATTTTTGGTTCGCCTGGGGCAGTCTGCATTTCTTGTGGGAGAGGTAGAAATGTTGTGACTGGTCGCGCTTGAAGAACATATATTGTTTCATTGGAAATCGCCCACTCAATATCTATTGGCACTTGGTAATGAGCTTCAATTTTTTTGAGGAAGGCAGTGAGATTTAGGGCTTGTTCTTTGAGTTATGCAGGTATTTTTTTCGTCTGGGGGATTCAATAGATTTATTGTTCCACCGTTGGGAAGTAACCTTATAGTTAATTGTTTGGTGCCGATGTCGGTTTTAATTATTTTGTTATTGATTTTGTCGACAATGAAAGTGTCTGGGGTTACTTTTCCAGAGACAACAGATTCCCCTAATCCGTAGTTAGCGTTTATTACTGCTTCATCATAACAATTGTTAATAAGATTAATAGAGAAAGCAACACCAGCACAATCAGAATCTATTTGTCGCTGTATTACTATGGCTATTCTAGGCTCGTCAATTGAAAAACCTAATTGTATTTTGTAAAGCAGCAAACGTTTATCAAAGAGAGAAGCGAAAGAGCGTTTAATTGCCGATTCAATATTTTCAGGTGTTACGCCTAAAACGGTTTCATATGCACCTGCGAATGAGGCTCCTTCGAGGTCTTCTTCAGGAGAAGAGGAGCGAATGGCAAAAAGGTCTTTGTCTGATACTTGTATTAACTTAAGAGCTTCAGATAATTCATCATTTTGTTGCTTTGTAAGTTTGAGGTCTTTGCAAAATTCATAAAGCCTTTCTGCTACTTCAGATATTTTACACCAGTAAGAACTTCTGAAGTTGGTTTCATTCTGGTTTTGTTTGCAGTATCTCTATCCATGGTTCAAAAAAATCAACGGTTAATACAAAGCCTAATGGGATGGGAATGTCAAGGTTTTTCATTTTAAGTAAAGAAAACGCTTTGCCGCCTACTTTTCTTAAGTCAGGGCTTTCAGATGTTGAAAGCATGTGTATTTTTTTTAGTCGTTGATCTTTCGTTTTCGAATACACCGGGTTGAAGCACCTAAAATGGTGAAGCTACGGATTAAAATTGTACCGCTCAGGGTCGGCTTTTTATACAAGTTTTTTAGCCTATAAGCACTTTAATATGTGAACTTGGTTGATCGTTATGCGAAAAATAGTTGTGGAGCTATCAGAGTCTGAATTCAGAAGTTACCGAATTCTCCTGTTAATATGGTGAAATCCAATGAGTTTTTGCGAATTTTAGATTTGATAATAAGGAATTCGCAGCAATAATAAGAATAGTATTCAAAGACCCCTCCTTTAAAATTGAGGATTTGTTCTCATATACAGGTCTTACTAATGCTAAGGTTGAACTCTTGGAACAAGACAATGAAGGGTGGGTTTACATATTTTGTTAAGGGTGAAATGTATAGTAACACAACGCAACAGAAATTATCTTCATTTGGAGGCTATCTGCTTACTCCTTTAGAAATTGTAGATGGCAAGATAAGAATGACATTTATTGGTAAACCAAACAACTCACAGCTTTGCTTAAAACATGCGAAAGAATAGGGTTACATTATAAAGTTGTTTTGGTTATGGATGCAAGTTTTCCTCCGACTGCTCCTCTTTTGGTTTTAACGCAAAAGCAAAGGGAAGTCCTGTTGCATCTTTTAGAGAAGGCTACTACGATATACCCAGAAGAATTGAGTCAAGAGAACTTGCGGCTAAGCTCGGATTAAAAAGTTCTGCTCTGATTGAACATCGAAGAAAAGCAGAACGTCGACTAATAGCTTCAATACTGAATGAATCATAAACAAGAAAAAAGGGGTTTTGCGGGTGACATTGACATCTCCACCTAACGGGGGTTAATTCTCATACCCAGCTTTTAGGTCAATCGACGAAGAATAATCGCAAATGCTTTTAACCGTTCAATTCAAGGGCCACCGTACATACTTTTCCTTTTTTCAGGTCTGGCGCCTTTAAGTGCTGAATAGACCTTATATTTAAAAAAATTGACGGAGAAATTATGCCGCATCGTGGCAGGTTTTGGTACACTGGATGGTAACGCACGCGCTAAATTCTTTAGAAAAAGGAAGACCTAAAACATGAAAAACCATCAAAAAACAAGTATACATCGCCAGGATAAACCCCCTGTATGTTTTAACATAGTGGTGCAGGGGGTGGGATTCGAACCCACGAACGCCTACGCGATAGGGTCCTAAGCCCTACTCCGTTGACCAGGCTTGGAGACCCCTGCACACTACTTGCGTTAGGGAGAATTGTTCTACCTCCTTTAATATTTATTTGCCCCCAAAACCGCAGGGTTTAGCGATGAATCCCCATGTTTTTTCGTTTAACCTCGCCACCACCCATAGACCGTAAGCTCTTTATTTCATTACCGTATTTGTTTTGTTGAACAAGACTTAGAATTTGCCTTTGTGGCCTAACCCGGTGGGCGTTACCTTGGTAAGGTAATGGTCGCGGGTCCGAATCCCGCCGAAGGCTCCAACTCTCGCCCTTGATTCATTGAAGGGACGTGTTTTGAGCTTTTCCCATTGTTACTGTTTTCTGCCGCGCCGCTGCAATTCTCAGCAACGCTAAGCAAAGAAAGATCTTCTCGCATTTTTTCTGTTTTAACTTTTATGCGACAGCGTAATGCGTGGATAGTCTGAGCTAAAACTTGGAGGGTTTCCGAAGAAATTCCCGTTCCCTTTTGCTGAGCATAAAAAAAATATGCCCTGAGGGATATTTAATCGCCTCTAAAGGTTTTCTTGCGGTAGCCTTTTAAGCGCGCGCGCTTGGAATGGCAAATGGACATCTCAGAAAACGCACGCAAAGTCACAGTCCGCAAAGTCTGAAAATCCGTTCAAACAACTTCCGTCTGAGCAGAAATGTTGAATCCGTCCAAAGGCTAGGCTCCTGTGTGTCGGCGCGTCCGAAAATTTTCCGGAAATTATCGGCAGTGTACATAGATTGGGCGAGGTCTGTGGCCGATTTGCCCGGAAAACGCGCGCTAAAGTAGGCTTTATTTTGCTCTCATAAGATAATCAAATGATTCAGAAAAGCAGTCGCTTTGCCAGCTATGTTTAAATTTCAGCTACCGATAACTTAAGAGTATTCGGAAGTAGAATATTTCCATGGTTCTAAAGGGTTTCATCTCGCCAGTAAAAATTGGTTTATTCCTAGTTACAATTGCATATTTCCTTTTTACACTTCATGGCGTCTTCACTCTTGAGTGGATTGGAGAATGGGACACCATTGGCGGTGGAGGATTCAGGTTTGCGATTTTTGCCGAAGACATAACGGCTTATACTTGTCTGATATTCCGTCTAGTTTTTATAGTAGCCATTTCATCGGTTATATACTACTTTGTCAAGAAAAGAGATCTCAAGAAGAACTAGCATATAATTTGCTAAGAATTATGGTAATCTTTCAGGTTATTTATTGGTTTGGTCTCGCAACAACAACGTATTTTACTATTCAGGGATTTGCAAGGATTTTAGTTAGTTGATCGGTAGATCGAATAGTATACTATTTTTGTTTAGCGTAGTCCCAAGTGTTGTGGAGGTATCGTGCTACCTATTGCTTTACTTATCCTAGCGTTTAAAATAAGCCCAAAGAAACCGGAAAGGAGCATTATACGATGGTCATTGATCTCCGGAATTCTATACGTACTATCCTTCTGGCTAGTTTATACCAGTATATGGGTGAGGCATTATCCAGCAGAAAGGAATGGAGTATATAACACCTCACGCCCAGAAAATATCATTACTTTTGGTTTAACGGCGTTTGGATTGCTATTTTTGGCTATCTACATATCTGCTTATACAATTAAATCCAGAAACATTCTTTCGATTGAACAATTAGAAACTTCCGAGGCATAGGCGTGATAGTTTTAGCGCTTGGCACATATTTCCTTTGGAACTCTGTTAGCTGGGTAATTCTAGCAGATCAACAATGGAATAATTGGTATGCAATGTTTTTAGGACATAACATGAACCTTTGGATGTTATCCCTTCCCATTGATAGCTTTACCCCTCCTCTTTACTTGGCCAAATGACAAAAAAATAAATATACTAACACTTGCGACAGATGGGGTAGGTGCACTTTTCATCGGTATCTTTCTATCTGCTTACTTAGCTGGAATACCAACAACGGCTGTTTTTCATTCAGATCCGACAGTAAGACTGGCGCTTGCTATTACTGGAACAATCTTTCTGATACTGGTACTCACAACAATCATTACTGCCGTATTAAAACGTAATAATCGGTAATAACAACGATTGGAGCAGTTATCTAGGATAGCCGATTATTCATTTCTTTCTTTTTGCATACCGGTTTGGCGGCTAAACGCGCGCTTCCACTGATTGGACGGTATAGAAAGAAGTGGTGCATACAATTATGTGGTTTTTTTATATGTTCTGATGTAGATTTTAAACAGAAGACCTGGCTCGCTTTATACTGCCCTATTTTTGAAGGCGTTAGGCGCGCGAATACACATTTGGTTATGTTATAAGGCGGCGGCTTCCACGAGTTTGATACAGAAAAACAGCGAACCAATATTATATATACAACAATAGATGAATTGCAATCGTAAAACAAGAGCTGTATCGGTTATCAATATGAGATTAATAACCTTTACGCTTTAGTTTTATATAAATTAAGGAAAGAAAAAAAAATGAAAATATCTAACAATAAAATATAGATCTATTTTGATGCTTTGATTCTGATGTTTCTATGAGTTCTTCAATTGTGTTTATTGCCTGATACTAACGCGCATACTCCTCCATGGACTATTCCAACCAACGCCTATGTTACTGCTACGCCAAACCCTAGTTGGCGTCGGCCAGACTATTACGCTTGTCTGTGTGGCTTGATCAGAATCCGCCCACAGCGGGCGGTACCGGTGGTCCTCGCTGGGATGGCAACAAGATTGGATGTTACTAAGCCAGACGGCTCCAAAGAAACCATTGGGCCGTTTATGTAAGAAGTGCTACTGCCAATGATTGGGTTAGTCATATGTTCCTGATCAGGTTGGTACGTACACTTTCGTGTTTAGCTGGCCTGGACAAACACTGACCAACACTACTGATGCAGGCGTAGAAGCTGGCGGAATTCCATATCTCGGCGACTTCTTTGCTGGCTCTACAAGTGCACCATTGAAAGTTGTCGTACAGCAAGACCCAATAGCAGAGTGGGTGGAACCTCCGCTTCCAACAGACTACTGGCACGTCCGATAAATGATGCGAACAGAGGATGGTCAGTGCTTGCAAGCAACTGGCTGAAAGGCAGCTGGCTGGTGAATAACTTCCAAGCGATGGGGCTTAGCGCCGGAAAGCCCCCACATATTGTGGACAGAGCCTATAACGCCGGGCTATAGCCGGAGGCATCAATGACGCAGCAGTGGCCTGGCATACCCACAAACGTTAATGACTACGAAAACCCATGGACAGCAGCCATAATTATGAACGGAAAAATCTACTATAATTCGCCACAATATAGGCAGAGAGTCAGGAGCGTATGGGTATTACTGCAGGGATTTGTATACTGGAGAACTGATATGGTACAAGAACGGCACTGACAACGGTCTCAACAACCCCTATACAATAAATACTGGTCTTGGCAGTCGCACTGCTTATGGGCCAACAATTATCTGGGTTGACTCAAGGTCAACTATACCACTATAACGCAGTTAACGGGCAAGGAATACTCGCATACCTTTGGATGGTGTCTGGCAACCACATGGTACATGCTGGACGCATCCACTGGAAACTTGATATTGACGCTGATAAACGTGCCTAGCGGTACAGCTGTTACAGATCAAGATGGAAGTTTACTGCGATACAGCTACAATGCAAACTACGGGTAATTTGCTTTGTTGGAACTCAAGCCAATCTATTCCTCCATCAGCTCCATTTGGAACTGGTCAGCAGCAATGGAAACTGCTGCTTGGAGCAACAATTGACGCCGTCAACGATACCACATGGACCACAATGGGGGTTCTGCCAAATCTGTAGGAGCTCTATGACGCTAACTGATATTCTTCCGCGCTCTGGATACACAATGAACCTAACAATAGAGAAGGGTCTGCCAGGCATTAGTAGCGTCTTGCAAGACGATAATCGTGTGCCAAAAATGATCTTTGGCGCATCTATTGCTTGCACAGGTCTTGGTCTTTAGGTGCCTCACCTAGCCGCAGATGTATTTTCAGCATATGCTCTGACTATAAACGAACATGCAGCGCCTTACAGTCCTTATCCTGAACAAAACTAATACACAGAACACTAACCTTGGATTCACGACTACAATGCTGTGGAACAAGAACATCACGGTTCCAATAACTGGCAAAAACTACACTTGGAGTATTGGTGGCGCAAACTATGACGCTAAAATCTTTATCGTAAGTTGTAAGCAGACTAATGCAGAAGTGGGGTTACAGTTTAAATACCGGAAACTCTGTTGTGGGGTCCAACTGCACCAGAGGGCACTATGAACTACTACGGTATGGGTGAAAATACGTATTATGGCAAATACCTTCTTTCAGCTGGCTATGCAGGGACACTCTACTGCTATGATCCATCAGACAGGTGATCTAATGTGGACTTATAATGCTACAAGCGTTGGTCGCTGAAAGCCCATATGGCGAAAATTACCCACTCAGCATCACCGCTGTTGCCGATGGAAAAGTCTTCTTGCATTCGACTGAGCACTCGCCTACTAAGCCTTTTGGCGTGGTTCGTATCTTCGCTGCATCAACATAACTGACGGAACAGAAATGTGGAAACTAGATTACTTAGACTTTCAAATGGGTCTAGCGCATTCGCAGACGGCTACATCGTAACTTGCAAGCACATATGATAATAACATATACTGCATCGGCAAGGGACCATCCGCCGCAACAGTCACAGCGTCACCAGAAGTTTCAAGCAAGGAAATAGCGTATTGATAAAAGGCACGGTCACTGACATTCTCCTGGCACAAACAAATTCTGCAGACAGCGCGTTATCCAAGTGGTGTTCCAGCAATAGCTGACGCAGACATGCAGGCGTGGATGGAGTACTTGTATATGCAGCAGGCGATGCCTTCTAATGCGAAAGGTGTTGAAGTAACATTAGATACTGTTGATCCTAACGGTAACTTTGTTCACATCGGCACAGTCACAAGCGACATAAGTGGCAAATTCAGCTACATGTGGACTCCGGAAGTTCCAGGTAAATACACTGTCTCGCTACGTTCGCAGGCTCTAAATCCTACTGGCCTTCATACGCAGAAACCGCCATAGCTGTATCAGAGGCAGCACCAACACCAGCACCTACCGCTGTATCTCAATCAAATATAGCAACCACAACTGACCTTATGATGTACATTGCTGTTGGAGTAATCGCTATAATCATTGCAATAGCCATAGTCGGTCTTTTACTGCTCAGAAAAAAAGCATAAGACTAAAGCTAAAGTAAATTAATTTCCTTTTTCTTTTTTTAGTTATCATATACTGCCAATTAAAGGTGTATGCTGTTTTAAGTATGCCAAAGCCTCAGGTCTTCCACGGATTGGGTGGCATAGTAACAATCGACTCGAATTTTATTTGTTTGTTTTTATAGGTTCTGATGATTAGATAAAACGTAAAGACCTGTCTCCCTCTATACCCCTCAGATTTCGGAAGGCCTTGGCACCGGATGCTGAATTACTGTGGCATTCTCCCTGAATTTTATGTACATAAACACATATACTTATAAGTGTCTATGTGCTATATCTGTTAATATAAATAAGCGGATCTTAAAGGGATAAAAAATAACACGCAGAAATCGAAAATTGGCTGCCCCGCTTATAACGAAAACAAAAACAAGTGACTAAAATTGGGCCGCATCAACATTGACATCTCAGACGAAATAGAAAAACAACTCAGATTAAAAACGGTAGAGCGATTCGGAGGCAAAAAAGGCGACTTATCCAAAGCAGTCCAAGAAGCGGTCAAAACATGGATCGATATAAAACCATGAAGCCGTCCCTCTTCAAATCCTAATAACTATATTATAAGAAAGGCAAAGGAAAGCCAGCTAGCCTGGAACTCCTCGCATGAGGAATATGGGCGATCTAGCTGCATACCCTCGTAAGAAAGGTTATTCCCAACGAATAAGAATTCATCTGCCAAAAATCCAAACAACAGCACAACCGAAAATCCACTTAGGCAGAAATGTTATTCCGTACAAAGGATAGGTTCCTGGTTGTGGAAGCTGCCTCAAGTTGCGTGCCTAAAGCCTCTTAAGCAAAAACAAACTAGTTTCATTCAATGAAAACCAAAATCGACCTCAATACCTGGTCTCGCCGTGACTACTATAAGTACTTCGGCAGCTATGACGACCCCTACTTCGGCGTAGTAGTCAACGTTGACTGCACCACCGCCTACGATTACTGCAAAACGCATGATGTATCCTTCTTTCTCTATTACATGTATGAGTCGATTAAGGCGCTTAATCGGGTGGAGAATTTCCGGTACCGCATCAGCGACGGCGAAGTCTGGCTTTTTGACCGAGTGCACGCAAGCCCAGTTATCGCCCGTGAAGACCACTCCTTTGGCTTTGCCCTCTTCGAGTACACCGATGACTTCGACAGCTTCAGAGCAATCGCCGAAAAGCAGATGGCTGAAGTCCAAACCTACACAGGGCTCCCCATATATAACGGCCCAAGAATCCTAGATGTTGTCCACTACACGACGCTTCCATGGTTTAGCTTCACGGGGTTTAAGCATGAAAAGAACATCCGCTGCGAAGAGAGTATCCCCAAACTTGCGTTCGGCAAATTCTTTGAGTCAGAGGGCAAAAAGTTGATGCCCCATTCCATAAACGCAAATCATGGTTTAGTGGATGCATACCATATTGGCAAGTACTTGGAGTTCTTCCAAGAGGGCCTCAACAAGTAGACGACAGAGAGTATTGGACCACTCGACGACAACCTATTGATTCACCAATTCACGTTAGTTACGTTTTCTTAAACAACTTGTTGGTTTTGGAAAAAGCTTCTTATGCCATGGCATTGAGTATCTCACAGAGAGGGTGAACCTTGGTTAGCTTCTCGTTTACCAAACGCGAGGTCATAAGTGTAGCCATCCTGCTGCTAGCCGCCTTTATAGTTAGGGTTCTGCTTTTTCCTCTTCAAGGCTACCAAAATGACATGGCAACCTTCACTTACTGGTTCAACACCGCTGCAGACCAGGGCATACGACCCTTCTACACTTATGTCCTGGCAAATGTTGGCTGGGTTGACTATCCACCTTTCAACGTTTACATCTTCTATGTGTTCGGCTCCTTAGCCAACGCAGTCTCATCATGGGGCATAAGCGCATCATACATCGTAAAGTTGGCGCCAACCCTCTTTGACATAGCCACCTCAGGCCTCATCTACCTCTTTGTGCGCAAACAGCTAAGCTTCAAAGAAAGCCTGCTAACAACTGCACTCTACGCCTTTAATCCAGCGATAATCTTTAACGTCGCTGTCTGGGGACAATTCGACGCAATATACACGTTCTTCTTGGTTCTCTCGCTTATACTTGCCCTCAAACGAAAACCAGAATTATCCGCAATTATATTCGCCATAGGATTACTAACAAAGCCTCAGGGTATAGCGTTGCTGCCGCTGATTGCACTTGTGATTTACAAGAAGGATGGCATAAAACGGCTGCTCACTTCAGTGGCGGCTTTCACAGTTACGGTTTTTCTTGTTATTTTGCCGTTTGAATGGAGTAACCCCGTTTCTTTCCTTAGCGGCATCTACTTTGGAGCGTACGGCGGATACCAGTATACATCGATTAACGCTTTCAATCTGTGGGGTATGTTTGGCCTATGGATACCTGATGGTAACCTCTACATTGTGGGTTGGGCGCTTTTCGGCGCATTCGCAGCTTTTACTTTGTATGTGTTACATAAGCGGTTCCATGTGTCAGGGGATATGCTTGCGATATTTGCTGCGTTCCTGCTTTTCTTCGCTTTCTTCATGTTACCCACAAGGATTCATGAACGGTATCTCTTCCCAGCAATCAGCATGCTGGTTTTACTGTTACCGTTCTCCAAGAAAATCCGACCGCTCTACTTGGCGTTAACTGCTACTTTGTTTGTCAATGAAGCATACGTGCTCTACTACCTAAATATGAACGCGTTTATTCCCGCGGGGGATTGGGTGGTTCTAGCGGTAAGCGTTATTAATTTAGTGATGTTCCTTTATGCTTTAGTGCTTATGTGGGACGAACTTAAGGGTAGGCGGTTGCTTAAAACCGTCGAATCGCCAAGCCCATCTGAGCAGCCGAGCCAGACTATGAAGAGAGGTGTGCCGCCGAAGTGAATTTCGACTTAAAATTAACAAAGATTGATGTTTTAACGATTGTTTTACTCTCAATTCTCTTCTTCGGTATGGCCACTTGGAATGTCGGTAGAATTGACAATCCAGTTACAAGTTTCGAGAGTACAACATACACCAGCTTCTACATTGACTTAGGCTCAAACCAGCAAGTTTCAACCCTTTACATGTGGGTTAAAAACGGCAACGCAACAGTAACAGTCTATTCTGGTTCGCCCAGTGGTAGCTGGTCAGAGGCTGGACAATTTGCGTTATTGCCAAGAGCTACTGATTACGCCGTACAGGTACCCTACACGACAAACGTGAATACGCAGTATCTGCGTTTTGATATGAATGCAACCGTGTATGATTCTAGACCTGACTTTTCAAGTTGGGGCGTAACTAACCCAAGTGACGTACAACCGTCAAATTACATGAGCGTCAGCGAGATAGGGCTTGCCAACGTGGATATGCAGCAGGTTCCCATCGTCGGCATAACGGGGATAAACACTACCGATTCAACTCTATCCGCGCTGGTTGATGAACAAGACAAACTAGAAATCCCCCCAACTTACATGTCCAAAATGTATTTCGACGAAGTTTACTTTGCACGCTCAGCCGAAGACATAGCCAACCACATGATACCTAAAGAACGAACTCACCCATCCTTTGGCAAACTAATCCAAACGGTCGGCGTGCTGGCTTTCGGTGAAACCCCGTTTGGCTGGCGCATCATGGGCGTAATCTTTGGCACATTAATGGTGCCCTTAATGTTCCTATTGGGAAAGAAGCTATTTGGCACGTGGATAGGCGGCTTCTCAGCTGGATTTCTCTTCAGCTTTGACTTCATGCATTACACAATGTCCAGAATTGGCACAGTAGACACTTACATGGTGTTCTTTACGTTGCTCTCCCAGTTCCTGTTCTTAATTTACTTTACACGAGTACTCAAAGACGGCTGGAAAAAAGCCTCAGTTAAGCCACTGCTGCTGGCAGTTGTAGCTTTCTCTTTGGCGTTTGCAACAAAGTTTGGATTCCCACTCTTTAGCGCCTTAGGTTTGCTATCTCTACTGGCAGTTGTACGATTAAGAGATATAAGAAAACTAAAAGGCAGCTTAAGCGACAAATACGTCGCCTTCTTCGACCGCCCCTTTATGCTGCTCCTCGCCTGCATCGGAGTCGTCGCTGCAATCTACTTCGCCACCTACATTCCCGAGATGCTTTTTGGCGATTCGCCGATGACGATTCTTAATTTGCAGAATGCCATGTTTGGTTTCCACACGGGCACTGTAACGGATACTGCTTCGTCGCCTTGGTGGTCTTGGCCTCTAATGTTCAGATTTGATGGAGCAAATGTGCCCCGATGGTTTGATATAACGCGAGACTTACCAGGAAACACAGTGTCCACGATTACAGCGTTTGGTAACCCAGCGGTTTGGTGGATTGGCTTTGTAGCCATGATTATTCTTGCATTGAAGGCATTCCATGTTGAATTGTTATTAACTAAACTCTGGGGTTATATCTCCAACTCCTCAGTGAAAAAACAAATTAGCCTCCGCGGCAACGGTTGGGAAGTCCCGGCGGTCTTCATAGTCGTGGTTTTCGCATTCAGTTGGTTACCCTACGTTTTCGTGGGTCGAGCTGCATACATTTACCATTACTACAGCGCAGTACCTATGCTATGTTTGGCCATAACATACTTCATTAACAGGTACTGGCATAAGCCTCTTGGCAAAGTCGCCGCGATAGCCATTTTCGCTGCTGCAGTAGCCATGTTCCTACTGTTCTATCCAGTATTCTCAGGTGCACCCGCAACTCTTGAATACATTAAGACTTTGAAATGGTTCCCAAGCTGGTACTTCGCATCATGACACAACCAAACCAAAACGCCTCCGTGCAGGTTTCAGTAGTGCTACCCGCGTATAACGAAGTAGACTACCTAACCCCAGCTGTAGAGAAAACCATCCAAACCCTAAACACATTCACTGACTCCTATGAAATAATAATCGCTGAAGATGGCAGCACAGACGGTACGGCAGAACGCGCCAAAGAACTCTCCCAAAAATACCCCTCCGTCCGCCACATCCACCGAGAAGCACGCTTGGGCAGGGGAACAGCGCTTAACAACGCATTTTCTCAGAGCCGTGGCGAAGTCATGGTTTACATGGATTTAGACTTAGCCACCGACCTCAAATATCTGCAACCGCTAATTGAAGCCCTCACTTTGGAAGGCTACGATTTCTCAACAGGTTCACGAATGATGACTGAAAGCAAGGCAGAACGCACCTTTAGTAGAGGCTTTAGCTCCAAAACCTACAATTTCCTTGTACGCCACATGCTGGGCTCCAATCTCCGCGACCACCAATGCGGCTTTAAAGGCTTCAAACGAGAACAACTAATGAGTGTGATGAAAGAAGTTAAGGCAACTCATTGGTTCTGGGACACCGAAATCATGGTCCGAGCTCACCGCCATGGATACAAAATCAAAGAGATTCCGGTTGAGTGGAAAAGCGGCAAAGACACCAAAGTCAACTTAGCCAAGGATTCCTGGAACATGTTCTGGCAAATCCTCTCGCTCTGGTGGACCCTAAAAATCAAGAAAAAATAGTTTAGCGTTGAGCCATCAGGACAAAGGCACGTGCGAGTAAGGCTAAACCGAAGATCAAGATTATTCCTGCCCAAAACACGAACCACTCGCCCGCAATCGTCATGTTAACCAGATACGTTATTATGAGGTAGCTTGTTCCGAGCCAGAACACGATATTTTCTATGGTTTCAGCTTTGCGGGGAACAGGTGAATTCAGCAGTACCCGAAGAACTAGAACTACGATTTCTACGATGCCAATTGCTATGGCGAATTGGAATGCTGCTGTGTAGAGTTCAATGTGTGCCGCTGGGTTTGAGGGTGCAGGCAACGCGATGCCGGTGCCGGGAACAGGCGACAAAGTTAGGGACATGAAGAAATTTACGTATTTGATCCCACAGACTGTTTGGAAGATGCGTAATGAAAATTATGGCTAGTATGATAAAGATTGAGCCGATATAAATTGCAGTTAACAGGTTTTCTTTGTTTTTCTCAGTTAACCCGTGTCCTATGCGGGCGTTAAACAAGCTGTCTTCTCCTTAAAAAAAGTCTACATTGAAAGCAGATATATGTTTCTCTAAAAGCGTTAGGGTGCATGTTTTAAATACCAAGAGCTGATAAATTGTATTTAGGGTAGAATTTGTAATGTCATATTGTCCAAAATGTGGCAATCCAATCGATGAATCAATGACGTTTTGTCCCCGCTGTGGCAATTCACTAAAGGGTGTTCCACCTCCAGTCGCGCCTGCTCAACCTTACCGACGAAAAGACGAAAAAAGCGAGAAAAATGAAAAGAACGAGAAGAACGAAAAAAATGAGAACCGCGAGAAACAAGAGAAGGGCGAGCGAGGCTTCGTAGGCTTTTTAATCGGCGGATTAATTTTAATAACATTCGGTTTGTTCTCAGTATTGCAATTAAGCGGTACATTACCGGATTCAGGTCAAAACTGGGCTATCATGCTGCTAATAATCGGCGTCATCATCATAGTCGGCGCCATCTACGTAGCCACAACCGCACGAAAACATACACCAACGCCACATTAGAGTAGCCAACCCAAAAAGGCTCGGTAAAGACGATGCTCCAGAATAGTAGCGGTGTTGTTTCTTCCGAATATGCGGAAATAGTTTTTTCCTGCGGCTTCAACCATGTCGCCGATGTCATAACGTGGCAGCATACATGACGAAACGATGAGTCGTCCCCATTCGCCCCGTTTGAGTTCATATAGCATCTTGACGCCTTTACCAGTGGCTACCTCAAAGAGGTATGCATCATAGTTCGGGGTTATGTAGGGATAATCGTCTAGTTGCTGCCCAAATACGCCTTCAGTGGCAGTGTACATTTCCACAATTGGGGCATCGCCGTAGTATTTTTTGAGGATAGGTCCATATTTGAATTGTATTTTTCGTACGCTGGTACAGAAGAGCGCTTGGGGCTTCCAGATGTCTTTGGGGGCTTTGCCATATTTGTTTTTGATGTATCGGGCAAAACTCAGGATGACGGGGGTTACACCCATGGTTGCGGTGACGGTTTGGTCTTTGGCCATTTCGTAGACAAGGTCGAAGCGTTTTTCCCAGTCTTTTCTGCCAATCCCGCTTCCGAGTTTGTCGATTTCTTCTTGGCGGGGTAGGAGGCTGACGCGGTCAAACATTGGGTTTAAACGTGCGTAGGTACCGCTGCTGTAGCCGTAGGTTACTTCTTTGCCGTCCATGTTCATTGTGTGAACGCTTGATGGGAAATTTAGGTTTAGGATGACTCCTAAGAAGACGTCGTATTTTTTGCGTTTGTAGGCGAAGTTGATGATGGCTCTTGCTCCGCAGCTGTAGATTTGTTTGAGGTGGGTTTCGGTTGCGGGGAGGACTTTGCTGTTTCCTGTTGAGCCGCGGGTCATAACCCAGGTTTGGGGTGGTTCAGGCAAAAACGCTTTGTAACTGCTTTCTCTGACTGCTTTGAGGTGCGGAGCAAGTCCAGCATAATTAATAATGGGGAAATTCGCCTGATAATCGTTGATACTGCCTATTTTGACGGCGTTATATTTAGCGCCATATTCAGTCGTTGCATATTTGGGCAGTAAATCCGCCAGCACTTTCTCCTGTGCTTTCTGCGGGTTTTGGATGGAGTCATACCATGGCTGCACATATGGTTCCAAGATGCTGTTTATGCTATCAGGGTCAGGCAACATAGCGCTCACAACATTGATGGTTGGAATCTGCTTATATGCTTCTCCACAAAATACTAGCATATCCACTGCTTTAAGGTTGAAGATTATGGGTGACTCTGTAGAAGTTACGGCTGAAAAAATTAGGAAAATAGAGGTTCAAGGTGCAAGAAACGTTGCGATCGCTGCTATCAAAGCATTTCAAACGTTGGCTGAGCAAACTAAAGCAGTAACCAAACCGCAACTGCTGTTAGAATTGAAAGATGCACAGGCATTGTTTTCCTCAGCCAGAGAAACCGAGCCACTCATGCGCAACGCCATGCGATACCTAATCAACCAAACCCAAAACGCACCGACAGAAAAGATCGATGCCCTAAAAGAAGTGGTAATTGCCAACGCTGATAAGTTCCTTAAGGATTTGGCGGCTTCAAGTGAACGCGCAGCACAAATTGGTGCAAAACGCATCGGCGACGGTTCAGTAGTCTTTACTCACTGCCACAGCTCCACTGTAACCCGCATGCTGGCAAAAGCCAAAGCTGACGGCACAGATTTCCGCGTAATCTGTACAGAAACCCGCCCAGCATATCAAGGAAGGATAACCGCGAAAGAGTTGGTTGGTTTAGGGATTGATACCACGTTTATTGTGGATTCTGCCGCAAGGACTTTCATGGGCGATGTGGATGTTGCCTTTGTGGGTGCGGACGCGATTACTTCTGAAGGTAACGTGGTTAACAAGATTGGTACAGGCGGCATCGCGGTTATCGCCAGTGAAGCGCGCGTACCCTTCTATGTTGTGTCGGAGCTGCTAAAGTTTGACCCCGAAACCCTGCATGGCGACTGCGAGAAGATTGAGCAACGCAATCCCGCCGAGGTCTGGGCAGAAGCACCGTCCCAACTCAAAGTTAAAAATCCAGCTTTCGATGTCACCCCAAACCGCTACATCCACGGAATTATCTGCGAAGAAGGCATAATCCCACCCCAAACCGTTCTGGAAGTTATGCGCAAACGGTACCCATGGGTTTTCCCTTAATACCTTGACTATAAGCAACCGTGAGAGGACACGTGTCCTCAAGGTTTGCCGGAAGTTGCAGAATGGACCACTGCAACGTGCATATAAAAAGAACTATCCGCAACAACCATTGAATCAACAAGACATTCATTCAATGGATGCAGTACATTAAGAAGTGCGAAACTGCAAGCGTCTATTCCTATGACGTAGGGGACAGGGTCTCTTGGAGAGCAATAAAACCGCGGTTATGTCATGAATCGTCTTGGGTCAGTGTCAATGTCTACAATCGTTGGTTTGGTTGATTTTAATGCTTTATCGACGGCTGCTTCGAGTTCTTGTGGCTCCCTGACTTTTATGCCTATATCCGCCTGAATGCTCCGCAAAATCAGCGAAACTATAATCATGCAGCTCTGTTTGCCAGCCTTCATAGCCTTCGACTTTCTGCTCCTGCATAATCATCCCAAGCCGCTTGTTATTGATAACAAACACCTTCACTGGCAAATTGTACTTGAGTGCTGTTAGGAAGTCGCCGAGCACCATCGTTAAACCGCCATCGCCGGTTATGCAGACAATCTGTTTTTCAGGATACGCCAATGCAGCTGCTAATGCACCGGGCAAACCAAAACCCATAGTCGCCAACGTACCGCTCATAACCATCTTCTGCGTCTTCTTCATGCCAAAGTTGCGGCCAAACCACCAGCAGTTCTCACCAACATCCAAGGATATAACTGCGTCATTGGCGATTTTTTCGTTGAGCACCTTCATGATGTATTGTGGCCTGATGGGTTTGGCGGTTGGGTCGGCTTCTTTTTCGAGTTGAGCTTTCCATGCCTGCTTTAGTCGACCAATCTCATCGATGTAAACGGAATTGTTCTTTTGGGCCACCTTCTCTGTCAACTTCGGAATTAAAACAGCGCTGTTGCCCAATAGCGCAACCTCAACTGGATACCGTCTTGCAATCATCAAGGGGTTAATGTCGATTTGCACCATGCGCTTTTGTGGTATCTGCGACAGATCTGAGAATGAGGTGCCGATTGCTATGAGTAAATCGGTTTTATCCATGAGTTGACCGGCTGCTGTTGAGCCGACTCCACCGTGGCAACCAACATACAATGGTTCATTATCATCGACGAAGCCTTTGGCGCGGAATGTTGAGATGATCGGTGCACCAAGCTTTGCCGCAAGCTTCAGCAGCTTGGTTCCCTGTCCACGACAGCCAAAACCAGCCAAAATCACAGGTCGCACCGCAACATCAACGACTTTAGCTGCTTTCTCAATAACCCAATCCTCCTGCCCATAAGCTAAATTCGGCATCCGACCCTCAAACGGCAACACTTCAGCTTCAAAGGGCAGCTTCTGCACATCATTAGGAATCCCAATATGCGCCACACCCTGATTCAGTAACGCATGCTTAATCGCCAAAGTCGCCAGCGAAGTGGTTTGGTCTTCAGTCATGAGGGTTTTGTTGTAGACGCTTAGTGGCTCAAAGAAGGCTTGTTGATCAATCTCCTGCGTCGCACCTCGCCCAATAAGCTTCCGGGGTACCATACCAGTTAACGCCAAAACCGGTGCATGATCCAACTGAGCATCATAAAGCCCCGTGACGAGGTTGGTTGCGCCTGGACCAGAAATGCCCAGAACCGCTGCTACATGCCCCGTCAGTTTGCCATAGGCTGAAGCCATGAACGCTGCTGTTTCTTCATGGCGCACTTGGATGTATTGGACTTTGCCGTTGGTTTTGCGTATGGCATCAACAACGCCTAACGTGGATGTTCCGGGTATGCCAAAGACGTATTTTACACCCCAAGCAGAGATTTGGCTAATTAGAACATCAGAGACTGTGTGTTCAGCTTTCTTCTCAGCTTTAGCCTCTTTCTCAGCCTTCCCCTCAGACAAGAGTACAAAGGCTGATTTGGGTGCACCACAGATTGGGCAAACCCACTCCTTCGGTAAATCTGTAAACTTGACTTTCTCTTTAGCATCATCATAAACCCAGTTGCAAACTATGCATCTGTATTTCGCCATAAACAACCCTCAAAAACACCTGAAACTAAGCTATTTCGTCCTTATCAGTTTTTGCTAGACCCGAACAATTCATAAACTTCTCCAACCCACTATTCAACCAGTAGAGGATGCTAATCATGGAGAATTGGGATGTCATAATCGTAGGCGCGGGCTCAGCCGGATGCGCCGCAGCCATCTATGCAGTACGCAGTGGACTAAAAACCTTGGTTCTAGACGAAAAGTTCGCCGGCGGCACAATCGCCGATGCCCCAACCATCGTAAACTATCCCGGATTCGCCGAAATCAGCGGTGGCGAATTAGCCCAGAAGATGGTTGATCACGCCCGTAAACTCGGCGCAACCATACATGACATAGAAGCCGTAACAGGCATGAACCTATCCGGCGAATCAAAAACCGTAACCACAACCGCAACCACATACGGAGCCAAAGCAATCATAATCGCCACAGGTTCGCATTACAAAGAGATCGGTGCAAAGGGTGAAAAAGAATTCCGCGGCAGAGGAGTCAGTTACTGTGGCGTCTGCGATGGACCTTTCTTCAAAAACAAAAAAGTCTTGGTTGTAGGAGGCGGAAACTCGGCATGTATCTCGACGCTGTATCTTTCAGGTTTAGCTGCGCAGGTTACGGTTATTCATAGGCGCCAAATGTTCCGTGCAGAAGAAACCTTAGTCAATGACATACGCACAAAAAGCAATGTAAATATTATTTGGAATACTGAAATTCAGGAAATTAAAGGCGACAAACAAGTTCGCTCAGTAACTTTAATCGATAACTCCACTGGCAAAACAAGCGAATTAGCTGTTGATGCCGTGTTTGTACAGGTTGGCGAAGCTCCAAATAGTCAACTTGCAGCGGCTGCAGGAGTAGAAGTGGATGAGCATGGCTATATCAAAATCGATATTCGCCAACACACCAACCTTGAAGGTGTTTATGGCGCAGGCGACATCACTAATCACCCCGTCAAACAGGTTGGCACCGCTGTTGGGCAAGGCATAACTGCGGCATTAGAAGCCTATGCATTTATTCGTCGTCCATACTACAAAAAGTAGCTGTTTGTCACTAATTTGCTTGACAAACAACCTTTTGTCAACAACACCACTATCCGCACTTGACTTAAAACCCGCAAGATGATACGTTTGTTAACCCCTACTTTTATAGGGGATTTTCATAATTTCCAGAGGAAGGATTATATGATTCTCAAAACCTTTTTGTGTTTCCAGTTTTAGCCAACACGCTAAAGCGTTAAAGTTAACCAGGGAAATGCAAAGAGGTTTACCAATGAGTGAGAAATGTCTCGCTGTAGTTGAGGTTAATCAAGACTTATGCAGCAGATGTTATGTTTGCCAATCCATCTGCCCCTACGAAGCCATTAAACGTGATGCAGAGGGCAAAGTGAACATTAACATTCAGGATTGCCAAGTCTGCGGCATCTGCTACAGTGCTTGTCCAGCTTCAGCCATAAAAATGCAATATTACACTTACGATAACCTAACCGATTACCTAAAACAGGCGCAAGCTAAAGCACCTAAGACTGAAACACTTGTTTTAATGTGCAGAGGCAACTCGCCAAACAACGGCGAAGTCCAAGACATCCTCAAAGAGCAAGGCCTCAAAGTCGACGATTACCTTGCATTGCGATTGCCCTGTGCCGGCAGAGTACCAACAGACTTTGTCTTTGAAGCACTAAACTTAGGCATCAAAAACATCGTTTCCATCCAGTGTGAGGACCCATTCTGCCGCTACAAAGAGGGCACAAAAATCAACACCCGCAGACTAGCACTTGCAAAGAATGTGCTTAAACAACTCGGCTACGAAGAAAACGCAGTCCGCGTAATCAAGTTCTCACGCAAAGCTGTCTATGATGTTCTGGAATGTGTCGGTTGCGACAAATGCATATTCATCTGCCCATACGGCGCATTAGAATTCGAATCCTTCGCTACACCAAAAGTCAACGAAGAGAAATGTGTCGGCTGCGGCGCATGCCAACTAGTCTGTCCACACCACGCCATACAAGTAAAAGGCTTCGAATTCGAAAACGTCCTCAAACGCTATGGCGACTGTGCAGCACAAGTCAAAGCAAAACTCAATGGACCAGCAGTACTGGCATTTGTTTGTCAATGGTCAGAATTCTCAGCCTTGGACAATCCAAACAAAGCCTTTGAAGGTAAAAACGTCTTGGCACTCGAAGTTCCATGCTTCAAATCACTTGACCCAGTCCACGTAGTCAACGCATTAAACTGCGGATTCGACGGAGTCATGGCAGTAGTCTGCTCATCCAAAGACTGCAAACTACAAGAAGGCAGAGACACCGCAGAACGCAACCTAGCCGTAATCCTAGATGTGCTCAAAAAGAAAGGCTTACTCGACAGATTCGAACTCTACGAGGAATCACCACGTTGCCAAGGCGACTTCGAACAAAAACTCGATGATTTCTACCAAAAAATCTCTTCCCTACCCAAAACTGAAGCTAAAGTGGAGGCTAAGCAATAATGTACAAAATTGTCAGCAAAACCGAGCTGGTACCAAAGATAAAACTCTTCGAAGTGGAAGCACCAGATGTTGCAGCTAAATCGCATCCTGGACAATTCCTAATCGTTATCCATGGCGAAAAAGGCGAACGTATCCCTCTAACAATCGCAGGCTATGATACCCAGAAGGGCACTGTTTCGTTTGCTTTCCATGAAGTCGGCAAAACCACCAAAGACCTCGGTAAACTAGAACAGGGTCGAAGAAATCGACAACGTCACCGGTCCACTTGGTAATCCTTCCGAAATTAAAAACTATGGTAAAGTGCTCTGTGTGGGCGGAAGCGTAATGATTGCACCGTTGCTTTTGCAATCTAAAGCCATGAAAGAAGCAGGTAACCACGTGACCACAATTATCGGTGCAAGGTCTGAACCTTTCATTATGATGGAGGAAGAAGCCAAAAAGTACAGTGACAAAGTTATCATCTCAACAGACGATGGCTCAAAAGGCTACCAAGGCTTAGATTTCCTCAAAGAACTGCTGCAGAAAGAAAAGTTTGACCGCTGTGTCGTAATGGGACCAGTCATACTTATGAAAGACGTAAGTGCAATCACAAAAGCCTACAACATCCCAACAATCGTCACCTTAACACCCATCATGATTGACGGCATGGGTATGTGCGGTGTCTGCCGTGTTACAGTCGGCGGAAAAATGATGTTCGGCTGCGTCGATGGAGCAGAATTCGATGGTCACCTAGTTGATTTTGACGAATTAATTTTGCGTCAACGCACAATGCTTCCAGAAGAACGGTTAAGCAGTGTGTTGGCAGATATGCATGGAGGTTGCAAGTGTGGCAGAAACAACAAAGCCTAAACCCAAGTTAAACAAGAAAGCCGTAGAAATGGCTAAGCAAGAACCAAATGTTCGCAACAAGAACTTTAGCGAAGTCGCATTAGGCTACACTGAAGAAGAAGCACAAGAAGAAGCCAATAGATGCCTCTGTTGCCCAAACCCCATGTGCAGAACCGGCTGCCCAGTCGAAGTACCAATTCCACAATTCATCAAATGCATCAAAGAAAAGAACTACGCTGAAGGCATCCAAATCATCAAAACCAAAAATGCCCTACCAGCGGTCTGCGGAAGAGTTTGCCCACAGGAAGTTCAGTGCCAAGCTAAATGTGTCATCGGCAAAATGGGTGACCCAGTAAGCATCGGACGCCTAGAACGGTTCCTTGCTGATTGGGAAAGGGAAAATGGCGGAGTAATGCCCCCAAAAGCTGACCCAACAGGCAAAAAAGTTGCAGTTGTCGGTGCAGGCCCAGCAGGCTTAACCGTTGCAGCAGACCTCGTCAAACTCGGACACGAAATCACCATGTTCGAAGCCCTACACATCGGCGGCGGAGTCCTCTCTTATGGTATCCCCGAATTCCGTCTACCCAAAGCCATCGTAAACAACGAAGTCAACTACGTCCAGAAACTCGGCGTAGACTTACGCCTTGGCAACTTGGTTGGCAGAATCCACACAATCCCCGAACTCATGAAAAACGGATACGACGCAGTCTTCATCGGCTCAGGTGCAGGTTTACCACAGTTCACTGGTTGCCCTGGAGAAAACCTCGGCGGCATCTACAGCGCAAACGAATTCCTCATCCGCGTTAACCTTATGAAAGCCTTCCAATTCCCAGAATACGACACACCAATCCGCCTCGGCAAACACGTAGTCGTCATCGGCGGCGGAAACGTAGCTATGGACTGCGCAAGAAGCAGCATGCGTTTAGGATCTTCAGTCTGCTTACTTTACAGACGTGGACGCGACGAATTACCCGCAAGACATGAAGAAATCGAAAACGCAGAAGAAGAAGGCTTAGTCTGCAAATTCCTCGCGGCACCAATAGAATTCTACGGCGACGGCAAAGGCTGGGTTAAAGCCATGAAATGCATCGCCATGGAACTCACCGAACCAGACGCAAGAGGCAGACGAGGAGTCAAAACAGTACCAGGCTCAGAATTCATCATGGACGTCGACACAGTCATCATCGCCATCGGACAAACACCCAACCCAATCATCCAACGCACAACAGACGGCTTACAAAGCGACCCCAAACATGGAACCATCACTGTTAACGAAGTCGGCAAAACCAGCTTAGATGGAGTCTACGCAGGCGGAGATGTCGCCACAGGCGCAGCTACAGTCATCAGCGCTATGGGTGCAGGTAAACGTGCAGCAAAAGCAATGCATGAATACCTCACGAACAAAAAATAAGCACTTAACCTTGTGTGTATTTTCTTCCGCAAGGACCACCATAACGATCTCTTCTTTCAAGGGCTTAATTTTTATTTTTTGTATCTTATGCAGGGTTCTTTTACAAGTGCAATCCAGACTACAGCGCCCAGTATACCCAAGCTGCCTAATACCAGCCCAACAGCTTGATAACCATAGCTGTTGAGCATGAATCCTGCAATAAGCGAAGCCAACAGCATTCCCACATTCATGAATGCAGTATTAAGCGACATCATGGTGCTTCGAATTTAGGCAGTTGCTCGATGATTAAACTACCTCCCGCCGAGAGCGTCATTGCAGCAAACCAATAGCGCAGAATGCTAACGGCGGCTGAAAGCTCAGCCGTTGGCATAAACATAAAAACCAAAGTAAGCACACCCGCAACTACGAGGGCGACTGTACCTAATCGTTTGCGACCCATCGTATTTACAAGTAAACCTGCGACGAAGCCGCCAATAGCGCCTACGAGGCTTCCTACCAAAACAAAAGTTGAACCCCAAGCAACAGTCATGCCGAATTGTTCCCTAAAGAAAGAAACTGAATAATACGCTATTGCACCTTCACAGAGCATTAACATAGTTACAGATAAGGGCGGCAATTGTTGATATGTTAGAGAAAGCTTGCTTGCAACCAAGGAAAAATGGTTCCTTCTGAAGTGAATGGCTTGTTCTGTGGCTATTTGGAACTACCAGAACTGCTAAGATAAGACTTACTAATGAAAATGGCAGTGATAAGAGAATCGTTGCTGTGCGCCAATCGCCAAAAGTAGCTATTAGTGCGGTTGCTGGTCCACCGATGAGGTATGAAAGCGTTATAGCTGCAACAATCACGCCGACTGCTTTGCCTCTTTTCTCCAGTGGATACACGTCGCCGATTATAGAGTAAGCCATCGCTGTAACCATGGCTATTCCAGCGCCTACACCAATGTTAGCGGCTAAAAGCACGTTGAAATTTGGCGCAAAATAGTATCCCAATGTAGCTATGCTTGTACAGACAAGACCAATCAGTAGAAACAGTTTATGATTATAACGTACACTTAAAACAGCCATCAACAACCCAAAGACGACGCCGGATATGGAGCCGACAGAAGCTGTCATGCTTGCGGTTCCAACCTGCACCTGAAAGCTATTAGCTATGTCGACCATGAGTAGTTGAAAAGTGACAGTGATTAACCAAGTGGATAAGGCAGAAAGTGCCAAAACAGGAAGTAGAAGCCTACTATAACCAGTTTTTTTACTGACTCCTGTCGATGTGCCTCTTGCCATGTCAGCTTCATTTAAAAAGAGGATGTATTTAAGAACATGCTATTATTCGGAAAACGAAGGCCACAAAATTTGCCTTTTTTAGCTAACGCACCAACCAAATCGCTTGATATCTGCAAGCGAAATGTGGGTTGGATGTGCATAAGGATAGCACTTATGTGACTATTTTGGATTCACAAGGAAAAATAGAAGATCAAACAAGAATGGAGAACCCAACCATAATATACCATTTCAACCAATCCATAGCTATATGCGCAAAATCAAAGCGTCAAGCAGCTACCTCAAAAACCAAACAAGAAAAAACCTTGCAAAAGCTGCCCTTTGCCTAATCGTATTTGGCGTTGTCTTGTTGGCAATAATCTATCTTATGGTACCCTTATTACTGAAGGGGCTTTTCCAAGAAACCTGGCATAATTTTATTGCCAGGACTAATCTTTATGCTGCCTTCACTAATTGGCTTCTACTATTATCAACGCAAATACCACATTTTCAATGGTGGCTATCAAGGCGAAAAACAAGTAGCTAAACTGCTAAGCAATAGCTTAAGCGACGATTATTACCTCATAAACGACCTCTACTTACGTGAAGGCGGAGGAGACATCGACCACATCGTTTTATCTCCAAGCGGCGTATTTGTGTTAGAGACTAAGAACTGGAACGGTAGCATATCCGTAAGTGGGGATGAGTGGCATCGCGGCGGAAAACACGATTCTTCCTCAAGCCCAAGTCGCCAAGTTAACCGTAACGCCGCAAGAATAAAGCGCATTATAGATTCACTCGCCGAGTTTGCGGTCTTTAGGTATTTGGGTTGAGGGCATCGTGGTATTAACCAACAAGCATTCAACTCTGCACGTAAGCAATCCAACGGTGCCCATACTCAAGCTTCCGCAGCTACCCAATCACCTGTCTACACATGGAAGCGCTCGAAGATTCAGCCGTGAACAGTTAGAAGCAATAGGAAAAGAACTTGCTAAGCAAAAAGCTTAGGCTGCTTAGGTTCAGGCGGCGTAATCTTTAACCAATCCTTCCTTGCAACGAAGGCAAAAGACATTATGCCTGTTATGAATAAGCTAACTATACCAAACGAGTTTGGTAGCCATCTAACATAGTTCTCCTGTATTGTAGTGAGCAAAATTGCAATTGAGCAGTATATTGCGAAGATGCCCGTGATGAATGTGGCAACGTGAAGACCCATCTTTATGCAGCAGGCTTTAGTTTTTATCCAGTTCAAGCATGATTCAGTCTTCAATGAAACATCAGGTAAATCATCCAGAAGCAGAGCTAAGCCTGCTAAAAAGAACACTCTGGCAGCGTTAACTGGAATATCGTTAGAGTCTACAAAGAATAAACTAACAGCTGAAACGGGCGTCAAAACTGTGACTAATACCGATGTTATCGCTAACACAAAGAAGCCATAAACGTAATGATGAAAGAGAAATCTACCTGTATGAAGTGATCTGCCCGTTGCAGCAGCTGGGAAGACACAGATTACGCCAGCGGCGAGTGCCAACAAAAGAAGGTTTCCATCAAGAAGATAGGGTGCATAGGGATGCCAGGGTGGATTTGATGTGTAGAATCCGTATAGGATGCCGGCGACTGTAGCTATAGTGATTAATGCGTTGAAGATTAACGCTAAGCTGAAGATTTTCTTGAGTATTACCCAAACGGAGTCAGCCATGTATATGCCATGCCCTAAACTAAGCCTTTAGCTGTAATTTTAGTAACATGGTTTAGTTTGGCGTCTTTTATAAGTAACGCATGTTTACCCGTAAATGTTATCTAAATCGTTTCGCCCTAAACCTTGGTCTCGATTTATTAGCACAAAAGGGAACTTTAATCTAAATCCTTTATGTTCAAAATTTTTTTAAGCAAGCACACAACTTACCGCTATAACATAATTAAACCAGATAGGGGTAAAGAAATGAAGTTCGAAATAAAATACAAACCCTCCTACGCCATGCTAGTTGCCAACTTAGAACAAGGCGAAACGATTACAGCTGAATCAGGTGCCATGACCTACATGACACCCAACATTGAAGTTCACACTCGTAAAAGAGAAAAAAGCCTCTGGGGCAGCATAGGATTAAGCCTCATCGGTGGCCAATCGTTTTGGGTTAACGATTTCGTGGCACAGAATGGTGCAGGAGAAGCAGCTTTCGTTGCAGCGCCAGTCGGAGACATAAAACAACTCGATATTGCCCCGGGCAGCGGCTACATAATCCAAAAATCCGCCTATATAGCCTCAACTCAAGGCATAGATTTAGATGTTAAATGGGAAGGCTTCACCAAAGGCCTCTTCGGACAAGGCTTATTCATGATACGCGCCACTGGGAGCGGGCAAATGTTCATCAACACATTCGGCGCCATCGACACACATACCCTGCAACCCGGCCAAACCCTCGTCGTAGACAACTTCCACTTGGTTGGCTTTAGCGAATCATGCAGCTACAAAGTCAGCCAGATCGGCGGCATAAAAGAAACTATGCTAAGCGGCGAAGGCTTAGTCACCCAAATCACTGGTCCTGGTGAAGTGCATATTCAAACCAAGAACCTCCGGGAATTCACAGAGTGGCTCTGGACACTGCTTGCTCCTAAAGTCCGCAATGAACGGTCCAGATAGAACAATCTTTTTATTTTATTTTTTCTTTGTAGCAGCTTTAATTGGTGTGAACAGCTTTGGGCAGTGTTGGATTAGGCGCATTAGTAGGCTTTGTTGTAACCGTTATCATCAGTATAATGTATCCTGGCGTCGGGTATGTTTTGGGCGGTTTGCTTGGTGGTTTAATAGCTGGACTTATCGCTCGGGGCGTAATTGGCGGCACCATCGCGGGCATCCTGGCTGGTATCGCAAGTGCAGTAATACTGGGTATTTTGGCGCTGATTGGTTTTGCATGGTTCGGTGGCGCAAACTATGGAATCCTCGGTGCATTCCTCGCTGGCATAGTCGGCACCGCATTAAGCATAATCGTTAGCATCATAGCAACTATTGCTTCAGCAGTCGGTGGCTTCTTCGGCGGATTAGTAACCCGATAACCTCTTTGCTTCTTTTTATCTGTCGAGGCTGAATGTTTTTTCGTGTGTTGTCTTCTCTGGGATAATGTCTAGCACCATTTTTTCTTCAGGTTTTTTGCTCAGTACAATCGGTGATAGCTGGTTTGCCAATTCTAGGGCTGCGGCGAGTTTGCTTGCTCTTTCCGCATAAACCTCAAACAAAACACCATCTTTACGGACGCTCTCGCCCAGTTTAGCATGCAAAATAACACCTGCGCCTTTCTCTTTAGGAGCGCCTGCCATACGTGCAATCCGCACAATATCATCCGTACTCAACCATAATACCTTGCCCGCTCGATCTGAATGTACTGCGGCATGTTTAGGTCCAACAGGCAAATCATCTGGTTGGACGTTTGGGTTTCCGCCTTGAGTACCGATGATTTCACGCATCTTCCGCTCAGCTTTGCCTGAATCAACCATTTCCTCCGCCATAACCCGCGGATTCTCGACGCCCACCATATCAAAGAGTATAGAGGCCAAGCTGATGGCTTTATCACGCAGGTCGGGTGGTCCGCCTCCCATAAGTGTAGTCAGGGCTTCTCGGGCTTCGAGTGCTGGTCCGATGCTGCAGCCTAGGGGTTGGTCTCCGAAGGTAAGGGCGCATTGGATGGTTAAGCCAAGTCGTTTGCCTAAATCTACGAAGTCGGATGCGAGTGTGTAAGCTTCTTGGCGGGTCTTAATTTTTGCTCCCATGCCTGTTGGTATGTCTATAACAACGTAGTTGGCGCCAATAGCTTTCTTCTTGCTCAAAATGGATGGCAGCAGCATGGGGTCGATTCCGAGTGGATACTCGACTTGTATGAAGAGATCATCAGCTGGTGCAAGCTCCAATGAACCGCCCCAAACGAGGCATCCGCCTGTTTTCTTGACGGTTTCTTTGATTTCGTCTATGGATAGGTTGACTGGGCAAAGTGTTTCCACTCGATCGGCTGTTCCTGCAGGCGAGGTGATGGCGCGTGAGGACGTTTTGGGGATAGTGAAGCCTGCCGCTGCTACAATGGGCACGACGAGCATGGATGTTTTATCGCCGGGGATGCCGCCGACACTGTGCTTATCGAGGATTGGCCCTGAACCGAAATTCAATGTCTTGCCGGTGGTAATCATGGCGCGTGAGAGCGCTTCTGTTTCGGCGGTGCTCAAGCCGTGAATGCTAAGTGCAGTTAGGAAACCGGCGATTTCAACAGTGCTCAAATGCCGTTCAACCACGTCTTTGACGATGGCGACAATGTCTTTTTCGCGTAGCCGTTCACCATGCAACTTAGCGCGGATGTTATAAAGTGATTCAGGTAACGGAGCCAGTGTAACCTGTACGGGTTCGTCGTCTTTGATACCTTCGAGCGCCGCTTCAGTTTCCTCAAAAAGTCCAACCCGGTTATCGGGGTAGTGCTGTGCAATGTTTGAAATAGCAATCATCTCTTTGGCGCCATAAGTAATTTTTATTCTATCTGAACTGTGCACACCGAGTAGATTCGCGGTTTGTTGGCTTATTACGGCGATTCTGTTTCCCCCGGTGGTGATGTTTAGAAGTTCAACCAGTAGCTCCATAGCTATCCACATAGATATTGGTTGGTTAGGTAGTTAAAGATTTTAAGGCTAATCTGATTGATTAGTTAGCGAGGAATTCTGTGTGAGGTATCTTGACTTTATTGATTTAGCTTACAAGCCTAAAGAAACCGATTTGCTGTGCACTTTCTATGTTGAACCTGAAGGCATAAGTCTACAAGAGGCAGCGGGTGGAGTCGCGGCAGAAAGCTCAGTTGGTACTTGGACCGAACTTACCACCGAGCAGCCCTATGTAAAGCGGCTAGCTGCACACGTCTACAGCATAGAAGGCAACATCGTCAAGATTGCTTATCCCATTGAACTCTTCGAAGGCGGTAACATGCCAAATATCCTATCCAGCGTCGCCGGCAACGTATTTGGATTAAAAGCACTCAAAAACCTGCGCTTACTTGGCATCGAAGTACCCAAAGCACTTCTCGCAGACTTCAAAGGACCCAGCTTTGGCATTGATGGCATCCGGAAACTCCTCAAAATTCCAAAGCGCCCTCTCGTCGGAACCATCATAAAACCCAAACTTGGATTAAACACTAAAGACCACGCCAAAGTTGCCTATGATGCATGGATAGGCGGCTGTGACGTAGTCAAAGACGACGAAAACCTCAGCAGCCAAAAATTCAATCCCTTCGACGAACGCCTCATAGAGACATTGGAGAGCCGCGACAAAGCCCAAGATGAGACAGGCGAACGCAAAGTCTACATGATTAACGTTACAGCCGAAACCAACCTTATGCTTAAACGTGCACAAGCTGTGGTGGATCAAGGCGGCGAATACGTCATGGTTGACATCTTAACCACCGGCTGGTCAGCTCTGCAAACGCTGAGGAACCAGAACTTCAAACTTGTTATCCATGCTCACCGCGCTGGCCACGCCGCATTTACTAAAAACCAACTGCATGGCATCGCAATGAAACCCATCGCATCAGTTGCCCGAATCATCGGCGTAGACCAACTCCACGTTGGCACCGTTGTGGGCAAAATGTCGGAGACCAAAGCAGAAGTGCTGGAGAAC
Source organism: uncultured archaeon (assembly GCA_963800605.1). GTDB lineage: Archaea > Thermoproteota > Bathyarchaeia > Bathyarchaeales > Bathycorpusculaceae > Bathycorpusculum. The sequence goes on along the minus strand of CAWDBI010000006.1, from coordinate 40,147 downwards.
ATAGACTGCTTGCAAGGGTGAATTGGGCGGTATTAAACCTGTTTTACCTGTTGCAGCTGGCGGTTTACATCCAAGGTTGGTTCCTGCGTTGCTGGAGATTTTGGCAACGATGTTGTTTTGCAGGCAGGCGGCGGCATCCATGGACACCCAGATGGCACAGTCGCTGGCGCTAAAGCTATGCGGCAAGCAGTCGATGCACACTCGAAGGCAAAACCTTGGACGAATACGCTAAAAGCCATAATGAATTGGAGCTTGCCCTTAAGCAATGGAAAGTTTAGGCTCCTTTTGTTCCTAAACTGACCTACCTCATCTATAGGTTTCAGCATAGATCTTCTAATGGAAAACTGTTAAATCAACGTTCTTTGGGCCCATTAGTTGCTGTTAACTGATAAAGCAATAAAAGTGCATTCGCCAGGTTTTTTGACTAATCTGGTGTTTAAAGGTAAGGTTCTGTTACAATTCGGCTTAAAGTTGACTGAAACATTGAAAAACAAAAACAGCAACCTGTCGAAATTCCACCGATTATTGTCGCAAGCTTTTTAGGGCATTCTAGCTCGCAAGTTAACTACGCTTAGGGGCTGCTGATGAGTCAACCGTATACACGTCAACCACAGGATGTGGCTTTAGCGTTAGGCTCCAACCCGCAGAGGGGCTTAACGGAGCAGGTAGCAGCAGCGCGGTTAAACAGATACGGAAAGAACAGTCTGGTTCAGGAACGGGAAATCCGTTTTTTGGGGATTCTTAGAGAAGAAATCACTGAACCCATGATTCTGCTGCTTTTGGCTATTGGTGTTCTCTATAGCGTTTTAGGCATTGTAACTGGCGATGGATTGGTGGATGCCGCTACTATCATTGTTATAATCATTATTCTTGTGTTGGCTGAGGTTTGGAATGAGTATAGGGCTAAACGTTCGGTGAATGCACTTCGACAGTTGGCTCCTCCTACTGCTACTGTTTTGAGGAATGGGCAGCCCATAGAAGTGCAAACAGCCAATCTGGTACCTGGCGACGTTTTGTTACTTAAGGTTGGGCAGCGTGTTCCAGCAGATGCCCGAATCTTAGAGGCTTACGGTTTAGAAGTAGACGAATCCTCATTGACGGGAGAATCGTTCCCAGTTATAAAGGACGCTTCCGCTGTCCTACTGGCTGAAACTCGGGTACCCGACCAAATCAACATGGTCTTTACAGGAACAGTCATAACAAGAGGTAGAGCAAAGGTCATCGTCACCCAGACAGGTATAGCCACGGAGCTGGGTCGAATCTCTGGCATAACCAAAGCAGCCAAAGAACCCAAGACAGCGTTGCAGGCGGCAATGATACAGCTCTCTAAAACGCTGGTTTGGATAGCGTTATTCTTTGCTATACTCATCCCAATTCTGGCTTATTTCAGGGGATTACAAAGTCCTGTACCGCTTAGCGCCGGTGAAGCAGTGCTTTATGGGCTCTCGCTGGCGTTTGTTGTTATCCCCGAAGAGCTGCCAATAATCATCACCATGGTCTTGGGCGTCGGCAGCTACGCCTTGTCCCGCAAGGGTGTGATTGTGAAGCGGTTGCGTGCAGCAGAAACTTTAGGCAACATAACCGTCATCGCCACTGACAAAACAGGGACCCTAACTGAGAATAAAATGCGAATCGAGCACCTATACTTCGACGGCTCAGTCCGCTCCTCAGGCGAGTTTAAAGATAACGAGAAAGCTGCATTGCGAACGGCGTTTTTGGCAAGTGATGCCGCAGGCGCTTTGGGCAATCCGATGTCTAAAGCAATTTTAGAGCGGCTTAAACAGGCTGGCGTGGATGCACAGACGCTCACTGATGGGTGGGTGCTTAAGGACGAGTTAAGTTTTGATGTTAACCGCAAACTCGCCTCTTACATTTACCAATATGGGACTTCAACTGTGGTTCTTTCAAGCGGTGCACCTGAGAGAATCCTTGAAAGATGCAGCAGAATTCTTTTGGAGGGCCAAGAAGTACCACTCGCAGATGAACTGCGAGGCGCAGTTTCTAAAGCGGCAGCGCAAATGGCACATACAGGCGAGCGCCTCTTGGCTTTTGGCTACCATCGCCTATCTGCCGACTCTGCCAGTACAGACGTCGAGCAGGAAATCGTTTTGGTGGGTATCATCGGTTTTATTGATCCGCCACGGAAAGAAGTTAGCGAAGCCATCAAAACCTGCCAGCAAGCAGGTATACGCATCATCATGATTACAGGCGACCACCCAGAAACCGCTAAAACCATCGCTGGACAAGTCGGCATCAATAACGCAAGAGTATTGACTGGCAACGAAATGGCCGCCATGACTGATGACGAATTAAAAGCCGCTTTGAGGAGCACTCATGTCTTTGCCCGTGTGACTCCAGAGGACAAACTGCGTTTAGTCCGTTTGTTGAAAGCGAATGGGGAAATCGTAGCGGTCACCGGTGACGGCATCAACGATGCTCCAGCTCTGAAAGAAGCACATATTGGTATCGCTATGGGCGTCCGTGGAACTGACGTTGCTAAAGAAGCAGCAGGCATGATTCTGGTTGACGACAACTTTTCCACCATCGAAACCGCCGTCAGTGAGGGACGTAGGCTCTATAGCAACCTCCGCAAAGGCGTACGCTATTACTTAGCCTGCAAAGTTGCGTTGGTCTCAATCTTCCTTGTCCCAATAATACTGGGTATTCCGTTACCGTTTGCGCCAATACAAATTATCGTCCTCGAATTATTCATGGACTTAGCCGCCTCCGCCACCTTCGTTGCTGAACCGCAAGAAAAAGGTGCCATGAAAAAACCGCCAAATGATCCAGCGGAGAAATTTATGGATAAACGGATGCTAAGGCCACTATTCATAGGTGCATTAAGTCTATTTTTAGCAGTCACTGCAACCTACTTATTTACCTACTTTACAGCCGCAGCGACCATGAGCTTGGAAGATGCAACATTGTATGCTCGGACGGTGGCGTTTGCAACTTGGATGTTTGGACACATCTTCTTAGCATTGAATTTCCGCTCAGAAAACACCCCGCTGCTCAAACAGGGCATCCTATCAAACAAGGTTATGCTACTGTGGGCGCTACTGGTAATTGTTGTGTTAGGTTTGGGTACTTCTCTGCCGTTTATACAAACCGCGCTGCAGATTACCGGGTTAGAGCCATCTGATTGGGCATTGGCGATTGGTGTGGCGTTTATGGCGACGTTTTGGATGGAACTCAAAAAGATACTGACAGGTAAAATTTAGTGTCCAACCTTATTTTTTTGATTAATTTTATTTAGGACTTGCATCCAAAAAGAATAAGCAAGGAAGGGTGCAGAGGAGAGTTTGGAGACTAAACCAGCCACTACAGACCACTCAATCGATATAGTCCGCTTCATCGCTATCGGCTTAGTTATTCTTCTTCACAGCGTAGGTTCACCATACCAGTTTCTCAACGCAGACACCACAACCCTAGATGTACTAAACTGGTTCTCAACCGACGTTTACGGAGCAATAGGTATGCTCGGAGTCCCCCTGTTTGTTATGTTAACAGGGCGCCCTACTGCTTAACCCAAACAAAGACAACGAACCACTCGGGGTCTTCTACAAGAAACGCTTTGACCGTATAGCTTTGCCTTTTATTTTTTGGACCATAATCTACTTCGTTTGGGCCTTCACTGTTCTCGGTAAACCCTTTACACTGCAAAACCTTGGACAGGGATTGCTCGGAGGCTCATACTATCATCTCTGGTACCTTTACCTACTCATGGGGCTCTATGCGGTTACGCCGATTCTGCGGGTACTCGTGAAGCATTTGAACCGTAAATTATTCGCTTACCTGCTAATCCTCTGGGTTGCGGGGACAGTGTCTACGCCGTTTATTCACACCTTCACTGATTTCGAGTTTAGCCCTGTAGCATTCGTCTTTTTCGATTGGGTCGGCTACTATCTACTCGGCTTGTACCTGCTTGAAAGCAACCTTCGCCGCTCGAAAGCATACCTTCTCGTATTTACGGGGCTTTTAGGGGCAATAGTCGGCGAATGGTTCTTAACGGCTACTACTGGACAGCAGTACATGGGTTTTTTCCATAACTACATGAGCGCCACCATCATCATCGCCAGCGCCGGTTTCTTCTTCATTTTAACGTCAGGGAACACAAATCGACTGGGCAGCTACCCCACACTATATCGGGTTATCCATTGGGTAAGTGTGAATACTTTTCCGATTTACCTGATTCACATGTTGGTGTTGGTGACGCTTACCGCTAATGTGTTGGGTAGTCTTGTTGAATACGTTAACGTTTATCCGATTGATTGACGTGCCAATCTTCGCTGCTATCGTATTCGCTGTTTCAGCTGGAATTGTTTATAAGAATACCGCTGGTAAAGGATCTCCATAAACTAAAGAAACATGGTTGGTTGAGCACTTAATTTTTTAATGTAAACAACATATTCATCTGCAAACGGAAGAGGGAATGGTATGCCGATTAAGTATTTTGAAGCTCCAGAAATCAAAAAGCAAGTCGATCAACTCGCAGCGGAATGCGAATTCTTACCATGTTGTACCCCAATTCGTTTTCTGTGTTCGAAGCAAAGGCTCCAAGGCACGTCGCACAATTGCCCGCATCCATGGACTGGAAAAATCTGGCAAGGCGTGCTCAACCTGCCGCCATCCTACACTATTGAGGTCATCTCAGAGATTTTTGATAAAATGTCTGCTGAAGATAAAGAAAGAACATTGATTCATGAACTGATGCATATTCCCGGCGGTTTCGCAGGCGGTTTTCGACCACACAAGGGCTATGTTGAACGCAAAAACGTGGATGCAGTCTACAAGAAACTCCAGAGCGACCGCGCTGCAAAAAGGCAAAAACGGCTTTTCTCCTGATTAAACCAGGCGGTAGTGTCAAATTTTTTAAGCTTCGCAGACGGGGTTATTGAAAGTTGCAGCTTTAGCAACGAAAGTAAAAAACCATGATAAGTTATAGTTGGCAAAGAAACAAGAAAACTTTGCCGCAACACGAGGTATTATTGAATGAAACATGTTATGAAAAGTCTAAAGCACAACGGCATATACGTTCCCCCATACGACCTTAAAGGCTTCAACATAAAAATTCAAGGTCAAACAATCAAACTTACTGAGAAATCTGAGCCTATGGCAGTTGCATGGAGCACGCCGAGTCCTATCAACCACCATACCAGCGCCAGATAAAGTCTTCACTAAAAACTTTATGAAAGAATTTCTTGGACAACTACAGAAGGAAACCCTCAAGCAAAATACCTCAACAGTTTTACCACTAAATATCTTGACAGCATCGAAAATCAACCTGCTACCCAAAACAACGGTGGACAAAGCCTACGACATCGACTTTACAGAAGTTAGGGCATTCATACTTGACGATAAAGCCAAAAAAGAAGCCCTGACCAAAGAAGAAAAAAAAAAGCAGGCTGAAGAACGCAAAGTCAAACGATTAGAATACAAAGAAAAATATGGCTACGCCGTAGTCGACGGTCAACGCTTAGAAGTCGCTAACTGGACCTCAGAACCAAGCTGCCTTTTCGCAGGCCGAGGCGACCACCCACAACGGGGTAAATGGAAAGAAGGACCAAACAAGCAGACATCACACTCAACCTTTCACCAGATGCACCCAAACCAGAAGGCTGGAAGATCACGTTTGGGAACCCAATAAAATGTACGTGGCCAAATGGATCGATAAACTCACAGGTAAAGTCAAATACGTCTGGTTCAGCGACACCGCCTTCCTAAAGCAGAACCGTGAGAAAGAGAAATTCCAGAAAGCCGAGACCTTGGGTAAACAAATCAAGCAAATCGAAGCTCACATCCTCAAAAACATAGAATCGAAAAGATGTAGAAAGACGCAAAGTCGCAACGGTTTCATGGCTGATTCTGGTGCCGAACATGAGGGTTGGCGACGAAAAAGACCCAGATGAAGCAGACACAGTAGGCGCCATCACCCTGCGCTCCGAACACATCAAAATCGTCGGCGACACCCTACACTTTGACTTCTTAGGCAAAGACAGCGTCCGCTGGGTAAAAGAATACAAAGCACCTCCATCAGTAATTAAAAACATCCAGGACTTCATCCAAAGACACAACCAAAGAATACCTCTTCCAAGGCATCGACAGCAAAAAAGTCAGCCGCTTCCTCTCAGAAAAAATGCCCAAACTCACCGCCAAAGTCTTCAGAACATGGAGATGCACAAAAACCGTCAAAGAAGAACTCGAAAAAAGCGGCGTAACCAAAGAAGACCCCGACTACAAGAAAAATTTCGCAGCAAAAATGGCCAACTTCAAAGTCGCCGAAGTCGCAAACCACAAACGCAAAATTCCACCCACCTTCGACCAACGAGTCGCAGACAAAGAAGCCAAACTCAAAGACATGCAGGAACTGCTCAAAGCCAAAAAGAAAGAGGGCAAAAAAATCGAATCACTCGAAACCCGCATTGAACGCGCCAAACTCGACTTAGAATTAACCAAACTAACTCGCGAATACAACCTTGGCACATCACTGAAGAGCTACATTGACCCAACCGCTTACGTTAAATGGGCAAAGAAAGTCAAATTCGACATCGAAAAATTCTATCCTAAAACGCTACGTAGCAAATTCAGTTGGGCACTACAGCAGGGCAGAAAGTCGGGGGATGCAGCTTGCGATTCTGAGTGCATAACTGCATGAGCATTAAAGAAACCAAAGAAGGCATCGTCCTCTCCATTTTTGTTAAACCCAACAGCCCCAAATTCAAGATAGACCTCGACGGTGGCGAAGTGGTTGTTTATGCTACCGAGGAGCCGGAGAAGGGTAAAGTAAACAAGGAAATCATCAAAGAGCTAACAAAACTTTTCCATGCCCAAGTGGCGCTTGTCAGCGGATTCACTTCCAAGCAGAAACAATTCATCATAAAAGGAACCACTAAACAACAACTAGAAAAAATCTTGCTGGCTGAACCATAAAGCGCGTTTTACTGTTCACTTAATATTTCCTCAATCACAAGCTTTAGCGCAGGTAGTCGTTTCTCTATTGTCTTCCATACTTATCGCAGTATTTATTTCAGAATTATCAACCAAAAAAGCAAGTAGATTTTTGATTTTGGAAAAACCATAAAAGCTCTAACAAGGTAACGCTTGGATTGTTGGGAAGTAAATGAAAGCAGACCAAAAAACACAATCCGAAGTAACACAGTCTCTAAAAGGAATGTTTGAAGCATACAAGAAAAAGGATCTTCAAGGTGTCCTGTCGTTTTGGGCTCCTGACCCAGACATATTGGTTATCGGTTCAGGAGAAGATGAGAAAGGTATTGGCTTAGACCAGTTTGCCGCGAGTCTGAAGAGGGATTGGGCGCAGGCAGAGATAACTGCAATCGGCGTTAAGGACTTTAGAGTTTCATCCGCTGGGTATGTTGCTTGGTTTGGCGCAGATTTGACTTTTAACTTCTTGATTGGGGGCAAAGAGTCAGCGCTACCCGGACGATTAACTGGCGTTATGGAGAAGCGCAATGGCAAATGGCTTTGGGTTCAGATGCATTTTTCGACGCCGAGTTGTGAGCAGAAGCAGGGGCAATCCTGACCGGGCGCTGAGTAACCGAGGGCTATTTCGAGTTTCGGAATACGCCCTTAATGCAGAAAACGGCTCTTAAGAATTGGTAACGTATTGTAGTTCAAAATGAGAGGGACTTACACCCTTTCACCTTACCCCAAAATCCCTTCTAACCAATTAACCCATATGCAGATTGCATTTTACTTATGGATTAACTGCAAATTAAAATAAACGCGTTTATATCCTCTCAAAGCTAAACCGTATCAAACCCGAGAGGATTAACTATGAGCAGCAACGACGATAACAGAATCATTCCAAGAACAATGTCTACTCAACATCCAGACAACGCGTGCACCCCAGACTGGAGCAGGGACGATGTCATAAATGGCAACGCAGAAGTCTTGGAAGCATTCTATGCTTATAGTACACTTGGCTGCCAGGAAGTGATGTGGGATTCAGAGGGAAAAGACACTGATACCCGCGTCGTACGTAAGTTGCTGCAGAAGTATTGGGATTACTTTGCAGGCCACACCATCGGCGAAGACCTGTTTTTAACTTACCGTATTCCTAATCCAAAGATCGAGGGTGCAGAGAAAAAAATTATCGTAGAAACCTTGCAGAACATACCAGTAGCCTACGACGTAGCCTCACTGGTTTACAAACGAGAGGTTTCACCGCTCTTCGAAGTCATCTTACCAATGACGACGGAAGCTAAAGAAATTATCATGCTATTCAACTACTACAAAAAAGCTATAGTTGAAGCCGAAAACGCAAAACTTTACGAAGAAACAACTGTTAAAGATTGGATGGGAGTCTTCAGACCTAAAGCAATAAAGGTAATTCCGTTAGTCGAAGACTTCGACAGCATACTAAATGTGGATCAAATAGTTACTCCATACCTCAAAGTGGTTAAGCCTAAACAGCAAAGAGTCTTCGTTGCACGTTCAGACCCCGCATTAAACTATGGCTTCCTATGTGCTGTTCTACTTTCAAAAATCGCATTAAGCAAACTCAAGGCACTAGAAAAACAGTTTGACACAACCATTCACCCCATCCTTGGTGTAGGATCCAAACCCTTCAGAGGTCACCTCTCACCAGATAACATCGATAATTTCCTACAAGAATACAAAGGCCTCTCCACAGTAACCATCCAATCTGCCTTCAGATATGACTACCCAACCGAACAAGTAAAAGAAGGCATACAAACCCTCAACCAAAGATTACCAAACGGCATACCCGAATTCATCGATGAAGCAGAAGAAAAAATACTCCTGGGTATACTGAGCAAATGCAGACAACAATATGAACGCCAAATCGAAGTCATAGCACCCTTCATCAACGCAGTAGCAGCCTATGTCCCAGCAAGACGTGCAAGAAAACTCCACATTGGGTTATTCGGCTACAGCAGATGCGTCGCCGGTGTATGTCTTCCAAGAGCTATTTCATTTGCAACTGCACTCTACAGCGTGGGGATTCCACCAGAATTCCTAGGTATGAAGGCGCTAAACCATCTAAACGAACAAGAATGGCAAACACTAAACAAGCATTACCTCAAGATGCAGTATGACCTAAAAGTAGTCGGTGAATACGTCTCATTCAACAACATCAATATGCTCGTTGAAATGAGTCAGACAGCTGCTAAACGGTCAGGTATGGGCGAAGAGAAATTCAAGGATGCCCTCGCAACTATACTAGAGGATCTTAATACTGTTGAGGAGAAGTTGAATGTGAAGTTGGGACCTCGGGGCTTCGCTCAGAGGCGTCATGAGAACTTTACTAACAACTTTTTGTTGTCTTTCTTGCAGAAGCAGGATGCTGAGGCCAAGTTGGCGTTGACCGAGTCGGCTAAACTCAGAAAATGCTTAGGCTAAAGCCATTTTATCTCTTTTTATTAATTCCAACATCTATCTTTTTAGCCAATAGGCTAGCAACCGAACTAGAAGTAAAACTAAAAACAAAGTGATTGCAGGCAAACCTGTTGATTATTCTCAGCAACTGTTGAGTATAAATAGGGGGAGAGGGCTCTAGCCGAGAGCAACAATATTAGCCTTGCTGTTTGAATCTTAGGAACGCCGCTATGCCACCAAACGCGTTTCTGAGCATTTGGCCCTCTTCGGTTTCTGTGGAGATAACCTCAACTTCTACATTAGTCATTTGTGCCAATTCTGCGATGTCGTCTACTATGTCTTTTTTGTCTGCTATTGTAAATGATGGTGCTTGGCAACTGCCACATGGTTTCCCAACTATCCCTTGCTCGAAAGCTTGCATGTCTTTGCCTTTGACTGTGTGTTCCTCTTGAGTATTGCATGCACCGCATTTTATGGTGACACGGTACAATTCGAGTTCTTCGGATAATAGTACTGAACGTACAGCGCCTGAGAGCATTAAGCGCCGGACTTCTGCTTCACCATAAGTTATGAAGCCAGTGTCATGCCCAACTTCGTAGAGGAATTTCTGCATAATTTCTTTCTCTTCGATGTAGCGGACTTTCTTCATGATATCAGGCGCTTTATCGACAACTTCTTTTACGCCCTGTTCTTCCACATATGCTGTGTCTACGACATCGATGATTTTGCCCATTAATTGGTACTGCAAGTAGCTGCCCTTCTGGAAATCATACTTTGTAGGACCAGGACCGCCTAAAATGATACCTTTTAGGTTTTCCATGGGTAAAAAGACGTCGTTGGCGTGGTTTCCAACTCGAGTAAAGTATTCGTTTAGTTGCATGTCTCGCAGGCGTTCGTATCGTCTGGCTGATTGGCCACCTGCTTTGGTTTTGCCTGTGACACCGCTATGCATCTGCATAACAATGTTGAGATGCTTACCCTGCAATGTTGCTACGGTTGCGTTGTTAGCATCTACGAGCAGAATACCATATGATTCTTTTTCACGTAGCATCTCTTGAAGGTGCTCGGTGTGGAAGCGGCTATCGCATCGGTAAAGGAAAATCCTGATCGGTTCAGGCGGAACAATGACGTAGGCTTCCATGCGTTCGGTTCCGGGTCCACCGCCTGGCTGTGGCAGGGCGCCTGTGAAGATGACTATACCTTTTTGGCCTGGATCTTTGAATAGTTTGAGTTTCTGCTGTGCCTTAGTAATGGCGTCTAGTACGTTTTTGCGGGTGACGTTAGATTTGATGTTGCTTGCTGTGCCGTATTCGTTGCGTAGAAGGTTAAGGGCATCGCTGATTTGTTTGTCAGGGGGCACATAGATGGTGATTAGTTCTGTGTGACTGCCTTCTTTAGTGGCTAAGCTATTGATTGTTTTTCTTAGCCTGAATAGGTCAAGGGAGCTCTTTTTTTCGGTACTCAAACTGGAGTCACTGTAAATGTTATAATTCAATACTTTACGTTAAGATGAGGAAAATAAAAGTTCCTACTCTAAAAACGAGTGGGATTATGCTTTTGGTGCTTTAGGCGCTTTTTCTGCTGCTGCAGGTGGTGCTTCGGGTACACCGATGGCGTCTTTGAGGTAAGCCTTGAATGGACCTAGTTTACCGCCGTAGTTACCTGCAGAAATCTTTAGGATACCTGGGCAATCAAGGGATGCTTGAACACCGACTGCCATAGCTTTCTTAACTGCATCCAGTGTTAAGCCGTTGATAACGATTTCTAGGACACTTGTTGCATCCTTCTGGAACAATAGTGTCTGGTACGATGCCGCGGAGTGTTGGGCAGTAGGTGTGGTTTGTTGAGGCTTTTAATTTGTATTTTAGTGAACCTGCTTTGCTTCCTGAGCGGCATAATCCGCCTGGGAAGGGCATGATAACATCTGGTACTTGTGCACGGATTGCGTCTGCTGCTGCTTCTGAAGCTGCTAAGCATTCAGCGGCGGTTTTGGCGAATATCATAAAGTTGCCGCCTGCAACTGCTTCTGTAGCGCCAAAGCCATCTTCAACCATGAAGTCGCCTTCCATAACTGGGATTCTCCAGCATTTGCGTCCGCCAACCATGGCTTTCTTTTGGAAGCCGTCGCCGAAGTAGCGGAGGCTGCTGCCGATGAGCAGTACACGTTTGCCTAAGAGGCCGTTGAATGCGGCGGTTGTTGGGCAAGTCATGGTGCATTGACCAATGCGACCCATAAGTGAATGTTTGAGTTCAAAACGGTCTTTGTTATAAATTTGAATTAGGATACCTGGTCTTTTGTCAGGTGTTTCGCTGGCTGGAACGGTGCGTTCGATAGCTGCTTCTGCAGACGCGGCAATGACGCTTGTTGCGTAACCGGTTGTGGTGGATGCAGCGATTTGTGCCCATTTATCGTTATAAGCAGTAATGAGAACTCTGGCTGCCCAAAGCGGGAACATTTCTGCGAATGTATCCTGAACCTTCACTGTGCCTGAAGGGGTTTTTACGAGGTACATTTTTTCTTTATCGTCGTAACCTTGGATTTCAAGCTGCTTATTATTTGGTGACATGAACGGGACCTTGCCTCTTCAGTGGGGTTTTGTATAATTTAAGAGTTTTCATGGTTTTTCTGGTTTCAACTTGGCAAAAACTAGCGTTTGAAAACGGTTGCTTTTGAGTGTTTAACGCTCCTGGCATATATGTTTGGGTTGGCTGTTCTCTGGCGGTTTTAGAATTAGCGTGGATTTATCGGTTGTTGCCAATTCGAATTCGCAAGAGTTGTGAATGCATTTTTTTGGGCAAACCTCTGCACAGTGATAACAGAACACACATTTACCCAAGTTAAGTTGAGGGCTCTTTTTTTGTCGCATTGTACCATCTCTATGGCTTTAGATGGGCATTCTCTGCTGCATATCCCACAGCCGATACATGCTGAGAAGTCAAAGATTGGTTTACCACGGTAATCCTTTTCTAGACAGGGTTTCTGTTTGGGGTACATTTCTGTAGCTGGTTTAGAGAACGTGGTTTTCATTACACGTTTCAATATTCTATTTCTTGATGGTTTATCAACCGTATTAGAGCTCGACAACACTCTGGCTTCCATTTAAGAGGTATTATTTTTTTAACTTTATTTTAATAAGTTTAATTTAGACTTAGAGCTATAAAAGTCTACTTTCCTGCTTCCAAAAGACAAACGCGTCTTAAGTACCTTAAGTGGAGCTTGCCCTCCATAGATATTTAAGTTAAGGTTAAACGTGGCTGTCCTAAGGGCTTAAATTTTTTTTCCTTTTAATTTGAAGGGCAGATATTGCACCTGATGAGTTCTCCTGTTGTTTTTTAACTTTTTTTTACTAAAAATTTATTAACATAACATTCGCAGGATCAAAAGCATAATACGGATCAGTTGCACTAGGCAACCTTCGTTGCTGACGAAGCACTGATTAAACAATACTCAGTCTATTCCCTTATTGCTTTGACCGTTTTTTCTGCCGTTGAGGCACTAAAGAGTAAGTCATCAATAGTGGCGGTAAAAGTAGCTAGTTTACCGTCGCATTCAATCACTGTGATTACTCTGTTATTTTCCCTGACTGTTTTAACCTTTAAACCCAAGGGTGTTTTAAAGTTATCAGGAGACACTGCTTTTGCGATAGCGTCAGCAGTTTTCTCATCCTTGTATTCAAGCTGGATTCTTGCTTGCAAGCTTCTCGCCCTTCAGTTGCCTACCAACCAACTCATCAGCCATCTTGATGAAAGATTCAACCTTATCCAGCGGCACCTGCGAACCAGCGGCAATGTTGTGACCTCCACCTTGGCCGCCATTCGCCTCCGAAGCCAACCGCATCACATCGCCAAGGTTAACGCCCTTCTGCAGCGCCGCCTCCGTGGTTCTGCCCGAGAATTTGGCTGCTTTCTCAGCTTCGATATTGGCGAAGGCTATGAGCGGTTTTAGGTTGTTAGCGAGGCTTGACACGATGATTGAGGAGACGGTGCCGATGATTTTTTCGTTGATAAAGTTCTCGCCGTAGATGACATAGATGTTTTGGAGTTCACGCATGCGTTCGGGTTTTTCGCTTACCCATCCGAGGTATTTGTTGATGTTTTTGCGGTAATCTTCCAGGATTTTGTTGGCTTCTTCGAGGGCTGCTTTGCGGTCGCCCATGCAGATGGCGATGCCTAAGCTGGGGCGGTCCATGCGACCAGTCGAGTTAAGCAACACCGAGAATTCACGGCCATCGCGGAGGGCAGTGTTGGGTTCTTCTTTTGTAAAAACGTAGATGTTGCCGATGAGGTTCTCAACTTCCAAATGCAACCCTTTCGATAACAGGTAATCTGCTAGGGCTGAGCAGAGTTTTTTGCGTTCTTCATCGTTCAAGTCGCAGAGCGCACGCAGTTTGTCGCCTTGCTTTAGTGGTATGCCCAGGTTGGTGACAAAGTTGAGGGCTTCGGTTTCTTGACCGCTTAAACCCGGAATAAAGGGGTTGGTGGTTGTTGCCAGCATTCTGTGGATGGGGCGGGTTTCTCTGCCAAAGAACGTCAAGTCCTTTTCAACTTTGAGCAGCCCTGCTTCAACGGCGTCGTTAACGATTAACTCGTTTAGACCCTTCAGGCTCCGCTGTTCGTACTTGTCTTGCATGTCGCCTAATGCGCCGACTAATGCGATTGGGGCACAATCCACGTTTGCTGGGTTTACTGCCTTTGCGGCGAAGTATGCTACGCCTGAACCGCTGACTTCGGTTGCGCCGTCGATGCCATAGACGTGTGGGTTGAGCATGGTAAAGTTTGGGTTTTTTGATTTACCTGTGATTTGGTGATGGTCTAGAATGACGATTTTGTTGTTTGGGATTTTTTCGTTAAGTAAATCTAGGTAGCCGCTGCCGAAGTCCGTCATGATAACCAATTGGGGTTTGTCGGCTGTGACTTCTGCGATAATTTTGTCGTCTACCCACTGCATGACGCGTATGCGGTATCTTGCGTCGAGGCGACTGAGCATTTTGCCGATTACGCCTGCGGCTGCTACGCCGTCAGCGTCGAGGTGTGAGAAGCAGCTGATGAAGCCGTCTTTCTCGGCGGTTTCTTTAATTACTTTTGCTGCTTCGTTTGCTTGGGCTAAGAATTTTGTTATATTTTCGGGTTGCTGCGCCATCTAGGTCACTTCTTGCAGAGAGTGTGGCTGATTGGATTTAAATCTGGTGCATCAACAACAATTCGGATAAAGAACAGGAAGGGTCAAGACTGCTCATAAATGTTAACTAACAATAAAAGCTAAAATCAGAATTAATAAATTAAAGAGAAAGAGGAAGTTTAGGTTACGGAAGCGATTTTCGCTGCGTACTTAAAGTTCTTTTGATATAACGCCTTCACGCTTGTAGTAGCGGCTGAGTTTGTGGATTTGGGCTTCGATGATTTGCATGTTGCGTTTGTTGTGGAGGTCTTTCTTGTTTTTGTCCATGTGAACTGCCAAGGCTTGTGCTTTCTTCATGAGGTTGGCGAGGTCTTCTGGCATTGTTGGTGTCAGGTTTGCTGCTTTGAGTGTGTCGCTTACGCTTTTACCTGTGATTGGCTTTACCAGTGGAATAGCGTATTGGTCACGCAGAATGGTGCCTATGGCGCTCATGTTGTGGCCTTCTTTGGCTAATTTTATGATGAAGGCTTCTACTTCTTCAGGCTGGTATTTGCACCAGCTTGGTGGGCGTCTGCTGACTGGGCGAATTGAATGTGATTTTCCTTTTTCTTGCTTTGGCATCCGTTACACCTTGTATTGTGCACCTAAACCACACCGCACCAATATTTAAAAGTAGCTAGTGCCGGGCACTAAAAAAACTGAGACCCCTCCCCGCCTATGCATGCCGTTTGGTGCGTGTTACTAAGTAAACGAAGAACTGTGCAATCAATGAGGCTCCGGCAAGTATGATTAGCGCTGGCCAAAACGTAAACCAGCCAGTAAGTGTACCAGCCAACAGATACAGGTTAGCTACTACGGCGCCGCCTAACCAGAACACCGCATTACCGACTGTTTCAGCAATTTTTCTAGTGGGCGAATGAGCCCATAACCGCGCAGCCAATATGGCAATCTGCAATACGCCAACGGCTAACATGAAATTGAAGACTGCACTATAGAGGTCGAAGTGTGCAGCAGGGTGAGCGGGTGCAGGCAAAACAATCGAACCATTAATCGCAGGATAAGTTACGCCTGTTAAGTCAAGGAATAAATCCCAAATCTTACCAGTGATGCCCGGAGTTAACCCGAAAACTACGCCTACAATGATTAAGAAGCCGCCGACTGCTAATGCGGTGATAACGCCTTCATGTAGCGCTCTTTCACGGTGAGAAGATTCAGTCATGCCCTTACCCACTATTGCTATTGAAAGCTATTGAATATAACATTTTCAGTGCTGCTTAACATACCATTCTGCGAATTTGCGTATGGCATCTGCTCGGTGTGAGTAACCATTCTTTTCTTGGATGGTCATTTCAGCGAAGGTTTTGCTGCTGCCTGCTGGTTGGAAGATTGGGTCGAAGCCGAAGCCTGATTTGCCCTGTGCCCTGCGTTCGGTGGTGGTGATTTCGCCTTTGGATTCACCCTGAAAACTTACCGGCTGCACAGATGTTTTTTCGTCGCAATATGAGATAACCGAACGGAAAGTGGCACTTCGATCCTTCACTTCTTCCATGAGTTTTAGGATGCCGCTGTTATGGATGGTTTTGTAAACGTAGGCTGCGTATGGACCCGGAAAACCACTTAGCGAATCGATGAATAAGCCGGCGTCTTCCACAAAGATGGGCATACCGCTCTTTCTATAAGCATATTGGACGCTGTTTTCGGCGATTTCTTGGAGGCTGTCACTTTGGATTTCGTCGCCTTTGAGTTTAAGCATGCCCACTGCGATGCCATAGCTGCCAAGGATGCGTCTGGCTTCATTAAACTTGTTAACGTTACCCGTAGCGAAAAAGACTACTTTGCCCTTAAATGGAAAGTTACCGTTACTGCTTGCGTTCTTCGACATAGCGCCCACGCCTCTCTATCTCACGGGTTTTCTCATAAACCTTTTCCGCCAACTCGACACCCAGAACAGAGGTATAGCCACAAAGCACAGCTTGGAAGCATTCTTCCCAGAACATGTAATGTGTGCTCTGTAGCGCCCGTTTGAGAAGGTGTAAATCTACGCCTTTTGCTTCTAATTCAATATTTTTTTCACCGAGTCCAAAGTCAACAAAGAAGATTCTGCCGTCTGGGGCTTGTATCATGTTGGAAGTGGTCAAGTCGCCATGTATTAAACCAGCCTTGTGGAGCCGCGCGACAGATTCCCCAATTGCAACACAGATAGCATGGCGGTCGGCTTTTGTGGCTTTGTTGAGTAGCCCCTTCATCTGCTGCCCCTCGATGTATTGCATGATGATTGTTGATTCGGGCACGTTTACCAAGTAAATCAGCGGCGTTGCTACACCAGCGGCTTTGGCTTCATGCATCAACTGGGGCTCATGGATGGTGCGGTAATTGCGGATTTGCTTGTCCAAAGCTTCGGGTCGGTACCGTTTGGGGATGCGGACTTTGATGATGGCTTTGCGGTTGTGCCATTCGGTGAGGAATAGGCTCGCTTCGGCGCCCTTCTTTATCAGCCGGGTCTGTGGGGTTTTGTCTATTGTATCCATGGCACATCCACCTTGTCTACTCGCCAACGTAGTTTGACGTAGCTTTCATCGATTGGAGTCAAGTAGCCCATGCTGATAGGCTAGGGTTCCTGTCCAGGCAATCATGGCTCCGTTATCTGTGGCATATTGAAGTGGGACCACACTGAATTTGGCGTCATGCTCAGCTGCGATTACTGCGAGCATTGCTTGGAGTCGTTTATTCGCCGCTACGCCGCCTGTGAGCAGTACCTCTTTCTTTTCGGTATGCGCCAGTGCTCTTTCAGTGACTTCGGTTACCATGGAAAATGCGTGCTCCTGTAAACTATAACATACATCCTCCAAGCGGTCGCCCTTCTGGAGTTGAGTTGACGCCGCCGTCAACAGACCGCTAAGAGACAAATCCATACCCTTAACAACATATGGCAATGCAACCAGCTTCTCGCCTTTAAGCGCTAACTGTTCGATGGCTGCTCCAATCGGCAATCCCTTCTTGGTCTTTAATCCTGCTTCCCTGCCAAAAACATCCAAGCAGTTGCCTAAGGCGATGTCGAGTGTTTCGCCGAAAACGCGGTATCGGCCTGATTCGTAGGCGGTGACCATGGTGTTGCCTCCTGAAGCGTAGAGGGTGACTGGGTCTTTGGCGCCTGTTTTGAGTTTGCCGATTTCTATGTGGGCGACGGAGTGGTTTACGCCGACGAGTGGGATTTGGAGGTATGCGGCTAAGGCTCGGGCGACGGTTGCTCCTGTGCGTAGTGAGGGTCCAAGTCCGGGTCCTTGTGAGAATGCAATGCAGGTTAACTCGGATGCTTTAATCCCTGCCTTGGTTAGGGCTTCATGGAGGACCACATCAGCTACTTCCGCGTGATGCCTCGCTGCTTCCCTTGGATGAATGCCGCCTTCAGTTGGGATGTAGCTGTCTGATTTATTGGCTAAAATCTCCCCGCTAAAAGCTGCTATGCCAACGCCGAAGTCGTCAGCTGAAGATTCGATACCCAGGCAGTACTTGCCCGCTAATTGTTGATCTGTGTTAATCATTCCGTTCCACATATTTTCAGGGATACATATTTTTATGTGAATCCAACGCTTATATTACTGTATTATTCGGAAGATGCTAAAATGCCAAAGCGTAACGATCTTGAACAGAAAGCACTGCATTATGTGGTAAATACGGGGTACCAAGGCGTGCTTCAGTCAGACTTATGGCGGGAACTCGGTGCAAGCAGCAGAGAGGGCTCCCGCGTTTCAATAAAGTTAGAAGAGAAGGGGCTTATTCGCAGAGAGAAAGAACTGCAAGACGGCAGATGGACATATCGGCTTTACCCTAAAAGGTTGCCAGCGTCGATTGAAACCATCATCGATTGCCCATGCTTGTTATGTCCAGATAACGCACGATGCGACCCAACAACCGCAATTTCCCCAAAAAGTTGCCCCAGATTAACCGATTGGATACTTAACTTAGGAAAAGCTCCAGCACCAACAGCAGATATTCCTGAAGGTCCAAGCGCAGACGTAGATGCACCCGAAGAACCAGATATACCAGAGGATGATAGCGACGCCGAAAGCTTGGATACGTGAAAGAAAAAACGAGTATTATTATAAGAAATCTAAAGAAGAAAACTATCGAAGCCGAAGCACCTACAAACTGATTCAGGCTAACGAGAAGTATGGCTTCATTAAACTACGTGATGTAGTTGTAGATTTAGGTGCCGCTCCGGGCGGTTGGATTCAAGCAGCCAGAAAAATGACTGGCAAACACGGCTTCGTCTTAGGCGTAGACCTAAAACCCATCGAACCCTTCACACAGGAATACATCCGCACAATCATAGCCGACTTAACCGAACCAGACATCGCAGACCAAATCCTTTCATTCCTACCACGCAGACCAGACGTAGTCATCTCCGACGCTGCACCAAACGTTACAGGCGTCTGGGAAGTAGACCACGAAAACCAAATCGACTTAGCCAGCAAATCCATGGAAATCGCAAAGTGCCTCCTAAAACCAGGCGGCAACTTCTTCGTCAAAGTCTTTCAAGGTGGTCAACTAGACGAATTCATGCTAAACGTCAAACACAATTTCGATAGCGTGAGGATTGTTAAGCCACCTGCAAGCAGAACAAAAAGCAGCGAAGAATACCTTTTGGCTTTAGGCTTAAAAACCAGCTGTAAGGCGTCAACAGAAACCTAATTCTGTCACGCCCACCTCCTTCTTTATGGTGTAGACTGTGAGGGTTATCTCTGCTGATTCAGGCGCAGCCATCTTAGATGAACAGTACAGGCCAATGTTTCTTGTTGCTTCGGTTTCAGTGCTCGTTGAGCCACCATATCGTGAGCCATCAATGCGAATCGCTGAACCAATTTTTAGAGAGGTTGATTCATCCTTCGATGTTATTGTGCATGAAGCAATGCTCTGCCAAAACTTGCTAACCAAAGTGGCGGCGGATGTGGTGCATCTTGATATGACCTTGGGCGGCGTAAGCGTTGAAGATCTATCGCCTGTAGAACTGCTTAACATGCGAGCCTCAAAGGCTGGGAGACAGAATATCCTCAAGATTTTGCCCAGACTACGGAAAATCGCTGCAGAAATCAAGCGGGTACACGGAATTGATATGATTGCTATCGGAAAAGAAAGCGTGCCCGTCCGGATTGCAGAGTTGACGGCTGGTGCAGAAGCCATACTATACGCTTGCCAAAGGGCAGATGATGCACAGGAGGATGTGCTTTTGGGTTTACCTCTCAATTGCCAGCCCCGAGTACTTGATGACCGTGTGTATTTGCATTCATTGATTTCGGGCGAGCATGACCTGAGAAGTTACGCGGTCGATACGGAGAAGATTCTGGCAAAGGTTAAATTGGCAGAAACGCTAAACCCAGTAGCAAGAGGTTTCCGCGCATTAAAAATAGCGCCAAAATAACAAGAGGAAATATAACACATGAATTATCCCCAATTCTGGTTAACTGCTTCGCCACGTCGAAAAAGAATCTACTCAGTAGTCTTTATCCTCTTACTATCCATATTAGCCACTGTAGCAGGCACATTGGTTCCGATCAGTCAACAAGACGCGCAAATAATAAGTGACCAACTAAACCAAACAGTAACTCAGGGCACAGCCGGCGGCACCTTAATCCCAGATATCTTCATCAACAACTTCTCCCTGTGCTTACTCATGTTTATTCCCCTTGCGGGATTAGGCATCGGCTTATTCATACTGTTCAGCACTGGCATGGCGTTTAGAGCTGTTTTTGAGATACAAGCAGCCAACGGACTCTCCAGCACAACCACAAGCAACATCGATCCAACAACGGCGATCTTGGCGTTAGTATTAATCGGCGCAGTTTTCCTACTTGAATACGTTTCCTACGCAATCGCTATGACAGAGAGTGTCTGGCTGTTCCGAAGGATAATGCAGAAGCGATGGAGCGAACTAAAAATCACTGCAGCCGTGATTGGCATCGTTGCCCTATTGCTAATCATAGGTGCAGTCGTTGAAACGTATGCACTATCAATACCCCTTTAAGGGGCAACCACTTCTATTTTATGTCAGTTTTAGGTTGACATTATGAGACTTAATTTGCCGTTCTGGCACAATGCGTCCCCAAAACAGAAGCGCATCTACTCCATTCTGATGGTTTTATTAGTTGCCATCTTAGCTTTAATAATTGGCAGCTTAACCACACTTAGCCGCAGCCAAGCCCAGTACATAAGCGACACCCTAAACCAAACCCTAAACGAAAACCGCGCCAACAACACCCTCATCCAACACATATTCATCAACAACTTCATAATTTGTCTACTAATGTTCATTCCATTAGCCGGCGCTGGACTGGGATTATACATACTCTACAACACGGGAGTCGCCCTAAGCGCTATAGCCTCAATACAGGGTTACCCCGCATACTCGGGCATCCTGAATTTAGTGGTGACGCCGATTTTCTGGATAGAATTCGTTGCCTACGCAATCGCTATGGCACAGAGCGTTTGGCTGTTTAGGCGAATGCTGCAGGGACGCTGGGGTGAATTAAAATGGACAGGTGTATTCATCGGTGTCTGTGCTTTGCTTCTTATTGTTGGTGCAGTAGTTGAGACTTGGTTGATAACCGCCGCGGGTTAGCTCTTGATTATTTCGAGGCTGATATCAAGGGCTTTTACGCTATGGGTTAACTCGCCTATACTTATGATGTCAACCTGAGCCGAGGCATATTCAAGGAGGGTTTCAGCGGTTATTCCGCCGCTTACCTCAAGCAGCACATGGTCAAATCCTGCTTTGCGTAGCTCCTCACTGGCTTCTCTGGCTTGTTTGGGCGAAAAATTATCCAACATAACAATGTCCGCTCCTGCTTTTGCAGCTTTGAGTGCGTCTTGGGTGTTTGTTACTTCTACTTCGATTTTTTTGGCAAAGGAGGCGTTGGCTTTGGCTTTTTTTACGGCTTCTTCTGCGTTGCCTACAATGGCGAGGTGGTTGTCTTTGATGAGCAGCATGTCGTCTAAGTGGAGTCGGTGTTGGTCGCCTCCGCCAATGGCTACTGCTTTTTTGTCAAAGTAGAGTAAGCCGGGGGCGGATTTGCGTGTGGCTGCAATTCGGGTTTTAACTTTTGCTTTAGCCAGTTGCTCTGTTAGTATGCGGGTTTTGGTTGCTATGCCGCTCATGCGGGATAAAAGATTTAGCAATGTTCGTTCGACGGATAAGATGGTTTGGGCATCCCCTGAAATCTCTATGAGGACCTGTTTGTTTTTTACTTTGTCGCCATCGATAACTTTTAGGTCTACTTTGAGCCCCATGGACTCTGCAAGTATGGTGGCTTCTTCTACGCCGGCGACTATGCCTTCTGCTTTAGCAATCACCTCAGCCTTCACTATAAGATTCGCTGGGATAATGGCTGCTGCTGTAACGTCGCCCTCCCCTACATCTTCAGCAAGGAACTCTCGGAGTTTCTCCTCCACAATCCGTCTTGGCATAAACATGTTATCTACTCTCTCTGCTTATGCTTAAAATGCTTACCGTCGCTCGATTGAAGCAAGCTAGAGGATAAATATAATCATCCACTTTGTAGTCTAATATATGCGACTGCTACTGAGCTGTGCCGAATTGGGGTTAGGTCATGTTTCAAGGATTATCCCACTTGGCAAAAGGCTCGAGAAGCATGGGCATGAACTGCATTTCTTTTCAGGCGGCAAAGCTTACCCGTTGCTGCAGAAAGAATTCAAGAACGTTTACAAGATTACACCGATTTCTTGGTATGAGAATGCGCATGGAATTTTGACTTCTGCTTCATTGCTTAACATGTTCATACCTCTACCGCTCTTTAACATGGAACTTAGCAAGTTTGAAATAAAAAATTCAAACGCATACGAAACCATCCACCGCTACTATGACCTAAGAGAAAACATCCGCGACATCGCACCCGACGTACTGATAGCCGACGGCGACATCAACGCACTCAGGTTAGCTGGTAGATGGAAAATCCCTGCGGTTTATGTTGGAAACATGATTAGGCCAAGCTATGGCTTCTCATCCTTCCTCAGCCCAGGTGAACGCTTCATCGAACGCTACTATAAGTCGTGCGCAAAAATCGTTATTCCTGATAATCCGATGCCTTATACAGTGTCAGAATATAGTATTGGCGACATAAACGGCATGGGCATCGCTGACAGAACTGAATATGTCGGCGGTTTCATTGATACTAAACCCGAAGCTGGCGGCCAGGAACACATTTTTGCGCCAATAAGCGGCCCAGTTGGAACTCGGGGTCAATTACTCAAAACCCTAATGCCAGTGCTTGATAAAGTAAAGAGCAAATGCATCATAAGTTTAGGTACTCCGGGTAAGAAGGCTTCAGCTAAAATCGGCAACTATGAACTCTACACTTGGCTTTCGCCAGAAGAACGCCGAAAGGCCATGTTAAATGCTAAATATGTGATTTTCAGCGGCGGCCATGCAACCTGTTTTGAAACCATAAAATATGGCAAACCCAGCATCTGCATTCCTACACAGCCTGAACAGTTAGGCAACGCAGCTAAACTGGAAAAATTGAATTGCTCAATCGTCGCTAAAAACAAGAAGCAACTCCAAAAAGCTGTAGCTAAGATGGAATCTGAATTGGATACTTACACTAGAAATGTTGAGAAATTAAGTGCGTTCTCAGGTAGATTCAACGGTTTAGATCGGGCAGTTGAAATCGTCGAGAGCATACACAACTAAACTATTTTTTTAGGTTTAAGCGTTTGATTGGACCGTTTGGTGTTTCTTCGTCGAAGATTATGGCTTTGAACTTGTAGATTTTCACGTCTGGGGTTAACCAGCTGTCGGGGGGTAAGCCTGCTTTCATGCAGCATTGGCAGAGAAATTCTTCTTCAGCCCATCCCCACTCGATTGGTACTTGTGGTAGTAGTAGGCCTTTGTGGTAGCCGCGTTCGATGATTAATCCGTCTTCGCCGACTTTGATTTTGCTCACGTACTCTTTAGGGTTATCTGTTTGGACTCGTTCGGGTGGGGTTAGGACGCTGACTTCGAAAACTACATTATCGAGTTCTTCTGGGGTTATGGGTTCGAAGCGTGGATCCTGTGTGGAGGCGTTGATGGCTGAGTCGATGACTGCTTCGACTAGTGGGCTTGTGGGGTATGGGTAGCCGATGCATCCTCGGAGTTCCCGTTCGCTGCCATTTAGGGTGTTTATGGTTACGAATACACCGCATTGAGTGAATAGTTTCTGTGGTGTATCTTTGGGTGGTTTGGTGGTTTTGCCGTCTTGTAGATACTGCTTAACTGTGCTTCGTGCTAATTTAACTAAGAATTCGCCTTCCTGTTGAGTTAATTCAAAGGACATACTTTTTGTTCCCACTGCGGACTATCCGCTGTACTGTTTGCTGAAATAAAAATATTAAAAGGGAAAGGTTGGATTTAGAATTTTGCTGCTTCTTCGACAACGCCATCTTTGGTTATGATGACGAAGTCTAAGCCGTCGCCGCTCATTGCATCGCGTTGGATGGCTGCTTTAACTGCGCGGGTTACGAGTTTTTTTGCTTCTTCTATGTCATGTTGTCTTTGAAGCCTTCTTCGACTACGCCGATGGCGGTTTCTGTGCCTGAACCGACTGCTGCATATTTGTCTGGGATCAGTGAGCCGAGTACGTCGAGAACATAGATTGATGAGCCTTCTTCGTCTAAGCCGCCTACGATGGTTTGGGTGATGAGTGGTGCATATCTGCGGTTAAAGAGCACGTTTGCCAAGAGTTTGGCCGAGCTGCGTACGCTGATTGGTCTACCAACGTCCATGCTGTAGAGGTTTGCTTGTGCTTGCATTTCTCTTGCGAGAATCTGCATGTCGCCTACTAACCCTGCACATGCTACGCCGATGCTGTCTGTTATTTTAAAGACTTTTTTGCCGCCTCTACTCATTATGAAGCCGCCGTAGGTCACTCTTTTTTCTGCAGCTAAGAGGACTCCGCCTTGGAAGACGACGCCGACGGTGGTTGCGCCTGGAATCCAAGAGATGCCTCCTTGGGCTCCTTGAGCTTGGGCTTGTTGCTGCTGTGGTGCTTCTTGTACCTGCGGCATAAGTGGGATACTTGGAAGTTGAGGTAGTTGAGGTAATGATGGTCCAAATCCGTCCATAATTTTCGCCTTGGTTTAATATACACAAGACAAATCTATGAGGTTGCTTATAACCGTTATACACATTTGCTGAAAGCGCTATAAGCGAACTTTAAGACTAAATCGGGTCTGCTCTTGCGAATTCGGGCGTGAAATAGACGATTATTCAGAAAGTTTTAACATTTACCCCATCAATAGCTCAGAGAAGGGCTCATATTGATAGAAATCTATAGCCAAAACCTCAGCGGTACAACCTTCGCCGTCGCCATGGACAAAGACGAAATCTTAACCACAATTTTTCGAGCTGACCAGAAAGAAGCATTAAAATCAATTTTGGATAATTTGCCCTTTAAGGTGCCTTTTCAGGTTTTCCATGAACCCACACCATCCGCAAAAAACACGTTGTTAGCTCTCAAGGATATTTATGACGGTAAAGATACGGCCACAAATTTGCCTTTAGCCACAGCTCACCTGCCGAGTTACACCAAAAAAGTGCTAAAAGCAACCATAGCTATCCCCGTTGGTTACGTCAGTACATATGGCGCAATCGCAGATGTCGTCGGCGGAGGGGCCCGTGCAGTCGGCAACGCCATGGCCTGCAATCTTTTTGCACCAGTTGTACCCTGTCACCGCGTTGTCAAGGCGGATTTGACGTTGGGAGGTTATGGTTTAGGTGGCTTGAAGGTGAAGTATGAGTTTTTAAATCGAGAAAAACGTGGCTACACTGAACCCAAAACTGTTGCGGTCTCTGGTGGTCAACTCAAAGTTTTTCCAGTCGAGCATGTTTTAGCAAAGTTTACTTGAGCTTGCTTGCGCAAATCATAAAAGCAGCGCGCCCAACCACACAGCAGGGATAACTATAACCGCTAATCGAGGTCTATACGTCGGCAGATTCCAACCCTTCCATAACGGGCACTTAGACGCCATAAAATACTCCCTTAAAGGCGTCGACGAATTAGTTGTTGTCATCGGCAGCGCCCAGTACAGCCACAACAGCTATAACCCCTTCACAGCCGGCGAACGGCTGGTTATGGTGCGCCGAGCCCTCTCAGAAGCAGATGTAGACTCCGCAAAACTCTGGATTGTTCCTGTACCAGATGTCCATCTACACATGCTCTGGGTAAGCGCAGTAGAAGGCTACACACCCAAATTCAACGTAGTCTACTCAAACGAACCCCTAACACGCAGGCTGTTTATGGAGGCAGGCTACAAAGTAAATGACTTGCCCTTGTTTGATCGGAAAGTTTACATTTCAACCTTGGTTCGGGAAAAAATGGTTAAGGGCGAAAGCTGGACTACACTGGTACCCAAAGCTGTGGCGGATTTCATAGTCGAAATCGACGGTGTAAACAGGCTTCGCGATTTAGCCCGAACCGATAAAGCTCCTTAAACAACTATTACGTCAGGTTTGGCTCTGTGCCAATAACGCCAAGCCAACGTATAAGTTATAATCAACACCAACAAATCGATGAATACGCTGAAAAAGTCGCCGACTATAGCGAAAAAGTTGTTGGCAACATGTAGCGTTACCGCTATAAGGTAGTAGGGCAGCGGATTCTTTTTTACGACCCCATACGCGGTTATGGTTGCGCTGGAAGCATGAAAAATAATGCCTGGCAATCTAGCAACCGGCGATGCTCCAACGAATGCCACATATCCGACGAATTCTGCAATACCAAAACCCAAACCGACAAGCAACCCCAAAGAGACGAAGGAACGTTGAGTTTCGCCGTGCCGATAGAAGAGCGGGAACACTTTGGCAAGTTCTTCAATGAAGGGAGCCAAAACAACCACCAGCAAAGCCGCAGACAGCGCTGTTGAAGATGGATATAGCGACTCAAAAAACGATGCAAACGGAATACTCACCAAAATGCCTGTAGCAAAGAAGAAGATGTATTCTCGCCGCTTGGGCTTGTGAATTGGAATAACACATTGCCGCTGCTCAGGCTGTGGATTCTCCATAAAAAATGGCTTCCTAAAAATATTGAATGGGTGTCTTGCTTATCAGCGTTTATGCAAGCAATCAAAACCCAGCGTTTACTGGGTCTGAGGGCTTCATTAATTCTCTAAGGAGCACAGTGGCGTAGCAGCCTCTAAGCAGCATAAAACTAACCCTAACCGAATCAGCTGAGGCTTCTAGTGAGCTTGAAATCTTTAACAGGCGTTAAAACCGTGCGTAATCCGCCTTTGCCGCCTGCTCTGGAGAGTTCATTGAGCCTAATTGGGCCATCGCCGATGCCTTCAGCTTCAAGCACTTCACGTTCAATATCACCCATAGCGCCCCCTGAGAGCTTCTGTTTCATCCCAAAAATCGGCAATGCAACACGCATCTTACCCGCCTTAATCAGCCGAATTGATTTGAGCCAAATTCTCTGCGGTAACAACCTTGTCCACAGTAGTCAAGGGCAACCCAGAGCGCTCAACCCCAACTACAAAGTCGCCGACAACAGCCTCATCCAGCGGCAACCCATGCAAGATCGCTGGCTTAGAAAACGGTTAAAGAGATAGGACTGGTGAGCTTGAACAAAAAGAGCCTGAAGCTTGGGCGGCAATCGCTGAAAAGCACCCACATAATCGGTTGGGTTATGGGCTAAGTGAGTGAGCATTAGGCGTTCGAATCGGAGTTGCCTTGGAAAATTCTCGGACGCCAACTTGAAATCGTGGGTTTCTTCGAGTTGCTGGCGTGCCTGCCGTGACGAGGGATGCTCATAAGGACTGGGTTTAGCCAGAAACATCATGGCTGCTTCTTCAAAGTTGCCTTGGGTGAGGGCTTTTCCTACGAGGTGTGTTATGGGGCGGGTGGTGCCGAAGCGTTGATGGCCAAAATAGTTAGGTATGCCGCCTTGTTGGGTGAGTTCTTGGATAGCTTGTTCAATATGCTCTTTGACGGCTGCTTCTGGGGCGTCTGGGTTTTTGATGGTTATTGTAAAGTTGTTGCCTAAGAGGTAGAAGAGCGAGAGCATTTCGCGGATATAGCCGATAGGGGTAACTTTGAGGTCTTTAACATCAACTTTCGCCGCTTCTTCCACTGAGACGTTTTCTATTGTGATATGCTGAGCAGTTACGGCTTTAGCATCTTTTATCCCCGCAAACTGTACACGGTGCTTGGTCGATACCAAGGGATTTGGCGACGTTTTTGGTGGCTATGAAGGTGTCCCAGTTGCGCTTAACCATCAAGCAAAGTAGGAAGCGTTGTCTTTGTGCTGTTGAGCCTATAACTCTGCTTGGAACAACCCCGCTGACGCTGGCTTTGCTGCCATCCACGAGGACTTCTTCAACAACGAAATCATCCACAGATTCCTTAATTCTGCCGCCTACACCCGCCGTTTTGGTGGCATATGCATCCATACCAAGCAATTTGTCAACTTCAGGAATCAGCAAAAAAGTCGCCTATAACAACTTTAATTCGCGAGTAAGCCTGTCAATCCTCTCAACCGGAGCAGGACCGATGCCCAAGCAGGTAATTGAACCCTCGGGAATCTGGGTTAAACCGGCGTCAACAATGAGTGCATGTGGCAAACCCAAATCTTCTGCTGCTTTTTCCAACTCGCAGAGTTCCTTCTCAGTTTGAACCTTTAACGCAACCTTTTTTTGGCCTTCATACATCCATGCATCCCACCATTTCTTGTGGTGAACGAAAGCGTCTTGGGCTGCTGAGATGGCTGCGTGGCCTGCTTGTGCTGCGATTTTGCCTTTGCCCATTTGCAGGTCGGTTCGGAAGATGAGGACTTGTTTGTATTCGAATCGGTCTGACATTTTGGGTTTCCCGCGTATAGGTTAGCATGCGAGATTTTAAGGGTTTGCAGACAGGTAGAGTAGCCCGAAGTAGGCGAGTGCCGCCCACATCGCTGGTTTTCCAGCAACAGACATGAGCATCTTTCCCTGATAGTCAATTTCGTCAACGTCGCTAAGGGCTTTGTCTACGCCTAGTTTGCCGCAGACGCGGAGCATCTCATCGAGTTTTTGTGTCGGAGAGCGAATCGAGGAATCGCCGTAGCCGCAGCATGACTTTGATGTCGAAGTTTAGGAGGTCATCACAGCGTTTCTGGTAAGCTTGCAGTGCATTGGCTGAGGTATCGCCGTTTTTGAGGGCTTGAGCTGCTACCTCTGCTGCTTCTCGGGCGCATGTCAACCCGAAAATAACTCCACCGCCAGTTGTCGGCTTAACTTGTGAAGCGCAATCACCCATAGCCAAAAACCCATCCGCATAAGCCCTCCTGATAGGTCCACCCAAGCTGATGGCATGGTAACCCGCCTGTGTAATCTTGGCTTTAGCAAGTTGCTTGGATGCGACGGGGTGTTTGGTCATTAAGCGTTTGAGGTATGCTCGGGGGTCGCCTTGGTTGGTGGCTAAGCCGAGTTTGGCTGTGCCGTCGGGTTTAGGAATAAGCCAGCCGTAGAAGCCTGGGGCGTAGGTTTTGCCGAAGTAGACTTCGACTGCGTTCATTTCGATATCTTGGGCACCTGTGATTTCGGTTTCGGCTGCGTAGACTAAGCCGTTTGGTTTAAGCGCTTTTAGTCCGGCTTGGCGTAGGAGGCGTGAAGATATTCCTTCTGAGTCAAAAACTATCTTTGAATTAACCTGAAATTCTGTACCGTCTGCCCGTTTGACGTTAATGCCTTTAACTGAGCCATCCTGCATGAGCAGCGATTGCACACGCGTGTTCATTTCAAAATGAGCTCCAGCCGCCTCCGCCTGCTTACCCAAGTACTGGTCAAACCGTGCTCTATTCAACGCTGTCGTTACTGGGCAAGAAAGGTGAATCGAGAACTTGGTGCCTTGGGGTGAATAAAAGTTGGCTGCACAGAAATTGTTCTCGATAATGCCGTCGGGCAGTGGATAAAGCCCCATGTTTCTGAGGCTACGAATGCTAATATGCCCTGCACAGTGGCTGGGATAACCGATTTGGGTGTGCTCTTCGTAGACTGTGACGGGGATGCCTTTTTTGGCTAAATGGAGAGCTGCGTAGGAGCCGACGGGTCCACCTCCAACGACCACTGCATCGGCTGGAAGTTTTTGGGTATTCATCGCTTAGGTACTGTGTTGGCTTGTTTATATAAGGGGAGGGGAGGCCTCTGAGAGCAACAGAAGGTTTTTTGAAAATATTTGGACCCAAGTTCCGCAAAGAAAGCTGTAGCTCAAAATGTTGGTTGTTGTTGTGTATAGGCGCTTTTTAGCAATAACAACTATAGAAAAACCAAAAACCCCAAACAAGACCCCCACTACCAAGAAAACCATCAAAAATCATCATTATAAGCAATCGCCTAACATCATTTTACGTTTTGTAACCATGAAACAGTTATTTATGCAAAACTTTATAACAGCGCCGAACGTTTTGGATTCTAAAAAGGTAGACGCAAATGAAATTCGGCACATACATGTTTGAAGCAAAGAAAGTTCCAGGCTTCGACTTTGACCTTTTCCGCACTAAGCCTGAAGTCGGAAGACGAATGCCCCCCAAAGCTGATATGTACAGCAACGTCGCAATTTTCGGTGACAACGTAGCAGCACGCCTGCACCCAGACTGGATCAGCCAATCAGACCTCGGTCCAGCATGGAGAACCAACGACAACTACAACGTACGCTGGGAAGTCCTCTGTCAAACACAACCAGAACATCGTGCAGAACAACTAGACTACATGGAAGATGTAGCGCGCAAAAGCCAAGGTGTCTGGCTAAACAGCATCCACTTCGCAGAACACGGCCACTGCACCTGCCCAAGATGCAAAGAACTACACGCAAAAAGCGGCCTCTCCTGGTATGAATGGAGACGCAAAGAAGTCACAGAATACATGGCAGCAACAAGCGACCGCGTAATCAACAAAGCCAAAAAACCACTATACATCGGTGTCCTTCCAGACCCAGTCACAAACTATGAACGCTTCGGCGTCAACTTCGATGACATGCTACCACTCACAACCGAAATGTTCGTCGTCATGTTCAGCAAGAACTACGCAACACCCTGGTACTGGGAAATGCTCACACGCAACTTCAAGAAACTCTTCAAAGACAAAAAACTAAACATCGCACTCTACGTTATCGGGCCCGGCGACGATCCACGCGAAACACCAACCCCAAGCGAAATCTTAACAGTCTCAGTCCGCATGGCACGCGCAGGCGTTGACGGTCTCCTATACCTCACTGACAAAGCAGCACAGATGCAAGAATTCCAAAAGAAAGCCATCGCAGAG
Organism: uncultured archaeon; assembly: GCA_963800605.1. Lineage (GTDB taxonomy): Archaea > Thermoproteota > Bathyarchaeia > Bathyarchaeales > Bathycorpusculaceae > Bathycorpusculum. The sequence continues at coordinate 9,381 of CAWDBI010000006.1, read as the reverse complement.
AAAGACACTCGCGAACGCCTAAAGAGCTACGGCGGCAAAGCAGGCCAAGAAGTCCTCGACCTAGTCACAAGCTGGGAAAAGCTCTTCTAAGCAAGTACGGAACAAAGATAGCTATCGGCGGTCAACCAAAAAGGTTGAACAGCCAAGCTGCCTCTTTTTATAATTTTTTGAAATTTTTAGTGTATATAGCTTAAGTTCTGGGTTTGCTTGTCGTTGATTTCTTTTAGCGACTCATACTGGGCTTCCATTAGAATCTTTAGTGCATCAATGTTCTTTTTGATATCTTCTAACTCTGTACCGCTCTGTAGTACACCCGAGTCAACTAGTTGATCCTTAATTTTATCAACTGAAACTTGAAGCACCTTAACTTTAAAGGCGAAAATTTGAAGAGAATACAGTATACTCAACTGAGAATTAAGCCGCTCCAAACGATCAAGCTCAAGTGTCTTTTTAACAAACGCTTTCAATTTCACCTCTTGAGATGCCTCAGGTGACTGCTGAAGCTGCTCATAAATCGCCGCCTCTTTACTTATAGTCTCTTTAGTTTCATCCACGGTTTTCTGAACCCGCTTAGTCGTTTTATCCAACATTTCTAAGACTTCATCCAACCCAAATTCGCCCCTAAACCCAACATTTACTTATGCTTCCAAAACTATAAGACCCATTATTTAAGCTTAAAACAGGCTTTTCTGGTACAATTAAGCATTAAGCTTTTAGGTAAATGATGCGTAAAGAGCAGTAACAGAGGATAAAACTATGCCTTCATTAGCAAAAAAGAATGCAGCAAAAAAGAAGAAGCATGAAGAAAAAACAGGAAAGAAATAATCTTTCCAAATCAACGGCTAATTAACCGCTAAAATCCTAAACATACCTTTTCTCTTTATCACAGTACCAGCGTTGATACTGCTGGATGTAACGTATTGGACTTCTGCAGTATGGGCACATTTATGTTGTGTTGGTGGAGGACTCTCTTTTTATCCAAAAAAAGCTCAAACGTGATTGCTGGTGTATGTAAAGCCGAGGCTTGAATCGATCCAGAAAAAGGGCCTGACAAGGCTCTGGTTAACTAACAGTTACTCATGTTAGAGTTTTCTATTTTCTCTCTAATTCGGTCCAGAGCCTCAGCATATCCATCCAATCATAACCACAGACGATACACTCAACTATTTCTTGATAGTTTTCAAGGTAGAAGCAACGTCTTTTTTGAGAAGCTTCTGCTGGTTATCTTTATACTGAGTAAACTGAAGATTAACCAATGCCTGTTTTATAGACTCATTGTACCTGTCGGTTGATTGCATTATGGTTCCGAGTCCCTGAATAGTTTGCCTTGCAGTTATGAATTTCTCGTCGTTGCAGCAAGCCATGTATTTGCCGATGATTTTGGCGAATTTGTACTCGCTGTCCCATCGTATATTCTCTGCGATGAGCATAACACCAAGGCTGCGTTGATACGAATTGTCGCTGGACAACTTGTTCTCTAGCACATCCCAGTACGGATAAACTGAGGAGAATTCTCGGGAGTGTGCTTGCAGTAGTAGAAAGGCGTTGTACCGTACCTTGTCATCTTTTTCGCTGAGCCTTTCTACGAGGAATTCGATGTCGTCTGTGGTTAGAGTTTTTGCTTGGGCAGGAATTTCCATTTTTTCTATTGCCGCTAATTGGTCAGAGTCCAAGTTTTATCCCTGACTACTATTCTGCAGAAGTTAGATAAAAAATAAAGTAATTTTAGGATTTGCTGTTTATTGCTTTAGCAGTTTTAATCCGTTGATTGCTGTGTAAGCGTTTTGTTGCCAGACGCCTTCCCATTGGTCATGCCATGTGCCTTCCATCTGTGTGGTAGTGAAGGTGAAGACTCCGACTGTGCCGACTTGTTTGATTGGTCCAACGTCTTCTTTGGTGAGTGTTAATTGTGTTCCGTTGATTATTCCTGTTAGCTGCATGGGTGAAGTGTCTTCGATGTATCCTGAACCTGACGTTATTTGTTTGTTGGATATCGTGAATTCTACGTGTACGTTTACGATGTTCTCGTCGCTTGTAGCTGTGATTGTCCATGTCATTGTGCGGTATTCTGTGCCGACATCTTTTAGGTTCTCGAAATCGTCATAGTCTGTGGCGAGGATAAATTCGGTTGCTATCGGTGTGTTCCATGTTCCGATAATGTTTCTTGTTGGGGTTAATGTGCCTGTGCTTGGGTTTGTGAAGTCGCCGAAGAACCCAGAGAAATACATGGCACCGACGAGGCAACCTATGATTATAGCGACTGGTATGACTGTGCTGGCTTTGATTTTGCCTTTGGATTTTGTTCCAGTTGAAGGAGGTGGGGGCGGTGGTGGCTGGGCGAAGTTTGTAAACATGTTTTCACTTTATTGGACGTTTTGATTGTTAGCTTAAATGGTTATTGGGCGATTTGCTGCTATTACCACAAGGGATATTCCCTTTCTGTATAGTTATTTGTTGGTAAATCTAACTCAACGGCGACATGCTTGCTCGGTTGATGCTTTATTGCGATTTTTCTTCTGCCCCCTTATTCAAAGGCATATATGAAATGAGTTACCGTTTACATAGCCAAAGTTGCTATTATTTGGCAATTAAAGCCTAACTTGATTTAAGAAAAAGGAAAGAGGGCTGTTGTTTAGCGGCAGCGTCCCATACCATAGCCAGTGCCGGTTTGGCCCATCATGCCCCAGCCGTATTGGTTCTGGTTTTGGTTTTGTGTTTGGGCTCCGTAGCCGTTGCAGCCGCCGTTTTGGCAGTAGCCGTTGGCGTTGTTCCCGTTATAGCAGTAGCCTGCATAGGTGCCGTCAGCGTAGCAGTATGGTTCGCCTGTTGTAGCGTCAATGCAGTATGACGGAACCGTACCTGTGCTGTCAGCGCATGGTGGTACCGCTTGGGTTAGGATTGGGTTGGTTGTGTTCTGTGCGCCGACGTACTGAGCCGCCGATACACCTACCAGAGCCGCCGCAACCAGGGCGACCCCCAATATTGCAAGAATAATTTTTGTTTTCATTTTGTTTTGCCTCAACGTACACTATGGGTTATGGGTGGTTTGGATGTTGGCTGAAACAGAAATGAAACAGTTCCCTGAAACAGTCCATCGAAGCTTGGGTGACTATTTGGTCAATATTTGTTAACTGGTGATGCTTTGGGGTTTAGTCAAGGTTTCTTGACGAAAAACGCTTTAAGACTGCCCCGGCTCACGGCTTAATCGATGAAAAATGAAAGCCTTCACCGCATTAATTCTGGCAACCCTGATAGTTTCTATTTCAATCAGTGCTTCACCAGTATACGCTCTTGATGAGCTTTCAGTAGGCGTCAAAGAAGGCGACTGGATAGAATACAACATCAGCGTAAATGGCACTGGGTCAGCGCCTCCAACGCATGACGTTAGGTGGATGAGAATAACAGTCTTGTCAGTTCAAGATACGACCTTCGCAATCAATCTTACCGCCCGATATGCTAATGGAACAATAGGCAGCGCCATCTGGAAATTCAACTTCTCAGAAGGCAACGTCGGAGGCTGGATAATCATTCCCGCCGATCTCGGGGTAGGCGACACATTCTATGATTCCTCAATACACAACCACAAACCCGTAAATGTAACAATTCAAAGTGAAACCCAAAAAACCGTTTTGGGTGCAAGCCGAATTTTAACGTATGGGAATGATTCTTTTCGGCACAAAGAATGGGATAAGGTTACTGGCGTTTTTGTTGGTTCCTCGGAGACTTACCGTAACGTAACTAACAAGGATGGCTGGTACATTGACAATTTGACTGTGACTGTAGATGCAGTTGCAACTAACCTGTGGAGCCCTGACGCTCCTGCAGAGGGTGAATCAATGTTTTATCCACTGGTGATTGTAGCGGGTTTGACTGCCGCTGTTTTGTCTTTGGTGATAGTTGTAGCCCGCAGAAGAAAAGTTACTCTGAATCCTAAGCAGCAGACAGTTGCAGGCATCGTTCTTGTATTGGGGCTCATCTTTGCTGTTGGTGTTATATCATCTACGCCCATAAGTGAAAGCCAGGTTCCCCTTAGCTTCCGAGATATCAACGTTGTTATGCAAACGCTTTGGATGAGCCTGCTATTTGTTAGCATGTGGTTTAGAAAGAAAGGCAACTACCTCATGCATGGAATCCTCGCGATAATGGTGGTTTCTATTACGATCGTAAGTTTCCTTGGCGTGCTGGTTATGTCTCCTATGGATAACAGTTCGATGGATGAGTATTTTGGTTCACCCTTGGATTTAGCGGTGTTTTTAGGCCATGCCATCTTTTCGTTCCCTGCGTTAGCTTTTGGGGTCTGGCTTATCCTTCTTTGGCGTCCAAATTCACCGACGTTTCCAGCTAAAAGCCGAAGAATTGCGTGGTTAATGACTGTGTTCTGGGTGCTTTCCTATATTGTGGGAATCTTGGATTACTTGATTATCCGTATCAATCTCTTCGGATAAAAAGTAAACCCTCAACTAGACCCTATTTTCCTCATGTAAAATCTTTTTCAAGAGCCTGTATCTTTTTAGGTAACCAGAAACAATAATTCAAATAGCATACGCTAAGTTCGTGATTTTATGAGCTTTGAAAACTTCACTGTAAAGTCACAGGAAACCGTCCAAAAAGCCATCGACATCGCCACCTCAAAACAGAACCAGGCGATTGAACCCGTCCATTTGCTAAAAGCAATGCTGCAAGTTGATGACAACGTCATGCCTTACCTGCTCAAGGCGCAGAACGTGAACACAGAAATGCTCTCAGCTTCGCTCGATCGGTTGCTTGACTCCTTACCTAAGGTTACCGGTGGAGAACACTACCTATCAGCAAACTCAAACAAAGTCATCAGAAAAGCTCAAGAGTTGGCTTCGAGAGAGCCAAGACAAATTCGTCTCCATCGAGCAGCTATTCTTGGCAATCCTGTCTGTGAATGATTCGGCTTCACGGCTACTCCAAAGCAGTGGCGTATCAGAAAAAGAGCTTAAAGAAGCAATTAAACAACTAAGGAAAGGATCAACTGTGAATTCCCAAACAACAGATGAAACCTACAATGCCCTAAACCGTTTTGCAACTAACCTAAACGAGCGGGCTAAAACGGGTAAACTGGACCCAGTTATCGGTCGTGACGAAGAAATCCGTCGAGTTCTCCAGATTCTGTCCAGAAGAACAAAGAACAATCCAATTCTCATCGGTGAACCCGGTGTGGGCAAAACTGCCATCGCTGAAGGCATAGCTCACCGCATAGTAAATGGCGACGTTCCAGAGAACCTCAAATCAAAACACCTTTACTCCCTAGACATGGGCGCGTTGATTGCCGGTGCGAAATTTAAGGGTGAATTCGAGGAACGCCTAAAAAGCGTCATAAAAGAAGTCGTATCCTCCGACGGTGAAATAATTCTGTTCATCGACGAAATCCACACGTTGGTCGGTGCAGGGGCAAGTGAAGGTGCAATGGACGCAGCGAACATCCTAAAACCCGCCTTAGCCCGAGGTGACCTCCGTGTTATCGGCGCAACCACTCTTAAAGAATACCAGAAGTACTTTGAAAAGGATAAGGCGCTTGGAGCGACGTTTCCAACCGGTAATGGTTAATGAACCGGACACCTTAGACGCCATCTCCATCCTACGCGGATTAAAGGAACGCTATGAAGTATTTCACCATGTTAGAATCAAGGATGAAGCAATAATCGCAGCTGTAGAACTCTCCCAACGATATATTTCAGAGCGGTTCCTCCCCGACAAAGCCATCGACTTAATCGACGAAGCAGCAGCAAAACTGAGATTGGAAATCAACTCGGCTCCTGAAGAACTAGAGACGATTGAGCGGAAAATACGCCAACTTGAAATCGAACGTGAAGCCATTAAGCGAGAAAAAGACGAAGTTAAACTCAAATCACTCAACCAAGAAATCGCCAACCTCAGCGAACAACGAAACAAACTAAAAGCAAGTGGCAGGCTGAAAAAGAAATCGTCGAACAAATTCAGAAGAAAAAGAACGAAATTGAACAGCTAAAATTCGAGGATGAAGACGCCAACCGCAAAGGCGAACTCGGAAGCGTCGCAGAAATCCGCTACGGACGTATTCCAGAAGCCACCAGAGCAATCGAGAACCTGAAGCAAAAACTTTCTGAAGAACAGAAGGATTCGCCCTTGATTAATGAGGAAGTGGATGCTGAAGAAATCGCTGAAGTAGTTTCTCACTGGACAGGTATCCCCGTCAGTCGGATGCTACAGAGTGAAAAACAGAAACTGCTTAACCTCGAAACCGAGCTTCATATGCGAGTTATCGGACAAGATGAAGCTATTCAGGCAGTTTCAGATGCTATCAGACGTAGCCGCGCGGGTTTACAGGATCCTAAGCGGCCAATCGGCTCATTCATTTTCTTGGGCACTACAGGAGTCGGAAAAACCGAACTTGCCAAAGCCTTGGCTGATTTCCTCTTTAACAACGAGAATAACATGGTGCGAATTGACATGTCCGAGTACCAAGAGAGACATACTGTTTCACGATTGGTCGGTGCACCTCCTGGATACGTGGGCTACGAGGAAAGCGGGCAACTGACAGAAGCCGTAAGACGCAAACCCTACTCAGTGGTTCTGCTCGACGAAATCGAAAAGGCACATCCAGATGTCTTCAACATACTGCTACAGGTCCTTGACGACGGCAGACTTACTGACAACAAAGGCCGAACAGTGGACTTCAAAAACACCATAATCATCATGACCTCAAATCTCGGCTCACACATCATCCAAGAAAACCTCGAAAAAGCCACCGCCGAAAACCGAGAAGAAGTCTTAAACCAAACCAAAGAACAAGTCTTCAACCTGCTAAAGAAAACCATCAAGCCCGAATTCCTCAACCGCATCGACGAAATAATCATGTTCCAACCGCTAAACGAAGCTGAAGTCAGAAAAATCGTTGAAATCCAACTAAAAAATGCCCAAAAGATGCTAGAAAAGAACAACGTCAAAATTGACAGTCACAAAACGAGCAGTTGACTACATCGCCAAAGTAGGTTTTGATCCACAATTCGGCGCCAGACCAATAAAACGAGTAATACAAAAAAACGTTCTAAACGAGCTCTCAAAGATAATCCTGCAGGACAAAGTCGATAAAAACTGTACCATAATTGTCGATGAGAGGAACGGAACGTTAACCTTCAAAAATAAACCCTAACTTCCTTATTTCTTAACTATTAAGAATAATTCGAAAGCGATGAGTGGACCGGAGGGGATTTGAACCCCTGACCTCTTGAGTGCAAGTCAAGCGTTCATACCAGCTGAACTACCGGCCCGCCACTTTCCAAAACTGATGCTAATCGATGATATTTAGGTTTTGGATACTCGACATGCAAAAAGGTACGATAAAACCTGCAAATAACAAAAAAAGAATCAATAACTGGAAGTTATGTCAAGGTGCTTAGCAGCGGTTTCTTGGTCTTGCCGGTCGCCTATTTACGCGTCCCCTCTAAAAGTTATATCCCTAAAATAGCCATATGTGTATGAGGCGAAAGTATGGAATTCAAAACCGTAAAAATTGAACCCCCCCATGACTGTAACATCATACTTGGCCAATCACATTTCATAAAAACCGCTGAGGACCTCTACGAAGCCCTCGTTAACTCGGTTCTAAATGTCAAGTTTGGTTTGGGTTTCTGTGAAAGCTCAGGCCCATGTTTGGTGCGCCATGAGGGTAACGATGATGAGTTGCGGCGGTTGGCATCTGAGAAGGCATTTGAAATTGCTTGTGGACACAGCTTCATAATTTACCTAAAAAACGCTTATCCCTTAAATGTTCTTGAGAAAGTCAAGATGGTACCTGAGGTGTGTTCAGTTTATGCTGCATCGGCTAATCCTCTGGAAGTAATAGTAGCTGAGACTGAGCAGGGCAGAGGCATCATCGGCGTAGTGGATGGCTATAAGAGCAAAGGCATAGAAAACGACAAAGACATAGCTGAACGCCGAGGGTTCCTGCGCAAGATAGGGTACAAACTCGGTTAAACCCATATCCTAAGTAGAGCCTGTTTTGCTATACTTTTTTATTCCACATTTCAGTCAACCTATCTCTAATACAAGTCTGGTGGATTTTTTGTCAGAAGCTTACGAGAGAAACATGGCTCAACTCAAAGCCTACAAAGAACAACAATCCCAAGAACAGCAAGAGCTCAAAGACCGGATGGGCAAAATCACCCATAAAATCGCCATCATAAGCGGTAAAGGCGGCGTGGGAAAAGCACCGTCACCGTGAACCTTGCCACAGCTTTTGCTAAGCAGGGCAAACGAGTCGGCATTTTGGATGCAGATATCCATGGCCCCAGTGTACCGCGCCTTTTGGCTTTAGAGGGTAAACAGGTTAAAGCTAGCCCAATCGGCGCTTTCCCCGTTGAAGGCCCCTTGGGTATGAAGGTTATGTCGATTGATTTCTTCCTCTCGGAATCAGTCTCCTGCGATTTGGCGTGGGCCACTTAAGATGCGTGCCATCAAACAGTTCTTGACTGAAATTGTTTGGGGCGAACTGGATTACTTATTCATTGATTTGCCGCCTGGAACGGGGGATGAACCTTTGAGTATTGCTCAGTTGCTTCCTGACATTGACGGCGTAGTCATCGTTACCATGCCTACACAGCTTTCCAGTAGCATTGTTAAGAAAGCCGTTACGTTTGCTGAGAAATTAAACATGCCAACTATCGGTGTCGTGGAGAACATGAGTGGCTTTGTTTGTCCTCACTGTGGAAAAAAAACCGAGATTTTCGGTTCAGGCGGCGGCGAAAAAATGGCAAAAGAAGTCAATGTGCCATTCCTGGGCAGCATCCCCATTGACCCTAAAGTCGGGGTTGATTCAGATAAGGGAACACCTTTTGTTTTGAGCAATAAGGAGTCGGCTGCAGCAAAAGCTTTCATGGAAGTTGTAGCAAAAGTTCAAGAATATATAAATACAAAAAATAGTTTAGAAAAGGGTTTGAGAGCTAAACACTCTCTAATATTTTATTGTCCGGTGGTTTACGCTTTTGTTAGAGTAATCTCTATCGTGGAAACCATTCTGGACCTGTTCTCGCCTTCTCTTGGTGGCATCTCGGCGGTTCCGATTGCAATTTTGGTCACTTTGAGGTCTTTGATGAAGCGGCTTCTTGTGATTTCGGCGACATCAACTGCTGTGGTGATTGCTTGGCCTCTTGCCTTTAGGGTTATTTCTTTTTGTGCCCCTGAAGAGAATGCTGTTATGATGGCGAGCACATAGCTCATTGGTGGTTTGTTTCCAACGAATATTACGTCACTGGCTTTTTCTGACATATGTACTTTCAACTCCTTTTTTATGTTGTTTTGCAATGTATTAACGTTCAAGCTGTCTGTACTCTTTTAGACTTTGAACGTTACTGTTTAGTACGCCAAACTTCCTAA
>CAWDBI010000005.1:0-89843 GCA_963800605.1 uncultured archaeon | reverse complement strand
TATGCGAAGCTCTTAGGGGAAGAGTTTACGGTTTTGGGGGCTCCACTATTTTGGGTGGAGGCGAACCTATCCTTAATGTCTTAATTATTCATGAGTTAATTCGTCTTGGGGGCAGTGTTTCTGTTATGAGAAGAACATTCAAACAAGAACTACTTGATAGAGATTTAGATTTGGAAATGCAAACTTTAAGAAATTTTGTCGATTGCAGTCAAAGAAGAGGAAAGACCGCCAGGGATTTTGATCATAAACATTTGCTCAGAATAATTGAACTATCAGTTTCCGGTGAAGAGAGTCCAAAGCGAACATGAGAACAGCCAATTTAGCCAAATACCCAACAAGACCAAGACTATAATTTTCCGTTAGGTTTCCGTTAAGAATCGGTTGTCAAGGGTTTTCGATAGGATCCCAGCTACTATCCAAGCGCCTCTAAGGCTTAAAATAACATCAAGGTATAAGCCGGATTGATATAGTCTGACTTAGCTTTGAAAATGCTAAAAGCCATAACTAACTTTCAAGATAATTGCTTACAGAATTTTCTAAGATATCTGAAAAATGCAAATGAGAAAATATTGACAACGAATCCACCCCTCAGGTAACTGGAAATCGTTGAACATACTTATCAAAATACGTAAACATTAAAGAGAATCGATAGGTATCATCAAGTGTAACCAGCGCCAACTGCCCCTTCCGTCTAAAAGGAATGATAAGTATGATTAAGTACAGCATTTGCATTACAAACTTTAATGCCAAGAGCTCTCTTCAAAGCTGCTTAGACAGTGTTTTGTCTCAAATTGACTCTGAGTTTGAGATAGTGGTTTCTGATAATTGCAGTACTGATGGCTCACTTGAAATTCTGAAGGAATATGCAAAGAAGGACCAAATTAAACTAATTGTTCAAAGTTCTACCAGAGGAAAAGGACGACAAATAGCCTTCCAAAATTCAATAGGCGATTATATATTATCAGGGATTGATACTGATGACGTAATAAACCCTATTCTAAAAGACGTTTTAAGACTGTACCACCTTGAACATGAAGGATATATGTTATCGTTTCGAACTTTTCACATAATTCCTCGGTATCTTGTAAACACCATAGGCGGTTGGAAAGACCTACAGTGGGGTGAAGATGTGGATTTTATCAAACGTGTCGAAGAACTAAAAAGGGTTCATTATTTCCCTGATGCATCTCACATCATTAAAAAGGGCCAAATAAAAAGAGGACCATTTCATCGACTGCGAGAAAACTACGCATTTTATCAATGTCGCTACAGAATCGGTGCGGACGTTATAGAAGCAGCGCCAAGCCCGTGGTATCTACGGCCTTTGCAGTTTTTTGTTGCTTTTAGTGCCTTGACCACCGTAAAATTGAAACGACAGCACAAATTCGAATATGAAAAGGATATCTGCTCCTAAGACTTATGTAGCCCTTGCTGCCAAAACCTACGTTGGATGGGACCTAACAGCCCTTCTTTAATCTCAAAATAAATCTGTCATTTTAGCTAACGGCCAGATTCACCCAATCAAATGCAGCGAATGCTAACTTGATTTCTTCAACCTATAGCAAGTATGGACTGCATCTTTGTTAACTCTACTTCGCAAGAATAGTCAACTTGATTCTCTAACTTTCAACATTTTAGCGAAATTAATTTCGCTAACCTGCTAAATCGTCTTTTCAACAATCTATAATATAGATTACGACCGATAAAGCGCAATCAAGAGAGGAAGAGAGAATTAAATGAAAGAAAACAAAACCAAGCATACACTAAAATTCACAAAAAACCACAACAGAATCATTTTGATTGGAATCGGCTTACTGTTGATTAGTTTATTACTCTCCTCTAACATAGCGTCACTTCAAGCAGCGACTACTACCTACACATTCGGAAACACCGCAATCGGGCCAATCATCAATGGATTTGGAAATGATAGAGATGCATCACGATATCAACTCACACAAAACGGCATAGTACAGAGTGTTACAGTATACTTCAAAAGTGGAGGAACCAACGCCAAAGCAGCGATATATGCAGACAACAATGGAGCACCAGGTGCGCTTTTAACCCAGAGCAGCAGCCAATCAGTAGCAAGTAACAGTTGGACTACATTTGCAGTTCCGCAAGTTTCACTATCTGCCGGGTACTACTGGCTGGCAATGGTTTCGAGTGGCTCAACAGCTGGCGCAATGACCTCTACATCATCAAACTCTCATGCATGGAAAAGCACTACTTATTCATCTGAATTCCCATCATCGTTTGGAACACCCAATGGATACGAAAAAACTGCAACGAGCATTTACGCTACTTACACCCTAACCTCAAGCCCCACACCAACTTCTACACCAACTCCAACACCTTCTCCAGCCCCAACGTACGCAAACAACTTAGAACCCATTCCAACCGGGTGGAGTAGAGCCACAAATGGAATGTGGCTTTCAGTCGGAGGAGTTTCTAATGTGAAACTCGATACAGCCAATACCTTCAACGGCAACCCATCAATACGCATTGATCCTGTTTGGACAAGTGGCAATAGTGGAAGAGAAGCAAACGGAAAGCCACTAAACATTAAACCAGGCGACCACGTAGTCTTCAAGGTATGGATAAAAACTAGCGCACCTGCTGCATGGGAGGGCGATAGAGGTGCGAGAATCGGCATAGACTTTTACGGTCCAAATGGTCGAATAATTGGCGTAAATACTCCAGATGGACAAACTTGGACTCCTTGGAACCAATGGCCGAGAAACGAAAACTTGAATTTCGTATCGTGGGGCAATAGTAACTGGAAACAAATCGTTATGGACTTCTGGGTTCCAAACTCATTCGTCGCAGACTACTGGAGTGCCTATCCAACTGGCACATATGTAACGCCAACTTCGTTGATCCCATGGATGCAAGTCTGTAGCACAGTTGACGGCGGACAAGCTTGGTTTGCAAATGCTGAGTTTTACATAAACCCTTAAATTTTTTTATTTTTTTTTATTTATCTGAAAAGAATTAGCACCCGCGATTGCTGATTACTAAAGCAAAGTTCTTTGTCTTGACTGCCTAAAACTAAACATAGCGCACGCATTACTTGCTCTGAAGCTTCTTTTGAAGTGCTATTGCATCATCAGAATTTTGCATCAGGAAGATACTAGTAGCACGATTCCAAGTTAGGCTTAACTCGCGATCTCGCAAGTTAACCTGAGTAATAGACTCAATCGGTATCTTATTAACAAATACGCGACTTCTTTTTAAAAGACCTGTTTCGATAAAAAACTTCAAAACATTATTCTCCAACACGTACCCAGTCACTGTCTGAATTCTTTTAATGAAGATACTCGTCTTGCCTGAAACTCACGCAAAACACCATAAGTACTCAAGAACATAGAAATAATAAGTAAAACAACAGAAATAGTTACAAGATTAAGTCCAATTGAATAATAAAGCGCAATACCAACTAAAGGCGTGACTGCAAGACTTAGACCTATGCTTAACGCCAGGCGCTCTATCGAGTCTAAAGTAACCGAACTTGTTTTAAGTGGTACGTCGATCGGAAAAAGAGTTTTTAATACGGAAAATCCAGGGATCAAAATAGTGTACATTACTCCTAAAACGGCGGTGCCAAATCCACGGTAAAACGCTTCATTCGGAATCATCAAAATAAAAAAATAGCCAAATAATGTTGTAGCAACTATAACCCAGTACCAAAGTGCACGAGAGGAAAATAGGTACTGCCTAAAAGTCTCAGGAAACATTAGCTCCCAAAGATTAATTCTCTTTTCCTCTTTCAAGTCCTGAATAATTAAGAAAAGATCTTTTTCAGGAACGTCAACTTGTTTTCTAACAAGATAAATTAGCTGACGTACTGATTCAGGATTTTCATCAGCAGCAACGCGAATTATTAGCTCTTTTAGCTTGTCTGCTTCTGTCAATGTGAACGCTCGGGGCAGTTATTGGTTGCAGAGGATAATTTTTAAGATATATGTGTGTTTCTCTTAATCACATTTAAACCCACCTTAAGGGTCGACTTTTAACGGCTGCCTAGTGAATTGCTAAACCGTCTACCACAATAAGATAGAAAAGACAAGAATAATCAGCATTTGCTTATGAACTGCATCAACAATTTTCAATAATATAGGAACAACTTATTTAATTTACCTCAGCAGATAGCATAATGGAGAGCTAACAACGCATCTAGTACATGCCGTTGGCTTGCTAGGTGCAACAAAAACTAATATTTAGAGAGAAGAGGCGCAGTAGCAACGAAAATAAGAAAAATCATTCCCGTATTGGCATTACTATTCTTTATTCTAATTCAAATTCCCTCAATCTTACCATCCTCAAGCGCGGCTACGCATACAGAGATTAGTGCGCAAGAAGCGTATAGGATTATCTACAGTGGTTCATACCCCAACTTGCATTTGGTGGATGTGAGAACATCAACAGACTATAATGAAGGTCATATAGAAGGAGCGATCAATGTACCTATCACGCCAGTCCCCGGCAGATCCAAACCACCCATTCGATTTCACAGCGTTCAACACTTGGATGCTGTCATCTGAAGGACAAGCAATGAAAAACGACCCCATTATCGTTTACTGCGCAACCGCAACTCGGAGTAATTATGCCAGCAATAACCTTACAGCTGCTGGTTTTACAAAGGTTTACGATATGTCAATTGCTTATCCTGGTTATAAGGCAGGATATCTAAGTTGGAATGCATATGTCGGTGTCGTGAAGAGTGTAACCTGGTATGCTATCGATAGAGCGCCGAATGCACCCTGGGTAGGCGCCCCATGCAATATCACAGTCACTGCAAAAGATCCTAGCAGCACTACGGTCAGCTACAACGGAACAGTAAACCTATCTTGCAATGACACATCAGCCATTCTTCCATCAACTCTTCAATTAACAAATGGAACCGGTAGCTTCTTTGTATTCTTCGGCAAAAACGGGCCCCAAAACGTTTCGATTTCTGAACTTTCGAACCCTTCAATTAAAGGCGACACTACACCCTCAGTTATAGCGACACACTTTGAGGTTGATGCTCAACCAAAAACCACAACTGTAGGTTCACCTATAACAATTACTGTAGCTGCGGTTTGTGTAGCCAACACCACTATAACCAGTTTTGGTACCCAAGGGCATGGAGCAAACGTAAACTTTGCATCAACGGATAGCCAAGCAGTATTTCCATCCACCGTTCAGTGGAATAACGGAATAATTGAATTCACAGTAACCATGCGAACACCCGGAACTCAAACAATCACACTAACAGATCAAGAATTTGGCGCCATAACTGGAACTAGCCCGCAAATAACAGTAAACAATAACCCTACCACCCCGCCAACAGTTACACCCTCTCCAACACCGTCACCGACAGTAACGCCAACTCCTACTCCAAGCCCAAGCACCTCATCCTCCCCTTCACCTACCCCAACAATAACTCCTACTCCAACTCCAACCGCCACACCCACCCCATCACCGACACCAACAACAAGTCCATCACCAACTACTCAACCAACCACAACACCAACAACTAACCCAACCCCTACACCAACTCCAACTAGCTCACCTTCACCAACAATAGATACAACCACTGAACCCACACCTACATCAATACATTCAACAACTCAACCCACAAGCAACTCCGGAACGAACAGTAGTTCTCAATTATCAAGCGAGCAATTAATGCAGCTTGCAGCGATTGCATTAGCAGTAGCTGTAGCCTCTGGAATCTTTGCACTTGCCTATATCAAGAAGAACAAGCTGTAAAAAGGTCATGAGCCTAGCTAACGCTAGGCAATTTATACTGCTAAAAACCGCTATTCGTTCTGGATGGGATGCAGCTAGGCGCTCGATATGGAAACAAAATTAATAAATTTGTTTTGTTTGGGGCAAAGAGCCAAAAGAGTCTTCAAGTCGCCTTCGCTTTCCCCTGTAATTTTATAATTGCTTATTACAAGGAGCCTTTTGTAAGAAATGGAACCTAACTTTCTAAAGCCTGCTTTTTCCTTCACACGCAAACTTGCAGAATTATCCGAACGGGCGCTAGTATAGACTACTCTAATTTGCATATTGGATAGATGTTGCATGACTTTTGCAGAGACGGCAGAAGAAATCCCAAGGCCTCTAAACGATGGCAGGGTAAATACATCATAGAGATAAGCGGCGCCTGACGTTATACAAATATGCCTTTCAATTTCAGAAGTATAGGTTCCTTCAAAAGTGACCCACGACAAATTCACTATTTCGTGGTTAATAAGAGCCCCAAAGCACAGATGGCCCAAACCCGTTCGCTCAAGAAAAATACGCTCAATTCCGCCAAATGTCTTACCCATAACCGGTAAATCGTCTTTTTGCATCAATCGAACTGAGACCTCTACCTTGGCAGCAGTTTTTGTAGGAGCATTGTTAGTGGTTTTTTCAAAGAATATTAGCTTGGCTGATCTGAAGATTGCCACTGATTATCACCTTAAGTAACTTAAATTTCAGGTTTTTCTGCCAGCCCGCGGCTTTTTAATTTATCGCTGAAATCCGACATCATGTGAAAAAGCTGATACTGAGCAGAAAAAATTTTGTTCTTTGGGAAAATTAGTTGGATGTTCCATCGAGGTATCGTATGCCACCGATCCTTGTAGGCGTCATCGCCTCTCATGAAGTCGAATTCTTCAAGCCCTTTTTCGATGCTCTTGGATACGGCATAAGCTGTTATTTGGTTCCCAACTGCATACTTAATGTATCGGGGATACAGATCACTGCCTTGGAGGTAAAAATAGTATTTCTTTTTGTCTAAAAAACCATAGGCTGCTGCAACCGGATTGCCGGACAATTTCAAGACATATAATCCGAGCCATCCTTTTTCTGCAAACTTGTTTGCGATTTCACGATGAAAACTCTGAGTTACCTGATCCGCAAAGGCGCCGGGGAACCCTCTTGCCCTCCATCTTTTCTGGTGCAATTCAAAAACACAGTCAATACCGAATTTCGCTAAATCATTAGAAGAACAATCAACAAATTCAACACTAAAATTATCGGACAATTCTTTGGAGCCTTTACGTAGGTTACGTCTCATGCTTTGACCAAGACTTTTTAAAAACTCGTCGTATGAATTTGGTAAAGCAAAATAGCTACATTTGCAGGCGGGCCTTATTTTATCCGATAGTTTACTGAGTGCATCTATATTCTTGGAATCGCCCTTTATATTTGACAGTTTGAGGTAACTCCATTTTTCTGAATGCGCTTTTAAGTATTCTAAGAAAAGGCGCATGCATTCCTCGTTTTTATCGATTATAATAAAGTCTGTATAGTCTGAAATCGGTGTTCCAATTAATTCAATTTGTCCATAAGGGATGCCGAATGCTGAAGTAACCGAATACATCAAAGGTGCAATACCAATTACTTGCCCCTCTTCCTCGCTTAGTAGGATTATAGGCTGTTTACCCTCTCCAAAATACTTCCACCAGGTTGAAATCCAATCCCAGGTAGAAAAGATTGAATGCTCACAGCGTTCAATAACACTGTCCCAAATTACCTTTAGGTTTACATCAGAAAAGCTGTTTACTTCTTTTATTATCATGAGGTCGTCTCTTTCAGGTTCTAACTTATGTTTGTGCATTGTTGATTGAGGAGGCAATTTAAAGCCAAAATCGTTCGGAAAAACTTGTCGTTTTATTTTCAGAAATGTTTTGTTTACTTGTGCGTTTATTGTATTGAATAATTTTTTCATCTAAGCCAGGGGAGAATTGAGAATGGTACAGGCGTATAAGTCGCTTTTTAATAATAATCTGTTTTGTTATATCCACTTCAAAGTATTTATTTGATTTAATTGTGGAAAGCGCAAATTTTTTGATATTTTCAAACTTTTGGCTATTTGAATATGGCATATCCTCGTAGAACAGTATCTTTTTTCTTAGTTCACTGTTTTGCTCTGATATTTGAAGTAATGCTTTGCTAACAATATAGTGATCTAATTGACCGCTGTTTCCTAGAGGACATAAAATTGTGTCATAGTGGTTTTGGTTGATTATTGATTGTATGCTTGAAACTACCTCTTTATACAAGGATAACTCTTTGAATTCTTGATCGTTAACATAATGACTTGCACAATTCCTAAGTGAAGTATCTTTGAAAGGCAAAACACTCTGACTGGCCCCAAGATGTTTGCAGAATAACCGCTCCTCTTTCAAGCGTAACTTGGAGACTAGTTTTTCCATAAAGATGCTGGGTAACGTCGTTTTTTTGATATTCTGAGTGTGTAGAAAGCGTGGAACAGCCTAATGCTCGGTGCATGGGTGGTTTTCGAAAAGACAGTAAGGATTGTTATATTTTTAGGGTTAACTTTTGCAATTGAGCCTGCCAGTGAGTAGCATAGCATCATCAAAATGGGGGCATATTACTATAGATTTTCTCAAACGGAAATGTATCCAAGGAATTACCCCACTCATTACTAAGCAATTAGGCTCTAAAATGTCTATTGACTTTAGACGGTTTGTTTCTTATTATCTCATGGATAAGAGGCAATAATGGAGAACTCGGTTTCTCTTCCGAAGACCCGTCACTCGCTTAAACTCTGATATAAGTCTAACATATTTCTCGGCTATAACATCCCAAGAATACCTAGCTGGCGGCTTTTCGAGTGAACCCTTACATAATTTGGCACTTAAGTCGGGGTTATTACATAAATCCATTATAGCATCGGAAAGGGAATCTGCGTTACCACTTTCGAAAAGGATTCCATTGTCTCCAGAAGTTACTAATTCCTTTACCGGCGGGATATCAGATGAAATGAGGGGGGTCCCCGATGCCCATGCTTCAAGAACAACCATTCCAAACCCTTCGTGTCTCGAAGGAAAAACGACCATATCTGATGCTTTGTAGTAAGACAAAGCCATTGAGTGCGGGATTAACCCATGAAATATAACGTTGCTTTGGAGTCCCTTATCTTTTGCCATATTTCTAAAATAGCCTTCTTTTTTTCCAGGACCAACAAGATGCAATCTAACATCTGGAAAATGGGAACGAATACTGACCAGAGCTTCAAGAAGAACATCGATTCCCTTTGCAACTGAAAGGTTACCTACGAATAAAATAGCAGGTTTGCCCTCAAGCAATATCTTGTTATCCGAACTAAACATTTCTGGTGCTACACCATTTGGTATAACAACAACTTTTTCCTTATCCAGACTAAAATTAGCTGATATTTGTTTCTTCATATACCCTGAATTAACTACAATTCTGTCTGCCCTCTTACATAGAACAGCTGCATTCAGCCGAAACTTGGAGAGGACCGGCGATAGGCTAACCTTCTGGTATGTCTCAAGTTGATCTGTACCATGAATGTTAAGTATCGTTTTTATGCCTAAAGAATGGGCGTTATTAAAGAGCAATAGGCTTCCGTTAACAGGTGTGGGAAGTAAATTCAAATGCATGACCTTAAATTTCTTAGACATATAATCGTGGTAGCAAGCTATTAAAGAGTTAAAGTAGGTCAGGTCCTTTGTTACCCTTGGGAAATAGGTCAGATTAACTTTTTTTGCCAAGCTCTTGGGTAGAAAATAATTAACTGTGGTTACTCCGCCTGTTCCAATAAAAGTTTGAGGCTCACAGTAGTAAAAAACGTTCAACGGGGGGTTCTTCCAAAAAATTATTTATTATTAGGTTTCATGGCCAAGTAGTATGAGCCGGAATCGTACACTACGTTAAATTGGGAATTCATCGTTGAATAAGCATCGTCCGAAGAGATGTTTTTCGAGTCAAGGTTCATTTGAAAACCTGTGGAATAGACGAAACTCGTATAATTGGACAAATTAACGGTGGGGAGTCTTGAAAATGAGTCATCGTCATTAATTATGGTACTTCCCTGAGCTTGAGTTGCTATGTACCATTTTATTGTGAAATGCAGAACCATTGTACTGTATTCACTCCAATTGTAATGGTTAAGTACGAAGTTAGCCATTGTGTTTTCTTCTGGCGTTTGGAAGTTAATTGAGTTATTACTAAATGAGGAATGGATTGGAATTGAAACCGAGAATACTAAGAGAAGTGTGAACTGCAACCATTAGATACCGGCGGCAACTTGCCTTCCAATAGGTAAGCTGCTCCTAAGCATATTGGAAGAAACAGTAAAGGTAGAGCACGTGTTCCAAGCGTATATAAGGCAACACCGATAGCGGCATACAGTAACCCCATAATTAGAATTGATTCTATCTATTGGTCTTGATTTTCTTCTGACTAAAATAAGTATGAAGCCGATGCCTGAAATTAAGACAAAGGAAACTACTGAGAGCCTTGAAAAAATCTGAGCAATGGTGTCTGCCCATACAGTAGGTGCAGCAAGAGTATTTGTCGCAAAACTGGAGTATTCGGATGTTGAGGCTATGGTTCTTTGAATACTGTCGATGAAGGTTACTCCTGCCATTGAAAGCTGAACGGTAAGGTACGTCGATAGCGTCGAGACAAAAAGAAGAAGGTAATACTTGCTACGTTGGACAATAGTCCTTATCATTAAATATATAACGAAAAATATTCCTACAAAAGAGTGACCAAAGCAAATGCCTAGAAACAACACCATCATTGTGAGGTAAGAGCTCTTCTGTCTGGTTCTAGAACAAAGAGCAAAAATAGAAGTGTCAGCGCAAGGGAAAATGGTGCTGCCTGATAATTCAAAAACGAAAACATTACGATTGTAAAAGCTACAACTGCTAAAGGTCCACCATATTTGTTGAATTTTGAGACGTAAATGTAGAGAGCGGTGGTTAATACAAAACCTATAACTATGTACAAAAAGACCTCGAACTGTACCAGTGTTAACCCGGTAACAGAGGTGAATATATCCGATAAAACGAAGAATGATGGCCATTGATAGTAGAAATGGTTTTCAGGGAAATTTGCAGCAAAGGCGTTGAGCGAATTATTGTGTATAAAGTATTCGTTTAATCCTCTGAAGTAATTGGCGTCGGCAGATGGAATTGTAGTGTAAAAGAGGAATAGAGAATTGAAGACAAAGAAGATGCCGACACAGAAGCCCCATTTTAACAGCGGATTCTTGCAAGTAACGGACAATAGAAACATTGAGGGTAGTAGTAATGCTAAGCTTATCCAGTAAAGAAGCGATATGTGGTTAAATGCAAAATCGGTTGGAGCACTAATTTGTAAAGGGTAGCTGACCAGCCAAGAATATACTAGGAAAACAGTACCAGTAATGAAAAACGGCAGTAATAGGCGAGTCTTATTCAACGATAAACCCTACTTAACACCAAAATCAACGTAGTCTGAGTACCACATACTTGTAAAATCCGTAATAGAAACCACCGATTCTCGCTAAAGTAAATACCAACGATAACGGGAAATAGACTATGCTTCTTTTTTGCTGAAGTTGCATGAAGTTAAAAAAGAAATACCCAAGAAAAACTACAAGGAAAACTGCAGCAAAGAGTTGGAGAGAAGTGAACGCTAAAATAACCAAGAGAACAAACACGGCGTTAGTTAGATAATATGAAGCAAAGAAACTTTCGTAACGGGCATATTTGATTGTACTCCAAGACATGAAGAAACGGAACATTTTTGAACTATTCAGAAAGGCGTGCTTAAGACCTTGTCTATGATGCCAAACCCAAACGGAAGGTTCAAAGCGGATGCGATTGCCGTTGTTACAAAGCCTGATGTGTAAATCCCAATCTTCACCCGATCGATATTTTTCGTTAAGAAGACCAACTTTCTCAAAAACGTTTTTACGATATACTACATTGCAACCAGCTATCTTCCCTACTGCTGGTTTTCCCTCAATCACTTTTCCACCCATCAATATTTCAGCAAACGTACCTTCAGCTAAGTGCATTGTCCTTCCTTTTTTTTCGTTTTTTGGTGTAATATGCGGTCCGCCAGCACACGCTAAATCAGGATATTTCGAGAAGAGAAAATAAATGTTACTGAGCCAGTCAGGAGAGGCGATTGCATCGTCATCTATGAAAGCTATAAGCGCAGCGTTTGAATGTTTTACCCCCAGATTTCGTCGCAGCCCCAAGTGTTTTTCCGGTCTCTTTTAAAGCAAAAATACTATTGTTCCTCTGCAATAATTTTTTTAAATCTTCAGAAAATACAGAGTATACTAAGACTATTTCATAATCAGTAAAGGTTTGTTTTTTTATCGATTCAATACAACTTGAGAGTAAATCTATTCTTGTTCCCTTTGTCGCTAAGACTATACTTATTTCAGGATTTTTTAATGGAGCAATCAAAAAATATACCCCTATTTTGAGAATATTAATTAATTCAATTCTGTTATATTTTGTTGAATAATTAATCAACCGTTAGCGAAGTGAGATTCGCTTATATTAACATCGTTTATAAACACATGTAGTAAATATTACTATACACGACTATATGGTGAAATAATATTGAAATATGAAGCAATCTATGTCACAATGATAGTACTTATCTTTTTGTGTATTTCAACAACCCAAGCCAATAGCATAATATCTGTCAACGTAGTTTCAAATGGAACCATAAAGTACGCTTCTCCAACAAATTTTGCTCCATTCCCTAACGCATGGAGTACCGCTTATTCAGGGATGTCTTTAGCGGTAGGGGGCGTTGCAAACGTAGTAATAGACAATAACGTGATCTATTCTGGTTCTCCAAGCATAAGAATTGATCCAGTCGGAACAACAGTAAACAGAGATAGAGAATGCGATGGACCCCGCCTTACAGTTCATCCCGGTGACCACTTAATATTCAAAATTTATGCAAAGACTTCTGCTATACCCAGCGGCGAAACTGACAGAGGTATCCGTATCGGGATAGATTTTTACAACACTAAAAGGATTATAGGATCAAATTCACCTGATGGTCAAACTTGGACCCCACAAGATGGTTGGCCAAATAATGAGGACCTGAATTTTGTCTCTTGGGGTACGAGCAATTGGACGGTAATTGTCATGGATTTTATTGTTGCCAACCAGTATCCTGCGGATAATTGGTCGGGTTACACCGTTGGGACAATGGTAACTCCGACGTCAATAATTCCATGGGTCCAAGTTTGCAGTTCCACAGATTCTGGTCAGGCATGGTTTGCCGCCAGTGAATTATATATAATTTCCTGAATAAATTATAAGCTACAATTGCGGAGTAATTAATTCTAAAGTGCTTCAATTTTTTTTAGATAACTATTGACATAAGCCTCAGGAGAAAAGTATTTGTTAAATGTATCTTTATTAATGCTAATCTTGTTATCAGCAGCTAGCGAATAACATCAGATTTTTGAGCTCACCCCAATCATTGAAAACTAATCTATTATCGAATTTACTCAATATCTCCGGCAACCCACCCTGATTAGAGCCCAAAACGGGTGTACCAACCGAGAGCGCTTCTAATGCAACTAGTGGAGCATTCTCTGGCCAAATAGAGGGATGTATTACCGCTTTTGCATGCTTGTATAATGAATACTTTGTCTTATTGTCAGTAAACCCCATAAAGATCACAGAATCGTTCAGGGAATAGCGTCGTATATAATCCACAATGTGTGTGCTAAGACTACCGCCTCCGGCAATTACAAGCTTCAAATGTAGTGTGTCTTTTGCTTCTCTAAATAAGTCGAGCAATTCCAGAATTCCTTTGTGCTTTTCAAGCATCCCCAAGAAAAGAAAATAAGGTCCCTTGATGATTTTATCAAATTGTACGGGAGGGTCGGGGACAAAATTGGGGATTGTTACAATTTTTTTGCCTAACTCGACCAATTGTGAGGCAACGTATTTGCTGGGTGATATAATCAAGTCTATATTGTCTAAAGCCTTGTTAAAATTCGGGTTTTGTCTCCAGATTTGAGGGATTCTCTTTGATCTTATCGAGCAATCGAAACAGTCTTTCTTGTGGCAAATTTCATTTTTATTTTTAAAAAGGTTGTTCGTTTGACAGATTAACCAGTAATCATGAGCGGTGTATATTGATTTGTATTGACCTCTTTTTTGCAATAAGTTATAGCCGAGAAGTGATAGGTTGTGGTGGTGAACCACATCAGGGCGAGTTTTATCGACTAATTTGGCAAACTCTTTTGTTGTGAATGTCGCTTTGCCTACGGTATAGGATATTAGCGGTTCTAAGACGCCAATGGGGGATGATATTGCGTGGGTAGTAACGTTTGGTTGGACTTTAGTTTTTGAAGATATTTTTCCTCTTCGTTTTATTTTATAAGCATCAATGCTGTGCAGGACATGCACTTTGTAGCCGTTTTGTCCAAGTAGGTTTGATAAGTACTCGACGTGTGTTGCATCGCCCCCTACGTGAAAGGGTGGAAAGAAGCTTGATGTCATTAGGAAGGTTAAGTTGTCGGTCAATATCAAAGCCTTTCAATACTTGAATAATATTTTTCTAGCATGCTGCACTTTTGATTATTTAAGTTTGTTGAAGAGAACGGCACTAGCATCAACCATGCCACTTATGCTGTATTTCTGTTGGTAACGATCGTATGCTTGTTGCTTCCATTCAGCATATTTTTGTGGGTTGTTTTTTACATCTGCTTCTAAGAAGTCAATGAAATCGCCAAGATTTCCGTTTTCCTTATTAAAGTACATTGCATTAGGTCCTGCAACTTCCTTGTTAAAAGGTACATCAAACGCTAGAGTAAGGTTACGGCAGCTAAGTGCTTCTGACTAGAGTTGGGTTTGTTCCGCCAACTTCATGACCGTGGATGTATGCAAAGCAGTTATGGCGTAGCATTCTCTGAACTTGTTGTTCATAGATACCACCTGTGAAGATTATTTTTTTGCTCTTTTCAGATAATAGTTTTTTCACGTATGGTGTATTTTTTAGGGGGCCTACAACAACCAATTTCTTCTTTGAGTTGGATTTATTGAATTCCCTAATTATAATATCAATATTGTTTTCGGGTTCCAATCTGGCGATTACTAGGTAATAGTTATTTGTCTCTAGACCAAACTTTCGCAGGTTTAGGGAACTAAGAGGCATGATTTCTCGTGTACCATACGGCAAGTATTCTGTTGGAACATGATAGTTTATTTCAAAGTAACGACCTAGCGCTTTTGAGTCAACAACCATACAATCGACAACTTTTAAGCTAAGTGCCTCGAAGCTTCTAAGAAGCATTCTAAGGAATCTACTATGCTTCCTTCTTTTCCACTCTAAGCCGTCTGCATTAGCTACGACGGTCTTACCTAAGAGCCTTGGAAATAGCAACAGAGGTGAATTCGTATATGATAACATGTATATTATATCAACGTTGAAACTAGCCCAAAGCACGGCCAATGCATCATAAGTTAATACATCTGACAAAGTTCTAATTGAATTTATTATCGGAAAATAAACCAACTTAACGTTATGGAAATTCGCAAATGGATTACTTTGCAACTTATTTGATTCGCAAGCAACATAGACATCAAATCCTCTTTCTACTAAGCCTATACTAAGTTCCTGGGTAATTGTTTCATAACCGCCATAGGTAGCGGGGATTCCCCTAGAACCGACGATAGCTATCCTTATTTTCCTGTCTGTAATTGCCTTCATAAAACACGCCATCGATCGTCGAACTTTTTAACCATTATTAGCCTGATTTTTTCTTTGAGCCATGACCTAATTTGTGTATATTACCGCTAAATAACTTTGCTTATCTTAAAGACTCATTTAGAATCCTCATCATAATCGTTATGCCATGCTTTGCCTGAAGCTTTTTTTCGCCTATTCTTGGGCGGTAAGAAATCGGTAGCTCGAGAATTTCGAAACCTCTGTTGTAGACATAGCTATTAAGTTCTACCTCGATATCGAAATTAGACGATGTAGGAGTCCATTCTCGCAATAAATCCGCTCGAATTACCCGTAATCCAGTCAGCGGATCATTTAATATTACACCGGTTAAGAGTGAACTAACGGTAGCTATCATCCGGTTACCGATATGAAAGATACCCTTCATTCCTTGAAGAGGGAAACTTGAGTTAAACCGATTGCCAGAAACCATTCCAACTTCGGGGTGTTCCTCCATGACTTTTAGCATTTGAGGAATGTGTTCAGCAGGATAAGTATAATCTGCATCACTTACCACTATATAACTAACGTCCTTATCTATTAGCTTAAATCCATAAGCTAGAGCATTCCCCTTTCCAATGCCGTTTTGGAAAACCACCTTAGCGCCTGCATTTTTGGCAACATAAGCAGTGTTATCTTTGCTTTTTCCGTCTATAACTAATATTCGGGGGTTGTTTAGGTACCGCTTAAGCTCCTTGAGGGTAAGAGCTATGCCATTTTCCTCATTTAAGGCGGCTATTATGATCTGCGTAGCCATTGATAGATCATTCGTATACAATTGATCTGAAGACAATTGTGTTTTGGATACCGATGCTTTCCTTGCAATCCATTTTCTCCATTCCTAAGAGTGTTCTAAAATTCTGAACTTTTTTATAAATTCATTTTGA
Organism: uncultured archaeon; assembly: GCA_963800605.1. Lineage (GTDB taxonomy): Archaea > Thermoproteota > Bathyarchaeia > Bathyarchaeales > Bathycorpusculaceae > Bathycorpusculum. The sequence continues at coordinate 73,443 of CAWDBI010000005.1, read as the reverse complement.
AAACGGAAAATTTCTTCAAGCAGTCATATTAAGAATTAAATGGTTAGACATGTTTTGATAAGTGCTTGTGCTTGAAGTGGAATTAAATCTCCAAAGTTCTGTGAAAAGTGTAATAATAATAGCCTGTCTTGTTTGAATTCCACGCCGATTGTTCATTAACTTGAAAATCAATCCCATTAATATTAATCTTAGATATGTAGCAGATGTCATTTCTAAAAGTCAAGGATTCTATTTTAAAAGTTAATGGAGCTTCCCAAGTTTGATTGTCGTCGATGATGCAATTGTAACCATACAGAGGAGAGGAGAGACTGGGAGTACCGAGATGTTTTATTTGGCAATTGATCATTTGAACCACTCATCTTAACAAAGAGTGTGTAGTAACCGACCGAACCCATATGGTTACTTACGCCTAAGTAGAGAAGGTATGTTTGACCAGCTCTAATATTGAAAGGTATGTCGTCAAACGTGTGGTTAGGCCCAAGAATATAGAGTTCTGAGAACGTTTCGCCTGTCTGGAGATTTTACTGATTAAATTCATTGCCGGCAAAGAAAATAGTAGGATGCCTATTAGACCGATGACTATAAAGATAATTCGGTAGTTTTCAAGATGTATCCCCGGTCACCTCAGGCTTCATTTCAAGTAATTTATTGATGAATCGCCTTTTGAAACGTTTCCAAGCAAGCGCGAGTAATATAACAAAAATACAACCTCCAACTGTCGAGAAAGAGATTGTCAGCCAAAAGTTATTTCTTGAGTTTACGGACTGCGTATTTAAAAGATTAATTGCATCATCGTTCACTTGATTAGCTATTACTAACGCGTTATTAGTTTTCGTCGTAACATTAATCGAGCTACCGCTTCTTTGTTCGTTCTCTGCTTCTGCTAAAAGCCCTCCTGCAATGTTTAATCTATCAATGAGGGATGTCACATTGACGCCAGCATTCTGAGCAGACAATACATTTTTGAATGCCATTTGGACTGCGGAATCAGCGCTCGCAATACTTTCGGCAGTGCCATTCGCTGCTGCCATAGCAATAACAGAAACAAGTAGAAATACGAGTAGCGTTAAAATCAATGTTCTGATAAATGGTTTAAACAAATTAGTTTTCACTCGAATGTTAAACATGAGTTCTATACTAAATCAAAGCCTAACCGTATATACTAACACTTTGTTGAGAACAGCGACAATTCTAAATAATCATACTTGAAACATTCAAGCTAAATTACAACTGTCGAAGTAGTATTAACTCATTAGCTAACTTTTATCACATGCTTATCCCTAACAACCACTATAAAATCCCTCCCTGAGAGGAGTGGATAAGAAGAAAGGGTAGCGATTAAATCTATCTGAGCGGTAGCCTCCAAGTGTAGTTACACCTATTTTACGATTGTTTTAAAAGGTTGTGTACAAAGAGGAAAGAACCTTTAAAAAAAGAACCAATTATTATCAGTCCAGAAATCTCGGACGAAGCTTAATTCACGGTTGTTTGTTTTTCTTCTTGTTCAACGACTCGTGTTTCAAAGTCATACATAGGAGCTGAGCTTTTTGGTTTATTTTGTACTGGCTTTGAGTGACCGGTCTTCTCGCCATAATAGCTTAGAATAAAACCTATCAGGAATAGCATTCCAAATAGTGGGAATAGCAAGAGAGTGAGCAATCGTCTTTTCTTATTGTTCATGCAAACAAGTTGGTTGTTTATTGGATTTATAGTGTATGAATTTAGAATTCATAGATAGGCCGCCGAGGGTTTTTTAGCAATTAGATATGCGCACTGCTGAGTCTAAATTGGCTTTTCGCAGAGTGTGCAGCGTATTAGAAAGGTGATTTTTGTGGATTAACTTTAAATTTCTTTTATGCAAATATAACGGTGAGGGGGAATAAAGGATTGAATGCTAGTAAAGTGAATAGGATAAAGGGGAATTTTCACCCATTGGCTATTGCAGAAACATTAAGTTATGATGCTTGGATGAAATGGGCTAAAAAAAATACTTAGCGCATATCTGGGTATAGATAACTGACAATTGCGGATCTTTCACTCGCTATTACTTTTGGCAATCGAGTTTTTCATGTGCGCGCTAGATGCTCTTCTAAAGAGCGATATGCCGTGCCAGTCGCTACTTAGCGATATTCAGTTCTGACGGTGTCAATAAATTAAAATATGTTAACACCGAAAGACCAGCGTTTGCGAGATTATAGGTATCTTCAGGCGAGGTAGTTCTTTTCTCGATTAATCCCTTGCTAACGAGAAAATCGAGACGTTGCTTAAACATAACAGATTCTTTGGCTTCCAAGGATGCAGTTAATTGATGAAGAGTTTGCGGACCCTTCACTAACGATTTAGCGATATCTATGTACATCATTAGCTCGCTTGTTGACATACCGTATGTCTTTATGGATTTTCTGAAATTATTTATATAAGCATTTGCTTTTTTTACAAAAAACCTGTTTATCTTGGTATATATTAGCGCTTTTCTGGAAGCTCCCCTGAAAGCTTGATTAGGACTTTTCGTGTAAGTATCTCTTCAATTCGGGTATATTCTAGTCTTGCTTTTTCCGGATTAGCTTCAAGTTGAGCATGCTTTGTTGCATGTTTCTCAATACAGCGGCTCATCTCATGTAAGTCTGGAATTATTAGTATCGTTTGGCCGCACTCACATGTAACAATTGGTAAATTTGCTCTTGGTTTCCGGTAAGATTCACTACTCATTTGCAGTCTTTATGAGACAAAAAGCCTAAAATTAATAAAGATTTAGATTTCGAATTCCTTATTTTTCAAGCGATATTGCAAAACTGGTCTGATTATTTTAAGGTTAAATCGTTTACGATAATCCATAGAGAACGATTTTAATGCCTCGCTGGCTTACTTTCACGGCGCTGCATTCAATTTGGGACAGACCTAATACCGATAGGTTTAAACGTTATTCAGACAAGAAAAATAAGCAGAGAAAGAGCAAGCGCACGCTATATCGAGTTTTGAAATATTACATATTTTAGAACTTCATTTATACCGTTTTTTGCGGTCTTTCTTTTGAAAGGAGAACGAAGTTTGACGATTCAAATGGAACGCACGCAAGAGGCTAAACCGGGCTACTCAGCGCAGCTAATAATTGCAGCACTAAACGAAGAGCAGGGAATCGGTTTAACGATTGCAGAAATGAAAGATACTCTAGGCGATATACCAACCCTAGTTGTTGATGGCAAAAGCGTAGACAGAACAGTCGAACTATCAAGAAACATGGGAGCAACCGTCATAACCCAAGATGGTAAAGGCAAGGGCGATGCACTCGCAAAAGCCTTAGAAAACTTGGACCCTCAAGCTAAGTATATGATTCTAACCGATGCGGACTACACTTATCCAGCTGAGTATGTTCCAGATATGATTAAGGTTTTAGATGAAAATCCACAGGTTGGTATGGTTTGCGGTAACAGGTTTAATGGAAATGTGGATAAAAAAGCACTTTATCGAATATTTAACATAGGAAACAAGCTCTTAGCATTTACGCATAAAGCATTAAATGGTATAGCACTTGAAGATCCCTTGACAGGATTACGGGTGATTCGGACAGATATTTTGCGTGAGTGGCATATAGAATCTAAGGGTTTTGATATTGAGGTGGAATTAAATAATTTTGTTCAGAAACAGGGATATGAAACTCGTGAAGTCTTGATTAATTATAGGGTAAGATTAGGCGAAAAGAAGCTTAAGGCAAGAGATGGGTTTACTATACTTAATAGAATGTTAAAAGACATTATGTAAGACAATAAGCGTGCTACTTTTCGACAATTTAACGCCTCTTATTAATTTTCAGTTATAATCGCTCGCGTGGCGAGGAATGGGATTAAAAAAAGGAAAGGGTGGATTATTCTATTTTCCACTTTTTCATTACCTTCACGAGCAAGAATACAATTAAAGCTACGATTATGAAGGTAATCAACGCTACTAAGAAGTCTCCGATACCAAACACTTGATTCATTACCGTAACAGAGTACGTCGCTAAGTCAGTCATGCCAGGAATAGCCAAGCCTAAGAGCGGAATTATAAAGTCCTTAACCAACGCCTGTATAAGCGTTCCAAGATACAAACCTAAAACGAACGCAACAGCCAAACCAAGAATCTTGTACTTTGCCAAGAAATCTTTGAACTCGTTCCATAAGCCTTTAGGTGGTTTTGGTGGGGGAGCTTTTTCAACTGCTTCTCTTATTTTCCTTAATTCTTCTAACATTTGATCGTCTTTGTCCAAAGGGGTCACCAAGTGATAATCTGCTTGCTGTATTTTTAAGGCTTAGGGTAGCTGGAATAATCACGTTTTATGGTACCCACTTACACCTTACTTTACAGTATACAGCTAAACGCTAATATAATCAGGAAAGATAAGTTTATTCTGTGAGCATAACAAACCAACCGCAGGCAAAACGCACGGTTGCCCTTCAATCAAGGTATTATAATGAACGAAAAATTGGAACCCATTTTAGCAACCAAAGAAAATGAACTCGCTTCATTTTGCTCTGCTATGCAAGCGATAAAGTCACACTTCGTCGATGACACTAGCGCCTTTGCCTCAAAATGGTATGAAGATACAACCAGACAATACCTAACAAAATACTCTGATGTCTCCATAAACCTATCAACTGACCGATTTAGTGACCTCAAATCAAAAGTAAAACATATCGTTGCTAAATCAAAGGAAATAACAGAAAAGGCACTGTCGCAACCAGGTATCTGGTGGCATGAAAAACCTGAATTACACTCAGCTGAATCTCAATATGATCAGCTAGGAAACCAACAGGTTGGTAACAAATATCCAGAAGTAATCGATGGACCCATTCGGGTAGCCCTTGGCGAACTTGGACATCTTTTAGAAGAATTTGGATTCAACATTAGAACTACTGCGGCCTATGGATCATCCAATCATGAATACTGGTTTCAAAAATCTGAAACAAAAATAGTCTCACCGTATTTTCCACATATGCTTGAATGGTCAAAACAGATGCAAGAAACCCTTCAAGAATACAACCAATTGTACAAACAAGCGCTATTAAAACTACAGGATATTCAAACGATAAAAGACGAGCTAAAAAGAAGAAAGATTATGGACCTTTGGGACTCAACACCTTAGCAGTCAAACGTATTTTGTGGATAGATAATAGTAGGTATGCTTAATTTCAATTCACATCGCGATAAAGATGGGAACGATGAAATTAGAAAACGCCAAGCAACTTTGCTGACAAAACCGCTACACCGATTATGGTGAATAGAAATATTAATCCCTTTGATTTGATTGGAGATTTACTTTCTGAGGATGTTTCTTGAAATTCGTACTCTTTTATTTCTTTGGTTGCAGAGTGAATTTGAACTTTTGCTGTCTTCTTTTGCTGTAACATTTCAACAACATACAGTTCCCCATCAAGGGATACTTTCAAAGGCAGCCATTTGCCTTTATATCCAAGTCTGTCGAGAAAATCGATTGTCGTAGATGTAGCATTTTCAGCGTCGAAACGCGAAATTTTGTTTTCCCCTGAATCTTCAATTGTATTGGTGCTAGACATCGATCGTCTCTGAATAGTAGGCCTCTCTTAATATTAGACCTTATGAATTGAAAAACAGAATTCAGAATAAGTAAAGTGACTTTCCTCATGGAGGAGTTGTTACTTGGGGTTCTGAAGCCTCAATCGTATTTTTGGTTTGATTCATCCACCTATCCACATAAGCTTACTATATCATCCGTCATATCGGTGTCTACCGTGACTTGGACAATGTTTACTGCATAAGTTACAACTACACATGCAAGAATTACACTTGCCGTCACTAACAATAAAGTTGCTACAGTTGCTTCCATAACTTATGATACTCCTTTCTAAAAAATGATTGTTAAAAAAGTTATATATCGCTTATTTCAATTAAAGCGATATACTAAAAAACGATATATTACTCAATTGCAGAGGCTTTCTTGATCGGCTAAATCAAACTCGCTCAGGTAGGCGATTTATTTGTGGCTTGATCTTGGGGTGTTGTAGCAGTAGAACTTGCTGTTTCTGGCTTTTCGCTTGAAATTGCATTCATTTCCTGACAAAATTTGTATCTTCTCAGCCATTGGATGAAGAAGATCAGGGGGAGGATATGGTGTGTTTAGGTTTGAAGATAAAATGTAAATTGAATTAAACAAATGCTGGTAGATAGTGAAAAGAATTTGAGGGATATGAGTTTTTGGATTTACCTCTAATTTCTTTTTAATATCATCTGATTTGCCAGCTAAAATGACTATTCCGGATGTATTGTATTTAACAACATTTGGTTTAGTTGAAATTGCCAAATTGAAACTTATCGTAACCTGATTATTATCCCGCTTTTGTTCTTCTAACTTTGCGTTAACGTCAAAAAAGAGCTCTTCCTTAGACGTATACTCGCCTGTGCGTTCAGCGTGCAGACTATTAAGACTGATTGAAACCATTACCCCTGAAACAAAATATTGTGGGTTTACCGCTGATTCCTCTCTTACACATCTCGTATTTTTGATATATAACTCTTATATCTAAATATTTGCAGCAATCGTTTATTGCTCACAGAAGGCTGGAACAGAAAATTCTGCTGCAAAGTTAAAGCTTTCATCTCCTTTTATGCTGCCTCTGGACTTTAAGGCTATTTTCTTTGGCGCATCATCCTCAATGTATATCAAGTAAGTTACGCTTGTTCCTAGACCTAAACGAGAAAGTTGCTGGATTGAGACTCTAAATTTCTCGTATTCTTGAATTTTGACTTTAATTTTCTCAATTGCTTCAAAGAGCATTTGAGTTTGCGCTTCATCTGAGAAGGATATTTGAAGATCGCCTGAGTAAACCCAGGTTGATTCAGTTTCTCCTTTTCCGCCTTTCCCTTTTGGTTTCTTATCTTTAGGCGATGCTTGGGGTTGTTTGGATTGGCTTTTAAGAGTCTTTTGGATCGCCGCTGTTTTTTTATACCATTCGTCATCTTTGTGATCTTTTTCGAAGTCTCTTAGCAGCGTTCCAAGCCATTGGCTGTAATCTTCAAACAATGATTTGTTCTGTAAAATCTGGTTTGTAGTAAAATCCACAATCTCTTTGATTGAAGTAAACTGGCGTATTTCTGTTCCCATAGTAAGGCTCCCTTTACAGATTACAGCATTCTATCATACGTTCATAAACTTGGGATAATAGCATGTGTATATCCAAAAAATTACAGACTCTCTTACGTTCTTGTCATTGATCTTGCGGAAGAAGCTCATGTGGTTTAGAGGTATAAACAAAGCCAGCTGTACCCCCCTCATCTTTCTTTTATAGAGATTAATCTCTAAGATGTCTATACAGTTGACCTTGCAATCCTTCTAATTTGGCCACCACATGAGCTCTTCTATTTGGTCTCAAATAGCCTTGGCTATCCGTGATAAAGTTAGTTCAACAATCTATTAAAGTATTGTGTATTACTATTCAATAATAGCCTAATTTCCCCTGAACTTGAAGAAATACAATAAACCCCCAACCACCGAAACGCCAACTATCACCCCAACAAGCGGAATGGAGTATTTTATGTATAATGGCGGCTCGGCAACTGAAAAAACAAATTCTGGACCATCAGCCCCATAAGAAACAGGCGTCTCAAGAGAAGTTGCAGTAATCGAATAGTTGCCTGAATTAGGAGGCATAAAAGTAGCTTCAAAAGATCCATCAGATCTCACTTTGCAACTCAGGGTATTATTGAAATCCGCCCCAAAGATATCTAATCTGACTACCGAGGTATTAGTAACTGGGCTCAGAATACCATTAACGGTAATATTTTCCCCCAAACGTATTTGGGCGTCATAAAGCGTGAAATCTAGGGTTGATGCCATTTTTACAGTATAATTTCCAGATGCCCCCAAAACATTACGCAAGCAATCTGTGGCCTCTATTCGGTACTGAACAAACAATCCAGCCGCTTGGCCGGGTAATGTGACGCTGCAGGTGTGATTGTCAACAGACATGCTTACGCCGGTCTGAGTAGTCCAATTGTTTACAGTATAGAAACATGTAGCTCGTTCGAGTCTATTGGATATAGATGAGTAGGAAAGCTGGGTTTCATTATCAGCGAAGACAGTTTTTGGAGTTGTTACAGATACGAGCGATTCGTTGCCAAATTGAGTCTTTAGCATAAATTGGATTTCTCCGGAGCCCTCCTCACCTATTAGAACCAAGTGATAGAGGTTAGTAAATTTGTTAGTCGTTGAATAGTTAACAAACATTGGTTGACCAGCATATTCACAGCTTGCATAGGCAACCCCTCTGGAGCCTTCACTTTCAAAATTATAGCCACCGACCTTGCTGGTAACGTTAGCGTAAAGTCCTTGCTCCCAAGGAACAGGATAGGAGTTTATGCTAAGAGATTTAGCATCATTCATCAAGTACAGTCTAGCCTCGTACATGTCTAAATTGTTAGGAACTTTAACGTAGAGCTCCAAATAACTGGCATTTGACAGTAGTTCATACGCCCAAGAGGTATGGAAACCGGGCAGGCCATCACTACCCTTACCGTCAATTTGAACCGTATGCCATACATTAGTTTTGAGATTTTCAATAACCATAAAAGTCGCTTGCTGGCAACCTTCACTCTCCCGCAAATCATTCTTTATAACAAAAGAATAGTTACCAGAAAACTTTGGCGTAAAAAGAGGATCATCAGTTGTTGTTCCCAAATGTTCAGGAAACCCAGCTGCCTCGGTGTGGAGACTCTCCAAGCTGCCCTGGGGGTCAAAAACGTAGATATCATAATCGGTCTTAGCCGCAGAAGACGTGTTAACCCATGCACCGTAGCAGTACACATGATATTCATGGTTAGCTTCTAAGGGCACAACAATAGTCCAGTTTTTACCGATTTGAATCTGATTGTTGTTTATCATCACTGGAAAACAAGGTTTGTCAACGTATGTGATGTTTCCGTTGTTTGAGTTGACGTAAGTATGAACATAACTTGTATAATCGTAGGTTGTAGTTAATTGCAGACCTAGACAGGCGGGAAGTAAAAACATAGTCGCAACTAGTATTATCGATAGAATTTTGCCGGGGAAACGAACTCTTCTGTGCATTGCTACCAGCTTGGAATCTCGATTCTTAAGAGGTCTTAAGTGGAAGATAATAGTTATGAATGCGAAATTCAGATCTTTTCTCAAGATTCAAGGACCGCCTAATTTGAAATAGCCAGTACTATTATTCACCCCATATAACCTCAAGTTCAGCTATATCTTTGAGCTAAATCATTAATATTGAATCGTAATACGTAATATATTTAAATGTGGTTGTGCGTAATTTTTGTTACAGGTGAAAAACACTAAATGATCCGAATACTAAAAAACCGCAAAGCACTAAGCACAGTAATCACCACACTCATCATTCTAGTAGTATCAGTCCTACTCGCAAGCGTAGTTTCCTATTATGCAACTAACGTTGTCAGCACAAGAGTACAAGAAGAAAGCCTCTATGTGTCAAAACAACACGTATGGGTAAACTCACAAGGCGTCGCAGAAGCAGCAGTAATGGTAACAAACAACGGCGGACGAGACGTCGTAATCAACCAAGTTTCCGTCCGAGGACAAACTAGCGAATGGATAAACGTGTTCTATGAAGTAGCAGATCCAGAAACAGATGATCTCACAGTCGACTTACAATACATACAAACCCCAGTCGCAGCGGACGATGACTTAGGATTAACAGCAACAGCAACCCAGGCAACAACAAATCTAGTCCTGCCCTCAGGATTTACAATGGTCATATATGCTAACAGTCCTGATAGCATCGGCCTCAATGACATAGGATTAACAGTAAGCATTGCTCTCCACTCATCACAAGCAGTCTACTACAGCGAAGTCAACATTCAAGCAATCACTGGAACCTAAAAAATTAGCTTAATAACTTTTTTCTCTTTTTTGAAGATCTTCCTGTTTGTATTTTTTTTTACGCACAAGCGCAGATATGAAAAAGATGCTGTATTGATTTTTAAGGTAAAAATAAAATGAGAAATATACTAAGAAATCGTAAAGCTCTAAGTACAGTCGTAACAACTCTAATCATCCTTGTCGTTTCAGTACTACTCGCAGGAGTCGTAAGCTACTTCGCAATCAACGTCACCAGCACACGAGTACAAGAAGAAAGCCTCCAACTCACAAGCCAACACATCTGGGTTGACTCTGCACGGTGCAGTTCAAGGCGCAATAATGATCACCAACACTGGCGGACGAGACGTCGTCATTAACAAATTAGCAGTCCGAGGCCAAACAAGCGCATGGACAGACGTATTCTACCTCATGGCAAACAAAACTGACGCAGGCTTAACAGCTGACCTACCACACCTCGCAGCAGCCACCCGCAGCAGCAGCCGTAGTCGCAGGTTTCGCAGACCCATTAGCAGCTGCCTCAAGAAACTTGGTTTTACCATCAGGTGAACACAATGGTCATCTACGTTGACTCACCAGACAGCATAACCATCAACGACATCGGCCTAACAGTTGCATTCACAGTGTTCACATCACAAGCGATGTACTACAAAGAGACCAACGTCAACGCAGCAATCTAAACATAAAAAACAACCAAAAACCCCCTCTCCCTTTCTTTTATTACCCAAAACAAAAAATCTTCTTACATAATGATAACTATGGTATTTCATTAACATTAACTTCAGTTCACATAGATCGCAAAATAATTTGCCGTTAGAATATTCAATCTGTTCTTCTATATTTCGTCTATGAAAAATCAAAGAACACTTTTACTTTTTGTCAACCATTAGAATGGCATCTTCAATTCTTTTTGGTATCGTTTGATAATATTTATTCAATAACATATACGAAGTGTTTCTTGTTTGTATTTTTTTTTACGCACAAGCGCAGATATGAAAAAGATGCTGTATTGATTTTTAAGGTAAAAATAAAATGAGAAATATACTAAGAAACCGTAAAGCTCTAAGTACAGTCGTAACAACTCTAATCATCCTTGTCGTTTCAGTACTACTCGCAGGAGTCGTAAGCTACTTCGCAATCAACGTCACCAGCACACGCGTACAAGAAGAAAGCCTCCAACTCACAAGCCAACACATCTGGGTTGACTCTGCGGTACAGTCAAGGCGCAATAATGATCACCAACACCGGCGGACGAGACGTCGTCATTAACAAATTAGCAGTCCGAGGCCAAACAAGCGCATGGACAGACGTATATCTACCTCATGGCAAAAAAACTGACACAGGCTTAACCGCTGACCTACCACACCTCGACAGCAGCCCCCGCAGCAGCAGCCGTAGTCGCAGGATTCGCAGCACCAGCTTATTAGTAGCTGCCTCAACGAACTTGGTTTTGCCATCAGGTAACACAATGGTCATCTACGTTGACTCACCAGACAGCGTAACCATCAACGACATCGGCCTAACAGTTGCATTCACAGTGTTCACATCACAAGCGATGTACTACAAAGAGACCAACGTCAACGCAGCAATCTAAACATAAAAATACAACCAAAAAACCCCCCTCTCCCTTTCTTTTATTAAAACAAAACAAAAAAATCATAGCTTCTTTTTTCCCAAGCAGAATTACTAATACCAAATTAAGGCTCAGTTTTATGTGTCACAATTCATACACACATATCCCTTAATGGCATTTTCTTGAACTAAAGGTAAGGAGAAGTAACTTTGGCCCTAAGGACAGCTAACATGTTTAGAAAGTTTATGCATTCTAAGTTGGCAGTTGCATTGCCTGTTACTTTTCTTATTCTGTTCGTAACAACTTTAGGTCTTATATCAGCAACTTACTATTTCTCGATACAGAAGATTGGCTCTGAAAGCCAATTGGTAAAGATTACAACGGCTAAGCAAGACATGCTTTCCCTAAATGATAAGATCCTTTCAACGATCTGGAATCCTGGATCTTCATCTACAATTAACATAAAAGATTCTGACGGTTTGATTAGAATCCAACCTGAAAACAATCAACTGAAGATCACAATTAACGACACTTCAAACATACAAGAGGAAATCTTTGCGTCATCAATCGGCAAAATAGTTTACGAATTGCCATATTCCGGAAGCTCTCAATCGGGAGTATTCCTTGAGGGTGATAGCCGAACAATTGTTAACCACACAGGATCAACGCAAAGCCAAGTTAACATTGTTAGAGGAACAGAACACCCAGAAATTCATCTTAGTTATAGACCAGTCGTTTCTTGCATTGCTTCCGGAATAGAGAACGGAAAACAAGTAAATGATATCAGAATTTACGTCACAAACCTGAACTCTTCAACAAGTCTCAACACGCAAGGCGAACTGCCCCTCAGAATCAAGTGCCTTGATGCACAATTAGTTAGCAAAAACTATGCTGTAAATTACCAACCGCTCGATTTGACAATTACTGTCACAAAAGAAGACGCAACAGGAAACGTTAGGGTCCCAATATCGAGCACTGCTCAGGGAGCAATAGTAAACGTAGAAATTGTTATTGTAAACGTGGCAGTCGAGAGGTGGATACGATAAAATGCCAAGCATAATCCCAGGCTATGTTTACTCCTTATTTGCGGCACTTATTGTAGGCACAATTATTGTCTGTAGCTGCAGCTCGATAATGCTAAATGTTAAAAACAAAGCTGAAACCCAACAATTAAGCAATATAAACGAATACATAGCAACTGAGAGTCTCAAGTTACTCTCTCAAACAACGGATAATAACCGAAATTCAACACAATACCTCTCAATACCAACCCATATAGGAGCTCAACAATATTGGGTCAGAATAGCAAACGATTCTTCAAATGCTTGGATTGAATCAGGGTTCGGAACTACAATCACCCCAAGCCAACCAGACAGATACATTCCAGCCAAAATCTCAGCTTCAGGAACATACATCAGCAACTCAGGCAGGGCCATTCTAAGTTGCCAAATCGAAAACCAAAGAATAGTTTTAACACTAACCAACAGGTGACTCTATGAACTTCGGTAAAAAGAAACAAGTAGAAACCGCTCAAGAAAAGAAAATTTCAGACGAAGAAATGATCACTTACCTGGGCATTCAAGGTTACCAAGTCCCGGAAGGATACATTCAAGTAGAAAGCTACCCTCTTAACGCCCCTTTTTCCTACGCTTGGATTTTTCAGGATGAATCAGACGGAGGCTACTTGTACGTAATTGATGAGTTATCCATGACCAAAAAAGAAAGGGAACAATGTGCTCGTCTAAAGAACATTTTAGAATACGAACTAAAGGCCCCGAGAGTAGATGAAACACTTGTAGACTCATTTCATAGACAACTACCCACAATTATTGAATCTCACAAAGCAGCCTTTGCAGATACCGATGAAGTGGGCTTAAGAAAAGTTAAATACTATCTTGAAAAGGACCTCATTGGTTATGGCAAAATTGATGGCCTAATAAGCGATCAACTAATAGAAGACATAAGTTGTCTGGGTATAAACAAACCAGTTTACATATACCACCGAAAATACGCTAATGCGAAAACAAACGTAGTCTTCACGGATGAAGAAGAACTTGATGATTTTATTACTCGAATTGTACACAGACAAGGTAAACATGTTAGCATCGCACACCCAATTGTTGATATTACCCTTCCGGGAAAACATCGACTCGCAGTAGCTTTCGGAAAAGAAACGACACCTGCAGGTTCAAGTTTCACTATAAGAAAATTCAAAGAAGACCCCTTGACCATAGTTGATCTCATAATCAACGAAACAATCGACGAATCCATAGGCGCATATCTATGGATGCTCATGGAAAACAAAATGTCCGTAATGATAGTTGGACCAACTGGAGCTGGAAAAACAACCGCGCTAAACGCAACAGCATGCCTTGTCAGGCCAGACTTCAAACTGATTTCCGTAGAAGAAGTCCAAGAAATCAACCTACCCCAAGAAAACTGGGTATCCACCATTGCAAGAACGGGATTCGGAGGAGATAGCGAAGGCGAAGTCACTCTCTATGACCTAATCAAATCAGCTGTAAGACACAGACCAGCGCTAATTCTAGTAGGCGAAATCAGAGGAGAAGAAGCCTACGTTTTATTCCAAGCTCTCGCAACCGGTCACGGAGGCTTATGTACTATGCACGCAGATGACGTAGAAACAGTAATTAAAAGACTAACACAGCCACCCATGAGCATTCCACAAAACATCCTCTCATTAATGAACTGCGTAATAGTCGTGAAACAAGTAAGAACCACCGGACTTAACCGCGGCAAGAAAATGTCGGGACGAAAATTCGTAACAGTCTCAGAAATAGATAACAATGGCTCACCCAACGAGGTCTTCACCTGGAACATGAAATCCGACAGCTTCAAACAAAACCTTGAAAACAGCTACCTCTTCGGAAAGATCGGAAAAGCCCAAGATGTACCACTAAGCGTTGTCAAGCAGGAATTCGATCGAAGACGACAAATTCTACTTAACATGGTAGACAAGAATCTCAGAGATTTTAAGAGCGTCCATAAAGCACTAAACAGCTCAATAAACGCAATCACCTTTTCTGAAGAACCAGAGGAGGTATAGAAACGAAACCTCAAAACGGCTTTCTATCAAGAATAACGCGTTTGTTCTCTAAAGCAACAAGTGAAGAAAAGGAAAAAACTGAACGTGAACTTCCGTTTGCAGTTATGGTTTTCACGCTAATGGCAGCGAGCGGAATATCACCCTATGATAGCTGGAAAAGAATGAGAAAACTAACCTTCTTACCCATATTCAAAAAGGAAGCCGACGAAATCGTGCGACAAGTTGAGGTTTTAGGAAAAGATCCGTTAACGGTGATGCAGTTACGCTCCGAATCAACAAAGTCAAAACTATACAGAAACTTTCTAGGAGGCTTCGTATCTTCAGTAAGGAGTGGGGGAAAACTATCTGACTACATGAAAAGTCAGTTGAAATCAATTTTTGAATTGAGAAGCATAGGAATGAATAGGTCAATAGAAAGAATAGCAGCTTTAGTTGAAGCTTATTCAGTAATGTTAATTGTCGTTTTATGCACCTACATACTCTTCGTTGTTTTTGCCTCAACAAACGTAATGGAACTTTTAACGAATTCATCAATGGCTATATCACCGATATTGTCCTACTTGATTGCTTTCATAATCATGCCATTAATGACTGGAGTCTTTATTCTAATAGCCCATAACATGCAATCAAGCGCTTTTCCGGATTTAAAAGACATCTACAAGAAAGGCTTAATGATTATTATTCCAGCCTGTGCAGTAATAGGCATCTTTGGTTTCTTCCCATCTTTATTAGAAGCCGTTGCTCCGGTAGGATTACCAGAGATTGCAACAATATGCCTTGTAGCTTCATCACTTCCAATGGCTATACAATACCATCGAATTTCAAAACTTAACTACAATGCTGAAGACTCGATTCCCAGTTTTATACGCGACATAACAGAATCGCAAAAAACAGGTCTCTCACCCGAAAAAAGCATCGTGACAGCCACCAAACGCAAAGACTACGGTGCATTCTCAAAATTCCTCATACTCATACGAAGCCAAATTGAATGGGGAATCCCACTAAGAAAAACTTTCGATAACCTAAAAAGTCTGTTCGTAGCTGGTTTGTACTTGTAAACTTTGCTATGATGGTTGAAACCATAGAAATCGGTGGAAACTCTGTAGAATCCTTAGAAATTCTATCCGAGTACAGTGAAAAAGAAAGAGAACTACAGGTAAATCGCCGAGAGCTCCTCAAACCCTACATATTACTTGCTTTCATTTGGAGCGCACTAATCGCAGTCACAACTACAATCGTAGCCTTAACTACTGGAATGATGACCTCAGTTGTCAGCAGCAACATGGCATCTGCAGGATCCATGGCAATGGGAGATCAACTCAGCGTATTTTCGGTTGGAATAATAATTCAGTGCTGGATCTCGGGTTTCTTCATCGGAAAAATAAGCGAAGGAAACTTTGGAGCTGGCTTCAAGCACTCAGCATTACTAGCAGCTACAGCCTATGGTTCCCTAGTATTGTCACAGATATTGCTGGGTGGATTCTTCAACATAGAATTAAAGATGTAGAGGAAAACACGCTATGCCAACAACTTCCATCGATACCTTTTTTGCATGCACCATCATATTAGCTGCGGCTATAATAGCAACGGTTTTCGTAGCCTCAACGCTGCAATTACAAATTAATGACTCACAAGAAATAAACAAACAAAGTTACCTTAACGCTTTAGCTGACCACATAATCAACAGTCCCGGAACACCCTCTAACTGGGGAACAACTAATGCTACACCGAGCGACTTTGGTTTAGCACTAAGTCCATCACAGCGCTTCTCCGAATTAGACGTAAACAAATTAAATAGACTATACAATTCATCGCTTTCATTCTCAGAGTTTGCAATGTCAACAAACACCTACAACACAGCAGTAGGATTGAAAGTCTCCCAAATTCTTGACATTACCCTACAACAATCAAACAATAGCACAAACAATCACATAACAACTTTCACATTCGACATTTCCACAAGCATAAATTCGAAACCAACAAGCACAATACTGCATGCTTATACCAAAGCAAACAATTTTCTAAAAGACACCACAATTAACACCCCTGAGAATGGCAACTGCAATTTATCAATCGAAATACCCGAACCCAACATAGAAAGCGCTTCCTTAATCGTTTTTGCACGAGCAACAATTGACGATAGAATAACCTCCTATGCCATCTACAATTTCAACAACTCAAACCAAGAATTTGCACCTACCGACAACATTTTAACCATTGATGGCCCAATCAACGGAAAGTTGGAATGGACCTCAAATAACTCATCGCTCACAATAGAAAAAGCACAAATTTTCTCATTTGGATATGCCCAAAATGTCTCAGTTACCCAAGGCAGCGATTATTGCCTTCTTCCTAACCTAGTTGATTCAAGCCCTCAAATTATTATCCTAAACGGACACATTAACGGAAACTATTTTCAAACTTGGACGGCGAACCCTAGAATACCCCTTGAAATCGGCTCAGATTTTAATCAATCGGAAAAAAATGTCTTTTCATATTTATTATCCATTAAAGAAAATCTTTACAATGTTGAGATCAGTTTTGGAGACATTCAACTGTGAGAATACTTAATGACAACAGAGGGGTAGCCCGCATAATAGAAGCTTTCTTAGCAACCTTACTCATAATCGGATGCATCGCCATTGTCCCAGCTTATTCTACTAAAAGCCCACCGCACGATTTTTCATCATTTGCCATAGAAACATTGACGAGCCTAGATAACGATGGACAATTGGCAGTCTTAATCGATAATAAGGACTGGAGAACACTTAGAGACTGCATCGACTCTGCCATACCTCTAACCCTTTGGTACAATCTAACGGTTTTTGACGAGAACATGAAACCTGTCAACCCGTCTCCTTTATGCAGTTCGGGAACTGTAAGCGATAACATATGCTCTGTAGATTATGTGAGCGCAAGTCCCGGTAGCACATATAGAGTGTATGTGTTAAGATTGCAGCTTTCGCAGGTGGGATCTCAGTAATGGGACGTAGCCTTAGAAAGGACAATAAAGGCCAAGTTATAGTGATAACAGCTTTACTGATTGGATTATTGATGTTTTCTACAGTTGTTTATGTAACTGAAGTCATTAAGCAAGCACCAATAATTGAGACAAAACAATTTGACATGTTTCCTCAATACCAGCAGAACTTGAGACATACCCTGATCAGCGCATTAGCAAACATAACTAACGGTGGCAACACCCAAGTGCTACATCAAGACATAGATAAACTCAACCAAATATTTAGTTCCCACTTCTATGAATCTGCGCTTCAAATCGACTGCACTTTAGCAAATGCTGCTCCCTATCAAAACGGTCTTTGGATTTCTGGTGATCTAGAAAATCACGCGGTCGTTGGAGCTCAGGCGAGCTATCGGTTATACTCTATAGGAAGTACAAAGGTGTCAAATGTCGTTGGTAATGTAAACGTTACTTCTGAGGCTTATTTATCTGGAAACTACGTTCAGATCGATCAAACGACAAAACAGGGAACCCTAACTCTACGGGTTCTCAATGAGGGAACACCAGCGCTTGCATCAGAATTTCGGTGCTATTATCTAAATGGCACTCAATGGATCAGCATACAAACGCCTGACATCAATGATTTCGGTAATGGAATATACAATATAGTATTTTCTGTTAACCCAAGCGAACCTAGCGATCAATTAACTGTATCAATAAATGTTATAGACCAACGCGGCATAAATATGAGAGTACAAGTAACATGTTCAAGTTTATAGTAAATTGCACAGCAACAGAGGGGAAAAACAGGAATTGCCAAAATACAAAGTGATTGTAATATTTGTAATTGCAATTCTCGCATTCTCCTTTTTTGCAGTTATCCGTTTAAATGAAGGAAATTCAAAAGCTCCCATGGAAGCTCAAGTTGTTTGGCAGAAAACATATGGCGGATCTGAAGACGATCGTGCATTTTACGCAATAGCCAGCAGTAGAGGTTATTTGGTGATTGGTTCAGCAAAATCAGTTACAGAAAATGCAACCTTAGGTTGGGCGATACAAATAGACCCAGAAGGCAATGTGGTTTGGAATAAAACATACGTGCAAGGGTTGGGTACAGAATTAAGATATGGCTTGAAATTAACCGATGGCTATCTGCTTGTAGGGAATCAATATCTAGAAGGCAATGATATCGACGGTGTTGTAATAAAAATCAACGATGAAGGAAACATTCTATGGAATAGAACCATTAGTGGAAAAAATACAAATAAACTATTCTCAGCAATTCAGTCCACTGACGGTTTTGCGCTTATAGGTATAACCTACCCCAGTGAGAGTAGCAATTCAATTGCTTGGATAGTAAAAATAGACTTGAATGGGAATATTTTATGGAATAACGAATACCTTACTGGAACCAACTCTGCTATAAGGCAGGGCATTTTAGCACCAGATGGCAACTACATAATTGCTGGCTACACTGAAACAGATGTTTATCGATTCTTAGCCATAAAAATCGACCAAACTGGAAAGCTAATGTGGAATTCAACCTATGGTCAAAAGAATAGCCAAAAAGCATATTCCATAACCAATGCAAATGACGGATGCATTATCGTAGGTGACAAGGTATCTCCGCAATCCGATTCTGATGCATGGGTAATCAAGCTTGATTGGAATGGGACTATGATCTGGGATAGAACACTTGGTGGAAAATACGCGGATTCAGCTGCAGTTATCTCTAATTCTGAGGATGGAAAATACTTAATCAGTGGATTTACATTTTCTTATGGTAATGGAAACAGAGACATCTGGCTGTGTAAAATTTCAAGTAATGGAGATGTTATATGGAGTTGCACGAACGGCGACCCCGGATACCAAGAAGCATACAAGATTCTTGACTCAGGAAAAAATCAATATCTTGTGGTCGGCTGGACGGACCCTCCAAAAGAACCATCTTTGATAGGAAAAGCCCAATATGACTTCTATGTCGCTAAGCTCAGCCCGCAACTTAGTTTAGACCTGACTACCCCGCTTGTTGCCCTTTGTCTTTTAGCGGCGGCAGCCTCTATAGCAATTTGGCGATTAGGACAAGAAGAACTAAAAGTCGGGAAAAGGTAAAATACAAAGAAGAATTAGCCGTTGTTTATTGCATTTTTGAGAAAAGCATTGTTAAGATTTTTACGAACGCACTATAGTTGGTCCAAATGCCTGCAATTTTGTTTTTCCTTTTTGTATCGTCGCTTCCTATTGCATCTTCATGGAAGGTGATTAAAACCTCTTTGTTATCCGATACCATAAAGCAAGGTAGATTCTGATCATCTACTATTCTGTTTGTTTCACTGAGCCAGTTAAGTTGACCTAAAAAGTATGCACTCTTCAATGAGTTATCCGTTACCAGGGCTACGTTTACTTTTTCGGCTTTTTCCTTTAAGTTATCTGAAAAATCGCTGTAAAAGAGTTGAGACAAATAGGCAGCAGAGGCAAATATTTTGAATTCATTTTTAGTCTTTTCCAGTAACTCATTGGCTTTCATAAGAACTTGCTCTTCACCGTCTATCATTTGGAACATTTCTTTTTTCTGTTCAGCAACTTTTTGTATTGGTATGGAGCGCCATAGCTCAACTAAGCTAGGTTTTTCCTGTTCCAATAATCTAATTTGTATTTTTTGAGCATCAACTAGTAAATCAATGGCCTTGTCGAGTGGTACTGCGGTAAATTTAAGCGGTTTTTCAAAAATTGAAAACACAATACCTTTTTTTTCCAGGTCTCGAAGAATTCTGTATGTTTCTGTTCTATGAAGAGAAATACCCTCGGCAATTTCCCCGGCTTTCATTTCGCCAGCTCGTGCCAAATGTAGGTATACTCTAATTTCGTTTCTGAGTAACCCAAACCGTGAAAGTGTTTCTTCAACGGTTGATAATTGTTTATCATATGTCTGATCTTTTATTACTGTCTTCCACTCTTCAGTCTGTTTGCTGTAGACTTCTGTTATCTTTTGTTTATCCATCAATAGAGACATTTCTAGATGTTCACCGATTGCTTGCTTGAGTTACGATAAATTAATACTGTCTATATATAATACAATTATGAATTCAGAATTCACATTTTTCAAAAAAGACCATTAATTTGGAGAATTTTAAGTTTCAAGAGCCTTTGCTGAAGCATTCGCGTAAAGAGTACCAAATTTATTGATTAAGTCTTTTTGTGTGTAAATTGAGGAATGTAATTGAAAATACTTGCCCATTTGATCAGTTTCCACCCCTATACCTATAACAATAACGCCTTTATTGAGTAGACTTTCAACAGATTTCTTTAAAACCAAAGGCATTTCATCGTATCCATAGGGCCAGCCATCAGAAATGACAATTAAACATCTTTGTTCTTCAAAACGCTTAGCAAGCATTTTTCCTGCAACTTGAATTGCGTCTGGAATGTATGTGAGACCCTCAAACCTTAGACCACCTATCCGTGCTCGAACCCTTTTGAGTATGATTCAGAGCTATCTTTTAATACATACAATTTGTCGCTAAATGCAAAAAAAGTCCAAGACGTCGCATCCAACATCAATTCTTTGGCTGCTTCAGCAACTGCTATAGCAAGTGCACGACCATATTCACCTTTTACTTGCATACTATTGCTTACATCAAACAATATTGACCAAGCAAAACTGGGCTTAAGATACTCATCTAACACAAATACATCAGTGGCTGGCTTGTTACTAGCTAAGGATTGAATAACTGCTGCTAAATCAAGTTGACCCATCTCCTGACGTGGGTCTTCATCTAGATAATTAAAGGATGACCTTAGAATATCTAATAATCGTCGACTTGCTCCTTGCACAAGGTTTCTCGCTCTTAGGTATTGAGTGTAATCTTCTTCTGGGAAAGAAACGGACTTGAATTGTGTAATATCCAAATATTGTTTGATTTTGGACAAGATTTTCTCTTCTCGTTGCCTTTGATACTGACCTGAATTAAACGCTTGAAGGGCTTCATAGTCCTGCTCGGGTTTCCAAAGTTTATCAATATTATCAATCGTTATTGGCGTACTTCCAACATATAGAGAAGAGCTGAAAATATTCTTGGAAAGGAAGTGCGTTTTGTCCAAAGTCTGTGTAGATGCTGCATGGTCCTAAGCTTTCGGTATGGCGAAGTGATGGAGATTCCAAAAAGGGACCTAACGGATCAAGTAGTTCCATGATCCGATTATAGTTGTCTTCAAAGACTTTCTCTGAAATGTGCTACATGGTTATTATCAAACTCTTCTAAGAAACACGTTTAGTTTGGTTAATTCTTTGGCTATTTGGTCAACCAGCAAATCTTCTTCTGAAGTTGGGTTGGTTTTAGGATAATTTATCCAAAGTCTTCTCAACAATGATGCCATAACTCTTGTAGAAACCGTATAGATTCTTGACGGAGATTTTATTTTTTGAAAAGCCAAAGCATTTGCATACGCTGTATCGATTAAAGTACTTGGACATTTTACTTTTAGGTATGCATTAACATACGTGTCAGCAATTAGAGATTTGACAAATATCTCAACGTTTGAATCCGATTTTGGACTTTAATCTCTGGAAACGGCAATATTGTATGAGTAGATAAGTGGAAAATTGCTGCTCGAAACAATCTGCCAATTCTAATTTTTCCTTCAGCATTATTTTCGAAATTATACCCCAAAAAGTTTACCGAGCCATTTTCTATGAATTTAGGGGTAGGCATCTTTATGGTAAATCCCAAGTTATCCGCTTTCAACACAGGCTGGTCAATGTTGGGGTCTTCGATTATTTTGACTTTAGTGTCATCCTTCTGGAGTGAAATCGCCCAAGCGTAGTCTATTAAGCCCAAAAAATCCCACTACTTTGTAAAGACCGTTTCAAGTATTCGCCTAACATCAGCTTGAACTTCAACGTTGTCGCTTGTTAAGCCAACTATCGTCTCTTCAGCTGCACCCATCGGAGTGTTGCCATCATAAACTAAAGTTGCCCAGTTGATTAAGTCTCCCAATGATGGACCATAGGGTAAATCTCCGGATTTGTATTGTCGTCTTAATTCTGCGCCTGCTTGAATGATTTTGTAAGCTACGTCTTGATCTACTTTGGTTCGTTTTCTTAGCATTTCAACCTCGTGAGGGGAGATTTTCTCGCCTACGCTCAAGAAATCAAAATTTATCCACACGGCCATTCTTCGCCGCATAGCTGCATTGAGTGGTTTTGTTCCTGAAAATTCAGCTGTCGCAGGGTTCATGCTAATAATCATAAACCCGTATTTGTGGCGCTCGATTACTTCGCTGTCTTTTTCGTTAAGTACCAGGTGGCCTCTTGTATCGAGGACTGGGTTGAGTCTTGTGGCAACGTCTTGTTTCATCATGTTAGCTTCATCAAGATACATTATGCCGCCTTTTCTTAGCCACTGAGTTAGCAATCCGTCTACCCAATTCTCTTTGCCTAAGCCTATAAACCGCCCGATAAGGTCAAAACTGCTTGTTGACAAGCCACAGTTGACTTCCCAAATTGGCAGACCTGTGAGTTCTGCTACTAGGTAAACGATGTGAGTTTTGCCTGTTCCTGAAGGACCAATTAGGCTGCATTGTTTGAAATAGTAAAGTGCCCGAACTATGCGTTCTACATAGTTCAGTCCATGGTCAAGATATTCTGGTGTGCCCTTAGGAATCATGCTGTCTAAATGTGCGAAGCTAAAGTTTGGGTGGAGGTCATACTTTTGAATGTTGTATTTATTGTACAAGGGTGATGTGGACATCGGACGCTCTTTATCCAAGGAGACAGTTACCTTGAATTTCTCCTGTTTTAGAGATGAAAGCTCTTGAACTCTACTTACTTGAGATTTCTCTCTTAGTCCTTGATGTCCATAACTCAATTAGCGCTACCTCTAGAGTAGTTGACAGTTAAGTTGTTCGATAGATAAACCTTGTTAATTACTAGTCAATATACCGAAAAAATTAAAATCAAACTTGATAGTGATGTGGGATAAGTAGTAAGTGTCTATAAGTTTTGTTACATACAAGTGCTTATTTGAATAAGACGCATATTGAAGTTCGATAAACCTTGACGCAAGAAACTGTTATCAGACAAGACCCAATCGAACTCACGGTCTCTCAGGATTCAAAAGCTTTTGAAAAGAAAAAATCATTAAGCATCCAAGAAATAATTGAATCTCTTAAGAATACCGCAGATGACATTGGCCAGATTAGTGAGTTAAGTTCAGAAGAAAGAATACTTGTCTCACAATTTTTCGTGTCATTCCTCAAACTCATGAAGCCCCTGTCACCCTCAATTCCAGTTAACCAACTAGCTCTCCCAGTTCAATTAAGCGACACTGTTCAAGCATATATAGACCCAACTGGACATTTGGCATTATTATTTAATGATGGTCATTTTGAATTGAAAGACTTAACTGAGGAAAAAAACAGAGACTTGATGATTACTGTAATCAGTGATGTCTTACCAAAATTCAAGAACATGACAACTTTCCAGAAGCGTAAAATCGAAAACCGAATAAAAATGCTCTCAAGCGTAACAAAGGAAATTCAAAAAAGTGCTGAGGCATTGTCTGCGTCTACAGTCTAAATCGAGCGTTTGCTAGTCTTTCTACCTTCTTTTCCTTCCTGAGAATGCTTGCCCAGAATTAATAAAAATATGAAAAAGTCGATGACGTTCTCAAGTAAGGCAGCCCATGGCTTTGGTTAATACTATGAAAGCAACTAAATTAGCCCAAGCCTATAGGCTTTTTCAGGTTTGATGGTCACTCTTGCTTTAGCGTGCGCTTTTGTTCCGGGCATATAATACTGAAACACTTCTTTAAGCAAGTTAATCAATTTGAGAACTTACTGAAGAAACAGTTATAATCCGTCTTTCCTTCTGGTAACAGAATCTTTTACTTATCTCTCTTACTATCAAAATTTATAGGAATGTCTTCGCGCGCATCTGCAAAAGTCTGTTATTTAGAACCACTTTCCAATACAAATCGCGGTGTCTTGTACCGCCTCTTCGAGTGGTTAACGATGGTACCAATCGATTATAGCTCTACAAGCTTCTACAGAGTATCCATAATCAGGAAGCTGATTGAAAACACAATCTTCTATAGTTTTGTAAGGAGAGCTCATACTTAGCTTTTTGGACAAGTTAGTATATAAATAATGTGAATTATCACTAATGTTTGTACAAGCGTACAACAAATCTACAACAACCGGCAATTTTGTTTTATCCCTGGAATTGGCTCGGTAACCATTCTGCCAAGCGCGTGCTTGTATTTGGGAATGAACGAGCCTGATCGGTTCCCATAGATTCAAAAAAAGGCTTGAAACAAGGTTATTTAATTAGACTCGAATTGATTTTCTTGGCAAGTATTCTAGTAGTTCGGAGGTGAATGATTTGATTTTTGTGAGCCTTGCAAGATTTCGAATAAAACCAACAAAAGAATCAGCAGGGGATGCTTCACAGGTAGTGGAGGAGTTCAAGAAAAAGGGAATAAAAGTGCTAAACTGGTATTGGACATTGGGTCGGTATGATGTTGTATTTATTTTTGAAGCAGCAAGCGAAAAAGATGCTCTAAAAACTGCAATGGATATCTCCAAATGGGTAACAACTGAAACTCTTGTAGCGATACCCCGACAAGAAGCAGTAAATATGCTTTAGAAAGCGCACAGCTCTTCCTGATATTAATCAATATTTGATTGGGGAACGCAAAGATTTAACATATCAAATTTCTTTGCAACCTTTTTTCCCAAAGAAGCAAAGCTAATCGTGAAGAGGTCGCGAAGCGAAAAAATAATTGTTTCTGGGGCAATAAAATGGGCGGGTGTATTGGCAGTAACCAGCCTTCTGTTATTTAGACACAAAAAAGGGAAGAAATAAGGGTGTTTTATGTTAAGTTTATGGTGGCAGTTTCTGAGAGGTTGGTCAGGTCGTTGAGTTTGACTTCTGTATTGGATAAGGTGTACAATGTGTTTTCGATGTATAGCGATCTAGTAATCATTTGGTTTTGACTGTTGTAGTAGTCGCTTGTGTTCGTCAGGTAACCTTGGTTGTTGAGTAAAGCCGCGTCGAGGTGGGTTATTGTGCCTTTGAGGGTAAATCCACCTTCGATACTGATACCATAAACGTATGCCCCTTGCCAGACTGTGGTGCCGTAGGCTGAAACGCCATACTGCGCCTTATCAACGTCGCTTACCACTGCTAAGTTTACGGGGATAACCAGTAGACCCTTGGATTTATCAAACAGGAACGCCTTAGGATCGGAAAGCGCCAAAGAATCAGTGCCTCTATCGCCAATAGTAACATTCGAGAGCTGTCTTGGGTTGTTTACGTCGCTGACATCAAAGAGCGCCAGCTTCAAACCCTGATAATAAGCAAAGCTGCCGCCGTCAACTTCCACTGCTTCCTTACCCACACCAATCAAATGAGTGCCATCATAGGGATGAAGATAGTCTGAGTATCCGGGGATTTTAAGTTCACCCAACACATGTGGATTTGCGGGGTCACTGAGGTCAATAACGAATAATGGGTCAGTTGTCCGGTAGGTTACGAGGTAGCATTTGTCTCCCATGAAGCGTACTGAATGCAGGTTCTCATTTGGCGCTAACCCCTCAAGTCGACCAGTTATGTTCAGGTTAGAGTTTAGGATGTAGACGTTGCTGATTTGGGATTGTGTTGCGTAATAGTTCGTGGCGATTCGGAAGTTGCTGCTATATTCATCCATGGAATACTGGTTAAGCGTGGTGCCTGGTACGCTGCCTTGTGCTTCAAAAGTTAACTGTAAACCATCAATGCCAACACGATAAATCGAGGTAAATTGGCCGATGTTTTGGTCCCAATCCGGATATGTCACATAGATGTTATCGGTTGAAACATACATTGCGCTTGCACCGCCCATCAAAACAGTCATATTCGTCGGAGCCGCAGAGGCATCTTGGATGTTTACTCCATAGAAGCTTGTGAAAGTGTAGCTTGTATCATTCATATCAGCATAATAGATAGAGGTTGGCGAAGCATCAATCTTGTTTGCCCCTTCATAGACAACTGGTAGGGATACTAAGTCATTGTATACCCAAGCGGTTTGGCTAACCACCGTATACAAGTTGTTGCCGATTAATCGGGAGTTGAAGTAGCTGCCACTTACTGTAAAGTTGCGTGCCAAAACAGGAGCCGCTTTGTTGGAGACATCATAGACATCGATGAATGTGTAGACGTCACTTTGGTGACTGGGCATAATCATCGGCGCCAACTCCTTACCATCCAATCTTGAATTGCCATAGTATGTTTGGTATTTACTCGCTAAAACCACCAATTTGTTTCCATCAGAGCTGAGGAATAAACCTGCTGGTTCAGTGTTAGCATCAAGTGTAATTTTAGAAATTACTTTGGCGTCTTGGGGATTCGCGTTTAGGATGTAAATCGCGTTTATGCTCTCTGAGCCAATGTTGCTGTAGTAGTAGCCGTTGTTTTGAGAGTTTAAAACTGTGTAGATGTAGCTTCCGTCGGTTTTAACTGTGTCAGCTTCGTCAACACCGGCTACTTGGATGTTGGTGGTTGAATAATCATCAGAAGAAGTAACCTGAAACTCATTCAGACCCTTGGCGCCACTCTCCATCCCAAAAGAGCTCGTTGAAGTAACCGAAGGAGCAAACCCTCGAATCCCAAAGAATTCACTATCCAACGGTCCACCATAATAGCTGAGTAAGAATAATCAGCCGAATTAGTATTCAAATAGTCCCTAATTTCTTGGGTGGATCCAAAAGTTTTCATCCCACCCACCATAGGCGAATTGGATGGCGGAAAAACAAGGGGCGCCGAACCCAAAAAGTAAACCATACTAACTAGAACTATCGCCATGAGCACTGCGGCGGATGCGTAAATGCTTGTTTTCTTCTTTACTTCTTTCTGAACCATACATTTTTCTCCAGTCTTTATACAGAGCGGTTTTTTATTTTATGCTAAGCCCACGAACAGGCTGTACTAACAATTAGAATGGCCGCATACCCCAAACACGATAGGCCTCATACCAAAAAATACCGCAGACAATCGCGCCAAAAGAGATAATGAATAGGTTGTCGCGGGTAAACTGTGAACCATCAAAGCCAAATACAAGCCGTAGAAGAGCGTTGAGAACAGCGCATAGAAGAAGTAACGTGGAAACAATAATTTGCCAAGTTTTACATAGTGCCTGAGTACACCAATTTTAACTTGACCGACTAAGACGTAGTGTCCGCCGACTTCTTGCTTCTCAACCAAACCCAACTCTCGGAGTTGTTCAAGATGGTGAAATGCGATACTGGGACTGCTGAAATGTAGGGCGCGTTGAACTTCGCGAACGCCGGCTGGGCCACCGTTTTTTAGTAGAAACCAATATACTTTCCAAGCTTTGCCGCGTAGAGCGTATTCTAGTTCTGTTTCGTTGTTGGTGTTCAACCGGTTGATGCCCTCCCTGAAGTATCATGGG
The DNA here is from genome assembly GCA_963800605.1 of uncultured archaeon. Classification (GTDB taxonomy): domain Archaea; phylum Thermoproteota; class Bathyarchaeia; order Bathyarchaeales; family Bathycorpusculaceae; genus Bathycorpusculum. The sequence continues at coordinate 45,513 of CAWDBI010000005.1, read as the reverse complement.
CAGGTACTTATAAGTCCAAGTGTTAGAACAGCTTGTTCTTGTAAGATACGCAGCTTAGCAAAACGGCTAATAGATAGGTTAGTGGCCTGAGTGGGTGAAGAGGATGAGCATGCCGCATTTGGGGCATTGATGATAAATCAGTCGGCCAGTATTGTCGCATTTTGGTTTCATTTCAACATAGCATTCTGGGCACAGATGAGGTGTATCCAAGCTTACTCCCCGAATTGTTAGCGGGGTTTTAGGGATATATGTGTTACGGGAAAAAGTCTAAAAAATAAAGAAAGGAAAGATTGGGGATGTTTATTCTATTGTTGGCTTTTTGATCTATTGGCTGTTCCAGGCATTCCGGGTGGAAGGTCTGGGAAGTTTGCGCTGACTTTCTGTTCTGCTACGGTGGCTGCTTCGGCTAGGATTTTTGATGCGTCTTCGTTTACGTTGTCAAAGTTTAGTGACATGCCGCTTGATGAACCTGCTTCGAACATGAGTCCACTTAGCATGTTGCCGATGTCGCCTAGTTCGCCTTCAGCTTCTGGAAGTACTCCTCCGAGTCCGCTGCTTACGCTGCGTAGTACGCCGATACATGGACCTAGTGCTGCGACGACGTCGCCTAGTTCTGATACTGTCCTTATTCTGAGTGCGACTTGGTCGAGTGCGAGGCGGGCGTTCATGACGAGTTTGCTCATTTTGCGTATTTCAGCTAGTTCTGTTGCGTAGATGTTGGCGTGGGCTTGGTCATGTTTTGTGTAGGAGTCAACGAGTTTTGCGAATAGGGCTTTGTCTTTTTGTGAAAAGCGTTCGTTGGCTTGATCTAACTTGCTGATTTGTAGGTCAAGTTTGCGTGTAGCTGCGTCGAGTGCAGGTTTTAGTGGTGGAGGAGCCCTGAACGCTGTTTTTAATTGATGTTGAAAGTGATTCTCCTTCTTTTTTAGCTTCCCATTTCTTAGCAAATCGTTCAGACATAGTTAATATCCTCTTTATAGCCGATACAGCGGCTTGGGCTTTTATTTGTTGCTAACATGTAGGTATATACGTTGAAGAGTTTGAAATTCAACATTGGAGTGCACGTTTTGGTTTTGGCTGTTCTGGTGGGCCGTCCTAAAACCCAAACAACCAACACAAACTTAATAATGAATTTTGGCGACAAAAAATCGATTAGGAAAAACATAAACAAAAAAACAACACTTATAAGGAGAAGATGACACGTAAAGGTGGGTTTGCCGGTCAAAGGGCACGGGTTCCACCTGATCCCATTCCGAACTCAGAAGTTAAACCGTGTTCCGTTTCCAGCTGTAGTGTGGTCTTAGGCCACGTGAACCTGGGAAAGCTGGCAGCCTACTTCTCAAATTCAATTTAACCAGCTTTGTCCTATGTAATTTTCTTACATGCGGACTGATATCTCGGAACCGAAGTTATTTCAGGGTTTTTTATGGCTCAAATTTCTATTTTAAGAACCATTCTTATCGCAGCCATCACACTTGCGATACTACTTTCAAGTGGTGTAACGATTGCAGCATCAGGTCTTGCACGTACTAATATGAACTACTAATGGCACGTGCAAAAAACGTTCTAGTTTTGTGCTTCTGGAGAATAGTATATATTTAATTTTTGAGTGTAATAAGTGTATTAACAGTTAATACCTAACTTGGATTGTGGGGTAGCATGGAAAGAAAAATTATGTCTCTGGGCAAATCATCGCTAGTAATTTCTTTGCCAAAAGAGTGGATGCAACTAAATGACCTCAAAAAAGGCGAAACCGTGTCATTTACCATCCAACGGGACCGCTCATTAGTCATATACCCCAGTTCACTCAAAAAGACTGAAATGAAAGAAATAACCCTCAGTGTCGGCCAAAACGAAGAAGAAATCCTGATAACACAAAAAGTATTGGGAGCCTACCTAAACGGTTATACAGGAATCATGCTGTCTTCCGAGAACATTTTCACGGTCCCCCAAACAAAAGCCATACGCACCATGGCAGGGAGACTCTACATGCGAGTCATGGAGGCAGAACCAAAATGTGTCTACATCCAAAGCCTTATGGATGAATCCAAAGCTTCGCTGGAGCAGGCAATACAACGCATGCACCTGATCTCGCGTTCGATGTGCGAAGGCGCTTTTACTTCATTGAAGAATAATGATGTGGCGTTGGCTAAATCATCTTATTCTCTTGACGACGACGTTGACCATTTCGCATTCTTCATTATCAGAATCTTACGGAACGCCGCTCAGGATCCACATCTTGCCAATGAGTTACATGTAGATCCACTGGATTGCATGGATCATCAAATGCTGGTTTCTCGCATGGAACATGCCTCCGACTATGCAGCCGAAATAACACGCCACATAATAATGCTCAACGGCGAAAAACTAACCATACCCGATGATGTATTGGCGCTTATGATTGTTGCTGGCACAGAAGTAGCTGATTTATACGTTAAGTCGGTTCAGGCTTTCTTCTCCAAAGACGTTAATGCCGCTGTAGAGATAATGAAGCATCGACAGAAGCTCGAAAAACTTGACGTAGAAATTACATCTAAAGCGTTTACCGGTGCTCAGAAAAGCGCTGAATTGGTATGCGGTATCTGCTCTATAAGAGATAACATAAAACGCATTTCACACTGCACTTTTAGCATAGCAGAAATCGCAGTTAACCGTGCTTTTAAGATGGCTTCCCCTGAACTAGAATACGAATATGAAAGATAGAAGCTACGCCTTAGCGGCGTTTTTACCTATTTTTTGGGTTTCGATAAGTATTCGTGTATCCCTTTAGCTGCGACCTTGCCAGATCCCATGGCACTGATGACGGTTGCTTCGCCGGTTGCTATGTCTCCGCCAACATAGACTCCGTCTATGCTGGTTTTGAATGATTCGTCGCTAGCTATAATGCCGCCCTTCTGAGTTTTTAGCCCAGGGGTTGTGCCCTGAATAATGGGATTGGGTGTGCGTCCGATAGCAACGATGACCGTGTCCACATCCATGGTTACTTCTGAGCCTTCGATGGGTGAGACTCGGTGTTTTCCAGAATCGTCTGCATCGCAGAGCCTCATAGAGATTGTCACCATGGATTTAACGTTCCCCGTATCATCACCGATGAACTTGATTGGGGTACTTAGGTATTTGAAATAGATGCCTTCTTCTTCGGCGTTGGAGATTTCTTCTTCACGTGCTGGCATTTCGTTTCTTGTCCGTCGATAGAATATCGTGACGTTTTCGGCGCCTAAACGTAGAGCACACCGTGCGGAGTCGAGAGCTACGTTGCCTCCCCCTATAACCGCAACTCTTTTGCCGACTCGAATGGGGGTTTTTGACTGTGGGAAAGAGTAGGCTTTCATTAGGTTTACGCGTATTAGGAATTCGTTGGCCGAGTATATTCCGTTGAGATTTTCGCCTGGGACTTCAAGGAATTTGGGTAAGCCAGCGCCTGTACCTATGAAGACTGCTTCATATCCTTTGGAGATTAATTCATCTATAGTAAATATTCGACCAATTAGGAAGTCAGGTTGGAACTTAACACCTAATTTTGTAATATAATCAATTTCTGCTTGTACGATCAGTTTGGGTAGACGGAATTCTGGGATGCCATAAACTAGTACGCCACCGCCTTTGTGAAGTGCCTCAAAAATTGTAACTTGATAGCCAAGTTTTGCGAGGTCTGCTGCGACGGTTAAGCCGGCTGGGCCTGCGCCGACGACGGCGACTTTTTTTCCGTTAGAAGCTGGAACCGTTGGTACATTGATACCTCTTTCGCGTTCCAAATCTGCAACAAATCGCTCGAGTCTGCCAATAGAGACAGGATCACCTTTTTTGCCTACTATACAGTTCTTTTGGCATTGCTCTTCTTGTGGACAAACCCGACCACAGATCGCCGGTAAACTGTTCCGTTCTTTGATTTTGTCAATAGCAGCGTTGTAATCGTTTTGCTTTATAAGTTTGATAAAGGTGGGGATTGGTACTGCGACAGGACAACCCTCAACACATTTTGGTGCAGCGCAATTTAGGCATCGGGATGCTTCGGTTAATGCTTGCTCTTCTGTGTAGCCTAAAACGACTTCTTTGAAGTTTTTTGTTCGTGCAAATGGTTCTTGCTTTGGAACTTCGACCGCTGTAAAGCGGTTATTGGTTGCTGTGTTGTTTAGTGGCCGTGACATTTACAATTGTTCTCTCCTGATTTTTGGATAGATAGAGATAGGTTTTTTTCTTCGGGGCAGTAGCTTTTTAGCCGCTGCATTAGCTCTTTGAAGTTAACCTTGTGAGCGTCAAATTCGGGGCCGTCTACACAGGCAAACTGTGTTTTGCCATCTATTGAGACTCTACAGGCGCCGCACATTCCCATGCCGTCTACCATGATTGGGTTTAGGTTGGCGATGGTTTTAATTCCATATGGTCGGGTGATGTCGGCGATTACACTCATCATAATCGGAGGCCCAATGGCGAAAACGATGTCAAAGTTATAGTTCTTAGCGATTAATGATTTTAGGACGTCGCTGACAAAACCTTTTTGACCTTTCGTGCCGTCGTCGGAGGTGAAGAAGACTTCATCGGATACGGCTTTCATTTCATCTTCTAGTATGAAGAGTTCTGCGCTTCTTGCTCCCATTATGGATACAACTTTGTTTCCGGCTTCTTTGAGCGCTTTAGCTACTGGGTAAGCTACTGCTGTGCCGAGACCTCCACATATAACTGCGGCTGTGCCAAAATTTTTTATTTCACTCGGGTTGCCTAGTGGACCTGCGACGTGCATTATTTTGTCATTTACATGGAGGGAACCCATTTCGATTGTTGAGTAGCCTACTTCTTGGAAAATGTGTGAGATAGTACCTTTTTCTTTATCCCATGAGGATAATGTTAGGGGTATTCGTTCGCTGTCTGAGCGGACTTTGAAGATTACGAATTGGCCGGGGTGGGCTTTTGCTGCAATATCTGGAGCATAAATGGTTATTTTTTTAGTTACAGAATTGAGTACTTTTTTTTCGACAACCTGGTTATTTTGCATGCTGGTTTCTGGCACTGTATTCATCCCGGCTAACAGCTAACCTAGTAATATTAATTGTATATACAATATATATGCTATAAAAGCCTTGCTAGCTACAACTGACTATAACAACCCCCTTAAAAGCACTCACTTAACAAAAAATAGAGTATAGAAGCATAAGCTTAAGTCCACAAACACCAAAATAGACCATGGTAAGTGACATGTGCCCATTAAGTTACAGATTCAAGCTCTGGATGGTAAATGACAAAGACGAAGCAATCTTCGGCGACGGCATAGCCAAACTGCTTGAAGAAATAGATGAGCACCACTCCGTTTTGGAAGCAGCCAAACACTTAGAGATGTCCTACCGCTATGCACTTCACAGGATAACTTTGGCAGAAGAAAGACTCGGCCAATCACTGGTTATACGAAACAGAGGAGGCGCTAAAGGCGGTGGCTCCTCAGAAGTCACTGTTTTTGGAAAAGACTTAGTTCTTCTGTACAGAAAAATGCAAACAACATTAGCTCAAACTGTAAAAGAAAAAACATAAGCCTCATGTCTTTTGGGAGTAAAGTTTAATTTTTTCGATGTTACCAATTTAGCATATCGGAATCGGCATGACCCTGCCAAACCAAACCCTGCAAAACAGCAACCTAAGAATCGCAACAGTCGACTTAGTGCTAATGGCGCTGTTTGCAAGTTTAGGCTTAGCAACCAAAAACATCCTATACCCACTCATCGGCCCATTAATGGGGGCTATCTATGTTCCCACGGGCGCAGTTATGGGCGGATTATACATGATGTGGCCAGTGATGGCATTTGGTTTTGTACGCAAGCCCGGTGCAGCAACCATGGTTTCGTTAACGCAAGCATTCATCAGCCTCATCCTTCCATACGGCAACTTTGGCTTACTCTCCTTTGTTATCTATCTTGCACCCGGCTTAGCAATCGACGGCTTCTTCTTACTCTTACGCCATAAAGCTTGTTGTCCTGGATGCTGCATGGGGGCTTCCGCAGTCGCCAACGTCGTCGGAACTCTGCTTGTTGGAGGTTTGGTGTTGTTTTTACCTTGGCAGGTGCTATCATTTTTGGCGGTAGTCGCTGCTATTAGCGGCTGTGTCGGCGGTTTCGTCGCTAACATGCTTTTGGTCAGGATAGGAAAAATCGGCTTCAAAGGAAAAATTAGGGGAATGCAATGAAGAAATCAACCAAAATAGCCATAATAGGTTTCATCGTTTTAATCATCGCGGTTATTCCGCTTTATTACTATACTCGACCAGATGCATCACAGCCAACGGGGACTTTGCAGATCAAAGGCAAAGTAGGCAACCCAGCAAACCTAACCTACACACAGCTAGAAGCATACCCAGCTATCACTCTACAAGTAAACATAAACGGACATCAAGGCGGTAACGGCGTCTACAACTACACAGGCATCACCCTAAAAGAACTTCTCAATGGGGCCCAAGTCTCCAGCAACGCCACCTCAGTCTACATTCAAGCTTCAGACGGCTATGGAACAACTCTTACCATGCAGGAAGCCCAGAAAAATACCGTTTTCATCGCTTACAAAAAGGATGGAGCAACATTGTCACCTCTTAGTGAGGGCGGGGAAGGACCATACAGGCTTGTTATTAGCGACGATGAGTACTCACAAAGATGGGTCCGCGGCGTGGCTGCAATAGAAGTAAGCTAAACAGCTTGCGTTTTGGGCCTTGGCAAAGACAATACCTTAGGAGAAATAGCGTTTTTGTCTATATAGAGGGGGAGGGGTATCTAGCAAAGTAGCAAAGTTAGGCTTCTATAACTTTTGCATCTTTTAGAACCGTAACATTGCCTGGGCCTTCTTTAACGTAGCCGACTTCGCAATAGCGCACTTTACGTCTATCTAATTCGCTCTGCAGATTATCAACGTCTTCTTTGCCTACTGCTAAGAGTATGCCGCCTGCGGTTTCCTTCGATTCACCAGTGAAGAGCGGATACCCAAAGATATCTGTGAGCTGCGGTGTTCCAGGGATTACCCAGAGTTTGTCAATGACGATGTCGACTTTGCCCAGCATTGCCATGTTTGCAGAGTGACCTTTTAATCCAAATCCGGTCACATCAGTCGCTGCATGAACTGGGACTTTCTGCATAACTTCGGCTACGGGTTTATTGGACGTAGTCATGCCAGTTATTGCGCCAGCAACCGCTGCCTCAATTACATCTTCCGGTACACCTTCTAAGAGTTCTTTACCTTCTTCATCCTTGCGGAGACGATAGGCAGCCATTGCAGGAGCGATTCCGATAGGTTTAGTCAAAAATAGGATGTCGCCAGGTTGGGCGCCTTTGGTGTAAACGATTTTTTTCGGGTCTCCGATTCCTGTTGCTGCACCGCCGATGATGGGCCATGGATTTCGGATGGTATGTCCACCCACGACTGGCGCATCCATTTCACGACAGAAATCCCCGAACCCTTTGAGCATACCCACCGCGAGTTCAGTTGGCATGTTTTCTGGAAACGCCATGATAGTTAGGACGCTGGCGATTTTAGTTACACCCAACGTATAGATGTCACTTGTTACGTTGCTACCAGCGATGCGCCCTTGAATTTCCGGTTCATCAACCATCGGAGTAAAGAAGTCAAGTGTGTTTAGGACTACGATGCCGTCTGCGATTTTTACTACGCTACTGTTTTCCCATGGACCCGCAAGCACTTCTGGACCGAATTCGTCGGTCATCCCTGCTTGATCGAGTAATTCGCCAAGTTGGTACTGGGGCAGTTTACAGCTGCATCCATGCACGGGAACAACTTTTGTTAAGCGGTAACTCATCTTTGTTTTCTCCTACACCGAATACTTGTTATTTGAATAAAAATGTTAAATTAAAAAGGGAAAGTTTAGGATTTTTTGCTCGCTATTATTTCAAGGAACGCTTCGACTCTGGTTTGAATCTGCGCTGCGTCACCCATGGCATAGTCAGTTTCGATTTTTAGCATAGGCAAACCTTGCTGTTTCATTGCACGATCAACTTTTACGCCTTCAACATTATAGTCATGGCAATTCTGCAATGTATAGTAGATGACTCCATCAGCTCTGAATTGCTCTGCAAGCGACTGTATGCTTTTAATGCGTGCATCGTTTGGTGTGAAGCAGGCGCAGGGTATCTTACTATATTTTTCAACAATTGCCCAAAGCAACTCGTTGATGCTGTAGCCTTTGGGTTCAACTAAGTCGGTGAAGTAGCGTGTGCCAACACAGCTTTCCTCGGCAATGATGGTTGCACCTGTTGCTTGGACTATGCTGTGGAGTTTCCAGTTGGGAATAGCCATTGGACAACCCGAAACCAGCAGCCTTGGTGCATCCTTTGGTGCTATACCGACTCCGTTTCGTACGCGTTCATCTAGTTCATCGCAGAGTTCGTTAACTTTAGCGGTGAAGCGCACGGGATCATCGTTAAAGCTGATTTGATTGATGAGCAGTGCGTCTAAGCCGCTGATTGGCGAAGGCGAGTTGGCACGTAAATCGGAGAGGCGTTTGAGGGCTTTGCGCTTGTTGTTGATTAATTCGATTGATTTTTTGAGGGTTTCAGCAGTTATTTTGTTGCCTGTTAGTTCTTCAAGTTTGGCTTTGAATGCTTCGAGTTCTTTTAGCCAGAACTCTTTGCCCTGAATTGTATCAGGTTTATGGGGAATCTCCAAGACATAGGTTGGGATAAGTTCTGCTAGGAGTTCGTAGACTTTCTTTTTGCCATCGCAGGTTGTTTCGCCTACGACGAGGTCGCTTGTTTGGAAGTATGGACAGGTTTTGTTAAGTTTAAAACCGTAGAATGATTTGATAAGAGGACAGAGATTGCGGGGTAGGACTGCTTCCGCGTCCGGTACAGAGAAGTCTGCGCCGCCACATAGACCCACCATTGATGCGTCTGCCGCGTAAGCAAGTTCTTCTGGGGCATAGATACAGAATGCGCCAACGACTTTCTTGCCTTTAGCACGTTGGTCATTAAGTTCTTTAATTCGTAGTCCATGGATTTCTGAGACGACAAAGTCAAAGTAATCCATTTTTGCAGGTCGATTTTTCTGGGATAAGTAGATACTTGTGTAAAATTGGCCTAAAGCGTTTAGGAGGATGTTGTGTTTTTCTATGTCCATTCCTATGCTTTTCCACATTTCAACATATTTCTCTGACAAACTATTCACATGCCGTAGGCAAATACAAATGCAGTCATGGTATTAAAAACTTTCATTTTATTTATTAGAAAAATTAATAGTTAATGCGATCTAAAAGAAGAAATAAAAAAAATTGATCTCATGCTTTCCTGATAAGCACCTTAAACTCACCAGCGGACTTCAAGGCTTCAACCACTTCATGCCCATTATTCCTCACCCAACGCTGAATATTATCAAACTCCAAATCACCCTCACCCACAACCTCCAAAAGCTGCCCAGATACCATGGCTTCGAGCTTACGCTTCGTAAAAGCAACGGGAAGCGGGCACATTTTGCCCTTAACATCCAACTTTTCAACGCACAAAGTGACATCACTAGAATGTTATGACTTTGTCGCTGTTTGCCGTCCACTCAACAAGGTCATGAACCGTGGCCAATTTAACACCGTCAATGAGTTCAGCTTGACTTAAGCCCCGTGCGTCAGCGCAGACTATGCAACCTTTGACTTCCACACCGCCTTTTACCATATCTTCGAGCATTTGGCCATAGTTGGTTAAGCCCTGTGCTGGTTTTTGACCCTTCTTGGCAAGGTAAACGCCATTTTCGAAGAGCCATATTCGCACTTTGTTTCCCTCCAAATCTGCAGTCCATGCAAATCGCAATGCGGAGAGGGCGCGTTCTTTTGCGTAGGGAGCTTCATAGATGATTACTGTGAAGGTGGCCATCTTGCTTCATCCTTGAGATTTGTTGATAGAGCCTATTAGAAAAACAAATATAAAGGCGTTATGTGTATTCAGGAATAGAATATAAAGATAATTAGTTACAAATATTGCAGAGGAAACAAAGCGCATGGAAACTATACGGTTCGATTATCTAAACACATTCCTTGCAGTGGATAGAACTCGCAGTTTTTCAGTAGCAGCAAAAGAACTCAAAACCAGCCAAGGAACCGTCAGCCACCACATCGCTGCCCTAGAGGACTTTTTTGAGGCTGAACTCTTCAAGCGCACCCCTAACGGCGTAGAAGTCACCGAAGCCGGTGCCATCCTAAAGCAAGCAGCCGAACGTATCCTCCAGCAGGCACAGGATGCCAAAGCCAAAATTTCATCTGCTAAACATACCCTTGCAGGAACCATACGTATCGCCGCCAGCACCATACCCGAAGAACACATAATCCCCGGTTTAATCGCAGAATTCCAGAAAAAGTATCCTGACGTGAAATTTAAGATAAAAGCCCAAGACAGCCAAAGTAGTTTGGCAAGCCTACAGGCAAAAGATGCAGAATTCGCTGCAGTCGGAACAATGCAGGGTTTTGAAGAAAAGTTTGATTACCTTCCAATCGGGGAAGAGCAGTTAGTGTTCATTACACCATGCAACCACGAGTTAGGTAAACATGAAGCAATCAAACTCTCAGAAGCCCTAAGGTACCCTGCCATTGTCAGAGAGGAAACCTCTGGTACAAGGTTGGAAATTGAAAAATTAATGGAAGCTAACAAAATTGATTTTATGAAGATTAAAATAGCGTTTGAGTTGGGCAGTACGGAATCAGTTGTTACTGCTGTTTCGGAGGGCAGGGGTATTAGCATAATTTCGTCGATTGCAGCTGCGAAGGCTCAAGCTGCTGGGTTGGTTAAGGTGATACCCATTGAGGAGGGTAAGAGTACTCGTAAACTCTACATGGCTAGACCGAAGAATGCGTTGCTTAAGCCGTCGGAGGCTTTCTGGGAATTCTGCAAGAGCTATAAGTTTAGGTGCCAAACGGTTACGTGCCCAAAAGAGTAGCACATCCAAGCCCTCTTTTAGTGTTTTTTATCAGAAACGGGTTAAGCGAAGTGTTTTCTAATTTTTTGCCTGTTTTGTCTTTGGGTTTGTTTTCGTTGATTTATGGTTGTTTTTAGCATTATCCGATATGATTAAATAGTAATGTCGCTTCAATGTTTTCCAAATAAAAGAAGGCAAAACCCATGGCAACCCCACCAAAAGGAAAATTTAACACCAAATTACTCGCCGCAATAGTAATCATCATAATTGCATTTTCAATTTCAGCCGTCACAGCACAATACATGCTCGCCAAACCCACCCAAAACAACACACTCCCAACCATGACCTTAACACTCGTCGGCAGCGACGGAACAACCAAAACCCTAACTGCCACCGAGATAGCAGCACTTCGAATCTAACACTGCTCAAGGAGCCTCAAGATCAGGCGGCCAAATAAAAGGCGCCGGAACATACACAGGCATAGCAGCCTCAGACCTCGTCTCGTTGGTCGGTGGAATGCAAGACGGCCAAACCCTAACCGCCACAGCCCAAGATGGCATATGCAACAACTTATACTTACAAGCAAGTTGTTAACGGCCAAGATTTTACAACCTATGACAGTTCTGGAAATGTAGCAGCCGCAACTCAACCTCTCAAACTAATTGTAATTTACCAATTTGAAGGAGCAGATTTAGCAAGTGGTGATGGACCACTAATGATGGGTGTTTTAGGCACTGAAGGTTTGGCGACACAAGGTAATCAATGGGAAAAAATGGTAGTTAAACTCACGGTGAACCCAGTGACTACTCCGGCACCTACGGCGTCGCCAACAGTTCAACCAACAGCCACACCCACAACTACGCCTCGCCTACCTCAAGCCCGACCGCCACCCCAACCCCAATAACCATTGCCGATACCCAAGTTACAATTATTGGAGCCGACAACACCACAGTCACATTGAATGCACCAAACCTTGTAGCATATACCCAAACCTCGGGGCTTGGAGGCAAATACAAGAGCGCAAACGGCATCTTTGACTACGGAACCTACGCAGGAGTAGCCATGACTACACTGCTTAATTCAGTAGGCGGCATATCAAGCGGACAAATTCTATCTGTTAGTGCAGCAGACGGCTACGTGAAAAACTATACTTACGCAGAAGTCACAGGCACAGGCTTAACGATGTATAACCCCTCAACCGTTGCCCCCGCAACTCCAAGTTCACAGGTAACTATGATCTTGGCTTATCACCTAAACAGCACAAGCACAAACCTCCTCAGTTACAGTGACGGTTCATACTTGACAGTTTCATTCGTTGGGTCCGACGGATACGCAACCATAGCAAATATGTTCGCAAAATACGTCACCGAAATCCACGTTTACAACCAATAAAATAAAACAAAGGGTTTAGAGATTGCAGCAATAAAACCACAACCTAAATCCAAAAGTATATTTTTTTAAAAATCTTCTTCCAATTTGACCCAGATTTTCCCTGACTCAACCTTAAAGGGATATTTCACCAAAACATAAGAGCGGTCCTCATCATATTCGCCTGTCTCCAAATTAAACGTCCATTCATGACAAGGACAAACAACCGCATCCCTCTCAAGACTGCCACCCGAAAACTTACAACCCATATGCGGACAACGATCATCGATAACATAGATTTTGCCATTTAGCCTGATGAAAAGCACTGGTTTACCTTCGACGCGTACAAGCTTCATCTTACCCTCTTCAAGCGCCTTTTCATCAATAACAGGAGAATAACCATCAATGTCAGACATCTAAAGTCAACCTGAGAAAATATATACCGTGGAGGGTTAAAAATTTGACGCAGCTTTTCCTGCAGCCCAAACAATGATTCCCGACCAGCATTGCGATGGCCCTGATGATTTGTGAATTCTTGGGCAACCCCAACATGCTTACACACTCACACTTCTACACAGCTTAAATACACTCATGTTGGGAGTGTGGCGAAAAATGCGTGCCCACACCTAATCAGGCGTAGAAAAACGTTGCAAAACCAAAACAGAGCTTAATTCTCAAGCGGGAGTGTAGTGTATTTTTTTAACCAGCCACACCCACACAAAAAGAAAAAAACAAACTCTGCCCCTTTAATGGGAGAGAAGCCTGCAAAGCAACAACCCGCCAAGGCAGGCACCCAAACATAGCCACCACCCATATTTCCCAAAGGAAGAAAAGGAATAAGGCCGGTCCAAACGGTCAAAGCACCATCACCATTATAAAATAAGGCCATCAGAGAAGCCTAAATCTTGGTGCGCCATTAGTTGGGCATAATTTATTATACGTCAAAGTCTTTGACTCAAGAAGGAGCATGTAACAAACGGTATTAATTGTCGCTTTAGTCGGCCAAAGCGGTACAGGAAAAACAACCACCATCGAATACCTAATCAACCACTTCGCAGACGAAGGCTACAGCGTCGGCGCCATCAAACACATACACCACAAAGACTTCTCCATCGACCGCGAAGGCACCAACACATGGCGATATGCACAGGCAGGCTCCAAAGTAGTCGTCGCCATATCCCCCACAGAAATAGACATTATCAAAAAAACCCAGCGGGAGCTAAACGACCTTGACAAAATCTTAGATTTATTAGAAAAAGAGAAACTTGACATAGTCTTTATCGAGGGATTTCACAACTTAATCGCAAAACGAGCGGATATACCAAAGATTATCACAGCAAAAGACCCAGCGGACCTAGAAAGAACGCTGCAGGGCACGGCTCCTCCAGTTTTAGCTGCAACAGGTATAGTAGCAGAAAACAGCATCGAGGAATGCTTCGGCGAAATTCCCATAATCAAAGTGCCAAAAGACGGAAAAAAACTGGTTAAGCTAATTAGAAGTAGACTAGATGCATCTCTTTGAGGAAAAACTATGGGTAATCGGGCTGCATTAGTATTGGCAGGTGGTGGCGCTAAACGGTTCCAAACATCCAAGGAACATTGGCAGGACAAGGCGCTTGTAGAAGTCAATGGCAAATCGCTTTTGGTGCATGTTATCGAGAACATAAAAGCCACTGTGGGCGAGATTGTAGTATGCGTTAATGATGAGCAACGCCTGACTCAATACAAGCAGCTTTTAGAAAAGCAAGCGATTGAGAACGTTAGGTTTGTGGTTGACCAACAAGGCAGCCCAGTTAAAGGACCGCTCTTAGCCATAGCATCAGGATTACAGACAGTGAACGCCGAATACTGCTTGATAGTGCCGACGGATATGCCCTTTTTAAAACCAGAAGTTGCCGACTATCTCCTTGAAGCCTGCAAAGACTATAATGTGGCGGTTCCGATATGGCCAGACGGCACAGTAGAAACCCTACTGATTGCACTGGAACAAAAAAGCTGCGCTGAAATAGCGCAGACGCTTTGTGCACTCAACAGAGCTAACGCAGATGGCATCATAAGAGGGTCAAGCAAACTACATCTGGTTTCACCACTAAAACAAATCCACGGCTTGGATACTGAGTTCAGAAGTTTTGTTAACATTAACTCCCAAGAAGACCTCGCTCGCCTCAAGACACGCTCAATCGAGGGATCAGTTATTGATGATGTCTGCTTTCACAGAGGAAACCTACCAATTGAGCAACTACAGCGGTTGAGGGACGGGCAAAAGTTACTTATTGAACGCAAGTTTTTAGAGGCTCTACCTGTTTTCGCTGATTGCGCCTGCCACTTTGAAGCAAATAAACTTGTTTTCTGGGCAGCTATAAGCGAGGAAAAACTAGGCGAAACTCAACTCAGACTATCCAAAAAAACCGTAGCAAAACAAACCTATGCAAAAGCAGCAGAGAATTATGGAACAGAAGCAGAAGCCTACACAGCGAATGACTGCAAGTTACTGGCGGAGCGTGCACTTGCTGATAAGGCGTTTTGTGAAGCCAAAATCGGGGCTTAAAGAAGAATCCGTTCGGGACAAGTGTAGATGTTCATGCGTTTGCCCCGCACAAACCCAACGAGGGTAATGTTTGCTTTTTCAGCTGATGAAATACCCGAGTTCAGAACTGCCGCTACCGAAGCAACGATGGGTAAACCGACTTTGGCTGCCTTGTAAATCATGTCGCCAGGTACCCGTCCTGTGATAAACATGAAGCATTCAGCGAAGTTTTCTTTGTTAAGCAGTGCTTGCCCGATGACTTTGTCAACTGTGTTGTGTCTGCCGACGTCTTCGGAGAACGCCACCATGGTGCCGTCTGCTTTGAAGATGCCTGAGTCGTGGAGTCCGCCGGTTTCTTTGAAGCCCATGGCTTTTTCATTCATTTGATTTACGGCGTCAAGGATTGCTTGAGCTTTAATTGTTAAATCTGATTTTACAATGGATAATTTTTCGTCGTGTTGATAGGCGGAGGTGGCTGGCTTTTATGAGTGGGATGATGCGGGTGCCTCGGCGCTGATTTTTCATGCGTTCCTCAAGGTTGACGCTGGGTTTTAGCTGCATTTGGCAGGTGTTGTAGGCTTCATCGGAGGTCAAACTTTCTATTTCATTGGCATCATGCAAGATATCTTCGGCGTATAGGTGACCCACCGCTAACTCTTTGAACTGTGAAGGAGAAGACCAAATGACAAAAGAGTAAACGTCGTTTAGGGTGATTTGCAGCGGCACCTCTTCGGCGATGTAATCAAGCGTTTCTTTTGCTTTGCCTTCTGCTAAGTCAAGCCGTGTCATCTTTACTTGACGCATGACATTCATTCCTGTATGGTTTGAAGCAATGGGAACTTGATAAGTTATTCGGCTACCTAAGCAATGCTCACATGTATGCTAAATTGAAGTTAAAAGAAAATATTGGGCTATAAGTTGCCCGATTTAGAGATATTTTTCGTAGAACTTGAATGCTGGGTTGGCTGCTTTATTGGCGAAGATTTTGCCAGTGCCATGCTCTGACAAGTCGCCAAGAAACACATAGAATGGCCCTGGCACGTTTAGGGTATCATCCACTTTAACTTTAGGTTTAACGCTGTCGATAGTGAATGATGGCAAGATTTCCAGTTTGCCTCCAACAACGATTTTGCCACCGGTCATAAGATGCACCTGTGCGGACATCACAGTCTTTCTCAACATAGATTGCGCCTTCGCTCATGTGGAATCCGAGGAATCTGCCTGCGTTGCCTTTAATTTTTATGATGCCGCCTTTGAGGTAGCAGCCGACGTCTGTGCCGACGTTGCCGTCAACGGTGATTAAGCCGCCTTTCATGCCCAAGGTCGTTGCCTCTGTAAGGTGAAGCTGTGTAGTCGCCTGCGTCACCGTGAATTTCGATTGTGCCTTTTTTCATTTCGCTGCCTGTCCAGCCGCCGCTGTTGCCGTTTACTGTGATTTTGCCGCCAGCCATTTTTTCGCCTGTGTGCATGCCGATGTTGCCGTTAACGACGATTTCGCCGGTTTTCATGCCTTGACCGACGCGTTTGACTTTATCGCATTCGCCGATTATAGTGATGCTTGGGGTTTCAACTGGGCTTCGATTCGATTTTGAAGAGGTCACCTAAGGTTAGGTTTCGGACACCTTCAGTAACTGGCATTTTTGCGATTTCTGCAACGCTTTTTCCTGCAAAGTTCTCGGGTGTAATGCAGGGTGCTTGGATTGGAACATCGAATGCTCTTAGAGGTGTTAGAGTTATCATGTTTAGACACTTGCCTTTATGCTTAATTTTTCTGGAACCTTAACGTAATGGTCAGAAACTGCGTAGTTTTCATATTCGATTGTCCAGTACTCTTTGAATCTGCGCTTCATTTCATCGTCGATCTCGCAGGGGTCTTTTGTTTGTGAATCAACCCACAGTGTTCTGCCTGGGACTTGGCTGTTAACTACTTCGGCCGTCTTTGACTACGACTGTGCCGTCTTTGATTGTGTATGCTGCAGTTGGCGAATGCTTTGCGGGCAGTTCTGAATTTCTGGGCGATGTCTTGGGTTTCTGGGTTAATGTTAAAGATTGCAACGTCTGCATCTGCGCCGACGCCAAGTGACCTTTGTTGGGTAACCCTAAGGCTTTGGCGGTTCCTGCGCGGGTCATGATGGCAATTTCGTAGAGTGATAGCTCGCGGTCGATAGATGGGAGTAAACTCTTTTTCTTGGCTCTCTTGTGGCACTTTGCGAGTGTTGCTTCGCGTGCTTTCTTGCTGTATAGCCAAGAGAGACTTTTGGGTAATCGTAGAATGGTCCGCCGTTGGGGTGGTCGGTTGTCATGAAGATTTTCCATGGATCCTTTATGAGTAAGGCGATTTCTAAGCCGATTGACCATTGCAATGCGTTAACGGGGCTGTTTCTCTTGTAATGGAAGGGTATGATGCCACCGCTGCTTTCAGTTTCGACGTCGCTGTTTACCCATTTGTTGTGGCCACCGAGTTCGTAGAGTGAGAACTCGAATGGTCCGTCTGCAGTCATGGTTGTGGTGTCAGTGAATGTGACTTGTCCCATGTCTAATGTCATGTGGTTGTGAGCGTTCATGTAGTTGGAGATTTCTTCTGCGCCTGATTTGAATTTCGCCCAGTTTTCGCCTTTGAAACTGGCAAATTGAATATGAGTAATGTGCGCAACTGGTTTGCCATCGGTGGATAAGTCTTCCAAGGCTTTCATGGTTTCAAGTGTGGTTTGGTAGTTACCGGGTATTCCTAGGTTGTTTGTGTGCAGGTGGATTGTGTGGGGCATGTTTAGTTTCTTGTTAACTTTAATTAATCCGCGCATGATTTCGCGTGGAGTAATGCCGAAGTTAGGTACTTGATCGTCGATGCTGTGAACGTTGTGGCCGAAACCCCAAGCTTCTAAGCCGCCGGGATTAACGATTTTTATTGCATATCCTTTGGAGGCGTTCATTAGCCATGAGACACGTCGGGCGCATTCGTCTATGTCGCCTTTTGCGAGGTTTTCAAGGACAAACCACCAGTCGCCTGTTAATGCATAAGTTGCTTTGTCCATTAGGGGGATGTCGTTTAATTCTTCATGGGCATGTTTCGCTTTAAGTGGCGCCATGGAGGCGTTCAAGACGGAAGTATAACCCATCTCTGAGTAACGGTAACCTGTAACGAAAGTTGATGGAATTGAGTAGCCTGTGCCTGCGCGGGTGATTGTTGTTTTATGCACTGGATCTTTATAGTGGTCTTCGGGGCGGATCATGCGTCCCATGTTGACTTCTGCGCCGGCTACGTGACTGTGAATGTCTACTCCGCCAGCCATAACTGTTAAGCCTGAGGCATCGATTATTTGCGCGCTTTTCTCGTTGACTTTCTGAACGATTTTGCCGTCTTTGATGGCTATGTCCATTTTTTGGCAGTTAATCTTGTTTATTGGGTCTACTACAAAGCCGTTTTTGATTAGTATCTCAGTCATTTAAGCGGCCTCCTTCTTCTTTTTCACTGCTTTTTTAGGTTTAGCTGCTGGAACCGGACATACTCTGGGCGCTTCAGGTTCTTTATGAACGATCTTTAATTCGGTTTGCTCGACTGGTTCGCCCCGTTTAGTTTTGATTGCTCGAACTTCGGCAAGTATGCGAATTAAAAGTTCCTCATCAGTTAAGATTCCTGGTGGTGGTTCAACTACTTTCTTAAGTGTAATTGGAACTGAATCCATACGGTATGCGGTGCCTTCGTATTCAATGCCACACCATTGTGCTGGAAACACGACGTCGCCAAGTCTTGAGATGGCGTTCATGTCTGGGTTGATGGTGATTAGTGGGTGCTTCATCATGTTTTGCATGGTTACTTTGGGGAAGTGCGCGCCTGGGTCTGCGGAGATGACTAGTGTTGCGTCGTTGTCGCCGCGTTTGAGTAAGTCTACGGCTGTGTTTTCTCCGGGGTTGAATTGTGGGTAACCTTGTGAGAAGTCAATTGCATAGGGGTATCCTGTTTGCCAAGCGAAACACGGTGTTTGCGCCTGTGACGTTGAAGTGTCCTCTCATTGGTGAAATGATGAATTTTGTTTTGCGGTTAAGGTCACGTGCCAATGCGATGGCGATTTCGATGTTTCTAAATCGGCCTAAGCTTTGAGTCATGCCAAGCCCGAAGTAGATAACCCCGAATTCACAGCTTACCATTGCATCTGCGACTTCTTTTAGGTACTCAACTGGGACTCCACCGACTTTCTCAACGTCGATTTCTTGGTCCTGAACTAAACAACGTAGTGCTTCGATTACGTCATAGTCGCTGTTGGGTTCAATCTGTAAGAAGTAATCAGCTGCCTCGGCTGTCATGGTTTTTCTTACGTCGACCACAATCATTTTGCGACCTGGTTTCAGCAGGGTCTGGGGTGGAGGTCCATTGATGTCTACTTGTGGGTTGATGGGTGCTTCTTCGCGATCAATGCGTTTGGAGGCTACTTCCATTTTTTTGCGGCTTGCACCTGCTTTCATTTTATTCATGTAGCTCTTCCATTCGCTTCCTTCGAAGCGACCATCTGTGAATGCGGTATATCGTTCTACGTGGCGTGGGTGGCTTGTCCATGGGTTAGCTGCCCAGTAAATTATTAAGTCGGCTCGGTGTCGGATTTGGCCCAGTGTAGCTGCGGGTATGCCGAT
The DNA here is from genome assembly GCA_963800605.1 of uncultured archaeon. GTDB lineage: Archaea > Thermoproteota > Bathyarchaeia > Bathyarchaeales > Bathycorpusculaceae > Bathycorpusculum. The sequence continues at coordinate 26,111 of CAWDBI010000005.1, read as the reverse complement.
TTCTTGTGTGGCCATAACGGATGGTCCGTGGCAAACGCTGCAACAGTTGTCTAGTGCTGAACCGAGTTCTTCGGCTAATTCTACGCCAATGCGTTGTGCTTCACCTACCGTGCTGCTCCAGCCGAAGAGCAGTGGATACTTGGCGTCTGTTAGAATTTGTGCAGCTTTTTTGATGGCTTCATCCATCGTTACGGGAACTAGTTTGCCGTCTTTTCTTATCATAGGCTTTAGAATGCGTTCTTCGCTTTTGTAACCATGAACCATTTTAGCTTCGCAAACGGCGCATCCGTTCTTCATTTTTACGATTTCGTTATTTTCTACGGTGACTTCTAAGTCATCGCAGAGGCAACCGCATATTGGACAAACAACATTTTTTATTTCGGTCATAAACTGTTCCTTCCAAACTGTTTCATTAAGAGCTCATCTAAGGTCATGATGGGCTCGTTTGGTGCTGCTTCTACTTCAACTGGGAAGCCTTTGAAGAGGGGCATGCCCATGCTGAAGGTTTCGTCGCCTGTTATAGCGTTTGCCCAGGAACCGCAGGGTATGAAAACCATTCCTGGATTAACGCCCCATTGATACTTTTGGGCTTTAACAATGACAGAACCATATTTGGATGTAACTTTGACGATTGAACCGTTTTTTATGCCGAGTTTTACCATGTCGGATTTATCGAAAAAACAAACGGCGCAGCTATCATAGTATTCTATGGAGCCTTTCCCAATCTCTTTCCCAACGCCCTGTTCAATAGTCCTACCAGTAATTAGTGTTGCGCGTAGTTTTTGCTCTACCATTCTCTACGACCTTATCCCATAGAAATTTATCAAGTTATATTTAAGAGTAAGTTTAAAAATAGCGAAAAATTGCCAACTAACTCAACAAATTATAGGGATTTATTGCATGGATGTGGCAGCACTGCCCACGTAGCCTAACAAGATTTTGTTGGGTAAGGGGAGGGTTTAGGTTATTTTTGCTTGCTCTGCTGTGAAGGTTCCATTGTAGGTTCGTTTGTGGGTTTTTGGGTTTTCGCTGTGTGTTACTTCACCACTGAACCTTACGCCTCTTAATCGCCGGAGGTCTTTTGTCATGTCAGGTTCGGTGTCATCAAACCAGCACATCACATAATGGTCGGCTTTGCCTTCGGGAGATGAAATGTATTCTGCATCGCCCATTAGAGTAAAGAAATCCTCGATGACACCAGAGTATTTCGGGTTGTCTCCAGCTGTTACCGTTACTTGTTTAGCTTTTATCACGACAAATGGGTCTGATTCCCAGTGTTCTCCAGAACGTTCTTTGAAAATACAGATTACAGGTTTATTCCAAACATTTCCAGACAAAGCAGGTTCCTCTAAATAGCTACCTCCCAAGCAGTTATATAAATTTTACAGGCTTGACAGCGGCGTTTATTTTTATCTTTAATTGTTGCCTTGTACCCCTTTTATTTCACGCAACAATCAACAGAGAATGAAAAATGTTGAAGGTTTATAGTTGGTCTGCTATTGAATTTGTTTTAGGGTTATGTGGAATGTTGATTGTCCGCCGGGCGGAAAAATAAAGAACAACGTGCAGCTCTGTGCGGTTGAGCCGCCGAAGGTCTGTATGTATGGAGTGCTGGCTTTGACTTGAGTATCTGCACTTACTACGTCGGCGAGGATTGGGTAAATATCCCTAGATACACAGATGTTGTTGACGCCGCCATTCCAGTAGCCATCGTAGACAAAGAGGTCAACCCAGCCGTTTGCACTGCCAGCCATCTTTGTAGAGTTAATGGTTAACTCCCAGTGCTCATTGGCACCTGTTGCTACAGGTATGTAGACAGTGGATATGCTGTCGTTGAGGAATCTTAGGCAATCATTCTTGCCGCTGACTGTGAAATCAAGCTCTCGCGGAGTTCCAGCGGGCGGAGCTATGGAGGATTGGGATAGGATAATAGCTGTACAGCCTATAATTACTATTAAGGGAATTAAGCCCAAGAGTATCTTTTTGTTCATTTATTAGCGCCCTTTTTGCGGCTAGTTTAGTGCAATAGAATATGTAGTTTTCGCAAATTAGGGCTCACCAATGCGGCAAACATAAAAAGCAGCTTATCGAAAATTTAAAATGCCCTCTACCGCCATCTATTCCTATGAAGTATTCTCTTAAGATAGGCAAAGCATGGGGAATACCCATAGAGTTGCACTTCACCTTTTTGCTGCTTATCTTAGCGGTTTTGATTCTATCACTGTTTAACCTGCAATATTACACATTCTACGGAGCATTCTATACCTTCTTCATAGTGCTCTTCCTATTCGTTTTCGTGGTATTTCATGAACTTGCACATTCAGTTGTTGCCCGGCGTTATGGCATTAGGGTAAGAAAAATCGTGCTCTACCCCATCGGAGGCGTTTCAGAAATCGAGGAAATCCCCGACAACCCCGCACAAGAATGGCGAATGGCAATCGCGGGTCCAGTTACAAGCTTAGTTTTCGGGCTTGCATTATTGGCTATAAGCCTCATTCTAACACCGAATCTATTACCATATGTGTTTACACTTTCCACAACAGGAAACTTTCTCTTCGACCTCGCGGTCCTAAATATTCTACTGGGCCTCTTCAACTTGATTCCAGCGTTCCCAATGGATGGCGGAAGAGTCTTCCGGGCCTTATTGGCGGAGCGGATGAAATTCTCAGACGCCACTAGATACGCAGTTAACATCGGCAGAATCTTGGGCATTGCCATGGTAGCTATTGGCTTCTTCTTCAACTTCCTACTCATCTTAGTGGGGCTCTTTGTCTATCTTGGCGCAAGCGAAGAAGGGGAACAAACAATAATCTCGACCAAGCTGGCCGGCGTCAGAGTTAGGGATGTAATGCAATCAGAAATTGGCCGCGTAAATCCCCACCAGACCATCACTGAAGCGCTTGAAGTGATGTTTAAGAACCGATACCATGACGTTTTAGTTGAAAAAGACGGCGTTTTCGAGGGTATTGTAACATGGAATGAACTGATGAAAGTGACCCCTGACCAGCGAGATATGCTGCGTATTGATCAGATGCCGCTTGCAAAAATAGCCGTTTATGAAGACGAATCAATTCTTGAAGCAAACAAAATTAGCATTAGAGAAAAAATTGATGTTGTACCCGTGGTTGACAAGGAAAACCCAACTAAACTAATCGGTGTAATAACAAGTGAAGCTATCTCGAAGGCGTATGAGCAGGCTAAAAACCGTTAAACCAGCGGCTACCAAAAAGTGTGTCACTTCTGTGATAGACAAACGCTTCCCAAAAACAATCAGTCTGTATCTTTCACACAGATTACCCAACCACACCTTACTAATGGAGCTATAGAGATTGGGAACAGAAATTCGTACATTTACCTCACTAAAATAGATCACAGAGTTTCTACCAGGCCAAACAAGCCGATACCAAAGCGTTATTTGACCTAATCAGGCAGGCAAGAATGGAGTTCGCGACAACCCAAACAGCGCTATCTACTTCGTCTTTTTCTGGTTCTCGTTGACTCTGAACTGTACAATTTCCTTGATTAAATCCAGTGGAACTGGTTTATCAAGCCTAAACTGTATAGTGCCCTTGCTTGTTTTGTAAGCGGATAATTTATCTTTGAAAGCTTCGACACCTGAACCGGTTGGAAAAAAGCCAATGTGATCTTTAAACGCGGCGAAATACACTAAGACACCGTTTTGTTTGAAGGCGGGCATTTGGTAACTGATTGTTTCCTCTGCGTTGTGGGCGGTTTCGTGGATGGTTTGTCTTATTTGTTGTAGAATGGCTTGTATGTTGGGCGGGAAAGTGGCGATATATTCATCTATTGTTTTAAAACCGGTTGGCTTCATGACATAATCTAACTAATGTATTTGAGGGTTCGGATTTAAGGTTTAATGGGTCATTTGGGTGTGTACCTACCTCTTTTCCGAAATAAATCATCAACCTTTCACCTTCAAACGCGACTTGGGCTTCGAGCAGACGTAATAGTAGGACTTCGAGTAGCCGGATTTAATGTGTTTTCCTTATGTATTCAAATTTTTGACATTCCATAGATTGGACTACTGGAAACAAAAAACCAATCACAAATTGCAGGCGGTTAATGCAGCTTTTTATGGTACACTGCCAAGACAAGCAAGACATTGATTATTACCAGGTAGGCGGGAAAAGCGATCTCTGAGAAGGTAAAGAGGGTAGCAACCATGAAGCTTGTCAGGGCATTAAAGAGGCCTGTTATGAATGGCCAAACAGATTCGGTTTCGGGTATACGCCAAGCCTTCGTCAGGGTGGGGATGGCGGCTAAGGCGTCGCTTGCAATCGCGAGACTAATCGCTAAATTGGGTTCCATAGTTACAAACCAAAGAATCAACGCCACCCCAGATAAGGCACCGCATAGGTAGTCGAAGGTGCCTAGTTTCCAGTAGGCTTTCTTTGTGAAAAATGAAGCGGTAAAAATTAGAAAAGGTGCAAAGCCAGTCATGAATACGGGGATGGCTGCCCAGGTAACGCCGTTGGATATTGCGGCTGCTGTGGCAATGAAGGGTGCAATTGACCACATAAGCCAAGTTACTTGGTTAGGTTTGGCGTTTCCTCTAAACATTGAGCGGATGTAGATTGTAGCTCCAAGTAGACTGGCGAATGCTGCGGCGAAAACGAGGTATTCAAGCATATACTAGTAGGCTGTGTAGTTGCAGCTATTTTACGGTGCTCTTATTCTTCAAAATTCCCCTCTCCAACTATACTCATATCTGAGAAATCAATGGAATCATACAATAACGTTTTTAGCAAGTCCACTTTCCTTGTTTTGCAAGCTACGCTTTGCAAGCTTGTAAAGCAGACTTGGACAATCTTGCCATTTCCGCTTCTTAACAAGCTTTTAAGCTAACTTGAATGACTAAAAAATGGGTTATTGGTTGTGAGGAACAATACCTGTGCCCCTCCTTCCCCAATCAGCGGGTACCTCACAGCCATCCCAACCGCCACTGCCCACAGGAGCACGTAAACATGAGCCATCAGCATGTAACTAAAAAAACCCATGTAGCATTCATCGAATTCGACGATGTCAACTTTACAAAGTTGGGAGTCGACAGAAACTACTTTGGCGAAGGCAACTCCCAGAGTAGGAAATTAGAGTATGATTTTGAGTATTGCCTCGAATGCAACTATAGACTGCTTAATGGACAGCCAGCGATGACAAAGGGTATTCTAGAAGTATGAGTTTGAACGCTTTGTTACTTTGGCAAAAAGGGGTAACTATGTGAATGCTCAAGAGAGTACTGTGCAGCACAGTGATTTTGAGAGTTTAGAAAGCTTGATTAAAAACGCAATAGAGTTTGGGAAACTGCGGGAAAAAAGCTGCTCACAATAGCTGTTTTAGACCATTAGTTTGAGATAATTTAGTTATTTTTCGAACGGTCGGTATTCCTTTATTGTGTCCACTTCTGATTCCTATTGGTAGCGAATACAAATAAAACACACGTGATAGAAGTAAGTGGAGCGGATTTTGTCTCCGCGCCTTTGATAACATTCTAAAATAAAAACATCTTAACCGGAAGCAATCTGTAGGAAACAATAATTACTTACCTTCAAGTCAAGTTAAGTACAGAACCCCATTTGAACGGCAACTGGAGCTACAAGTAAGTGAAGAAAAAAGTCAGCGTAGAAGTAAGTGAATGTGAAACTTTCGAGTCCTACAATGAAAAGCTCACAAAAAAGTACGGTGACAACTGGATGGGGAAAGGAAAGTGCACTGGACTAGAGTTTAAGCGTTGGATAGCTCTACGTGACAATAAAACCGAAATTCCATGAAAGTGACTAACCTAGCTTCTCAAGCTATCAGGAATCCAAGCAGTTCTAAAATTAAGAAAAGAATCTATACTATAAATAACCCATGGCAACGGCTAAAGTGCTTCTCTACATAACTATGAGCCTTAACGGTTACATTGAATGCAAAACGATGACATATCTTGGCTCTAAACCTTAGACAAGGAAGCTAAGCTTAAGCTCTTGGAAGTAATTTCCAACCAATCGGGCATTTTGCGATCACAGTACCTTTTAGATAAAACATATTCTTGTAGAGTTAGTATATTACCGCTACAAATTTCTTTTTTATTAGCACTTAAGGTCTCAAGCTATTCGAGCCCATATCGCTTTGTATTTTAGCGGTTGAAATAATAGTTAAATGCTTGATTTAAGCACTTTAAAGTGGAATTCTCAAACAATTTTGAGCTATCCAATCATCGACTATCGGTGAATTGTTAATTTTGAGGATGGAGCCAATGTGAAAGTTGGAATGCTTACATCTCTATGTTCACGTTTTATAAGGAGCAACAGAGAAATCCGATTTGCAGTTGTCCATGTTACTACCCGATGTAATGCTAAATGCGTTGATCGATGCAACATTTGGGCTTCAAAACCAGTAGATATGCAACTTGAAGACGTCTTATTTACGATAGATGTTTTGGCAAAGAATAATTTTTCAGTTATCTACTTCACAGGCGGCGAAACAGGATTATACCCGTATCTAGTTGAAGCAGTGAAATACGCTAAAGAAAAGGGCTTCATAACATCAATTACAACCAATGGAACAATATCAAAAGACAAACTTGTGCAGATGAGCAAGAGTTTAGATGCTCTCTCGGTTTCTGTAGATCACTATAACGAGCAGTTATGGGACCAAGCAAAACACACCGAGGGCATAGCAAAGCAAGCCAAAGAGACAATCAAATTGGCGAAGTCTTACGGAATAAAACTGTATGCCATCACCTTTCTTAATCCATCATGGAACAACAATGACATAACAAAAGTTGTTCACTACGTAAATGATGAGCTTGGTGTTCCCTTTTCGCTGTCTTATCCTTATATTTCCGCAAACGATGGAACCTTTATAGTGGGCGGTAGTTTACGTGAATCTAGAGATTTTCAGAATAATCTTAGGAATACTATTGCAAAAATTTTGGAGATGAAACTATCGAATTCCAAGATCGCGAATTCAACAAGCTACCTCAGGGATGTGCTTAGAGCATATGATGGTTTGCCGACGAAGTATCCCTGCAAAGCAGGTAGAGTGATAATAACTATCGATTGCAAACTAAACATTTTTCCCTGTTACAAAAAAGGCAGAATTTTTAATCTTCGAGATTGTCAGGATCTAAACATTACGCCGACAACCTCGACAACATGTGATAATAAGTACTGTATGATTAATTGTTTTAAAGAAGCCTCTGAAACCTCCAAGGAAACGCTTTTGACTGCAGCAATCGAGGAAGTAACTTCTTCGCCTCGATTTTATTTTAGTTTAATACGCTAAATGTGAAGCTTTTCAGTCTAAATTAAAGAGTGTGAAATTAGCGCTCGAAACAAATGGTTATTACATTACGCTTATAGGTGTGATATGAGGAAAATGGCTTATCTAAGAGAAAGAAAAAAAGAAGTCGATATCGACTTTTCACTTGAATCCATATGGCAAGCTATACCTAAAGCAGTCGATGAACTGGACTGGGAAATGCAAGAAAAAGACGATACTGCTCATCATATGACAATCAAAACCTCAGATACACTCACTTCTTATGGCTCAACTCTTAGAGTTGAGTTAGTAAAACAAAACGAGAATGCAACGCATATGATTGTTTATGGGGAAACGCCTGTTACTACTATTACTTCGACTTTGCAGTTTGGACAAACTTATGATTCTGTTGAGGATTTCATTTTGGCTTTAGCCGATGTAATGAATCGATAACGACAACCTAAGGGTGCATTTTCTTGCTTAGAACTGAAAGAGTTTGTTGGTTTTAAAAAAATTATGTTTGTCTAGTTGTGGTCAGTTTGTGGGTACAAACAAGGGTAGATAAGCATTATTTATTATCAATCAAAGCTATTATCGGATAAAGCTCGTTTAAATCCTTCGATATCTCCTCAACAAGCCCCTTAACAACATAAGTAAAGTCTTCAGGCCTCCTATTAATTACCTTACTAACCAAGTATCTGTTTGCCGTCAAGGGATTTCCTTCAAGCAGCTTAGTCTCCTCAATAGCATTTTCGATAGCAATCCTAGTGCTGCCATATAGAGTAAGCAACCATTGAAGAGATTGGATATTTCTTACATGATAATACCAAAAAGTGTCACAAAGGCAATATCCTGCACCTTTGCGATTGAGAGACTCAACGACATCCATTAATTCTCCATTTAAAAGCAATTCATAATATTTTATCCTAAACTTGTGAGCATGACTGCCAAAATTTAAGCCTACCCTAATATCAGTAGGCGTAAAAGATACTCCAATACTTGCTCTTTCAATCAGTCCTCTTTTATCGGGTATTTCACTTGTTACAAAAGGAAGCCATATTCCACCAGTATTAGGAGCGAAACCTGATATTTGCGCCCTCTTCAAGGGTACCGTCAATCTCTTTTCTATTTCCCGCTGAAAAAAAGGACATTTCTCATAAAGCCTATCGAGGTTATCAAAATCCGATTCAACAACTTCATACTTCCTATTTTCAGAAGATTGATCTGTTCTAAGAGTTACAATATCCTCGAATGTAATTTCTTTGAGTTCTTCCTCCCTTTTTTTGCCAGCGGCAGTGCAAAGGAACTGCAGGAGTTCTTGAGCTTTAGGATTAGTCTTTTCAGGGGATGTTTTCACTCCGTTGAGCATTAGGGAATCATGAAAATCCACATATTCACTTAGTTGATTGGCTAATATAGGGCTAATCAGACTCTTCTGCTGCAAAAACCTAACGACATCATACAATCGTATTTCGCGTAGATTTTCTTTCTGGAATTTCGGGTATTTTAGCCCCGTCTGGATTAGGACTTTTTCGAAGGTTATTACACAAAGGTACTCGTTTAGACTTTGCGGTCCAACCATGTAATCCTTGAAATGTTGTATCGCCAAGATATAATGAATCATTTCTAAGGTATCATTTTCAAACGCGAAAACGGACATAGCGCATCTCCTTCTTCCAATCGCTTGCCTATCTCAGGTTTAAACGGATTTGAGGGTTTTTGAGAATCTGGGTTTACTGGTTTAGTGAATTAGGCTTGGAAAACAAGCAAACGCCAATTCGCAAGTTGTTAAATCAAGTATGCAAAACAAAACAGGCAGATAAAAATAGTCAATTTTTCCGTTTACGTCTCTTAAAGTAGACCAGAGAACCAATGGCAATACACGATGCCAATAGAACAGTTAGACCCAATATGAAAGGTACCCCTATAACGTAGAAATGAACTACTTTTGAATCCTGTCCATACTCAGTTGTTACATAGAGATACAGGTCATAGCTTCCATCTGAGAGGTTGTCTAAAGTCATGTCTCTACTTACGGATTTTTCAGAAACTAATTCCTGACCCTTATACAAATAGTAATGCGCATTTATTATTTCACCATTAAAAGTAAAAGACAACGGCACCGTCTTAGAGTATATTGGGCTATTTGGAGATAGAACATTAAGTGCAGTAATATGATAATACGAGTTGACCGTAAAATTTCTAGAATCAGACATACCAATAGCATACGCTGTTAAAGTATGGTTACCTTCAGACAAGTCTACCAAGATAATATTTACCTTGTATGTTTTGAAGTCAATTTTGTCTGGTCCATAATCATTGTAACTTGTGACTTTTAGTTCTTCAAGATTCACCGATGCCTCGCCATCCAATCTATAGGAAATACTGTTGAGTGTAGGAGATTCACTGAACATATTGGCATAGATTACGAATTCGACAGTGCTATTGACATATCCACCTGTTGAAGTTAGAGGATAACCGATCTGTATGGTAGGTACTGAAGGTATGCTGAGAGGATTTGCTTTCGTTACGTTAGTTAACTGTGCTCCAAGCGCTAATGCGATGCAGAGTGTAAAGAAAAGAAACAGCGTTACGGTTGGTTTTTTCGTTCTTGGCATTCCATAAATTATTTTAGGTTATTTAGTTAAAAATTTTTTGTAAGTCTCCCTCGAGTTTGGCTTAAGGAGAACAATGTCTCAAAATTGTGGTGGGGCCGCCCGGATTTGAACCGGGGTCTGTAACGCCCGAGGCTACAAGCCTGAACCATGCTAGCCGACGGCCCCAATAGTGTTTAGCGTTTTGAGCTGAGTGCGTTCTATGTTATTTGTTGGGTTGGCTTTAACTTTAGCGGTTTGGGATTGGAAGCCGCGCTTGATTCTTGATATAAGGGGAGGGCGCTTGGGCAGCTGAACCTTTTTTAGATTAAAGGCAGTTGGGGCTTGGTGCAATCGTCCAGTAGCCAAAGCCACCAGCAAACAGGGGCAGTAAAAATGCACCTATTATCCAATGAATACTGACAGTCCTCTTTTGAAATTGTGCATTTGTTGAGCCTATAATAGAGGGGGATGGAGACAAAACGCAACTACACTCTATCATCGTTTGCGATTACTTTATCGTGCTGCAACCGTGCAACAATACAAAGCACAGCCGTAGCGATGGCAAGATAAAACGGCAACTGGAAATTCCCCGAAACAGACGCATTAATATGAACACCCAACGCTACACTCGCCGGAACTGTCATCGTAGACGAACCCAACAAGGGGATGTTTATGTTAAGCAAACTCGCAATCGAAGTGATAATTAGCAGGCTTGAGAGGAAAGTAACAAGTGAAAACAGCGGCTTCTTATATGAAAAACCCAGTAGCTGCTTTGAGTAGGTTTTTGTTGGGTTAAGTGAATAAAACAGCATGATGAGTCCACTGGTGCTAAACGTTAACACACTGACAATGTTGAGTGCCCAGAGTAGCGGCAATGTGAAGCTAGTGCCGAATAAGCCAAAGTTCGTGTTAACAGGCGAAGCATTAACCTTCATTAAATTATCGCCAACAGTGAGCTGCCACCAAGGAATAAACAACGAAATAACCAACACCACAACCGTTAAGATGCCAGCCGTAAACCCATACCAGTTAATCACTCGATTCATCGAAATTACCTCGGCATCATAACCCAGCCGGCATCCTCTAATTCAGCCATATAAATCTGGATGCCAGCTAAATCCACATTTAAGTCTCTATAGGAAACGTTGATGTCATCATCATCGGGGCCATTATGGTATGTGGCAAAATGTGCGAGCGCCTGTGTGGTCCATTTGCCATGAGCATTTATAGTTACGGTTTCACCTGGTTGAATAGTGATTGGCTTATCAATTGATAATATCCCCAAAGGTACAGCATGGTCTTTGCAGTATACATCTGCGGAGATTTTTGATACAGAAATCTCATTCTCTAAGGGATTAGTGAATCTGAAGGAGAAAGTGTAGACGCCAGTTGCTTCATCATAGGTTGGGTTGCCAGCGGGTACTGGACGTTGGAACTGGGAGGCGGATATGTCGCCATTCACAAAATTCTGAAGTTCAGTAGTATAAACCAACCCTGTTAGGTTGTCGCTGTAGAAGCAAACTATTCCCAGAAGTGGACAGATAAGGATTGCAGCGGAAAGAACCGTGAGCGCTAAAGGTAGTTTATCCATACATCGCCTTAGTTGAGGGTTATGCTTTTAATTTTTTCCTAAATCAACAGTACAAGTTATGGAGGGGATTCTTTGCAGTCATCATTTTGTGCGTTATCTTTCTCTTTGTTATCCTTATAGGGAGTATTGATAACATCCTTCACCCGATTAGTAATCACAGGCCCCAATCCATGCACCGCTTTTTCCCAATCATCCACATTAATCAATGCATTAAGCGGAGTCTGATAAGAATCCAAAATCGCCGTTGCCTTCTCTCGGCCAATACTTGGCAAACTCGCAACAAAATACACCTGCGCATCCGAGAGCGTATCACATTTTTTAAACGCATGCACAATCGCATTGCGTTTCTCAACAACTTGCTCCTGTTTTGCAGCCGTGTATAGGAAATCCACCGTTTCTTTTTGATTAGAGGTGTTGACGATGGATATGCCGTTTTTAGCTAAATTAAACATTGCGCCCCAAATAGAGGCTGGAGAGATGCTGCTGTACTTGTAGATGATTGGCATATAACCTTCGAGTACGATGAGGGATTTGGGGTAGACGTCTTTTAAGTCGAAAGAGCTGCTCGAAAAGGTAGCGTCGTGTGAGTGTGTAGACGAAGTCGTTGACGGTTTTGCGTTCAACCGCACATTGATCGCTAAGGATGTAGTCGCCTTTTTCTAGGCATCTGGGTTTTTACGGTGGCGCCTTTTTCTGTTAAACCGGTGACGATTTTTTTGGCGCTGCTTGCTTCGCGGCTATCCATGATTATGGTTGGTTCCTCGCCTTTCTTTTTCTCGCTGATGAAGGGGACAAGGGTTTCGTTTCCAGACATTTGGGTTGCACTCTTTTGCTACTGGATAGGATCGGGTGGGTTTATGTTTTTATCGCTTAAAGAGGAGATTTCTCTGCATTGCTCAAGAACCACCAGTAACCGGTTACGAGCAAGCTTACCTCTCACTTGAGGCGCCGCTATTAGGGCATACTCAGGGTGACTTTAGCCTTTTTATAAGTCACTGGCTCTCGCCTTCCACTTTCTGCTCCATACCTCGCCCTAGACCCTAATGCTTCTTCTATTCTTAGCAGTTGATTATACTTAGATGTACGCTCTCCACGAGCGGGGGCGCCAGTTTTAATTTGACCTGTTCCCATTCCAACCGCAAAATCGGCTATTGTCGAATCATCAGTTTCCCCTGAGCGATGAGAAACAACAGCTGTCCAACCGTTTGCCTGCGCTAATCTAATGGCTTCAACACTTTCGGTGATCGTACCTATCTGGTTAAGTTTGATTAAAACCGAGTTTGCAGCATGCTTTTCAACTCCTTGTTCAATACGGGCTATGTTAGTGACAAAAAGGTCATCCCCTACAACCTGAACGTGACCCCCGACTTTTCTGGTTAGTTCAGAGAAACTTTCGAAATCTTCTTCTTGAAAGGGATCTTCAATCGAGACAATCGGGTAGTTTTCGGTGAATTCTACCCAGTAATCAATGAGCTCTGAGGAGGTCAAGTTTTTCCCATCGATGAAATACTGCTGTTTATCGGGGTCGTAGAATGATGATGCTGCAGGGTCAATTGCGATAAACATTTTATCTGAGTAGCCCACTTTTTCAATGGCGCTGACGAGGCAATCGAGCGCTTCTGAGGTTTTGGTCATGTTAGGCGCATAGCCACCTTCATCGCCAACATTTTTAGCGCTTGCCCCATAACGATCCTTGACTATTTTTCCTAATTCGTGATAGACTTCCACTGCCATTCTGAGCGCCTCATGAAAATTTGGTGCAACTATAGGCATAATCATAAACTCTTGGGGAGACAAACTCGTTCCCGCGTGCTTTCCACCATTTAGGACATTAAGCATAGGCACGGGCAGAATAGAAGCTTGACGATTGATGCTTAGGTATAGTGGCTTATTTTTGCATGCAGCAGCGCATTTAGCTACTGCCATAGAAGCAGCCACAGTTGCGTTTGCACCTAGGTTTGCCTTATTACTTGTCCCATCTAATTCGATTATGGTATTGTCTATTAGTTCCTGTTTTGTGCAATCAAGTCCACAAATTGCTTTTGCAATCTTTGAATTAACATTCTCAACAGCTTTTAGTACGCCTTTTCCGCCATATCGCTTCTTATCACCATCTCGAAGTTCGATAGCTTCATGCGATCCCGTGCTTGCGCCTGAAGGTGCAATAGCACGACCAACCATGCGATCAGAAAATACTTCCACTTCCACTGTAGGGTTACCCCGGGAATCTAGGACTTCTCTAGCCTTAACTTTTGTAATAGAATAAACCATTGACTAAAACCTCTTTCATGTTAGCTAAAAAGTATACATCAAAACTAACATGTATAATATGATATGTTTGTGCTAGAATTTTAGAATAGCGATTAGATTGTGAGAAGAGCTGTTAAATAAAATGAATAGTAGCTTTCACTGGCGCTTGTCCACGCAACCCACTTAATATCAAAGTTGGGCCTCCCGAGCATAATAGCATACGGACAGGATACAGGTAAGGGGCTTTACGCGTGCATAGCAAGCGACACTGAGTGAAAGCCAAATTATCCAATGTATTGATCGTTTATGTATTTTATGCATGTCAAAAATTGATTATGAATCCAGAAAAAGAATCGAATAAAAAAGAAAGTTTTGACATTAACGCTGGGGCTTAGGTTTTTAACGCTAAAAAGAATAAAATTTACCACTTTTTAGTGGTCTTTGGAAACAAGCCCTGTAAACGGGGTTACTGTTAAAGTGAATCGCATTTGCCAACGAGTTATTATTCGTATCTTGTTAGGAAAAGCGGTTTTTTGGCTTCTTCTCGCCTAACTTCTAAAGGTACATCTTTAAGAGATACAGTTTCCAATCGCTCACATTTACCAGGCATATCTCGTTTTGAATAACCTGTTTTTCCATTCGGGTAATCCATATGCCACACCTTACTTTGTCACTCATCAACATGGGATATATGGAATTGTGGCTGTATAGACGATGTAACACTAAAAACAGGCAGAGAAAAAGCTCACAAGAATAAAATGCCCTTAAAATTTGGCTAAAAAATAAAACAAAAAATAAAATGAAAGGGGTTTATGGACCCTTTTTGGTGATTTCTTTAACTGCGCCTGCTGCGACGGTTGTGCCCATGTCTCGGATTGCGAATCTGCCGAGTTCTGGGAAGTCAATGAATGCTTCGACTGCGATTGGGTGGAGTGGTTCCATGCGTACCCATGCTGCGTCTCCTGTTTTGAGGAAGCTTGGGTGCTCTTCGGATACTTGGCCTGTGCGTGGGTCGATTTTCTTTATCAGTTCAGTGAATTTGACTGCGATTTGTCCTGTGTGGTAGTGGAGTACTGGTGTGTATCCTGCTGCGATTGCTGTTGGGTGGTAGATGACGATGATTTGTCCGATGAATTCTTTTGCTACTGTTGGTGGGTTGTCAACTGGACCTGCAACGTCTCCGCGGTGAACATCAGTCTTTGCGATGCCTCTGACGTTCATTCCGATGTTGTCGCCTGGTTCTGCCATTGGGATTTGTGTGTGGTGCATTTCGATTGATTTGACTTCAGCGGTCTTGTTGGATGGCATGAAGATTAGGGTTTGTGCCTGGTTTTAGTATACCTGTTTCGACTCTGCCGACTGGGACTGTGCCGATGCCTGTGATGCTGTAAACGTCTTGGATTGGAATACGTAGTGGTTTGTTGGTTGGTTTTGCTGGAATTCGAGAAGGTCGAATGCTTCCATTAAGGTTGGACCAGTGTACCATGGCATCTTTTCGCTTTTCTTGATCAAGTTGTCGCCTGTCCATCCTGAAACTGGTATGAAGTTGATTTTCTCAATCTTGTAGCCGACCATTTTGAGCATTCTTGTGATTTCGTTCTTCATTTCATCGTATCGTTCTTTGCTCCAGTTAACGGAGGCGTCATCCATCTTGTTAATTGCAACGATTAATTGGCGAATACCTAAGGTGAATGCTAAGAATGCGTGTTCACGAGTTTGACCGCCTGCGCCAATACCTGCTTCGAACTCGCCTTTTTTGGCTGAGCTGAAGAGTACTGCTGCGTCAGCTTGGCTTGCGCCAGTAATCATGTTTTTGATGAAGTCTCTGTGGCCTGGTGCATCAATGACGGTCATGTTGTATTTCTTGGTTGGGAATTGTAGGAATCGAAGGTCAATGGTGACACCTCGTTCTCGTTCTTCCTTTAGGTTGTCTAGAACCCAAGCGAAGTGGAATGTCGCTTTGCCCATTTTTTCGGCTTCTTCTTTGTAAGCATCGATTGTTCGTTGGTCGATAACGCCTGCTAAGTAAAGTAAGTGTCCTGTGGTTGTGGATTTTCCGTTGTCAACGTGCCCCATGATGATGATGTTTAAGTGGGGTTTATCACTTTTGCTCATTTTTCATTCCTTCTATTAATTTACCTAATTTTGTGAATTCGTTAACACATCAGTCCTCCAATTATTTTAAGTTTATGATGTTATTTCACTTGAGTATGACGTAAAAACTCAGAAACCATAGAAAAACCATGCAAAAATCAAGCACAGTTAATGTTTCGCACATAACAGCTTATAACCTTTAGACGCGCTTAATGCCTACTTATGAGCGGCAACGGTGCAGCGACACAGGGCATATCCGTAGTGACAACCACTTGGAACGAAAAAGAAAACATCGAAGAATTAATCCAAAGAATCAGAACAACACTCCAAGGTACACCACATGAAATAATCGTCATCGACGACAACTCATCCGATGGAACACTTAGAAGTTGCCAAACGATTATGCAGATTTAGCTGTTGGAAAAATACGGGAAGGACAAACCAAAGGCTTACTGTATGGAGCAAAACTTGCCAAGTTTCCAGTCATTGTAACTATAGATTCTGATTTGGAAAACACTCCAGAACTAATACCTTCACCTTTGAGAAACTAAGTGTTTTTGATTTGGTGGTTGCTTCACGGACGGTTTTGCCCAGGTTTTCTGAGAGGTGGGCAGCAAAAACACTTGGGTAAATTATGCGGTGTTTCAGATTTTTACTCGAATTTTAGGGCTTACAAAAAAGAAGCGATTGTTAACATCAATTTAGACGGGTGGAGAAACTTTTGGCGGCGAATTATTAGTTATCGCCAAAAAGAAGGGCTTTAGAATCGGCGAAATAACATATGAAGCTCCACCAAGACGCAGTAAACCCAGAATCGGCGGCTCGCTTCAAGCAAATTGGCGAATAAGCATTGCATCATTGAAGTGCCTATTTACCTATTTTTTATAGTTCAAGCGTTTTAACGTTTGATTTATTAATTATCTTTCATACTCAACGCATATTTGTAGTGTTTGATGAGTAAGATTATTAGCCGCGAACATCCTCGCTGTATTTGAGGGCAAGATAAAGAAAATGTTAGCAGAGGTAGCTTTAGATGGACTCTGGAGATTCAAGGGCTATAAAGGCGCCAATGGAGAAGAAATGGGGGCACACACCACCAAATGCAGCCCAGAAGGTTGGCTACTTGCAGAAGCACCACTAACAGCCCACACAAACTTGATGGATAACAAGCTAATTCCTGACCCATTCAAAGGCTGCAATGAACGCGAAGTGCAATGGGTAAACGAGAATGAATGGTGGTACAGAAAAGAAATCGACTTAACCCAAGAACTAGTAGACAAAGACACAGTTGAGCTCTTCTTCGGCGGCTTAGACACATTCGCAACCATATGGGTGAACGATGTTAAAGTCGGCGAAGCAAACAACATGTTCACGCCATGGCGCTTCAACATAAAAAAAGAGATTAAATCAGGAAAAAACCTCATCGCTATCCGCTTCAAACCAGTCTACAAAGTCGCCAGCGACCTAGAAGCGCAGCACAAACACAAGTATGCCTGCCTTAGCGCAGAGAACTTTAGCGCACGCCCATACGTTCGCAAAGCTCAATACTCGTTTGGTTGGGACTGGGGACCCACATTGCCCACCGCAGGTATATGGCGAGAAGCCAAAATCTTTGCTTACAACAAGGCGAGATTGGGCTATGTTGCTGCGACGCCTTTGGATGTTTCTGGGCAAAAAGCAAAAGTAAAATTGACATCTGAAATCCATGGCTCTACGGAAGGGGAATTATGTGTAAAGTTTCTACTCAGCGGATTTGGCCAAAGATCTGAAGAAGAAGTCAACCTTAAGGTTTCAGTGGGCAGAAACTTTGCAGAGTACACTTTTGATGTTGAGGAGCCGCAGCTGTGGAGCCCCAGAGGATACGGCGAACCCAACCTCTATGATGCATCGGTTAAGGTCTATTCTGGCGCCGAACTACTCGATGATGCCTCAATTAAAGTTGGAATAAGAAGCATAGAGTTGGTACAAGAACCAGATGAAGAAGGCAAATCTTTCATCTTTAGAATCAATGGACAAAATGTCTTCTGTAAAGGGGCAGATTGGATACCGGCAGATTCTTTTCTTCCAAAAGTCAACTATCAACTCTACAACAAACTCCTAACATTTGCCGCAGACGCCAACTTTAACATGCTCAGAGTATGGGGCGGAGGCGTCTATGAAGCAGACGAATTCTACGACCTATGCGACGAATTAGGCATCATGGTTTGGCAAGACTTCATGTATGTCTGCGCAGGTTACCCAGAAGAGGAATGGTTTCTACGAGAAGCAGAGCGGGAAGCTATGGAGGCCATTTTGCGTTTACGTCGACATCCCTCGATTGTTGTGTGGTGTGGCAACAACGAAAACCAGTGGCTGCATAATGTACTCTGGAAGCAACGAGATAGGGTAGAACGGTTGTATGGTTCAACGATTTATGAGTCATTGCTCTCAAAGATATGCCAGAGCTTGGATCCCACGCGGCCTTATCGGCCTAGTTCACCGTTTGGCGGTGAAGACGCAGCCGGTAGACACGAAGGTGACCGCCATAATTGGGAGGTTTGGAGTCAAGGCATTGATTATCCAGCTTATTTGGAGGATAATGGCCGATTTATTTCAGAGTTCGGCTGGCAGGCGCCTCCAACCATGGAGTTGCTGGAGGCTTACCTCGAAAAAGAAGACCTTACGCCTCGTTCCTATGCGTTTAAGGCCCATGAGAAACAAACAGGCGGACTGGAACTTCTGCGTGCATTGTTAGCGGTGCATTACCCAGTCTCAGAGGATTTGCGGCTTTTTGTGCTCTATAGCCAACTCAATCAGGGCGATGCCCTCAAGACAGCGGTCACTCATTGGCGTAGCCGCATGTTCAAAACCAGCGGATGCCTCATTTGGCAGCTTAATGATTGCTGGCCAGTAATCAGTTGGAGCCTCATAGATTATGGCTTGAACCCCAAAGCAGCCTACTACTATGTGAAACGGGCTTGCCAACCTGTGATTGCCCCGTTGATTGTTAAGCAAGACACGATTGAAGCATACATAATAAACGAGTCTGCAACACCGCTTGATGCAACACTAAAGCTTGAAGTAATAACTTTTAGCGGCGAAGTACTAAGCGATCAAATAACCAAGGCAATGGTGCCCGCATTTACCTCAAAGCTTGCAATTGAGAATTCCTTAGAAAGTTTGCCTCTGAAAAGTAATTGCTTAATTGTTGCTACACTGGAGAGTGCAGGGAAGGTTCTCTATGTGGACGTAAGAACTGCCGTTGAACCTAAAGATTTGAAGTTACCGACGCCAAAAATTCAAGCCACCATCAATAGTATTAATGATAGAACATTGGAAATTGCCCTTGAATCGCCGGTTTATACTAAAGCAGTCAAGCTAGAAGCTGGCGATTTGAACCCAAAATTCAGCGATAACTTCTTTGATCTCATACCAAACAATAAAAAAACAATTATCTGCCGCATAGAGCACCCAGTGACAGCCGAACAATTACAGAAAGCACTAAAGTGGCAATCATACCCCTATAAGACGACTAAATCAAATTCCGTATTTTTAGCTTAGTAACAACCCGAACTAAGTAAATAGCTGTGATTACAATCACTGGAATGTATCTACGTCGATGCAACTACAGTCTTGAGGGAAGCAGGGCTGCAATCTTGCGGTTCAGGTAAAAACACGTTTTTTAGGTTACCTTGAAGCAGGGACTTGACACCTATCCACTCCACTAGTGGATAACCAACTAGAACTTGGCACCAGTAAGTTAACAATCGGGCGATAGTTGTGGCAGCTCCCGCAATAGCGATGGGAACACCGTAAATTGAGAACATACTCACCATAGTAACTTCGACTGCGCCAACTGGTATACCTGCAGTTACGGTTTCTACTGTGGTGATAATGCAGTACACGGTTGCTAAGTCAATTATTGAAATTGCGGTAAAGTCTAGTGCATAGAAAATCATTAAGTAAACGACCAAATTGAACATCCATGCAGCGATGGCGTAGAGTGTGGGTTTTATGAGTTGTCGGGGATGATCTTTGAAGGTTTTGAAAACCTCGCTGAAAGAGGATAAGCCATGGTGGATTCGTATCCTAAACGATTCCTGTTTTAGGGGATTTTTTATCACTTTCTTTGTTATCCACATGATTACGGCGACGATTTTGTCAACTGCCCCTTCTTTAAAGGCAATCCCGAAGATACAAAGCAAGACAAGGGATGTTCCTAAGATTACCAGTACTACTGGCGTAATTAGGTAGACAGGCAGTTGATGGGTGAATAAAAGGAGTAGAAAACCCACCAGTAAACCACCTGAGTACACAAACGTACTGATTATTCGTGAACCGATTACGGTAGCGGCGGCGATGCCTGTGTCGTGGTTAGTTTCTTTCTGTGCTAAGGCGATACGGGCGACTTCTCCACCGATTGTGGCGCCGGGGATGATTAATTCGATAAAGTTTCCAATCCAGTTGTATAAGACGAGTTTTCTGAATTTTACTTTAACAGATAAAGTGTTTAGGAGGCTTTTCCAAATTAGTGAATCAAAAATGACGGCTGCAAGTAATGCACCAACCGCTAAGCCGATAAAGAGTGAATATTGGTATACATTGAGTTGGCTAAGAAGAGTGAATAAACCATCGAAACCGACGAAAAACCACAAGTACAGCATAAAAGCTACTAAACCTAAAATCATAAACGCAAAGGTTTTTCGTCCCATCAAACGCAAACTAATTCACACCTTACATCGACTTATTGCCGCCAAGAAAACACGCCGCCAACCCCCCAATAGATGGACTGATACACTTTTCTGGGCTTAAACCAAAAGGTACGGATACCCTAGTTTACCATACAGTCTTCCATACAAAATGCGTTTTTCACACATATTAATCAAGTGGCGAGGTAACAAGTCTTTCTCCAAGCAATATTCAAGAAGAATTGTAGCAAATACGCATACCAATCTACCGCTATTTGATTCAAACGATACAGCTATTTCTTTACGTAAACAAGTTATGGCGCTGCATTAAATAGCGATTCTGAAGTCCTTAACAAGAGCCAAAGACGCTTAGCGCACAAATTATTGGCGCAAAATCATTCAACCAAAAAATATAACTTCCTCACCACGCATAAGCTAGATTGGGTTTTTGTTTTGTCTCACGCTGATTCTAGTATTCTTCTTAAAAATCTCATGCTCACTTTAAAAACTAAATCGTTAACTTCAGAGAACCTCTTCAAAAGAGAAACCAAAGAAGTTGACGACATGTTCATGGATTTGCTAAGTGTTTTTCAACGCTACTATGACCATGCATCAGAAGGCGACAAACAAACTCTACGCGCCATGCTTGACCTCATAATTCTGCTCTCGGAGCAGGTGCATACGTCTCATCGACAAGCTGAAAGTGCATTGGCTGACTTTAAAACTTACATAACTGCATTAGAAGGCAGCTACAAAAACGTTGACGAAGAATTCGAAAAAGCCGTAGCACAACCAGCAGAGGAAGAAGCTAAAGAGAGGGATAAAGAGGAAGAGGAAAGAGCCAAAGCCATCGAGGAATACAGCAAGCGGGCTAGACCAAGATTCTACGAATAATTTTTTTTGTGCTCGATTAATTCGATTCGGGTTCCATCAGGGTCTTTTACGAAAGCAAGTATGGTGTTTGCATCGAGCATAAAGGGCTCATCTGTGATGATTACTTTTTCTTTTTTCATGGCTGAAATGGTGCAGTGTATGTCTTGTACTTCGAAGCCTAAATGATCAAACAGGCGATTCTCAAATTCAGGCTGTTCAAACTTGGTTTGGCTGTTATAGAACGTTAATTCCAAGGTAGAACCTTTTGCCTGAGCATCTTGGAGAAAAACGATTTTGGCGCCTGTCCGCTTGAAATCTAGGCGACTCTTAACTTTCATGTCAAAGAATCGAGAGTAGAAATCAATCGAGCGTTCCAAGTTGCTGGTGCGTATGCTTGCGTGGACAAACATGCTTCCCTCACCCATGGCTTCCTTAATGCTGGTAACTTCGGTGATTTTGGGATACCCCTTTTTGGCTGCTTCATCAAGCGTTTTATTGACTAACGCGTCTGCCCTCTGTATTTGGGGATGCTCTCTTGGTACGTTGATAAATTGGATTTTCTTAAAGCAACCAATTAGATTCTTCACTTCAAGATTGAGTGGCTGTAATCCACAGTTTTTAACAGCGTATTGTCCATTGAGCTGTTTACCTACCAATTCACTGTCAAGGTGACAGATGACTTCCTGAGCTTTCAAATCAACAGCAAAACGCAACGCCATCAGCAGCGCTTTGTATTCAGCCTGGTTATTGGTGTGTACGCCGATATAGCATGAATCGGCCTTTAGCGTTATTCCTGCAGCATTTGTTGCAATGAAAGCTATTGCGGATGGTCCAGGGTTGCCTCTTGCGCCGCCATCAGAATAAAGCAGTAGTTTCTGGCTCATAGTCTCGTCTCTTAAGCAGACTTAGAAGTTTAACTTATTTAAAGCGTTAAGTTTGCAGGCGATGTTTTGGTTGGGTGTTGCTGTTAACGTACAATCACATTCGTTTAAGTGCTAAAAAGCACCTAGAGAAAATTAAGTTGAGGAAGGTTTAGGTGACAAGCAACGCCGCGGGAATGGCAAAGTTGAATTCTCATGAGCTTCAGTTTGCTCTGCTCAAGCATGAGAGGGAAAGAAATAACATCAAAGGGCAACGGAGAGGGAAATTGGATATTATCGCTGAGATACTTCTGTTTTGTGAGCAGCATAAAACCAAAACCAGCATAATGTACAACACTAACCTGAATTATGGTCAACTAAAGAATCATATGGATTCCTTGACGTCTCAGGGTTTGCTTGCAAAGAAACTAAACAAGTATGCAACCACAGAAAAGGGTTACCGTTTTTTGGAGTTGTTTGCACAACTTAATGATTTGCTCGATGAGTTTACCCCTTAGTGGTTGTTTGTTTTTTCCATGCGGTTTTAAGTTCAGCGACAAAGGCATCTTCATTCTGGGCTAGACGAGCCTTGACTTTTTTCCATACAGCTGGGCAATCTGTGGTTTCACCTACGATGGTTTGGATGATGCAACCTATTTGTTTTCGGTTTTCTTTTGTAACTTCCATGTCGGCTTTCGCCAACACTGTGCCTAAATGGCGTAGATAACAAGTCACTGTTTCTCACCTGAAGACTGTTATGAGGTAAGGGTCTTCTAAATTTATCGCTAATTTGCCAAGTCAAAAAGGTCTTTTGCGCTTGGGAGCCTATCCCCCTCTGTTTATAGGCTAAAACTGTTTCGTTAGAAACGTAAAGAGGGCTTTTAGAGTTACTTTTTCAGTAGCTCCATTAGTTGGGGCATTAACTCGCATCCACGCTCAATCGTGCCCAAGCTGCCGCCTGCACAGTTCTTCTCAGAGAACTTGATAGCTCTACCATCGCCCACAACTTTGCCGCCTACAATCAGCACCGCAACGGGAGTGTCACTGTGAACTTTAAGCGCACAGGGCGTAGCATGATCGGAAGTTACACAGATAAGCGTGTCCTCAAGTGAAATCTGCTTTAGCAGTGGCCCAAAGAAGTACTTGTCAATGGCTGCGATGATTTCTGTTTTTAGTTTATAGTTGCCGTCGTGGCCTGGTTCGTCGGGGCCTTTTAGGTGGATGTAGAAGCAGTCATGTTTAGGCATTGCTTCAAGGAGTGCATTTACTCGGTATTCACAGTCTGCTTGCAGATTGCCTGTGGGCGGCGGAAGAAGAGATGCTTCCATACCTGCTAGTTGGGCTATGCCGCGTTCTGCATGCATATCTGCAAGGCAGGCAAAGTCAACATTGTAATGCTGGTTAATGTTGAAGAATTTGGGCAGCAGGTGTCCTGCGTCGCGTGTTAAAACGACGTTAGCTTTTAATTTGCCCTCTTTAGCGCGTTTAACATTAATTGGGTGATTTTCCCAGAGTCCATGCGATTTAACGATAAACTCGTTCACTAACCCAGCTGAAACTTTTGCGGCTTCAGTGTTATCCATGGGGTCACAGGTTTTAAGAACCATTTCCACGTTAGTTTGTGCCACGCCGATACCGTTAACTATCGTATATGCTGGGTCACTGTTGGTTATTTGACTGGATAAAGGCTTATCTTTGCTTCTGATAAGCAATACAGCTCTGTGGCCCAGCGTATTTTTGAATTCAAACGTTGCTGGATACGAGGTTAAAGTGACTTCTTGATTTACAGCCTTTGTTAATTCTGTGGCTTCTTCTGTTGTGAGGCTGCGTTTAACTCGGCGATCCAAAATGTTTCTGCCTTCGCCAAGCGAGGCAAAGTTGCAGCGTAGTGCTAAGTCGCCGTCTTTCATTTTTAAGCCTACACCAGCGACTTCGATGACTCCTCTGCCAGTGCTATATTTGAAGGGGTCATAGCCTAAAAGAGAAATAACTGCAACATCACTCTCAGGAGCAACACCTTTCTCGACAGTGTACATTACACCTGTTTTCCCCACTTTGGCGAGAGAATCTAAATTTGGGGTTTGTGCTGCTTCAAGGGTTGTTTTGTTACCTAAGGCTTCGATTGGCAAATCGCCCATGCCGTCGATTGCGACAAAGAGTAGTTTCAACCTATTTTGCCTCTTGAGTTAAGGCTATTCTGCATGCTTTATTATTCTTTGCATTCAAAACTATGGTTTTTGGGATAGAAGCGCTCTAAGCGCTCCCCTGAAAACGATTATCAAAAAGACACCGATAAAGGTTTTCCAATAGCTAACTTTTTAGTGTAGCAATGAAGCCGTGGGTAACATCCTTGATTGATTGAATTAGCGGATGCCTAATCACTCCGGACGAAAGATTCTCAAGACGATTCACCCTAAAATAAATGGGTGGATGAGGATCCAAACCCAGCCATTCCTGAATCCGATAGGAAGGCGTACGCTCATTCAGCAAGCGTTGGAACCCGATTTTTTCAAGCGATCCTGCTAAAATCTGAGGGTTACCTATGACCATCGCGGAGACCAGGTCGGCACGGGCTTCAAAGAATTTGGCGATGAAGAATATTACAACCATAATTACCCAAAAGTAGGCAAAGAAAAGGAAAGAAGAAAAGATCAGTGGAAACAGCGGGAAGAGCACGTAGAAGCGGAAGAGAAACTCAGCGGATACTAATCCGTAGAGGATTAGCGGGTCGCGGCCTTTGAGGTGCCCAAACTCGTGTCCTAGGACGCCCATCAACTCGTCTTCGTTGAGCTGTACCAGTATGCCAGTGGTTATGAGCACTAATCCCCGTTTGGGGCTTGGACCGGAAGCAGCCGCATTGGGAACCATAGTGTTGGATACAACGATTTTAGGTATTGGGAGATGGAAGCGGTCAGCAATATTTTTTACAATTTCATACACGTTGATTTTTTTGGTTTTTAGATTCTGTAGTTCGCAGGGTACGCCATGTTTTATGAAGACTTGCTGCGCTGATTCAATGTCCACCTCGCCTTTTTTGGCGATTATTTCATCATAGATTTCTTTCTTTATCGCAATCAATTTCTCTTTTGGATAGCTTTTGTTAAAATCGTTTTTCTCGCTAACCGGCAGATAATACTCTAGGAAATGTATTATGGGGTTTGCTTTGGTGATATGCCAGTCTGCACTGCGTGCTATAAATTTGGTAGAGTAAAAGACGAACCCAAACTGAATACCAATGAGGATGAGCGGCGCTAGCCAGAAGGCATCCGGAACCGTCATGGATATAGTTGTGAATATGAACATGCCGAAAACG
This sequence comes from uncultured archaeon, assembly GCA_963800605.1. Lineage (GTDB taxonomy): Archaea > Thermoproteota > Bathyarchaeia > Bathyarchaeales > Bathycorpusculaceae > Bathycorpusculum. The sequence goes on along the minus strand of CAWDBI010000005.1, from coordinate 600 downwards.
ATGAAAACTATGAAGAAGAGTATTTGAGTTTCAAGAAACAGTCGATTGAATGATTTTTTGGGTTTTGTGTAGGCTTCTGGAACTACTTGTTCTCCTTCCCGCCAAGCGAAATAGACGGTTGCGTTTTTTGCGTTTTGTGAGAAGATTTGCATTGCGATTAGGATATCTTGTTTGGCTTCTTCGACGGCTGTATGGGATGCGACGGAACTTAGCGGATTGATTTGCAATTCAAAGGGGGTACCGCTTTTAACTTCCATACTAATGAGGCGATTTCCCTGTGTATCGGTGACTACATAGGTTAACCGTTCACCCTGGCTATTTGATTCCCTGACAATATCGGTGAATCGTTGCTTCTGAGGAATCAAGTACTGTGTATATATGAAGTCGAATAGTTTTTCGTAGTAACTAGGTGGAACTTCAGGGGCTATCCTATAAGAAAAAGACGAAGAACCGGTGGACAACATTTCTGAGTGTCAAAACCTACATTAACTCATCGTTTTTGAGTTTAATATCTTTATTGTCAACATGCAAGTTAGCGTATTATTGTCAATTTTGAAGCTACAGGCGGTTGTACACCTTTTAGCATAGGGGATATCGTTT
>CAWDBI010000004.1:0-256915 GCA_963800605.1 uncultured archaeon | reverse complement strand
GTCAAAAAGCACTTGAGGAAATAGTGGCTAAGACCGGCAACCGCTCTGTTAGTTTGATGGTTTGCGATATGTCATCGATGGCTTCAATCCGAGGTTTTGCCTCAGATCTAAGGAAAAGATATGACCATTTAGATGTGTTAATTAATAATGCTGGAGCTGAATTTGCTAAAAGACAAGTTACATCAGAAGGGTTTGAGCAAACTTTTGCAGTTGATTACTTGGCTCCTTTTTTGTTAACTTATGAACTCTTGGATTTACTAAAAGCCAGTGCACCCTCTAGAATCATCAATGTTAGCTCAGGTCTGGCGAAGAATGGCAGGGTTGATTTTGAGGATTTGCAGAATAAGAAGAATTACAAGGGGATGCAGGCTTACTCGAATGCTAAGCTTATGCTTTTGATGTGGACTTATGAGTTGTCAAGGAGGCTAGCTGGAACTGGGGTTACGGTTAATGCGCTAATGCCTGGTTTTGTGGCAACTAATTTAGGAAAGAGCAGTGGCAGCCTTGATCTTCAATAATGTTTTCGATGGTTCGTCCTATGCAAATCAGTGCAAAGAGAGGTGCAGAAACATCGGTTTATTTGGCATCTGCTGAAGAAGTTAAGGATGTGTCTGGTAAATGTTTCTCTAAAAAGAAAGAAGTTGAAACTTGTTTGGCATCGTATGATAAGGAAGGTCAGCAGCGGTTGTGGAGTGAAACTGTGAGACTTCTTGGTTTAAGAGAAGGGTGAAATAGTATAGTATGCTGAGTTAGGAGTGAGTTTGAGTGCGGCGACGTTACATAGTACTTATTGCGGTGTTGATGGTTGTTTTAGTGGTTTTTTCTGGTTTTGTCATTTGGGCTGAAACTCCTCCGGCTCCTATGCAAGAGGCTTATGATGCTCTTGATTCTGATGCATACGTTGATGTTTCTCAGGGGCAATGGCTTGTCTTTGAACCCACGGCTGCTAATTATACTTCGGGTTTTATTTTTTATCCTGGTGGCAGAGTGAACTATATTTCATATGCACCTTATGCGCATGAGATAGCCGCTCAAGGGTACTTGGTAGTTATAGTTCCAATGCCGCTTAATTTAGCGGTCTTTGGTGTTAATGCAGCCAGTGATGTAATTGCAGCTTATCCGAATGTTACTTCATGGGCTATTGGGGGTCATTCTTTGGGTGGAAGCATGGCCGCACAGTACATCCATGACAATCCTGATAGTGTGGAGGGGTTGGCTCTTTGGGCGTCGTATCCTCCTTCAGGCGTAGACCTTTCCGAATTCAACATTTCCGTGGTAACTGTTCATGGTACAAACGATGGGTTAGTTAGCAGTATGCAAATCGATGATTCTCTAAAGCAACTGCCACCGGATACTGTTAGAGTAGAAATAGATGGTGGTAATCATGCTCAATTTGGGTGGTATGGTGCACAATCGGGTGATAACTCTGCGACAATTAGCAGGGAGCAGCAGCAAAGTATTACAGTAAACGCTACTGTTGAGATGTTATCGGCGATATCATGAGTTAAGGTTTGTTTTTGGTTTTGTGCTTGTGCGTTTTAGTTTGGTTGGCATTAACGCTGCGGTAATAGCTAAGATTGGTCCTACTATGTATCCAGCCCAAATGAATAATGCTGCAACGCCGAGGATGACAAGGTAAATTCGTTTTCGTTTGCTTGCGTTTGGCTATTTTTGAGTGCTATTCTTAGTGTTAAGGCGCCGATTATGAGTGGAACTATGGCAAAGACCACTGTGATTATAGCCTCTATGCCTACAGATACTTGTGTTGCGCAAAATGTTAGTTGGTAAAATGTTGAGGCAGCTGTTCCTAGAAAGGTCAATCCAGCTATTGATGCTAACCAAGCCATGGGGTTGGCGAGGGCGTGTTGTTTTCTTAGTCTCCAGCCAACAAGTATTGTGCCTGCAATTAGGGTAGTTATCATTGGTGCAAATATTTGCGCGAGGCTTTGTCCTTCCCATTGATAGATGCTGATTAGGTTGAATGGTATGAGTATCCATTCGTCGAGGGTGTAGGTTTCTCGGTTGCCTATGGCTAAGCCATAATGTCCTCCTGTTGGATTGCTTGATGCTTCGTAGACGACTAAGTAGTATTGTCCTGCAGTAGCGTTTGTGATTGTTAAATCGGTAACGTATGCCAATATGCCTGGGGAAAAGGGTTCATATGAGGGGTTGGGCATAGAGGGATGAATTAATTGCGCTTTGTACCCTTGAGGTACCGTAATCTTCGAAGGAATATCTCCGGTTTGGTTTACTTTTTGTCCCATTAAGACAAGCACTGGAGTGAAGTTTGCGTCTTGTGGCCTTAGGGATTTATACATTAATACATGGATAGTTTGACCTGAGGTAATGTTGAAAGTGTAGTATTGAGGGTCGCCATCGGTGTTTAATGCTGAATATAGGGCCCAAGACTTTGTTGGGTCCGGAATTACCGTTGCTGTGCTTATAGATTCATTGTCTTGAGTACCCAGCGGTGCATGAGCAAAAACCAGGGGAAGACAAAAACATAATATCAATACACCTGTAAATAGCCCACTGAAAAACGCTTGTTGTTTCATAGTGGCAAATCCTTTGTGCGAGCGCTCGAAAGGGTGGATGGGGAAAAAATTGGATGAGGGTACTTGGCAGGTTATCCATTTTGTCTTTGTTGGTTACGTTGCCATAACATACTTCTTTATACTATGGCTTTTTCGTTCCAATCCTTGGTTCCTGCTAAATACTCTCAATTAGTAATTGTACACTTAAAAAATATGAATTTTTGTGATTGATAAAGTACAGCCTACAAGTACTTTTCGAAGGTTTGGCCTTATGTGAAATCCATGGTTGGTAGTCAATCTTGCCACCCAAGAATTAACGCTGTTCAATATAGTAGAAACAAGTATGAAATTTAGAACAAATAAGGTTTTTTAGCTACTTTTACACTTTTACACTGTAGGCACACTAATGACCATCACCATAAAAATAGACGATGCTAAAAAACGGAAAATCGACCGTTTTCTAGCTCGACTCGTGCTTCAGGAAGGCAAAAAAGTAACTATACAGGAAGCCGTAGGCATCATGATTGATCATGCGCTTGAAGATGAGGAAGCTTTTACTCAGAACTTCAAAGACCTTCCTCCATTGGAAGAAGATCCAGCTTGGAAAATGCTTGAAAACCCTCAGCGTTGGGGCGTTAAAGATGCGTCAACCCGTATAGACGAATATTTGTACGGAAGCTAATCTAATGACAGTTTTTGTTGATACAGGCATATTTGTAGCATTGCGGAATGCAGAAGATATTAACCATCAGAGAAGCAAAGAACTCATGATGGCTGCCCTAAAAGGAAATTGGGGCAGGATATATACCTCTGATTATATTATTGACGAAGCAATAACGACTGCTTTAGCAAGAACAAAAAGGCACGATGTTGCCGTTGATGTTGGCACATACATTTTGGGGTCGCCGCGATTTGTCAAAATAACAATCGATGACGACATTTTCAACGCCGCTTGGTTAAAATTTAAAACGCTTAAGGATAGAGGTCTTAGCTTCACTGATTGCACCTCAATAGCGCTTACTGAGAAGCAGAGAATTAAGCAAATACTAAGTTTTGACTGTGGATTTGACGGTTTCGTTCAAAGACTCTGTTAAATCTAAAAACGCGCGCGTGCTACAGCCTGCAAGTAATTTTCGAGGGATCATCGACAACTCTGAGTGGTTACTCAGGATCTTTCAAGACTGAATTTTCCATTTTAGCGCTTATTCTTTGTATAGGGCGTCTTTGTCTTCTTCTGTTAAATCTTTCTTTTCTTCTACAAATTCATCAAGAGATTGCACAAGAAGCTCAGCTTGTTCAGCGGTAAACCCATATTCCATCAAAGATTTCTTGAAATATATGCGTCTTGCTTCTTTGACCTTCTCAATCTTTAATTGGTTCTCGTTTTTGAGAAAAGAGTCCTCAAAAGTCATTGGCGACACTTATTATAGATTAGTCGTTTTAGTATTTTTAACATTTTCCCCAAGTGCCCAAGTGTTAACTGCTAATAACGTGCGCTGGTGGATTATAGCAGCTTTCGTTAATCTGTTCTCAAAGAGCTGAATAAAAAGCTCATGACGCAAGCGTCAATTGAAGTGCTATGAAAAGTTTTTACAAAAAAAGAAGAAAAGGGTGTTTAGTGTGTGTGTCTGCTTCTGGATGCGAAGACTCCGAAAGCGATCAGAATAATGGCAATGACAACGACTAACGCTATGATAATCCATGTTTCCATCGACATGCCCATAATATCTGTAGGTGCAGGTGTGGCTCCGCCTGTAGGTACTGGAGTGCTGCCTGTTGGGGTGAATACTGCTTGGTAGCGGTAAGTGTTTCCGTAACCATGATCTACAGTGTATGGATTATTTGTTGGATTAGGATCAAATCCAGCGGTTCCGTGATTCGTTGGGGTTCCTGAAGGTGCAGATATTACCCAGTGTGAGAATTGGAAGTCGCTGTTTGGGGTTGCTGTAAGTTGAAGTTGTGTCGCATCTGCTAAAGCGTAGGTTCCCGGTGCGGGACTTGTTGTGCCTCCGGCAGACGGTAATACTACGACTATGGCAGACGTAGATAGATCGGTGGGTAGAGTAGTTACCGAGGGTGGTGGCAGTATAGGTGCAAAAACTGCTTCTATAGCGTATGTGACGCCGCCCATAACAGTCAATGATGCTGGATTGCTGAAGTCTTCGCTGGTTGTTGCGTCGGCTTGAATAATCCATCTTTCAAAAATAAAGGTTTCATCAGTCGGAGTTGCTGTCATTGTTATTTGTTGGCCGTCGGGAACGGTTTGTGTTCCTGATGGGTCGGTTGTGCCGCCTAAGGTAGTTAAGAATACAACGGTGGCGTCGCCTTGTGCTTCTACGCCTATGTTTGGGCTTAATACTGCAAATATTAACATGGCCATTAGCAGAGTTATCGCATATAGTTTTGTTTGTTTACTCAAAAAAAATTTCTCCTAAGCTTATTGCTTGCTTGATTGAAGGTAAATAAAAGAACTTTATTTGTCTATGTGGTTGGGTATGTACAATAACATGTTTATCGCGCGCTAATCTGTATTTTTTAGAATTCAAGTAAAAAATTCGTGATCTATTGTGTCACAAAAGTGATATTAAGTGATTAATCTATAGGTTGTTTGAGGAAAGATAATTTTGAAGAAGGGTAAGTTTGAAGAGCAACTTGTAGAACCGTATCTACCTAACAAAATCGTTCCACCAGAATATATAAAAGACATCGTAGAAGAGGCGAACAAGGACTTTCCATCCTTAGACTTCGATTATGAATTACCTCACAAGTGGCCAACTAATGAGTACCAAGAAAAATATGAAGAACTTGAAAGCCAAATGATTGAAGTTATCGCTTGGCGAGCACGCTGGTTTGGGCAAAAAACAAAAAAATAAACAGCCCTTAATTTAGGGCAAGCCTTTTGCGATTGTTCTTAATGCTTAAAGGTATCAGCTTTCAAATAATAATTGACCAACCCATGAAGAGTACTCAAGGACGAATAATATCAGCGGTTATTTTGGTGCTGGTTTTTCTTTTTGGCACATCAATTTCCAATGTGTTAAATTCTGATTTTGGATAACTTGAAATCGAGACTGTAGCTATAACTGATGGCAACAAAGAGTTGAGCGGATTATTGTATCAGCCCACTTCTGTTCTGCCGATAACAGTGCTCCAGCCATTGTTATTGCGCATGGTATTAGCGAGTCTAAGGAAATGATGAGTAGCCTTGGACTTGAATTGGCTAGACGAGGTTTTGTTGTTCTTTGCTTAGACTTGCTTGGTCATGGGCAATCTGGTGGAACTGTCCAAGACGGGGTAAATGAGCCGAGCTTTGGCGTTACAGCCGCAGTGCAGTATCTGAAAGCTCAGCCGTTTGTTAACTCATCTGCCATTGGCTTGATAGGTCATAGTCTCGGAGGGGGAGCCGTCAGAGCGGCAGCTGCTGAAGACGGCCAAATCGAGGCGGTTGTTTTGATTGCAGGCGGATTAGGGGATGTTGCCCAAGGTCCAGAATATGGCACGTTAAATTCGACTTTTCCCAAAAACCTGCTTGTGATAGTTGGGAAATATGATGTTCTTTTTAACTTGACCGATCTTGCCGCTAAAGTGTTGCCCTCAGCCTTCGGCACTAATCAAACGGTGGTCCCAAATGTTCTGTATGGTGGTTTTGAGTCTCAAACGGCTCGGAGTCCTCTTCGTGCCGGTAACCACTCATCTTTTCGAACCACTTGATCCGACTGTTATCACTCAAACCGTCGCTTGGATGCAAAACGTTTTCCATACTCTCCAATTCAGAAATGAACTAAACCCCAATCTGATCTATTTTGAGCGTGAGGTTGCCATTTTAGGTGCTGTTGTCGGGTTGTTCGGGATCGTTTTTTTGGTGTTTTTCCCCATCAAACACTTTTTAAGTCAAAATCCAAAATAGTGGATCCTGCAAAAAGTATTTGCTTCCTTCGTAACTGGAAGGCATACTTTGTTTGGGACTTACTCAATATAGCTCTGTTTTTTCCAATGGTGTTTGTAGGTTTTGTTATCGCTTTTCCTCCTTTGATTTTCGGAGCCTCGATAGCGTGGTGGATGCTAGCAACAGGAATACTTGGGTTACTGCTATTGGCCAAAAACCTGCCAAAACTATTCGTTTCAAAAATAGGACTCAGGGGGATTCTCGAGCGGACGTTTGATTTGAGGGATTGGCTAGTTGGGATAGTGCTTTTTGTGATTTTTTTTGTGGTATCAAGCTTGCTTGTTATCTTGTTTGGTGTGAATCTGCGGATAATTGCGCCATTATTTCAAGCATTGAGTTCAGTAAGCCGGCTTGGCGCTTTTCTTTCTTTTCTGCCATTTTCATTGGTATATTTCGCGGCAGAGGGTTTGTATCTTCATGAATTCATTGATAACACAAATCCACGAAAGCAGGGTATCTGGGTTGGCTTTGGCAACTGTGTGAAAACAGTTTTAGTAAAGATAGCGCCTTTTCTTGGCGTTATCTGTGTGCAGTATTTACCGGTAGTGTTTTTTAATATCTGGATTCTTCCCGGCACCGTGGGGTTTTTGGTAGAATTCCTCTGGATAATTGTCCCCATATTCATCATAACTACGGTATGTTCATGGTTGTTCTATAAGTATACCGGTAGAGTAGGAACTGGTATGGTGTTTAATGCTCTTCTGTTAGCTTGGATAGCGTCTGTTGTTTTCCCCTTCTAATTTATTAAACGTGAATGTGCTGTCGGCAAAGTTGCAAGCGCGGTCAAGCGGGCGCTACCCTTAAGACTCTTAACCTAATTAGATTCTGGATATATTGGAAGAGTCTTGATGAAGAGAGTACTTAATTGGCAAGTTGTTCTCGCTTTAATTTTAGTGGCTCTTTCAGTTATTTTTTATTCGCTTCATTACTTAATATTCGGAGACATACGGCATATTTTCCTCTATCTTATTGGTGACATTGCTTTTCTCTTCATAGATGTCCTGATTGTGACGTTGGTTTTGAACCGTTTGCTTGTATTTAGGGAAAAACAATCTGTTATGAAGAAAGCTCAATGTAGTAATTGATACTTTTTTTAGCGAAGTTGGTACGGATTTATTGAAGATATGCTTGAGGTTTGATTCTGATGCAGATGATTTTAGAAAGAAGCTTGTAATAAAGAAAGATTGGTCTGATAGAGATTTTTTGGTTACTAAGCAAAGCCTACAGCCATGTGGAATCATGGATAGCAAGAGAAGTGATCTTGGTGAAGTTAGGGTTTTTTTAATAAGTAAACGGCAGTTTATTCTGAATTTATTGGAGAATCCGCATTTGGTTGAACATGAGTCTTTTACCAATTTGCTTCTAGCTATTTTACATTTGACTGATGAATTAGAATATAGGCATGACTTCAGTAAATTGCCTGAATCTGACTATAATCACCTTTCTGAAGATATAAAAAGAGTTTATAATCAGCTAATTTTGGAGTGGTTGGATTATATGAGGCATCTAAAAAGTGACTATCCGTATCTATTCTCTTTAGCTCTAAGGATTAATCCATTTGATGAGAATGCAATGGTAGAAATTAACGGAGCTTGAGCTTAAGGTTTAGTTATTAGTTAAGAGCGTGCTGATGTTTTTCTTTTTTAGTGTCGCTTGGTAGGTGTGGATTAGCTGATTTTAGCATGTACGATGGATTATTCGGCATATTAACGGTTTGATGTATTTCCACTAATTGTACTCCAACTTCTAACCATTAGGCCGACAATTTGCTTAAATCTCTAAGAGGAATAAAGATTCTGTAGCTTTTTCTGGACTTTGGTAACAATTCTTAAGTTTACATTTTCAGCCAGAGCCAAGAAAAAGTGCATAAAGCGCAGCGCGGTGAATTAATGAATAGAAAAACAATCGCTTTGAGCCTCTCGTTATGTCTTTTAGCAGCAACATTTGTTGGTGTTGTTGCTCAAACATATGCTAATGCCACAACTAATGCTACGAATACTGTTAAAGACCATGCCTATGGCGAACATGGCGAAGTAATCATCCAGTTACCTCCGCCTTTGAATGCAACAAGTCATCCGACTAATTTGCGACTGATCGCCACTAGTTACGATAACCGATCAGATTTTGGCACTTCTATAGTACGCTTTTAGTACAATTATGGATTCCAGCAACCAACACATTTGTACCAGTAGCTCACATAAAGACTAATCCTGACCTAGTTTAGATACTTACCTGCAATCATTCTGGAATGGCACTCCAGTATGGAACCCCTTGATGCATAATATAATCACCGTTAGCAGTCAAGCACTTAATGTTTGGAGAGATGGTAGCTTAATTGTTGCGAACCTTACCGCTCCTGTTACTATAACGCTTCCATTCAATCTTATGACTACCGCAAGTGCTGCATATGGTAATCTTACATTCGTGCTGCCACCGTTAACGCTTACGTTCCATCCGATTGGTTCTCCGGTACCGCTCCATGAAGATTTAATCCTGCAATCGGGATATTCAAATGACATTACCTCGCTGATGAACCCCGCGTGGGTTAGAGTTGATATTCCTACATGGGTCAGAGGTTCTTGGCTTGAATGTTCAGGACACATATGCACAAACCTAGTACAAACCGGGAGTCCACCTGCAATTTAGTTTCGACAAATATGCTTGACAAATATGCTATATTATCCTTCCTTATTTTTTTGGTTTATCGCCATTTTAACCGCGGATAGTTGGTCTTTGAGTCGTCTCCAACTTTTTTGTGATTGCTCTCTTACGTTATCATTTTTTTAGTATAAATTTAGGGATTACAAAAGTATAACTGAAGGTAAGATTTTGATTGAGGAAGTAATGAAAGTCGGTCCAAAAGGTCAAGTAGTGATTCCGCGAGCCATGCGAAAAGCACTCAAAATAGAGCCAGGGATCCAAAGTTCTATTCACACTACAAGATGACAAATTAACCCTCCAAAAACCCTGTTTCGATGGCGTAGCTACCTTCAAAAAAATAGCAGAGCAAATAAACTCTAATTAAAAAATAAATCCTCACGAATACGAAGAAGAAATTGAACAGAGAAATCCCTAATGCTTTACCTCGAAGCGCGGCCAAGAGATGCCCTCTATGCCGCTACAGCTATAGCTTTAAAAGCAGATTGCGTAGTCCAACAGACCCCCATTTTGACAAGATCAAGGAGTTAACACGTCAACCACTCTAAACCTGAGCCATCTGGTTCATTTTGGCGCTGTTTCTAAAAACACTGAAACATCACAATAATCCTGCACTGACAACTTCCGATTGGACACCTGGAACGGCAGGAAGTTTGCTATCTATGAGTTGGGATAAAGAGGGTTCCTAATTGGGGTTTGGTAGTGCACCGAAATGGGGTTCGAACCATAGAAGCGGCAGGATAGGGATTAAGTAAAAAATTCAAAATATTTGCTCAAAATCGTTATTTGGTGAGGGGCTGAGAGCACAGGTTTACCCAAGACTTTTAAAGATAAGCAGGGTAAACATCTTTGATGTGTCGTCATGAAAGACGATGTTTTGCTTGATGTTCTTTTCAGAATACAAGATAGTATTGTTGCCTTAGATAACAGTTTTATTATTGCATATGTCAATCAAGCGTTTGCGGATACAGTTGGTTTGAAAGTTTCAGAAATGCTTGGCAAAAATATATGGACCATTTTGCCAAGAGCAGTCAAAACCGTTGCATATGAAGAAATTGTTGAGGCGATGGCAAAAAAAGAGGTTAGACATTTCGAGTGGAAAGGAGTTTATTCTGAACGTTTTTTAGAGACAACGATTTTTCCCGCAGAAAATGGTGCGACCATAATCAGTAGAGATGCAACCAAGCGCAAAAAGGCTGAAGAAGCATTAAGAGCTTCTAAAGAAACTCTGCAAGATATTCTTAACGCTATGGATGACGGCGTAATTTTAGCGGGATTAGATGGAAAAGTATCCGACTGCAACGAGGCGGCTATTAAGCAGTTGGGATTAACCAGGGAGGAATTGATAGGTACAAATGTTTACGATATTGTAGTTCCAGAAGACAGACAACGTGCTATGGAAGGAGCACTCAAGGTTCTTGAAAGAGGAAAAATTTTAAATGAAGTTGGGGTTTTGAGGAAGGATGGCTCTGTTTTTTGTGCTGAAATATCTGTAACGGCAATTTATGATAAAAACAGAAAACCTCTTGTTTTTGTTGGTGTGACACGCGATATAACTGAACGCAAGAAAGTAGAAGATGCTTGCAAAGAAGCTGAGGAAAGATTCAGAGGTTTGGTTGAAAGTACAAGCGATATGATTTGGCAAGTTGACCAAAATGGAGTCTACACATATGTTAGTCCAAAAATTAAAGACATCTTAGGTTATGAACCAGATGAAGTTGTTGGTAAAACCCCTTTCGATTTAGTTTTAGAAGATGAGACAGAAAAAATAACAAACGCTTTCATCGAAATCGCGAATAAGAAGGAACCTTTTTTTGGTCTTGAGAATTGGAATGTTCATAAAAACGGGTCGTTGGTGCTTTTAGAAACAAGTGGTGTTCCAATATTAGATGAGAAAGGACAGTTGGTGGGTTATAGAGGGATTGATAGGGACATTACTGAACGCAAGAAAGCTGAAGAAGCTTTGCGATTATCTGAGGAGAAATTCTCAAAGGTATTTAGAAACAGCCCTAATGCAGTTACAATAACCCGCCTATCTGATGGGATTATCTTAGAAATTAATGAATCTGCGGTATGTTTTTTTGGTTATAGCCGTGAAGAGGTAATTGGGCGTACTTCGGTTGATCTGAAGGTGTGGGCTAATCCTGATGACCGTGTCCTTTTCACAAAAACTCTCTCGTTCACAAGGATTTGTGCGTAACCAAGAGTACACTTTGCGCAAAAAAGATGGAACCAAATTTATTGTGAATATGTCAGCTGAAATCATGAAACTTCAAGGGGAAATGTCGATAATAGCTTCATTTATGGACATAACAGCGCGTAAGCAAATGGAGTTTAGGCTTGAGGAATATAGTAAGAAATTGGAAGGACTTGTTGAAGAACGTACCAAACAGCTCCAAGAACAAGAACGTATGGCAGCTATTGGTCAAACTGCGGGTATGGTTGGGCATGATTTGCGTAATCCGTTGCAGACTATTATCAGTGAGCTTTACTTGGCAGAAGCTGAATTAAAGGAAATGCCTCAAGGACAACGAAAAGCTTCTCTGAAAGAGAGCTTAGATGGAATTGCTGAGCAGATTAGCTATATGGATAAGATTGTTAGTGACCTTCAGACTTTTGTTAAACCTGTCGAGTCTAATTTACAAATAGTTGAGTTAAAACCTTTAGCTGAGGTATTATTAGCTCAGGTAATTGTTCCAAAATGCATTCAAATAAACATGGACATCCCTGATACATTAATTATAGAAACTGACCCTCAACTACTAAAAAGAGTCCTATTCAACCTTGTAACCAATGCAGTGCAAGCTATGCCACAAGGCGGAGAATTGACTATAATTGGACAATCCATGTGTGATGGTCAAGTTCAGATTACTGTCGAAGACACAGGGGTTGGGATACCTGAAGAGATTAAGAGTAAAATCTTCATGCCACTTTTTACTACTAAGTCGAAGGGGCAGGGCTTTGGTTTAGCTGTCTGCAAACGGGTCATAGAAGCTCAACATGGTAAAATCTCCTTTGAGAGCCAAGAAGGTAAAGGAACAAAATTCATAATAAAACTACCATCTCAATAACTCTACAATCGCGCGTTTTTACCCTTTAAGTGATTAATTTCTGCTTTTGGTATTTTGGTTTAAGGGCGCGCTGAAGATCCCGTGGCATTTGCAAGCGCGCGCAGAAAGGCTGATCTTCTGCTCAAAATCACTGTTGGAGTCGTTTATTATGAGTTTCAGTGGATTCGATGATTATCTTGATGTCTCTTATTTCGCCTAACTCTTGCTTTACTTTCTCTTCGACTTGGGTAGCAATAGCGTCTGCGTCTCTGACCAGGGTCTCGCCGGTAACAACGACGTGCATGTCACCCACTATGTAGGGTCCTAGCTGTCGCATCCTTATCGAGTGGACTTGCTCTACGCCTTTGACGCTTCTGGCTACTTCTGTTATGGCCCTGACCACATCTCCGCAGCTGCATGCATCCACCAGCACCAGCGAAGACTCCTTTATGATTGAGTAGGCTCCCGGGACAATTGCCAGGGCAATTATTACTCCTGCGATCGAGTCTGCATGTGCTATGCCAAAGTATCCGCTTAGTACTATGCTCACAAAGACAGCCATGGATGAGGCGACGTCGATTGCTCCGTTTAGGGCGCCGGTTTTGAGTGCTGCTGATCTGAATTTTTTGGCTGTTTTGTTGATGGATAATGTTAGTAGGGCTGCGGTAATTGCGGAGGCTAATACTACGATGATGGCTATTTCTGGGTTAACCAAAGGCTTGGGGTCTATCCATTGTAGGTATGATTCATAGGCGATTATGCCTCCAAAGATTGCAAGAATAAAAGCTGCTACAAGACTGCCGAGAGCTTCGAATCTGTAGTATCCGAAATGAAACTTGCCGTCTGGTGCTCTCATGGATAATCGGATTCCAATCCATACAATTAGGAAAACGATTGCGGTTCCGATTGAGTGAATGCCATCTGCGTAGAGTGCAATGCTTGAAACAAGTGTTCCTGTTAGTGTCTCTGTTATTCCAATAATGAGGGCGGTTATGAAGGCTATTTTTGCGATTGAGATGGTTTTTTGGATACTATTCGTTATTTTCAAGCTGATTAGCCCTGGTTTCTTGCAACTACAAGTTGTGGTCGGTTGATTTTATAGTTTTACAATTATCGATAAAATCTAACAACTAAAGATAAAAATTACCAACTGGACTGGACAGCGCGCTTTAGAGTTTCTGGTTTAACAGTTAAAAGAGCGTAATTTACTTAGAGAAGATGAGGTAGTGAGACAGTGAATGTTGTTCCTTGATTTACTTTGCTTTGCACGGATATTTTGCCATTGTGTGCTTCAATCATGCGCTTACAGATTGCAAGCCCAAGACCCATCCCTTGCGCTTTAGTAGTGAAAAGGGGAGTAAAAATCTTGGCCATCACATCTTCAGACATACCCGTACCTGTATCTGCAAAGGCAAAATCTACATAACCTCCATTTTGGCGACTTGTGATCTCAAGTTTTCCTCCGTTGGGCATGGCGTCAAAAGCATTTTTCACTAAATTGACAAACACTCTGTTAATTTTATTCTCATCCATCTTTATCGTGTAGTCTGAGGTTAGCTCCTGTAATTTGATGTTGGAGGGGACCTTCAAAGATAGGATAACATAATTAATCAAAGACTTAGTTGAACACTCTTCAGTGTCTAAACGCATATCTCGGCTGTAATCTAGCAAATCATTGATAATGCTGTTGGAATGCTCGATCGCTTGATCAATTGTGTTTAACATTTGAATTCCGTTATCACCAATGAAGTCTGCTTGTTTTTTTCTCAGAAAATAAACTGCATTTTTGATTCCCGCTAAAGGATTTCGTAAATCATGCCCAACCATGCCCGCTAATTCGCCAATGGCTGCAAATCGCTGTGCCTTTTCTAATTGAGCAGTTCGTTCTTTGACCAAATCTTCTAGGCGAGTGTTATATTCTTGAAGTTTAGCTTGCATCTGATTTCGTTCTGTAATATCATGAATGATACAAGTAATCCCCACATCTTGCCCTGTTTTGCTCCTAACAAGTGATCCTGAGAATAGAACGTGTTTTTCATCGCCAGATTTTGTTGTTAATTTCAATTCCCAATCATTGATCGCTCTTTGTTGAGCTAACTCTTTGAGGAAACCTTCAAATCGGATTTCTTGCAGACCCAATTTGGCTATGGATTTTCCAGTTAATTCATCTTCAGAATAGCCCAAAAAATTTCAATAACTGGTTGTTCACTCTGAGGATTTTTCCATTCATATCTGCGAGAATTAGTGAATCAGGCATCATCGAAACGATGTTTTCTGCAGCTAGTGCTGCGTCGAAAGTGAACAAATCAAACTTTATTATCGCGTAGCCAACGAAACCGCTAAAGAACATTACTGCAAAGTGTCCTAAATTTGGAGTGTTAATACCTATGGCTGGAAGTGCCATGTTGGTTATCAAATAGGTGAAAATTGGAATGCCAAGACCGATTGTGATAAATTTTGTTTGTTGTTTACGTTTTTGGTCTGTGGTTGCTTGGTAATATCGGAAGCATAAGACAAATGCTAAGACAGGTAAAAATGCTGCCCAGATCACACTAAAATAGCTAGTTATGGTGCCTGATGAGAGATCTTCGTATCCCCAAGTTTGCATAACGGGGATGGAGTTTATCAAATGTGTAGATGCGTCAATTATCCAAAAAACGAAGGCGGGTATGTAGAGGATGGGGTATGTGAGTTTGTTTTTTAGCCATTTGCTGTTTGTGAAAACCAAGACAAAGTGAGTAACCAACACGATAAAGAATGGCCATATTGAACCTAATCTGCTCCATAGGGTTGCACTCGCAACAGAGTCTGATTGCCACATCATTACTTCAGTAAATGCATAAATAAACGCAAAGAAACTGCCCATGAGAAAAAGTTTGTTAAGTAGGGCTTTTCTGTTAAAAGAAAAAATTATGATTCCCAAAGATAAACACACGACTGCTGCAACAAGCGATAGCCACTCAAAGGGGGTCAACAGAATACTTCTCCGTTATCAATTCAATGGATCGAAATGCTTTTCGTTGAAGACGTTGAATTTGATGGTCAGATCTTTTCGCATTGGGTATCAAAATAAAGCTTTAAGAATAAAATAAAAGATTTATGAATACAAAATCTGTATTTATTCACAATAGGCATTTTAAGTATATTGTGTTGATTGACCGATAGACTGTGAGGTTCTAGTTGCTGATAATTATCCAGTGAATTTGTTAGACGCCTGTTTGGGCTTCAATACGACCTGAATCAATAGCATCAACCAAAGCTTGATGGTCCAACTCAGCCTGTTCTGCATAAGCCACAGCAAACCCTGCAATCGCATTATCGAATGGCCAACCCTTATCTAAATACCCTGAAATCTTTGCAGCGTCACCTGCTCGTGCATGAGCTCGGGCTAAACAACAACTACAAGATTTAAGATAAATAGTAAATCCTTTCAGGTCCAATAACGCCACATCAATAGAGCCTTTCATATCTTTTAGCTGACGCCAATAATACTGAAGCTCAGAACCCAGACCGTGGCTCCAACCCAAGAAGATATCGCTTGAAGCCTGCATTAACCGCTGACCTATTACCACACGCTGCGCTTGACTATCAAATTCTCTACGAGGCAAATACCGTTCCAGCACCGATGGACCCGCTTCTTTTTGCTGAAGTACAAGCATATCGTTATCTCCCCCACCTTGCAATAGCATGATAGCACAACGAGTTCCAACGCTGCCCACACCAACAACCCGCAAAGCGCCATCCACAATGCGAAAACGGGAAAGCAAGTCACGGCGATCCTCAGGTAAACTGTTCAGGTAATCAAACCATGCCTTCTCAAGATTCTTTTCTGTAAGCCTGACTTTTTCTTCCTCAGGTAAAATGTCTGTGGAAAGAATCTCGTTTAAACGAATTAACAATGGCGGATTATTGATAAATTGACGCTGGCCATATATTATTTCAGTGAGTTTTTCAAGAGATAGCTCTTGTGTTCGACCACGCGCCTTTTTAACGGCTTTACTGACAACTTTGGATCCTTTCTTTGACGCATCAAAAGCGTTCAGCAATTGATTTTCATCCACATGAAAATACCAAACGTCCAAAGTCGACATCTCAGTAAACGCATACATCGTCTCACGATAAGTTTTAGCGACAACCTCAGCTATCTTCCAATTATCAGTTTCCGAGAACCCTTTGTCTCGACCCGCAACGACTGCACTAGCAGCCAACCGTTTAAGATCCCATTCCCAAGGACCCGGATAACATTCGTCAAAGTCATTCATGTCGAAGACCAGTTTACGTTCAGGTGTGGCAAAAATGCCAAAATTGTTCAGGTGCGCATCTCCACAAAGCATTGTTTCTATTCCACTGTTAGGTGTAGTGGCAAGATCAGCTGCCATAATGGCTGCGGAACCGCGTAGGAACCCAAAGGTTGATGTTGACATGCGGCCGTACTTTATGGGCAGTAGGCTCTGGAGGCGTCCTTGGTCTCTTTCAAGCAGAAGATTTATTGGGTCAGGACGGTTTTTGGCGGGTTCCCAATGGCTATGGCTATCCCAGGGTACTTGGTCACGTAGAGCTTTTCCTTTTTGATACCGACTTTGCCGACTTAGAACATGGTTTGATATAGATTGAGCCATCTCATTTCGCCTTTATTATTTTAATAGAATTTGCTTAAGTCAAAGTTGATTATAAAAAAACAAGCCACTCAAAATCCAACTAATCAATGATAATAAATATTTTAATGTTAATTAAATTTACTTAAAGATGAGATTGGATGTTGGATTTTCAAAAGTTTGCGTGCGCGGTTGGCAAGTGTCAATTCCTATACTTACGAGCAAGATAGCAACAGTTTATTAAGAAATATTTTGAAATAATTTCTGAGTAATAAAGTATGTTCTTAAGACCAAAAAAAGCGTCAGCTAATTTTAAAACCATAGAACCCGATCCTTGGTCCACCAAGACCAAAACCGAACTAAAGAAACGCGTTATCGAAGTTCAAGAAGATGACCCTATCGGAACCCAAACAACATAGTTAATTGAAGGGTTAGGCGGTGTTCCTGATTATTTAATGTACCCTGTTATTTTGATCCCGTTTATTGATAGCGCGCAATAAGACGGCATATACTACGGTAATGCAAAGTTCTTGATTGAATTTTTTAGGAACAACCGAAAATCATTTTTTCAGGGTGTGCTTTCAAAAAGTCCATCCAAGAGTTCGCGCTTATTCTGCCCTAAGGTGGGACGAAATATCATCCCCAACTAAATTTTGTTGCCGATCAGAAGAATCACAAAGATTGCGCTTACATGCAAGATGTATACCATCAAAACGAATTTTTGGGTTGTTATTTTTTTTGCTGATGTCATAATCATTATACCAATCTCGGTAGGAAGCGGAGCTGCGATGAGGATACAAGCAAAAGTCACAAGCAAATATACTCTAAACGAGTGGGGTATCAATCTACTAAGAGCCTGGATAATTGGTTCCTTCGAGAGGTTATGAATTTCATTCTTAAAAGTATATTTAACAAATAAGAAGATGAGAATATCGCTTATCAAAGCCCCAAATGAAGCTATAATTCCTGCCAAAAGTATGCTTTGTTCTTTCGCCAAGATAAGCAGTAATGCTGTTCCCGCAACGGTAGTGAATGAATAAGGATACAGTAAGCCTGCAAAGAAAGTTCCCAAATAACCCAAAATAGAAAGAAGGTTATGCAAAGGCTCATACAATAAGCCAGAGAATAGGAAATAGACAAGAAACACAGTTATTATGAATAATAAGAGCTTAGGGTACTTTATCTCAAGAAACACAAATCATTGATAGGAATTCATCTGATAAATAACTTATCGAAACTTGATTCTGCCAAAGCTTACCTCCGATGAATTATAAGGGCGTCATGGTCACTTATTCGTTGCAATTGGCGAAGAATTGATTCTTAGGATAAAGTTTACAACCCTTGCAATCGAAGAGTTCTTGAGGCAACACCCTACGCGCGCAGAACGCTAATTAGAATTATGTGGGGAAAACTGGTAATTATGTTGTCGTAAACTGGGATAAAGTTCAGCGAAAATTTGGATAATCTTAGGCAATATAGTTGTGCATTGATTTGTCATGTTGGTGAGAATTATATACTCTAAAAATAATATGTTATTGATAATTTGGGGGTGAAATTATTGCAAAAAACAAAGCCAAATCTATTGAACCCGGTGGTGTAGATGAATACATAACAAAATTCCCTAAAGAAGAGCAAGCCAGGTTGGCTGAGATTAGGGCTGCAATACGTGAAGTAGCGCCTGACGCCATAGAAACCGTCAGTTACTTCCAAATCCCGGGATACTACTTCAAGGGTTATGATTATAATGGGATGTTTGCTTGGTTTAGTTACAAGAAACCAAACGTGCGCCTACACGTGCGTCCTCCAGTATTACAAGACTATAGAAACGAACTTGCAGGCTATAGTACAACCACAGCTATCGTTAGTTTCCCATTAAACAAAGAGATACCAGTGGCGTTGGTGAAAAAACTCGTGAAAGCAAGCCTAGAAGTAATGAAAAATAGCTCTAGATAGTCATTTTCACAGCGCGCCTATAAACAAGTTTAGTGAGTAGATCTCTGAGCTTTTCTTTTTTCAATTTAATGTCTAGCACCAGCCCATGAATGCTCTTAGATAATTGCTGTATTCAAGTGTGCTTTCGAGTATTGTTTCGCTATGCTATCCTATCGAGAAAGGAGATAAAGTTTAAAGAACACACAATATTGTTTATTAATCGCTAATTGAGAAGGATTTGCTGTGACCGTGATAGTAAAAAAAGCTGAGGTAAAGATGGTTCTTGAGAAGCTAGATGTGTTCAGCTTGAACTTTTAAGGTTAAGGGCTTTGCTTCTACCTGAAGAAGAAGTATCCACAGAAGAGAAAGAGAAACTTGAAGCAGCCCGAAAAGAAATAGCGAAGGGTCAAAAAATAAGCTTGGAAGATTTGGTCAAAGAATTGTGTTGATTTGCTTTGTTCGAGATAATCCTGTCTCAAAGAGCGCGAAAAGCTGTCAAAAAATTGTCTCAATAATACAGAACAAGAATTCTTGAACTTCTCTTAATTTTGCGTGAAAATCCAGTTCCGGCACAATATCATGATATAAAAAAGCTTAAGGGTTGCACAGACACCTACAGGGCAAGAATAGGCGACATACGTATAATTTATGAAATCATTTGGAACCAGCGAATAGTTAATGTCTTGGTGATTGAACCAAGAGGAACTGCCTACTCATAGAAATGTAATCTAAGGTTGCATAGGTTTCGTATTCTTTAAGAAACGCAGTAGTTTCCCCCAATTTTGCTTTAAATAAATTCGTATTAGGGCGTTTTTAGCCCTTAGCTTTTTTTAGCTTAATAATTTAAACTGACCACGCGCGCTTTAGCATGCTTTGAACTTAATGTCTTGCTTAGAAAAGCTTATAATAAATAGTCAATAATAAAACAAACGAGGAAGCGGTGTGAAGGCTAAATTATTGATGTTCTTAGCTGTTGCAGTATTTGTTTTTAGTTCAGTTATGGTGGTTCAGGCTGAAACTGAGACAAGTATTTGGAGAGAAGAAATGAATTATCAAAGTCTTGACCAACTCAAGCTGCAGGCTGGACAATCACTCATGAAGATGGCGTTAGCTTTTCTGGTAGCGCCATAGTTTTAGATGGCACTTCAAGAAGATACTGCTATCCATTACTCACAGCATTTTCCATCAGGAATATCAAACTGGAAAGTTGAAGACAAAAGCAGATGGACTCTAGGTAGCCACTGTGGAAACATCGTAACCGCAATCACCGACAAGCATTCCTACTCCTTTCATGGCTGATGGCTGGTATGGCAACTATGTATTCTATCGAGATGGACAAAAAACAACCTTTGGCAGCTTCCAAGAAAGCAAAAACACATGGTTTACGCTGGCAATAGAAAAGCAGGGCAACCAAATCAACATGTACTATAATGGTGAAATAAAGAGCACCTACACAGAGACAGATAGCGCTGCTTCTCAACTGATTGGAGTGGATGCGGTTTCGCCTTGGAGAGGCGGTTCAGAATACGATTATTTTGAAGTTTGGCAAATCGGGGACACAAGCACCCAAGAAGCGCAGCAATCCCTTCTAAGCAACCCGATAGTTATAGGCGGCATAATCGGAGCTGTCGGTGTTGGTGTTGGGGGTGTGCTGTATTTCTTTGTCTTTGGCGGAGGAGGGGGAGCTGCTGGCAGTGCGGCGGGTGGTGCTGGAGCAGCTGGCTCAACGGTGGTTCTCAGGGTGGCGGAGGCTCAGGTAGTGGTGGTGAAGAGCAAGGTTCCGTTTTGCATCCAGCGGGTGGGGGTACACTTATTCACCCATCCAGTAGCGTTCCTAGCACCTTACAAAGTACTCAAGCAAGTACGTTAAATGAGGTAGCTATGAATGACACAGGCGAAAAGCCGCCATCAGTGCCAAATTTAATGGAAATGCAGTCTGGGGAGACCCTATACGATGCGGCAGATAAGCCCAATAATTCAGGGTTGCATACAGAGGCTCTGGACACATTAACTCAGTTGATGAACCAAAGCCAACAAAACGTTCCGGACCGATTAAAGATTAACTCTGATACCGTAACCCAACAAACTCAAATGTCTACAGGATGTTGTGTTAATGTTGTGCTACCCCACAAAATTGACAATCTGCCTCAGTCATTAGATAAAGTTTTGAAGCCCAAGAGCTGACGCTAATAAATCAACCACTGATAGTGGATAGTGTCTTTGAGAGATTATGCTGTACTAAATTATGTTATCTAACGCGCTGAGGGCTCGTTAAAATGCGCTCGCATCATCAAGAGGCTTCAAAAAAAAATAAGAGAACGTTAGGATTTTACTCCATATTTGCTCCCATTCTCAGAATGGTCTTCCTCGCAGTGAGCGTCAAAGTCCTCACGTGTATCATACTCTTGTTTATCCGCTCGACATCGATATTTACCATTAGCAGTCCTTTCAGGCTCAGATACATTAGATTTGCTTTTAGACAAAAAATCACCTCCCAAGACTAACAATCAAATTTGAAAATCACAAAAATTATTGATAAACTTGTGCTGGTGTCACCTTTCAGCAACACAACTTAATAATTTTGTTTGTCTGCCACACCCACGGATGGATAAATTTTGTTAGGGCACATATCCACAACCGATAAAACGCCTTCTTTTGTCTGCTAAGATTGTTATTCGTTTTTACAACTCAATCTAAGAATTTTTTTGCTATTGATGACTTTTTTAACTATGCTGTGTTTAATAAAAAAAGAGGTAGCAGATGTGATATTTTTAGTCTATAACAAGGCTCTCTATTAGGGGGTTCTGAGGAAATCCATTAACTGATTGTTTTATACTGTCAGGTATTCTTTTTTTGTAGAACATTTTTTGCAGCAATAAGGTTCTGTGGTATCGTTTCTAGTTAAGGTTTTAAATTCAACAGCGCATTCATAGCAAATCGAGTAACTTGACTCTAAGAAAGCAAACATTCGATATATCAACTCCTAAAATTTTACTCTGCAAAAAATTGCAAGATCCATACAATAGGAACTTGATGCTTATAAACACGAAACAAGCGTCAATTTGTGTGCCAAAATCTGTGGAAAGCCACCCCCCAGCGCGCTAGTGCATTCAATAGTAACATAGAACCATTTGGAGCAAGGAGATGGGTATTGCGCCCAGCGTAATTGGCTTTGCGAGCCAACGCCTTTCTCGGCCACCCTTGCACTTAGCACACAACAGACCATCATATATTAAAATTATGAATCTATAATATTCTGTTCATGCTGTTCATTTTTTGGGTGATTTAGAACTCAAATAGCCAGTCGGCAATCCTTCTTTTGTTTAGAAATTTAATCGTCAGACCCCGAACAGACGAAGACGTAACGGAACCTTTAGGTCCCTTATTTATATTCAAGACGCTCTAACAATAATGAGAATTGCAATGTCAAGAAAAATCGAAGCAAAAGCTAAAACTACTCAATTGAAAAACAAGGTTGACAAGGTAGCTTTAGAACCTGACCCTTGGGAAAGAAAAAAATTCAAGAAGAGCGTGTAAAGCACTTTACTTAAACAAAAAGCCAACCCCCTCAATCTTTAAATCATTTAAATTGACAAATCGCCAGCCACGCCAGCCCTCCTTGAGATTTCGCATACAATATAAATTCAAATAAAATCTGACAATAACATTTTTTCTTTTTTTAGGTTATCCTTATGTCGAGTTTTGAAATAACCCATTTTTATCTTGTTAAGGCCATTTTTGAGTTATGACAGTTGAAGCGATTAATGAATGCCGATGCGGTTGCAAAACAGCCAACACCACAATAATCAACGGACAGATCATAGTTTCTTGCGCTGAATGCTCAAGAGTTCGATATAAGTCCTGGTTTTAGCTCAATCGCATGGGCAATTTCGTATCTCTTGTTAGATAGTGATTCCATAGCGTTGTTAGTTAAATTCCTGTGCCGTCAAAAATAGGTGCTCTATATATTCACTGTTCTCAGAAACTCTATCTTCCTTTACTCTTATTGCATCGCAGTCTTTACAAACAACCCTGTCCTGGGTGTTTTCAAGACCACATTGCGGACAAATCCACATAGCGATAACTCCAAGACTGTATTGTCAGGCAAAGAATTTAACTTCTACCATTTTTACCCTTTAAGCGATTAATTTCTGCTTTTGGGTAATTCGTTTTTTATTAATCAGGTCTTTTTTGGTTGGATTGAATCATTCGGTTTCTGAGTATTACGATTTTCGAAACATCTTTATATGCATTTTTTGTGGCTTGCTTGTTTATTGGGCAAAGGAGCGGGAAGAGAAAACGTCAAAGTGATGGCTTAGGGGAAAAGGAGAAGGCTTCAACGGGGCCGCACTGATCGGTCTCTACTTAGCTTCTGTTAGTTTGGTTCTCGCGGGCAGCGTATACATTTTGATTGGTGCCTTAGGTTTCTGTGTGGGAATTGGGCTGTTTTGGCGTTATTACCAAAGTGTGCAATCGAAATACTTAAGAGCAGTACCATCAGAACAGGGCTACTTTGAGGAGGAAGAAGGCAGCGGATAATATTGCATACTTAGAGGTGACTTTATTCATGTCCATTGATGTTTGTTGGCACGCTAATTCTTCTCATAACAACCGAAAAATTCATTAAAAAACCCAAACCACAACAACCCTGCATAAGCTGCAACCCAAAAACCACCCAAGATTTCTGCCCTAACTGCGGAAAAATAGGCAAACAACCAAAAACAAAACTCAACAAAGCGGACCTGGCTAAAATCGCCAGCATCGCCATAGTAATTGCTCTTCTGCTAAGCATTCAAGCACCTGTATTTGCCCTAACCGAAGGACCCGCTCAAATCCTAGTTCAAACCCCAAGCGGCCTTCAACCAAACACCCAAACCCTACCCCTCCCACAAATAGCAGGCTACAACCTAAGCTACGTTTACCGTGACTCAAACTTTGAGAAACTCTCAGGAGAAGACGCCTCACTAGTCTATGCTTACGCCCCAAACGAACCCAATAAACCAACCATATGGGTAGCAGTCGAACTCGCATCAACCACCGGTCCACTGCACCGATGGGAAACCTGCCTCGTAAACTACCCCCTCAGCCAAGGACTCCAACCCCAAGTCACCCAACTCGACCTAACAGATATCCAAACACAAGCCAACCCACCCATCGTAGGACGATACTTCGCCTTCCAATACCACAGCACAAACCAAACCCAAGTAGTCCTCTACTGGTTCACAACCGCAACATTCAACGTAGACAACCAAACACAACAAAAACAAGTCAAACTAAGCATAGTCGCATACCCCAAATCACCAGAGGATGTCAAACACTATGAAGAGTTGATGCTGCCGATTGCACAATCCATAAACGACTACTGGGAACCCATAAAAACCTGGACCACCATCGCACTCACCATTAGCCAAAACGGCCTAACACTATCCGCAATAAGCATCGCACTGCTAGCTGTACTGGTGTGTTATCGTGTCTTTCTTAACTTCCAAGACAAAGCCTCCCTACTCACACTCTACGGCAAATTGCCAACCCAAAAACAACAACTAATCCAAGCAGTAGCAAATGCTAAAAAACAAGGTAACCCAACCACAAATGGCGTAGCCGAAGAACTTGCCAAACTCACCAACTCAGAAGTCAACCAAGAACATCTAAGCAACGAACTTGAGGAAGCCGAAAAAATAGGGCTTATCGAAAAAACGCTCATAAACAAGGAAGACAAACCAGCTTATGCCTGGAAAAGTCTGCTTCCCCAAAGCAATTTCTTTAAGAGCGCACCGATTATTTCAAAACTTTTAAGATAGGCCCTAAAAACAGTATTTGGGACTCCAATGCTTGGCTTAAATGGACTGAGAAACAAAAAAGCGCCTGAAAAGCAAGGTTAACTCTATCCTCTTAATAATGGGCTTAGATTTTTTAGTTCTTCAAAAAAGGACTTGCTTGCTATTAGGTCAGAATCAAGAATATGCTTAATAAACCCAAACAACCACTAACAAAATCATATTCTAACGTTGCAAGGTGGTGAAAAATAACCATGAGCAAAGATCAAGCAATCGGCGGAGCCATCCTTCTTGTCTGTCTTGTTGTCGCAGTAGGTTATCTTGTA
This sequence comes from uncultured archaeon, assembly GCA_963800605.1. Lineage (GTDB taxonomy): Archaea > Thermoproteota > Bathyarchaeia > Bathyarchaeales > Bathycorpusculaceae > Bathycorpusculum. The sequence continues at coordinate 232,097 of CAWDBI010000004.1, read as the reverse complement.
AGCTTATTCTATCCTGACTGGATAGTAAACATCGGACTCGCTGGCAGTGCAGCAAGCGTTCAATTCTGGATCATCGCAATACCGGTCTTCGTAGCTTTTGTCGCAATTCTTGGCATCGGTGCATGGATAGGCTACACGATGGCAACAACACCACCACCAAAACCAATCGAAGAAATCACAACCGAGCAACCAACCGAAAACAAAACACCATAATGCACAATTTCTTTTTGTTGTCTTTCCTTTTTTCAACCAAACAGGAAACAGAGAAGCGCCCGAGGTTTTAATCTCTAAGAGCGGGGGTTCATCAGAACTTTTTTATGTGTGACAGTATCATTGTATGACTATGCAAAAGTCGTCCCACGTTAGAGTTAAACGGAAAGGGCAAGTTACCCTCCCAGTAGAGCTTCGTTCAAAACTTGGTATTGAAGAGGGTGCCATTTTAGAGGTCAAGGAAGAAGAAGGCACCATCATGCTGAAGCCCACGCCTCGATTGAAGGCAGGCAAATCTGTGGGAGAAGAAGAATACAAAAAAATCATCCGTGAACTCGACGAAGGCCGGAGTAACTGGCGTTGACGAGCGTTGCCGACACACGTCTGCTACTTACTTTAGAGTTTCCGCCAACCGAAGCGATCGGTGCAAAGGTTGAACATTTTTTTGAAAAAGAACTCACAAGGCAACTATTCGTACCCTCAATCGTTCTAACTGAATTCATTAAATATGCTGGGGCAAGAATTGGTGAAGATGCTGCCAGGACAAGGCTAAGGATACTAAAGGAGAAGGGATTAAGAACGGTGCCGTTAGCCGAAAAAGATGCGCTCATTGCAGGAAGCCTGCTTCTTGCAAACGCAACTGTGCCCATTGCCGACGCGTTAATCGCTTCATTTGTAAAAAATGGATCAGCAGAATACGTGGTTACTGATGACCCGCACTTTAAGACATTGGGTGTCAAGACTAAGTGGATATAGCTCGAAACCTTCTAGCGCGCTCCGCCCATACCAATCGAAGAACTCACAACTAAGCAACCAGCCGAAAACAAACCCGCATAAAACACGCCTTTATTGTTGTGCCTTCCTTTTTTCAACCAAACAGGTAAAAGAAGAACACCCAGTGGTAACTATGGGCATTATCAGAAAACAAATAGCTACCAACCTGCGCTACGAAGAGCTTAAAGCACAAGCCTTAGAAATTAATGACAAAGAAAAAAACGATTACGCCAGATGTTACTTCAGGGAGATTCATCGTTTTCTGCTCAGGGTGAATCTAAAGTGAAAGAAGCCAGCCAAGCAGAGAAAAAACAGAAAAAGAATGCTATCTCAAGTGAATAAGTAGTAAAATTTAAGTTATCTGTAAACATATTTGTTTACGGTGCATATTTAGATGGCTCAAGTCCAACTTCGACTCCCAGAACAAACCCTCAAACAAATTGACGAATGGGTAGCTCAAGGCAAATTCAAAAGCCGCAGCGATGCCATAAAAACCATAATCAGCATCTATGAGGAACGAGAAAAAACCCGCGAATTCTATCAAATGCTCCACAAACGTAGCCAAGAAGCAAAAGAGCACCCTGAAGAACTCACACTCTCTAGAGGATGCCTGATTTGGCATATAAGGTGCTTTTGCATCCCAAAGCTGCAAAGGCACTCCAAAAACTCGACGACACAAACAAATCAAGACTCAAAAAAGCGCTTACACAACTCACAGCTGACCCCTACAGGATGGGTGAACCGCTCAATCCATCAGTTTTTTGGAAGATAAGAGCAGGCGACTACCGAGCCATATATGAAATTGATAGCGCTAAAAAAGAGGTCATAGTTCTCTTCATGGGGCACCGAAAAGCGTATATGATGATTTCTCAAAAATCCTCTGAGCACGTGCTTTGATCTTTTAAAAGCACGATGGTTTTACCCGTGAACTTGGTTGGTTTTTAGCGCGCGCGAGCAGGGTTCGAATTTCTTTGAGCTCAGAATAAAATGTCATACTTTCACAAACAACACTTATCTTTTCATTTATTGAATAATTATGTCAGGTCGCGACCAACCAGTCTAAACCATGATAGAGAGAATTTTTTTTCTTGGGTCATTATCAAATAAACCAAATCTGACCATTTTTAGAGGTGCTACCTCAACCAGAAATTAGGACTTATTTATATGGTAGTACATCTCCTACTAATTAGTAAAAGGGATAGTGTTGCAGAAAATAGTTAAAGTTACAAGAAAAGGGCAAACTACCATTCCCGCCAAAATGCGAGAAGAACTCGGTATTAAAGAGGGCGATGAATTAGCCGTCGAATAAAAGACCAACAAGTTATCTTCAAGCCTATCCCCAGATTGGAAGATTGCGCAGGTATTTTTGCGGGGCACGCAGATGTTGTGGAGCTGAAAAAAGAAATTGACAAGCTCCGTGAGGAATACTAAACTTTGAAGTATGTGCTTGATAGCCGTTTTCTTATCGAATACTACTACTCTCAAAATCAAGATATAAAAAAGAAAGTAAGTCAAATAATGAGGGAATTGATCCAAAGTAGTAATGGGATAATTCCTACCATTGTTATCTGTGAAACAATTCAACTGATCTATTCCAAAGAGGGCAAGCAAAAGGCAGATATGATTTACCTCTCGATAATTTCCAGTGGGCTAAAGATTGAAAACTTGAAGCCCCGGTATCGCCAAAGAGGCAGCGATCTTAAAAAGCATCATACAAGCATATTCCAATCGGAGACTGCATCATAGCAGCCACTGCAATCAGCAATCAAGCCCGAATTCTCTCAGACGATCCTCATTTTGACGCATAAAAGACCTAAAAAGAACTTGGCTAAGTTAAAGGCGCATGCAAAACAAAAAAATGGCGGGGAGCCATTGGACAACCCACATTCGCGCGGCGCGCGAAGGAGTGTGTGAGCAAGGGAATTATCATGATTCCTTGCCAATATTGTGGTGGTTTGGATCCCCAACCGTATGTCCGAACTGCGGTGCCAAGAGAGCCACATAGAATTTTCACTAACAACAAGATATTAATTTCTTTTTAGCGTTAAATTCATTATTAGGACCAGTCATGTTTTAATTTTACCGATAACAACCAATCGTTACTATGTGGCGTTTAGGGACTTTCTTCCATGAGATGGCTTATGGTTTACTTTCAGTATTTGTCCCCCTCTACATTGCCACTTCAGTAGCTTCAGGCGGTTTAGGCGGAAGCCTAGTAGATTTAGGCATAATCATGGGTCTTTCAGTGGTCTTTACCATACCCTCTTCTTACTTCTGGGGCTACATCTGCGACAAAAAAAGGCACTACAAAATCTTCATCTTGCTATCGTTTTTATCATCGGCAATAATTTTGCTCTTGTTTACGCTACCCTTTAGCCAAAACTTAGCCGTTTTTGCAGCTCTGTATATTTTAATGAATGTTCTCCATATCGCTCACGAGTCCCCAAAAAACGTGCTTGTTGCGGAAAACTATTCCCATCACCAATGGGGAAGAGCATACGCACTCTATGAAGGCTTTACTGAAATTGGCCTCATAATAGGTTTAGGGATTGGATTTGTAACCTTCACAGCAACATACAGTTTTGGCATCAACGCTATGTACTCATTCTATGTTTGCAGCGCCTTAAGTCTGGTTGCTTTCATAATTTCTTTATTTTTTGTAGCAGACCCAATAATGCATTTCGAACGCAGCTTAGTAAGAATGGAAAGAACACTTGATTACACCAACATCGGATTTCAAACAGTCTCCAAAATGTGGCACGGCCATATGGATACATCAGGCTTCAAACAAACCCGATTTCTCGGATTCGCATTAGCCATACTCTTTTTCTCCTTAGCATCAGGTGTATTCTATACGCCACTTCCAGTATTCTTTACGAATTATTTAGGATTAGAGGCTGGATCAGTCTTTGTTGTATATCTGCTGGTTTCGATTGGCTCAACCTCGGGGTATTTCCTGATCCGAAATCGGGCTTTCGGTGGCGATGCAAAAAAACGGATAAGCCGAATGATCCTTCTTCGAAGCCTGCTTATTTTTCTCATAGTTGGAGTAGTGAGTCTATCTTTCTATCCTTTAGCCATGACAAGTCTAATACTGGTCGGCTTGGGTTTTGCTTTTGCCATTTATTCAATTCTGATGCTGTGCAATTCTATGGCGATTATTCCTAAAGGAAAAGCTGGTATAAATGAAGTTTTGACAGGTGGAGGCGCCGCCATAGGGACTTTCTCGGGCCCATATTTAGTTCAAACTATCGGCTATCTACCAGCCTTCTTGATTGCAGGCTTACTCTTCCTCGTAGCCTTCGTCTGTCTAAAGGTATTCTCCTGAATGCATACCTCCAATTCCAGTTGGGTAAAAGCGACTATAACCAACTTTGAAAGCCAAGTTTCACATTTTACTTGCCCAAAGAAATTCTAAACTGCAACCCTCTACGACTGATGACTAGACCATATTTTACCATATAAACCGTTAAATAACTTGGGGATAAACGAAATTAGATTAACAATGAAAGTAGGCCTTTTTGGCTTCGGCAGAGCAGGCAAAGCCGTAGCGACAGTATTACTGCAAAGCGAAGAAACAGATCTATGCTGGGTATTAAGAAAAACCAAAATCTTAGAGCACCGATCAGTTCCAGAATTTCTCGGTATCGAACACGTTAACCAAGGATTAATCTTCCCAAAAGATGAATGGACACCACAGCAACTCTTCGACAGTCACCCCGTAGATGTTATAATCGACTTTTCATCTGCTGAGGCCGTATTATATTACGGAGAAGAGGCAGCTAAACGTGGCATAGCTATTGTGACTGCAATATCAGCTTACCCTGCCAAAACAATCGCTTTGCTAAAAAAATTATCACTCCAAACACGCGTACTCTGGTCACCTAACATTACTGTAGGCATAAACTTCTTAATGCTAGGCAGCAAAAATCCTCAAAACCATCGCTCCCTACACAGACATCGAAATAGTCGAAGAACATTTCAAGAACAAAAAAGAAGTCTCCGGAACAGCCATAAGAATTTCAGAGGCACTATCTTTACCAGAAGCAGACATAAAATCAGTCAGAGCAGGCGGTATTGTGGGCCGTCATGAAATCATCTTCGGGTTTCCCTACCAGACAGTGCGTTTGATTCATGAATCTATACTAAGAGAGGCCTTTGGTGATGGAGCATTGTTTGCAGCTAAGAATCTTGTCGATAAGAAAAAAGGGTTTTACTCAATGGAAAACCTGCTAATACCATATTTCAACATGCAATAAGCCAAACAAAAAATAAAGCCAAATCCGTAGTTGCTGCTGTTGCTGCTGCTGCAACCCACCCCCCACAAAAGTTGCATCTACCACACAAATCGTTCCACTGAAAAAAATATAGAAATCAAGCTATACGTTGGATGATTCGCAGCCGATGCATTGCCTTTTGTTGCATGGTTGATTTGTAAAAGGGCAGCTAAGCAACAATTTGGGAAGATAAGCATTTAGTGCCTGATTGAGTGCCCAATCATAATCTATTTTTGCGTCGGCTAAGAGTTTTCGAATTTCCTCTGTACTCTTCATAGGTTGCATAGAGCACCAATTCAATTATGTTTGGTTTTTTGTTCAGAACGTTTTATTCTTTCTTCTATGCGCCTTTTTGTTTCCTTCTTCTCAAGACCAACCAATGGCGCCATCGCCAGAACAGTTAGTCCTCGCCCTAATTTTTTAAATAAATTTGCCAAAGCTCTAACATCCAAATAACTCGTTGACTGTAACCTGTACAGAAATAATTGGTATATGTCAATTATGAACCCACAATTCATACTAACAGATCACAATGGGATCCAATCAGAAAGCACGCCGTTTGAAAGAAAAAAGCAGCAATAACTGAGTTTTATCTTCGTGAAATATAGTACAATGAAAACATGAAAATTGAAACACAGCTGCACGTAATGAACACTACCTCCCCAATTGGGGTAAATAGGCTAGAAATAGCAACAAACAAAAGCAATGAGTAAATTGCCATAAGAATACTTTCTGTTTTTCTGAAAGATGATTTTTCAAGCATACCTCTTAGTTCCCTTCTTTAGCACAAAGCTTCATGAAGGGCATATAAGGCATATTTCGCAAAACGGAATATTACTTTCATAGCGCTTCGAGACTCCAAATGAGGTAATACCCTCCTTATTTTTAATGACTTGATTGGCTAGAAAGCTTCTAGAGTTACATTCAATACGTAGCCTGCAAGCTCTACCTCTCTATTCTGCATCAGATCCATATTCAGCCTTAACAAACATTAAGAAAGCTATATTGAACCAAAAAAGGAATTAAATTTGCGCACGCCGTATACACGAATTAATACAACTGAGAATTGAGGGCTTTACTAACGGTACTCCATTCAGGGTAATGCAGCATTTTTAAGATTTTATCACATGATGACTTGCCTTGAATATTGTACCATCTGGTAAACTCGTCTGAGTTTTCGATTCCAATTTTTAGTAGTGCAATCTTGTTTTTCTCATAGAGCGATTCCATTTCACTTATCGGTTTGGGATTGATTGTCTCTTCCATTCCGCCACTCTCCACCCTACAGTTGCATACGTTTGCATGAATAGCACCATTAATATTTATCGCTACTCAAACGATAAGGTCAAACTTTTTTTGTTTAGCAACCTTGAAACAACTCGCGTTCCCAACAACCTCTTTTCTACTTAAATTTTATAATCGCTGCAAAGGTTAATACTCGCCTTAAAAGAGACCAACCGCTTTATTGGCAAGCAAGCCTTAATCCGCTATTCCTACTCCAGACAGCCAAGATGTAACTAATTCGCAATCTCAGGCACTAATAGTCGCTTTAGTTAATCGCTGTCTTAATTATTGTAGCTGTTTTGGCAGTGCTTGTGCTCAAAAAAAACTCCCAAGAGCAGGCGACTTCGTCATTGTCGTAGATTGCTAAATGTTAATATCTTTGAGGATATCTGGTGAAATCCTAACCATAATAACAAACCGTAGGGATTTTCGCTATTGATCCTGCATATTTTTAATGCGTACTTGTTTGGTGGGGTCATCTACGAATAGGAATATGACGCTTATTGAGATAAACCCCAAGATTGCAAGGGCTGCCCCAATAGCTTGGTAGTTGTAAGCATTAAGGACTAAACCGCCGATTGTAATGCCGATAAAGCTTCCTATTCCAGCAAATGCTCCTCTCAGTGACATTACGGCTGCTCTAAAGTTTGGCAGCTGCTCGAGAGCTAAGCTTGCAAATGATGCAGAGAGCATACCATAGCAGAATACCCTAACTATGCTTATTGCCCACGAGGACTCTAAACTTGGCATAAGAAAAGTCAAGAAAATAAGTATACTCTCAACTAAGCCTGCAGTTATCCCCAATATTTTTCGTCCGGTTCTGTTGACTAATCTACCTGCGGTTAATCCCCCTAAAGCTGCGCTAGTAGCGTTTATCATTGTGATTATTGAGGCGAACCCTGTTGTTAGCATAAATGTTTGTCTCCAAAAAGAAACCACAAATGTAGTAATGGCACCTGTGGAGAACCCAAACATTACTCCAATAAGGCAAGCGACCGTTGATCTGCTAGAGAATATGTTTTTGCAGCCGCTCAGAAAAGATTCGCCGCTTGGTCGAGAGGTGACGACTGGTACAGCCGCGTAAATAATGATCAGACTAGCGATTGCCACTGGAAGATTGAACCATAGCATTACACTTCGCCAGTTGCCCCATCCAGCTAGCAGCCCGGTCATGGGGGCGCCCACAGAAAAAGCTAAAAAGCCTGCAGCGACAATCCAACCGACAGCTTTACCTCTACCGCTAAGTGGATAGGTTTCGCCAATTATTGTAAAAGCCATTGCCCCAATGATAACTGAGCCCACTCCGTTTAGGGAATATATAATTTCCATGAACATGAATGAGGGCGAGAGGTAGGTGCCCAGTGCAGCGATGGCAATGCAGAGGGTTCCAAATAGAAGCAATAATTTTGGATTAATGCGTATGCTAAAGAGTGCCATTAGTAATCCGGTGGCAACACCTGCTAAACTGGATATTGAGGAGATTATGCTTGCTGTTCCGATGGGGACTTGAAAGGTTTTGGCAATATCTGTTAGCAGCAGTGGCAGCATTACGTCTATGATGGCCGCGGAGAAAACAGCAAGCGCCAATGCAGGCAAAAGAAACCTTCTTTTAGATAGTGGCTTTGGGTTAGGGCTTGAAGGCATAATCTTAGTTGTAGAGGTTCGCATATAGATTTTGCGAAATACTTATCCAATCAAGCGTTCCATTATACTATGTTTTGAATTTTAATAATAGGGACCGCTTGAAAGTGCAACTTGAAAGCTTAGCTGAACCCAATCTCGCTGGACGAAACAGAGAGCTCAAAGAGCTCCAGCAATACTTGCAATCGATGGCACAGGGCAAAGGAACCACAGTTTTTATCTCTGGGGAGGCAGGCAGCGGAAAAACTAGGCTTGCATCTGAATTCTTAGAACTTGCTAAAGCTCAAGGAACGACTGTTCTGATGGGCTGGTGCCTTAGCAACGTAGTTGTTCCCTATTTCCCCTTCATAGAAGCCCTGGATTCCTACTCGACAAGCGGATATGGCAATCAACATTCGGGCGCTCAATTGACTACTATTAAAACTTGGTTAACCGGCTCGAACACGGCAGATGGTGTCGCTTCAAGTCCTCAGGCATGGAAGGACCAGGCATTCATGACTGTGGCTAGGGAACTTCTTGAGTTATCTATGAAATCTCCGCTCGTTTTGTTTATCGATGATCTGCACTGGGCTGATTCGGCATCGTTATCCTTGCTAAGTTACTTGGCCAGATGCGTGACTTCTGAGAGGATTATAATACTGGCGGCCTATAGGAGTGAGGAAGTTGACGTTTCCCCTCAGGGTTCAAGAAATCAGTTGAAAGATGTTCAGCGCTTAATGGCTAGATCTGATCTTTACCATGAAATAAGGATAGGGAATCTAAACCAGATAGAAGTATGTAGCATAGTTGAGGGTATGCTTGGGGGAAGGGCGCATACGAGCTTGGTTGAAAAATTGTCAGCAAGCAGTCAAGGTCTTCCCTTGTTTGTGGTCGAATCAATGAGGATGCTCTTTGAACAGCATGAACTTACTGAAGTAAATAATCAATGGCAATTAACCGTACGTGAAATTAGTATTCCATTAAAAGTTAAGGATATAATTTATAGAAGAATCGATTTCTTAAAACCCAGTCAAAAAAGGATTCTAGACATAGCCGCGGTTATCGGCGAGAAATTTGATCCTCAACTAGTGGCAGCAGTGGTTGCTAAGGACAGCATTAACGTTTTAGAGTCATTAAACTACATGGCAAACAATACCCTGTTGGTTCACTGTGAGGGTGATTACTACTGGTTTAACCATGCAAAATATCGTGAGATGCTCTATGAAACGATTCCACAACTGCTAAAGAAAGAATACCACCTCAGGATCGCCAAAATATTGGAGGTCAACGATAGAAGCCCCAAAGAGTTGCCTGTAAACGACCTAGCCTGGCATTATGCCAAGGGTGGTAACATTGAAAAATCCATAAAGTATGCCGTCATTGCTGGTAAGCTTGCGTTGTCAAGGTTTAGCAACAACGAAGCACTTGAACACTTTAGTTATGCGCTGAATAACTGCTCTCAGCAGCCTGATTATAAGGAGATTTGGGTAGAGGCAAGTGAGGGATTGGGCGAGGGTTTTTTTGCCAATGGAAGGTTTGAGCAAGCGCTAAAAACATTCGAGGAGTTGGGCGATTGTACCGCGGGTATAGTTAAACTGCGGGCCTATCGAAGAGCGATGGATTCCGCTTTCTTTATGGGAGAGTTTCAAAAATTATCAACACTAACAAAAAAAGCAGAAGAATACTCTGTCTTTGATCGCTTAGAGAGTGCAAGAATCCTAATGAACCGAGCTCGTGCTGTCACGTTTTTGGGGAACAACAAGGTTGGCTTAGCTGATTTTGAAGCGGCTCTGGATATTTTTGAGAAGGAGAACTCTTTGCCAGATATTGCTCGAGTGCTTCTTGGGCTAGGAGGTGCAAGTCATCGCCAGTGGAAGCTTGAGAAAGGTATAGCAAATGCGCTACGAGCTATACTTTACTTCAAAGAACTAGGAGACCTGCGAGGGCTAGCAGATGCTTACAATCGGGCGGGACAGAGCTTTGGTTATCGTATGCTAAATCAAGAAGCACTGGGTATGCATCAGGAAGCTGTTCGTATCGGTGAAAAAATTGGGCATTACAATAGGGTTGCAGAAGCGTACGCTTCTATGTCATGGGTTTATGAAGCGATGGATCAATATCCTCAAGCGTTATCGGCAAGTTTGAAAGCTCTAGAATATGCCAAAAAGACTGGGTCTCAATGGACCAATGCCATAGTTTATGCCAATCTGTCAGTAATATATTCTAAATCAGGCGAGCTGGAACAGGCCGAAGCATACTATAATTATCTCCTGACTATGCCTAAGGAAATTGTTACCAATGCATTTGTGCGACTTAATGCCTGTAAAAAGTCTCTTGCCCTTGCCAAAAAGCACTGGCCTGATGTAAACCAGTATTTCCAAGAGAGCATCTCCTCACTAGAAAACGGCGCTAATCCATCAGCAGAACTGAGGCTGCGAAACGATTACGCAGATGCCCTTGAAAAGCAAGGGAAGCTCAACGAAGCCACAATACAGCGTAGTCAAGTTCAGCGTGTCTTAAGAAGAATTAGACATGCATTCGAGCATTCAAATCTATACGCATTCTTTTTAGCTCCACGACAATTAGAGTTCAGTAAGGATTTCCAGGTTAGATTTGATATCAGTAAATATTTCTGTCGAACCTGCGGAGATTATCGCAATAGAAGGGTTAATACCCCGAGGATTTAAGGTGCTGAGAATCCCAGACTTTTGCAGTTTAGATGGCGATTGTATAACGGTACATCCAAAGACGATTGACCCCTTCCAAGCTATATCGGTAAAGATTGACCTGCAAGCTGAGCGTCCGGGGTTCTTTACTTTTACTCCACAGGTGCGCTATATGGGCGATGCTAAAAAAATCGCGAAATACGAGTTATCTCCAGTTGTCATCGGATTTAGCGCTCCTTTAGTCGATCTTAAAGAGGAGCAATCCATTGATGCATCGGCGGATTTGACGATTGAATTCCATAATGAATTAACCCGTTCAGCTTTTCAGTATCTGATGCAATCCTTTGTCCAAGATTTTCTGCGGCAAAAGATGCCGTTGGACGTCGCTGGGTGGAGGTCACTCATGGATATAGTAAAAAACACAAAGATAACCAAGCATAGCCTATACGAGTTTTCGCGAAGTAAGGGCAAGCCAATATCGGAACTGGAGCGGCTTGGGCTGGTTGAATCCAAATACTTCATAGGCCAGCGAGGTAGGGGCGGAAGAGTACTAAAAGTTAGAGCTTCATATGACAATCAAACTGTACGGGCGCAGATCAAACGTTTAACAGCTAAATAGGCGGGTCTGCCCAGAGAACAGTGCGTGTTTTTAGGAAAAAATAGGAAAAAAGGTGTTGTGAACCCCTTGCGATAGGGGTTTAAGCTAAAGGTCGAGGTGTGGCTATAGGTACCGCTATACCGTTGACCCAATCGGTGAGCATTTGGAAATATGTAGGGATATTGTTTATGATAGTAGCGTCACAATGTTGGGTTGGCGGGGTTAATCCGTTGGTAGGGTTATTCCTAGAATAATATAACTTCGATAATTGCCTAAGCAACCTGCTGCCGCCACAGCGTCGTAGTATGCATTGAAGTGTTGTATTGGGACCTTTAGGTCGGCTCGTGCTATCATAGATATTACCGCTACGGAGATGTCTGCATGGCATGTTGGTGATAGTCGGTCATAGGCTTGGGGTTTGCTTTCAGGTGTTCCACCGCATTCTGCCTCTACGTCGACCATCACTTGTGCAGCAGCAGTTCGCATTAATAATAACTTATCAGTTGGGATTCTATCTGCAAAGAGGACTGGCAGAGATGCTGGGGGTACTTTTAAGTAAGTCCTTATAGCGGTGGGTCTGCTGGGAGTTCAGTTAAGTCTTTCCAGTAGTTGTAGAAGGCAGTTGTGTCTTTATTACCGCATACATCAAGCACACCTGCATATAGGTCTGGGTATTTCTCCGAAAGCATTAATGCAATTTGTCCACCCATCGACAGACCGATTAGGTAAACATTTCCTGTTACACCAAAGTTGTCAATGATGTATTGGGTTAATTGGTGCGTACGAATCATGCCTGCTTGCATACAGAACCCTATTTCTCCGTAGGTCGATTGTGCGTAAGCAAATCGTGTGGGGGCTTTGCTGGTCATAAACTGTATGCCGATTGTGTGCGTGTTCAATTCCTCCATCGTTGGTATTGGATTGGTGGTGGTAGGAGTGAATCCTTTGCATCCGATGACGAGCTCTCCATTCCAGTTATCCGGCATAAGGATTTCATAAGCTGCTCCTCCTAGCTGCCCAACGTAGCGTGTATAGTGGTATGTAGAATCATAAGTTGTATCTGGTTTAACCGCTAAGGCTGGTACTATAAGCGTTGAAGCTACAATTAAAATGGCGAATATACTTATTAGAAGTTTTTTCTTCATTTTTTACCCTTCTTATGTTTGTGAGTCTGTTCGGAAAATTATATCAGTATTTTTCCGGAATTTTTCCCACGGGTGTCATCTCTGGCGCCCAAGCCCTCCTCAAAACCCAAACCAAAAAAGTACCCAAAACAAACGCTCTCATTTGTTTTAAAAAAAGCGGTTTTTCTTCTATCAGATAAAGAGTCGAGAGATCAAATCCTAATGCCCGCAACTGACATCTATGCCATCGGTCAAATCATTCCATTTTTTCTTTTGGAATTGCCTGTTTGCACTTCTTTAGCAAATCTGTGTCTTGGGTTACTAATTTCATGTTTTGCCTTTCGCAATGAATGCGTAAGAAGCATTGTAGAATGTAAGTTCCTCTCTATAGCAATTGCTAGAACATCAGAGATAGAATCAATCTTTATTTTTTCCAAGGTGCCATTGCCTGAGAAAAAATTGTGGCGACTTTTCTTGGGTTCTTGAGTTTTCCTTGTTTATTCTCCCGCCAAAGTACATTTCCCACTTCATATTCAGTAAGTGAACTGACAGCGCATTCATCAACATTGAAGGGAATGCCCGAGATAAGGATTGGGTAGAGTGCTGAGGTATCTATGAGGTACTTACATTTCTTGGCTTGTCGCTCTGACATCTTCTATCCACTCTTCAGCTTTAACATCCATAAGCTCTTTGAGTTCTTTTGCGATTCGTTTGGCATTTATTTTTTTCTCCTCTACGAGTTCCTCAAGGGTTTTCTCTACAGCCACTTTTAAGTCGATTCCTAGCTTTTCAGCTTCAAGCTTAAGCTTTTCTTGACCCTTACAGATAACACTTCAGTCATTAATTCACCCGTATACAAAATAAATAAAACGTATACGATTAATATAAGAATAACGTAAGTCCAGCAACCTAAGTTGGGCAAAAAAAGCTTTTTCTTTAAACATACTCCACTATTTTTGATGACATCTTTGGCCGTAACTGTGGTATTGGTCTTGTAGGGTCTTAACAGGTATGTTACTCACCCTTTTAGTGCATAGCTTTGTTTTGGCAAAGTCACGATAAAAGTTGTTGTTCACCCTAAAAATTCCACCCTGCACTACTACTTCTCTAGAAAGAAGCGATTTTCTAATTTCTTGTTTAGCTGAAGATACCCAATGGCAACTATGTTTTGTGCCTTCCTTTTTTCAACCCTTACAAGTAAAAGAAGAGCACCAAGTGGTAACCATGGGCATTATCAGAAAACAAGTAGTCACTCCCGTCAGTTCTAAAGAATGTAGAGGCACATAGATTCCTGATTCATAAAACTGATAAGTCGCTTTCTTGTACATTCACTTATGTCTGATGGTCTGGCTATAGTAATTGCGTTCATGGGTATTTTTTTTGGAGCAGCGATTTTACTATAGCAATTGTTGTTTTCAGCACTCAATCACGTAACATTAAAAACAAGAGAGACCACGAACTAGCACTTGAACGAATTGAACTGGAGAAGGAGTGTGTGAGCAAGGGAATTATCATGATTCCTTGCCAATATTGTGGTGGTTTGGTTCCTCAAACTTCAGCCTTATGCCCGAACTGTGGTGCCAAAAGAGCCACCATAGAATTTTCACTGACGGCAAGATATTAATTTCTTTTTAGCGTTAAATTCATTATTAGGACCAGTGATGTTTTAATTTTACCGATAACAACCAATCGTTACTATGTGGCGTTTAGGGACTTTCTTCCATGAGATGGCTTATGGTTTACTTTCAGTATTTGTCCCCCTATACATTGCCACTTCAGTAGCTTCAGGCGGTTTAGGCGGAAGCCTAGTAGATTTAGGCATAATCATGGGTCTTTCAGTGGTCTTTACCATACCCTCTTCTTACTTCTGGGGCTACATCTGCGACAAAAAAAGGCACTACAAAATCTTCATCTTGCTATCGTTTTTGTCATCGGCAATAGTATTGCTCTTGTTTACGTTACCCTTTAGCCAAAACTTAGCCGTTTTTGCAGCTCTGTATATTTTAATGAATGTTCTCCATATCGCTCACGAGTCCCCAAAAAACGTGCTTGTTGCGGAAAACTATTCCCATAACCAATGGGGAAGAGCATACGCAGTCTATGAAGGCCTAACTGAAATAGGATTAATAATAGGATTAGGGATCGGTTTTGTAACTTTCACTGCAACATACAGTTTTGGCATCAACGCTATGTATTCATTTTATGTTTGCAGCGGCTTAAGTCTGGTTGCTTTCTTAATTTCTTTGTTTTCTGTTGCTGACCCAATAATGAATTTTGAACGCAGCTTAGTAAGCATGGAAAGAACACTCGATTACGCCCACAGCGGATTTCAAACAGTCTCCAAAATGTGGCACGGCCATATGGATACATCAGGCTTTAAGCAAACCCGGTTTCTAGGGTTCGGTTTAGCCCTACTGTTTTTCTCTTTAGCATCAGGTGTATTCTATACGCCGCTTCCTGTATTCTTTACGGATTATTTGGGATTAGAGGCTGGATCAGTTTTCAGTGTATATGTGCTGGTTTCGATTGGCGCAACCTCGGGGTATTTCCTGATTCGAAATCGGGCTTTCGGTGGTGATGCTAAAAAACGGATAAGCCGAATGATCCTTCTTAGAAGCTTGCTTATTTTTCTTATTGTTGGAGTAGTGAGTCTATCGTTCTATCCTTTAGCCATGACGGGTTTAATACTAGTTGGTTTGGGTTTTGCTTTTGCCGTTTATTCAATTTTGATGTTGTGTAATTCTATGGCGCTTGTTCCTCAAGGAAAAGCAGGTATAATTGAAGTTTTGACGGGTGGTGGAGCAGCCATTGGATCTTTCTCAGGACCATATTTAGTTGAAATTATTGGTTATCTCCCTGCGTTCTTGATTGCAGGCTTAATTTTCCTTGTAGCTTTTGTCTGTTTAAAGGTATTTTCCTGAATGCATACCTCCAATTCCAGTTGGGTAAAAGCGACTATAACCAACTTTGAAAGCCAAGTTTCACATTTTACTTGCCCAAAGAAATTCTAAACTGCAACCCTCTACCACTGATGACTAGACCATATTTTACCATATAAACCGTTAAATAACTTGGGGATAAACCAAATTAGATTAACAATGAAAGTAGGCCTTTTTGGCTTCGGCAGAGCAGGCAAAGCCGTAGCGACAGTATTACTGCAAAGCGAAGAAACAGATCTTTGCTGGGTTATTAGAAAAACCAAAATCCTAGAGCATCGATCAGTTCCAGAATTTCTCGGTATCGAACACGTTAACCAAGGATTAATCTTCCCAAAAGATGAATGGACACCACAGCAACTCTTCGACAGTCACCCCGTAGATGTTATAATCGACTTTTCATCTGCTGAGGCCATATTATATTACGGAGAAGAGGCAGCTAAACGTGGCATAGCTATTGTGACTGCAATATCAGCTTACCCTGCCAAAACAATCGCTTTGCTAAAAAAATTATCACTCCAAACACGCGTACTCTGGTCACCTAACATTACTGTAGGCATAAACTTCTTAATGCTAGCAGCAAAAATCCTCAAAACCATCGCTCCCTACACAGACATCGAAATAGTCGAAGAACATTTCAAGAACAAAAAAGAAGTCTCCGGAACAGCCATAAGAATTTCAGAGGCACTATCTTTACCAGAAGCAGACATAAAATCAGTCAGAGCAGGCGGTATTGTGGGCCGTCATGAAATCATCTTCGGATTTCCCTACCAGACAGTACGTTTGATTCATGAATCTATACTAAGAGAGGCCTTTGGTGATGGAGCATTGTTTGCAGCTAAGAATCTTGTCGATAAGAAAAAAGGGTTTTACTCAATGGAAAACCTGCTAATACCATATTTCAACATGCAATAAGCCAAAAAAAAATAAAGCCAAATCCGTAGTTGCTGCTGTTGCTGCTGCTGCAACCCACCCCCCACAAAAGTTGCAACTACCACACAAATCGTTCCACTGAAAAAAATATAGAAATCAAGCTATACGTTGGATGATCCGCAGCCAATACATTGTCTTTTGTTGCATGGTTGATTTGTAAAAGGGCAGCAAAGTAACAATTTGGGAAGATAAGCATTTAGTGCCTGATTGAGTGCCCAATCATAATCTATTTTTGCATCAGCTAAGAGTTTTCGAATTTCCTCTGTACTCTTCATAGGTTGCATAGAACACCAATTCAATTATGTTTGATTTTTTGTTGAGAACGTTTTATTCTTTCTTCTATGCGCCTTTTTGTTTCCTTCTTCTCAAGACCAACCAGGGGCGCCATCGCCAGAACAGTTAGTCCTCGCCCTAATTTTTTAAATAAATTTGCCAAAGCTTCTAGCATCCAAATAACTCGTTAACTGTAACCTTTACTGAAATAATTGGTATATGTCAATTATGAACCAACAATTCATAAATAAAAAATCACAACGGGATCCAATCAGAAAGCACGCCGTTTGAAAGAAAAAAGCATCAATAACTGAGTTTTATCTTCGTGAAATATAGTACAATGAAAACATGAAAATTGAAACACAGCTGCACGTAATGAACACTACCTCCCCAATTGGGGTAAATAGGCTAGAAATCGCAACAAACAAAAGCAATGAGTAAATTGCCATAAGAATACTTTCTGTTTTTCTGAAAGATGATTTTTCAAGCATACCTCTTAGTTCCCTTCTTTAGCACAAAGCTTCATGAAGGGCATATAAGGCATATTTCGCAAAACGGAATATTACTTTCATAGCGCTTCGAGACTCCAAGTGAGGTAAAAAGGTCCTTAACTTATATCTCTTGTTTTTTGAGAATAGCTTTTCGTTTGATTTTTTTTTTGCATGGTACTTTTTTCTCAATCGTGTATATGATCCATGTTGGATTAGACACTCTTAAGGTTTGACCCATAATAAGCGCACCAAGCCGTGTTTTAACTAATACAACTGAGAATTGAGGGCTTTACTAACGGTACTCCATTCAGGGTAATGCAGCATTTTTAAGATTTTATCACATGATGACTTGCCTTGAATATTGTACCATCTGGTAAACTCGTCTAAGTTTTCGATTCCTATTTTTAGTAGTGCAATCTTGTTTTTCTCATAGAGCGATTCCATTTCACTTATCGGTTTGGGATTGATTGTCTCTTCCATTCCGCCACTCTCCACCCTACAGTTGCATACGTTTGCATGAATAGCACCATTAATATTTATCGCTACTCAAACCATAAGTTCAAACTTTTTTTATTTAGCAACCTTGAAACAACTCGCGTTCCCAACAACCTCTTTTCTACTTAAATTTTATAATCGCTGCAAAGGTTAAAACCGCAACCGCCTTAAAAGAGATCAACCGATTTATTGGCAAGCAAGCCTTAAAAACAAAATTTCGATAATATCAGACGTCAAAGGGATAACTAATGAATAAAACAAAAATACTAACTTTAACATTAATCACACTAGTAATTTTTCTCACTTGTATGCATTCAAACAGCAAATTAAGAGCAGCCGAACCAGGACCAGTTAGCAATTTTAGCCTTTACTGCTTCAAACACCAACATCCTATAACCAAGCTATTGGTTACAGTCTAATCATAACGGCTAAAGATGCGAGCAACACAACTGTATCTGAAGCAAGGACTTTTACTTTAACATCCACTGACCCCAAAGCAATTCTACCAACAGCCCCCACTCATACCTTAAATGAAAATGGTGTCGGAGCTTACACCGTTTACTTCGGAACAACAGGCTCGCAGTCTTTTACAGCAACTGATACCACGGACAATACCCTCACAGGCACAGTCACAGTCAACGTTGTTCCGATACACTTCGACATTGCCGTAGCTCCAACAACAATCATAGCTAATCAATCAGTAAACGTTAAAGTAACAGCACTGGACGCCTCTGACAACATCCTAACCGATCTAAGAAATCAAGGCTGGGGCAGCACTATGGACTTTGTCTCAACAGATCCACAAGCAATCTTTCCAAATCAGGGTAAACCTCGTAATCTAATCAATGGTACAGGTACTTTTAATATAACTCTGCCCACAGCTGGCGCTCACACAATAACAGTAATCGACTGCGTCTTTCCTCACATAAACGCTACCACTAGCACTATCACGGTGAATCCTCTTCCAACAGCAACTCTGATGTTTCTCCAGGTCCATCACCGACTTTCACACTACTTCCGTATGCTACTCCCGCCAACCAAAATTAGTAATTCCGATTCTCATGACTAGACTAATCCCTTTGGTAATGCGGTCATTATTTGCCTTTTTGCAGTGCTTTTCAAATAAACCATAAAATTGTCTGTATTGAAAGTTAATGCTTAATGACGCGCAAAAATGTTTGCTCGATAAAGCAACTTTTTCTTTTTCTATTCATGAACAATACCGATGCATCTCGAAGTTTTTAGCTCAAGATTTCAGGTATTAAATCGGCAGTTTAAGCATCCTTGCACAATGCTTCCAAAAGTCGGTAGTATGTGCAATAACTCTTTTTTTGTTAACGCTAACTTTTAGCAATTAATCTATTGATTCATCAAGCTCCAGATCGGTAGGTTTTTTCAAACTTGCAATGGACAAGTATATACCTTCTAGTTATGCCTAGTATGGTGTTGAGAGGAAACAAAGATGAAACAGCTCTTAACCATTACATTACTCGCTATGTTAATTTGCGGATTGTTTTTTGTTACCTTAAACGTTAATGCAGAAACCGTTTCCAGCACCGTAATAGACTCTAACACCATCTGGACCAAAGCAAATAGCCCCTACACGCTAACTGGAACAGTCACAATCGCAAATGGCATAACTCTAACCATAGAGCCAGGCGCCACCATAAATATCCCCAGCAATTGCATACTGCAGATAAACGGCGTACTATTTGCAGAAGGCACCAGCAGCCAAGAAATCACCGTGCAAGGCGGCGAAATCCATTTTACAAAAAGCAGTTCAGGCAGCACAATAAAGAATGCCCTACTTGACTCTTGCAATTTAGTTGTTGCTAGTTCAGTGCAGATTAGCAGCAACACCATCATTGGGCGAGGCTCCGCAAATAGCTTCGAAGCAGTATTGATCACAGCTGGAGCACCAAGCATTTCAAACAACCTTATTTATGGAGCCGATAGTCAACGCGGAATACGCATCACAGGCGGGTCCCCAACAATTACTCAAACGGCATAATGGGCATGATAATCAGCGAAGGCAACAATGTAGGTACCCCAGTAATTTCCCATAACACCATTGAGGGAGGCATCTCATTGTCACAAAGCGGCGCAACCATTACAAACAATCTAATAACTGGATTCAAGTATGTCAACTTCAACGGCGACATAGACAGTCTCTATAGCTTGATATACGACAGCTGGCTTGGTGGCGGGATTGGTATTACAGCGGACTACGAAAATATACAACATGGCGCAGGCGCAACGATAACCGACAACGTCATCACAGGCTGCGAAGACGGGATTTCTGTTTTGCAAGGCGGCACCACAACCATACAAAGAAACCTAATCGTTAACACCACAAGAATATGCACTTCACGTATCATCCGACGCCATCATCAGTGATAACACGATAAGAAACAACCAAAAAGGCATAGTGGTAGGCAACGCGCCGACCTTGACCGTGAAAAACAACAACCTCGAAAACAATGGCAAATACAGCTTCTACCTCTACACCGGCAACAATATCGATGCAACAAGCAACTGGTGGGGAACAACCGACACCCAAACCATCGAAAACAGCATCTGGGATAGCACATTTGAGCCTTATGACGGCAACGTAACCATTAATCCAATTCTCACTGCACCAAACCAAGAAGCCCAGCCCAACTCCATGACATTCCCAAGCATTAACATGCCAAACAGCGGCGGCTCAAACAGCAACCCCTTCCACATTGGAACCAACAGCACCGTAACCGACGTAGTCTTCAACGCTGAAAATCAAACGCTAAGCTTCACTGTCAGCGGCCCAACTGGAACAGCAGGCAGCACCAACGTTACTATAGCTAAATCTGCCATGCCAGACGGCGGCGCCCTCAAAGTCACATGGACGGCAAACAAATCAGTTACCAGCTCGCGACAACGGTGATTCTTGGAATTTAGGGTTTGCTTATACCCACAGCACACACAGCGTAACCATCACCGACCTCACAAGACAAACCCCGGCATCACCGACACCCACATTGGCATCCCCCCAGCGGCGTTAGATGAGTTTCAGGTTGCAGCAATAGCCATAGCTGTGATTGCAATTGTTTGCGTGAGTCTTGGATTTGTGTTTCTAAAAAAAAATAAAATTCTAAAAACCCAGGCTTTCTTCGGATAGGTAAAAAAAGTTAATTTCGTATAACAGGAGTATCGGACTGAAAAAGATTTTCAGGTAATCAGGGTTATATTTCATGATTTTAGTATGGCTGTTTTTACTAATTTGTAAAGATAAAAGACCATAACAATTGCAAGGTTTTAAAAATAAAACCAACCAATAAGTAGACTTATCATTTAAAGGAGAATAAAAATGAAATTTAAGAAAACAATAGCAATTTTGATTTTAGCAGCATTCATAGTTTCAACAATTGCAGCAGTACCTATACAGCCAGCAGAAGCAGCAGCGACAATGAAAACTTATCCAATTGTTGATGCTATTCCTAACCCTGTCGGTGTCGGCCAAGAGACCTTGCTCAAATGCGGTATCTCAGAGGCTGCACCATCAGCATCTTATGGATGGTCCGGAATCACTATGACCGTCGTAAAACCTGACGGAACAACAGAGACTCTTGGTCCATTCACCACTGACTCTACAGGTGCAACCTATACAACATATGTACCTGACCAAACAGGAAATTACACCGTAACAACAAACTTCCCCAACAACACATATCCAATAACATCTGCAGTATCTGGAAGAACTGGACCTATACAACAAGGCACTATACTTCTAGCAAGCTCCATATCAATGACATTGGAAGTAGTCGAATCCGCAGAAATACTATATTCTATCCTGGTCATGCTTTACCAACTGAGTACTGGAGTCGACCAATCGACCCACAACTCAGAGAATGGTATCAATCTCAGGCAACTGGGTAGAACGACCATTCAACTCGTTTGTAACAGTACCAAGATAACGCTCCTGAAACTCCCCACGTTCTATGGGCTACCCCATATGAGCAAGGCGGCATATCGGGCGGTTTGTACGATGGCGAAAATAATATAATTGCAGCATATGTACGGCGGCGACGCTTATGAAGGCAGATTCGCAAACTCGGTAGTTATCAACGGAGTACTATACTACAACACCGCAAGGAAAGGCTTATACGCGCAAATTAGCATTACCGGAATCCAAGCAATCGATCTCCATACAGGTGAGAAACTTTGGTTCTTAAACAATACATTACTCTCATTTGGTCAAACAATGTTCTTCCCAAGCTACAACGTTAACGGTGTATGGAACTACCTCTGGTCAGTGACTGGCTCAAACTACACAGCATACAGCCCAAATGATGGCTCATTCCAGTTCATGTTCTACAACGTACCCTCAGGCACAAGAGTTTGGGGTCCAAACGGTGAAATCCTCATCTACCAAATTGACTACACCCGCGGCTGGATGGCACTCTGGAACTCTACACTTGCAGGACAACAAAACGCACTTCATTGGACAACCATCCTATGGCAGTTGGTCCTTCGGTGTCTTAGGCATGGATGCAAACGGTAAAGGCTCACGCGACGTAGGTGGCCCTACAAACCCAACTAACGCAATAGGTCAGCAGATAAATTCAGCTTTCCCAGTGACAAGATGCCTAAACGGTTCATTAGCCAAATGCTACACATGGAACGTAACCATACCCAAAGGCTTAACCTCTAAACTATCTTAGAGTCTACCAAGATGACAGAATTGTTGGTATGGCCTACAACCAAACCATGGTACGCATGTGGGGTCTACCAATTAACAGCATAACTACAACACGCAACGCATCCATAAACACACAATCAATCTCAACAATATTCGACAAGACCTGGGCTGCACCATCTGAATGGCTCGAAGGATCAAACATACTATACTACACTGGCGCATCAAACTATGTTAAAGACGATACCTATGGCAACGGTGTCATGGCAATATTTGAGCAAAGAATTAACAACCCACTATGGCTTTAGCCTTGTCGACGGATCATACCTATGGGCAACTGAATCTGAAAACTATCTTGACCTATACGGTTCCGGCGCTGGTGAGCACACATGGTACTTTGCTTACGGCAAACTCTACTCAGTTGGTCTTGCAGGTATTATGTATGCATACGACCTCCAAACTGGCAACACTGACTGGACCTACACACTAAAAGATCCCTACACTGAACCAGTCACCGGTGAAAACTGGTGGGGCTGGATCGACATAATTGCAGACGACAAAATCTACATAGGCACTCTCGAGCACTCTGCAAACAGCCCAATGCCAAGAGGTGGACCATATGCTTGTGTTAACGCAACCGACGGAGCTGAAATCTTCCGCATTAACGGTTTGATGCGTGAAACACGTTGGGGTGGTAACCCAGTTATGGGTGATAGCATCATCGCAGGCTTCGATACATACGACCTCCAAATCTACGCAATGGGTAAAGGCCCAACCGCTGTAACAGCTTCAGCTCCAGACACATCAGTTGAATTAGGTAAATCCGTAGTAATCAAAGGCACAGTCACAGACATTTCACCAGGCACAAGCGATACACGCATTGAAACTACGCTTCCCCAACGGTGTTCGCAGCAGTATCTGATGAAAGCCAAAGCCAATGGATGCTATATGTCTACAAGCAATTCGAGCAGCCAACCAACGCAACCGGTGTACCAGTCACAGTCTCAGTTGTTGACGCAAACGGCAACTACCGAGAAATCGGCACAACAACAAGCGACGCAACAGGCTACTACAGCTTGAACTGGACCCCTGACATTTCAGGCCAATACACAGTCTACGTAACATTCGCAGGATCGAAAGCATACTACGGTTCAGTCGCGACTAACTCATTTGTCGTTGATGAGCCAGCAGCTGCAGCAACAGCACAACCAACCGTAACACCATCAACTACTGATGCATACTTCCTACCAGCAGTCGCAGGTATAGCCATATTAATCATCGTATGCTTTGCTGTGACAGTCTTGTTGCTACGAAAACGCCCATAAAATAGAAAATGGTAAAATCCATTTTCCCTTTTTTATTTCTTTGAAAATAAAGACCGAGCTGAACAGGTTCTGGAATCATCTTTTTCCAATTGCTTTTTTGTATTCTCTGTCCAGGAGTCAAGCTAAACTCAATAACACCATCGATTTCTACATTAGTTATTTAAAATCATATTGATAAAATAGCGGATAATTATTGGTTTTTGTTCTGCTTTTTCCAAGATAATTAAAGAATTATGTTGGAAATTCCCTTGATAATTATATTATTGGTGAATTCAGAGGTTTGGGGGTTAGATTTAGCAGGTCAATTCCAATCCGTCCGCTGTATTCTAAAATTGATTAATCTAAAATGTAAAAATAACAAAATTAAATCTATTAATTAAAATTTCATGACTTAAAATTTAATAAATGGCTATTTTTGGTA
Organism: uncultured archaeon; assembly: GCA_963800605.1. Classification (GTDB taxonomy): domain Archaea; phylum Thermoproteota; class Bathyarchaeia; order Bathyarchaeales; family Bathycorpusculaceae; genus Bathycorpusculum. Next base: position 207,998 of record CAWDBI010000004.1, on the reverse strand, counting down.
ATATTTTACGATAAAAGATCATAACCATCGCAAAGTTTTAAAAATAGAACCAACCAATAAGTAGACTATCATTTAAAAGGAGAATAAAAATGAACTTTAAGAAAACAATTTCAATTTTGATTTTAGCAGCATTCTTAATCTCAACAATTGCAGCAATACCTATACAGCCAGCAGAAGCAGCAGCGACAATGAAAACTTATCCTATTGTCGATGCTATTCCTAACCCTGTTGGTGTTGGCCAAGAGACATTGCTCAAATGCGGTATCTCAGAGGCTTTACCATCAGCATCTTATGGTTGGAGTGGAATCACCTTTACCATAACAAAACCAGACGGAACAACAGAGACTCTTGGTCCATTCACCACTGACTCTACAGGCTCAACCTATACAACATATGTACCTGACCAAATAGGCAACTACACCGTAACAACAAACTTCCCCAACAACACATACCCAATAACGGCCACGCCAATGGGAAGAACTGCACCTATACAACAAGGCACTATAATCCTAGCAAGCTCAAAATCAATGACATTGGAAGTAATCGAATCCTTAGACGTACAATTCTATCCTGGTCATGTCTTACCAACTGAGTATTGGAGTCGACCAATCGACCCACAGCTAAGAGAATGGTATTCAATCTCAGGCAACTGGGTAGAACGAACACCCAACTCGATTGCACTGTACCAAGATAACGCTCCTGAGACTCCCCACGTCCTATGGGCAAATGTATACGAGCAAGGCGGCATATCGGGCGGTTTGTACGATGGCGAAAACAATATAATTGCAGATATGTACGCAGGCGACGCTTATGAAGGCAGATTCGCAAACCCAGTGGTAATCAATGGAGTACTATACTATAACGCTCAAGGAAACGGCTTATACGCGCAAACCAGCATACCTGGAATCCAAGCAATCGATCTACATACAGGCCAAAAACTTTGGTACTTAAACGGAACATTCCTGAATTTTGGTCAGACGATGTTCTTCCCAAGCTACAACGTTAACGGTGTATGGAACTACCTCTGGTCAGTAACTGGCAGCAACTACACAGCATACAGCACAAATGATGGCTCATTCCAGTTCCATGTTCTACAACGTACCCTCAGGCACAAGAGTCTGGGGTCCAAACGGAGAAATCCTCATCTACCAAATCAACTACAACGCGCGGCTGGATGGCACTTTGGAACTCAACCCTAGCAGGACAACAAAATGCTGTTATCGGACAACCAACCTATGGCAGTTGGTCCTTCGGTATCTTAGGCATGCTGCAGTCCTAACGGCATGGCTATTCGCCTAAACCCAACTAACCAATAAGTCAGCAGATAAATTCAGGTTTCCCAACGTAAGACGCCTAAACGGTTCACTTGACAAATGCTATCATGGAACGTAACTATACCCAAAGGCTTAAGCCAGCGACTATCTTAGAGTCTACCAAGGCGACAGAATCGTCGGTATGGCCTACAACCAAACCATGGTACGTGTGTGGGGTCTGCCAATTGACAGCATAACTGCAACACGCAATGCAACCATAAACACACAATCAATCTCAACAATATTCGACAAGACCTGGGCAGCACCATCTGAATGGCTCGAAGGAAATAACTTCCTATACTACACTGGCGCATCAGACTATGTCACAGACGATACTTATGGCAACGGTGTCATGGCAATATTTAGTAAAGAGCTAACAACCCACTACGGCTTTAGCCTTGTCGACGGATCATACCTATGGGCAACTGAATCTGAAAACTATCTTGACCTATACGGTGCGGGCGCTATGGAGCACACCTGGTACTTTGCTTACGGCAAACTCTACTCAGTTGGTCTCGCAGGTATTATGTATGCATATGATCTCTCAAACTGGCCACACTGATTGGACCTACACACTAAAAGATCCATACAACGAGCCAGTTACAGGCGAGAACTGGTGGGGCTGGATCGACATTATCGCTGACGGCAAAATCTACATCGGCACTCTCGAGCACTCTGCAAACAGTCCAATGCCAAGAGGCGCACCATATGCTTGTGTTAACGCAACTGACGGAGTGAAATCTTCCGCATTAATGGTTTGATGCGTGAAACTCGTTGGGGTGGTAACCCAGTCATGGGTGACAGCATCATCGCAGGCTATGATACATACGATGGCAGAATCTACGCAATGGGTAAAGGCCCAAGCAAAACAACTGTGACAGCTCCAAACCTTGGCGCAGCCCCAGGACAAAGCGTACTCATTTCGGGCAAAGTAACTGATGTTTCACCAGGCACAACTGCACCACGCATTGCGCTACGCTTCCCAGACGGTGTTCCAGCAGTCTCTGACGCAAGCCAAAGCCAATACATGCTCTATATGTACAAGCAATTCGAGATGCCAACCAATGCAACCGGTGTTCCAGTTACAATCTCAGTGGTTGATGCAAACGGAAACTTCCGAGAAATCGGAACAACCACAAGCGACTCCACAGGCAGCTACAGCTTAAGCTGGATGCCAGACATTGCAGGTAAATACACAGTCATCGCAACCTTCGCAGGCTCAAACGCATACTATGGATCATACGATCAAAGCAGCTTTCGTCGTTGACGAAGCAGCAGCAGCATCAACACCACAGCCAACAGTAGCTCCTTCCATGGCAGACCTCTACATATTACCGGGTATCATAGGCATAATCATAGCAATCGTTGTTGTCGGCGCAGTCATAATATTAGTTCTTAGAAAACGACCATAAAGCGAAACCAATGGGAAATATTTTCCCTCCCTTTTTTAGTTTAAATTTAAACGGCGTGAGAGATCAAGAATTTATGAATTTGTTGTAGTAAAAACGAGCGATAATTATAGTACGAGCTCTAAATGCGGAAGCAAAATAGATGTTGGAAAAAAGATTGGGAGTGATTTTGAACCTACGCCTTTGGGAGAGGCCTTTTGAAATTTCCTTGATAATATAATATAGGCGCCTCTCCAAAGCTCTTTCAAAGATCAACAATTTTTAATTGCAGTGCTTAAGCCAGTGGGTACCAAATAAGCAAACTTTATAACTCAACCTCAATTAAACCCTAATACAGGGATTCGCTTGAAAATAAACAAAATTTGGGCAATCTTTCTGGCAACCCTGACAGTTGCTGCATTACCATTCACATTAAACCTCGCTTACAGTTCCGCACAATCTACTCCAACCCTATACGCAATTTCAGGGTTCGTTTATGATCCAACCGGAAATACCGTTTCAGGTGCATTTATCTATAATATCAACAGTACAGGCTTTACCTATGGACAGGGAACCTACTCGAACGCCTCAGGATACTACTCTATGGGGGTTCCCTTGGGCACTTATCGAATAGTTGCACGATCCCAAAGCATGAGCTACTCAGAAGCCAACATTGCAGTCAATGGTAATATTACCAAAAACATCAACCTAGTAAATTGCTTTACTGTTTCAGGTTATGTTTTGGATCAAAATGGAAGAGGCATCATTGGCGTATCAACAAACGTATACAACTCAACCTGGTCAGTCCCAGTTACTAATACAGATTATTCTGGACACTACAGTATCATAATCCCTGCAGGAACCTACAGCTTTGGTCTGTGGCCGCCCCAAAACTCGAATTATGTGTCCTACAGTGAATCAGCGTTTGTAGTTAGCGCAGATATGATCAAAAATATAACGATGGCGCTCGCATCCTGCAAGCTCTCAGGATACCTATCCGACACCACTGGCGCAGTCATGACAAGCGCCTCAGTATGGCTCAAAAACAGCACAGGAGTGACCTTTTCTTCAGGAACCACCTCCAATAACATTGGCTACTACTACGTCAATGCCCCAGCTGGAACATACACATTGTATGTGCGACCCTCAACGAGCACAACATCAACCTACAACGAAAATATCATCCTATCCTCTGATACAGTCAATAACATAACCGTACCCCTTACAGCTACACCCACACCTATACCCCAAACCAGCACCCCAAGCACATCTAACCCAACCCCAAAACCCACTAACCCAACACCAACACCCCAACCCACCTCAACCCTAACACTAACCTGCACAGGCACAACCACCAACAACCTCTTTAGCGTCCAAATCAACGGAAACCTGGCAACCAACGGAGCAGGTCTTCAAGCAAAAACAATCGACATCACCTACAGCGCTAACAATGGTAACTCTTGGCAAAACCTAACCACCACAACAACTGGCTCGGATGGAAGCTACACAGCACAATGGCTACCTACATCCAGCGGCACCTATACCATAAAAGCAACCTTCTCCGGCGACTCAAACCACACAAGTGCTAGGCAGCCAAGTCAACTTGGCAGTTCTAATCCCACAAACAACCCAAACCAACATCGAAAATACCTTTTCAGTCTCATCCAACGTCACTGTCTCACAATTAGCGTTCAATTCAGAATCCAAGGAGCTTAGCTTCCAGATTTCAGGTCCAAGCGGGATAGGCTACGTCGAAGTCTCCATCGCAAAATCCTTAATCGCAGACATAAACGATGTACAGTTACTCATAGATGGTACCCAAACAAGCTACACAAGCAGCTCAACTGCTTATTCGTGGCAGCTTCACTTTACCAGCCACCTGAGCACCCACACAGTGACGTTAAACTTGCAAGAGGCTCAAACCCAAGCAGAAACACAATTGACCGCTCAAGCAGTATACATAGTTGGTATCGTAGCTGTCGTAGTTGTGGTTGCAGCGGCAGTGCTCATTGTGAAGAAAAAACAAAAGTCCTGATTTTTATTTACATTATAGTGTTCCCAAAATCACCTGTAATTAAAATCTTCATTTTCTGAGACGAACTCCCTTAGCTTGCCTTTTAGTCATATCAGTGTTTTTCTTTAAAAATATAAGCATAGTAATTCAACAGCAGCTTTGTGCTCTCGTCCTTCTCTTGCATAAATTTGGTTAGCAATTCCTTGATTATTATGCCCTCCTGCAAAGTTTTAGCCACAGCGCATATGCAAATACCTTCACGAGCCAATGAGCAGTTTGGAAAGTTTCAAATTTAAATGTATCAACTATTATTTGCCAATCAACATAGTAGGCTTTTTATACTTTTCCAGCGAATTAGGGGTATGGAAAAATTTCTACTAGTTAGTCCAAATTGTTCTGATCTCGCGGAATCAAATATCGAGATAAAAAAATTCCATGACTGCGAGAATTATATTTACATTCCTGAGATTGAAAAATTAAAAGGAAAACATGTTGCGATCTTACACAGGTGCTACCCAGACCAAGATTCGCGCTTTTTGCAGTTTTTACAAATTTTAAGCGCAGTAAAACCAGTTGCAGGGAAAGTAACTGCAATTATTCCATATCTTCCCTACTCGAGACAAGATGAGATTTCTAGACCAGGAGAAACTGATTCTGCAACAATGATCATTAAAATACTCTATAGCGCAGGTCTCGATGAGCTCATTACATTTAATTGTCACTTTTTAGAATCAGGCGAAAGCAAAAAAAATATCGCTGGCTTAAATATCGAGAATCGATCGATTGTTACTGATTTATTAGATTATGTTAAACCACGAGTATCAAATCCTGTTTTTATTGCACCAGATCAAGGTGCCGCTCACTTCGTTGAAAAATTGGGTGGGGTCAGTATGGAAAAAACGCTTGGTGAATATATCCATGGACCACTTGCGTTTAGGCAAATTACTTCCGAAAAACTCGATGCAGACATTGCTGGCCGAGATATTATTTTAATTGATGATATGATTATTAGCGGAGAGACGATGATTAAGGCTGCCCAAGTATGTAAAAAGGGAGGCGCCAAAAGAATTGTTTGCGCTTCAGTTCATGGGTTACTAGTAGGTTGTGCGTTTGATAGGATTCGAGCTGCAGGGGCAAAAGAAATCGTTGTTAGTGATAGTGTGCCAAGTCCTGCAGCAGTAGTAAGCATAAAAAAGCGGCTAAAAGACTTCTTACCTTAAAGTAAAATCATCCAATTTTACTTTCAACGGTATACCAAATCCCCCTAAAAAGCTGAAAATAATTAATTTTGAGTCGTCAATCTGCAGAACAAACAGTTTATCGGTCAATCGAAAAGATTTAATATTATTTGATTAAATAATTAATTACTCTTAGAAATGAAGAATTTTCTAAGATGTCGTGACATGCCATTCGAATGCTGTTATTCATGACATTTAAAACGACGTGAACTCAGAAATATAAAACGGAAGATTGGGGAAATAATATGGACTCAACAATCTGTGGTTGTCCAAAATGCAACTGCATAGATGAACCAGAAATAATCGTTAAAGGTGAAGTTGTTTTAGCTATTTGCCCTAAATGTAAGGTTGTTCGATCAAAACGACCTTGGCTATAAAATAGGTCATACAACTCAACAATTTCGTAGAATGAATTTTAAGCCTAATTTTTTATTTTCGGTTAGTTTTCATATTGCAAAAAGGCTAAAAAAGCTATAAAATAAGATCCCCAAGCACTCAAACACCAATGACACCATGTAATTGTTGAATTGATGGCTTTACTGATGAAGGCTTAAAAGCTAGTGGTGTTCATGTTGTTACACGCGCGCTAAAAAAATTTTAGCGCGTCAGATTCGACAAACAGTGAATAATTTAGATCTGTGGTTGATTGGGATGGAAGTAGTACCCGCAATCTTAGTAAAAAGCCGAGAAGAATTGCTATCTCATATTGAAAAAATTAAACCAAGCGTTACAACTGCTCACATCGACATCATGGACAATATTTTTGTACCTAATAACACCATCGGGCTTGAAAGTTTAACAAATCTTCCCTCAGGAATCTCTTACGAATTCCACTGGATGGTGAAGGATCCTGAAAATTGGATTTCAAAAGTTCCAGGAAAACATATGCATTTAGTTCATGTTGAGGCTATTTCTGATTGGAGTGAAATAGAAAAAGCATGCGCTGTTGGAGGAAAAATAGGTCTTGCCATTAATCCGCCGACACCAATTGAAAAACTTTATCCATATATTACTGATAAAAAGATCACGCAAGTTTTGATTATGACTGTTAATCCTGGTTTTAGCGGCCAAAGCTACATTGCTGAAGTCGAATCAAAAATTCAGGCTCTTCGAGCAAAATTCCCAACACTCGAAATTGAAGTTGATGGGGGAATAAATCCAGAGACCTCCGAGAGAGCTAGTGAAGCAGGAGCAAATATTCTTGCAGCATCGAGTGCAATTTTTATGGCAAAAAGTATTCCAGAAGCAGTTCAGAATATCTACGAGTCGGGAATTCGAGGTCAAAATAAATCGCAAACTTGTTGTTCGGAGAAAACAACAGAAGTTGTAATGTCCCAAAACTGATTACCGAACCTCCAAAGCAAACGCTTCTTGAGCTAAGTCCATCGGTTGGAGTTGGAGCAATAAAAGTTACTGATATAAAGAAACTCTATTTAATATCAAATAATATTAGACAAAGTATTGTTAAAATGCTTCATGCAGCAAAATCAGGTCACCCCGCGGGCTCGATGGGTTTAGCCGACATATTTGCTGCACTTTACTTTAATATTTTAAATCATGATCCGAAAAATCCGAATTGGGAAGGTCGGGATCGATGTATTTTATCAAATGGTCATGTTTGTCCAGGATCTATATGCTACAATGGCTGAAGCAGGATATTTCCCAAAAGAAGAATTAATGACACTTAGAAAATTAGGATCAAGACTACAAGGACATCCTCATAGAGAAACATTGCCTGGAATTGAGAATAGTTCAGGTCCTCTTGGCCAGGGACTTTCGATTGCAGTTGGAATGGCACTTGTTGCAAAGAGAGAAAAAAAGAGTTGGCGAGTTTACTGTGTTTGTTCAGATGGTGAGCATAACGAGGGACAAATATGGGAAGCGGCACTTTTAGCATCTAAATTTAAACTTGGAAATTTAGTTGCAATTATGGATCGGAATAATATACAAATCGATGGATTTACTGAAGATGTTCTTCCACTCGAACCACTTGAAGAAAAATATAGAGCATTCGGATGGCACGTAATTAACATCGATGGGCATAATATTCAACAAATAATCTCAGCGTGTAATGAAGCGAAAACGATAATCGATAAACCAACGATGATAATCGCACATACCATTCCTGGAAAAGATATCTCATTTATGGAATTTATTACTGAGTGGCACGGAAAATCGCCGGGAGATAAAGAAGCAACAACAGCCTTAGAAGATCTTGAAAAAGAAAGAAAGTTCTATCGATATGAAGAGACGGAGTAGATTAACAAAATATTTGATGGTGTCAAATGGTAAATTCATCAAAAATAAATAAGCAAATGGGGCTGATCGAGAATATTGATGCACCTCAGAATAAAAAACCAAGTCGAGATGGATTTGGAAAAGCATTAGTTGAGATTGGAGCTGAAAATCCAAACCTATGGGTATTGACTGCTGATGTTTCTGAAAGTACAAGAACACATTGGTTTGCGGAAAAATATCCAGATCGATTTGTTCAAATCGGAGTATCTGAGCAGAATATGGCAGGAGTTGCTGCAGGAATTGCTTCTTCGGGAAAAACAGTTTTTATCTCCGCATACGGTGTTTTCTCGCCCGGAAGAAATTGGGATCAGGTTCGTGTTTCAATTTGTTACAATAATGTACCAGTAAAATTACATGGTTCACATACTGGAGTTACAGTTGGACCAGATGGGGCATCTCACCAAGCATTAGAAGACATTGCAATTACCCGAGTTCTTCCGAATATGACAGTAATTGTTCCAGCAGATGTTGAAGAAGCAAGAAAAGCAACGATTGAAGCAAGTAAAACAAAAAATCCAGTTTATATTAGATCATGCCGAGAGAAAATGCCAGCATTTACTACGCATTTAACACCATTTACAATTGGAAAGGCAAATATTTATCGAGATGGAGACAGATGTAGCAATTTTTGCTTGTGGACCACAAGTATATGAATCAATAATTGCAGCAGAGAAACTTGAATCCGAAGGAATCTCATGTGCAGTAATTGATTGTCATACAATTAAGCCAATTGATGATGACATGATCAAATTTTGGGCAAAAAAAACTGGCCTGATAATTAGCGTTGAAGACCATCAAATAACAGGTGGACTCGGAGGAGCAATTGCAGAAGTTTTAAGTGAATCAGGAAAATCGACCCCATGCACATTAAAGCGGCATGGGATAAGAAATATGTTCTGCGAATCAGGAGAACCGCTTGAACTTATGAAAAAATATGGGCTTGACTCAGAGGGAATTGCAGAATTCGTTCGGGAGAACTACAAAAAAGAATTGCAAGCGAATAGTGGAGAAGAGTTTTAATTGATCATTATAATGTTTGTTTATTTGAGGGGAAATTATGGAATTCTATTTAGATACTGCAAATGTTGAACAGATTAAAAAAGCAGCTGCACTTGGAGTTGTCGATGGAGTTACAACGAATCCAACACTTATTGCAAAAGAAGGCGGAAAAAGTCAACAAGAGATAATTGCCGAGATTGCAAAAGTAATAACAGGACCTATTTCGGTTGAAGGAAATGCAGATACGTGCGATGAGATTGTTCGCGAGGGAGAAGCATATTCAAAATGGGCAAAAAATATCGTAGTAAAAATTGCGTTTACTCAGGAAGGAATTAAAGCTGCAAAAATACTCGAAGAGAAGGGAGTTAAAACAAACGTAACGCTAGTATTTAGTGCAAGTCAAGCGCTAATTGCAGCAAAGGCAGGTGCAAGCTACGTATCGCCTTTTATTGGAAGACTAGATGATATATCCGAAGATGGAATGAACTTAATTCGAGATATAATGCAAATTTACAAGAACTATGGATTTAAGACAAAAATTATTGTTGCAAGTATTAGGCATCCGATTCATGTTTTAGAAGCAGCAAAAGCTGGAGCACATATTGCAACAATACCAGCCGATGTTTTAGCAAAGATGTGGAATCATCCACTAACTGAAATTGGAATTAAGAAATTCAAAGAAGATTTCGCCAAAAGCGAAGGGAAAAAATAGGGAATCGAGCATTTGGGCATAATAATGCCCTATTGAGCTCATTTTTCAAATGGTGGCTATTCATTTTTGAACTAGCGCGCAAGCAACGTTTTGGAAGAGCGCAAATTGTCGTTGCCCAAACGGTACAGCCCACTTAATTGAGTTAATTAAAACTTTAGAGTATGTATTTTTTTAGAACAAATTTTCTTTTTGCTTTATAATATCTTTTTTTATTTGCTGTTAGATAGTCAAATATTAATTTCTAAGTCAGTTGAAATTATACTAAAATTCTATGGTACTCGTTTCTATGCTTGTGATAGTGTGAGAAAATTTTCGAGAGTTAGGTTGAATAGGTTTCGTCTGTGCTATGTGTGTTTTGTTTTTTGTTATATTACGGGATTCGAAGTATCGCTTATATTAAGTGTTAATGTTTACTTGACTTAAGGGCAAAGGTATGACTGCTAAATTTCATCTAAGAAAACAAACAGGTTACCTCTCGATATACTTCGCTTTACTGCTTGTCAATCTTTTCGGTTTATTTCTCCAAAGTGGGGTAATAACCATAATTGGATTAGCAGGTTGGTTTGGATTAATTTTTGGGACTTTCATTTATCAAAATACTAAACGTCATTCTGTAAAATCCTGAACAAATCTACATAAGAAATGTAGATCGTAAGGGTATAGCTGGATGGGTTGTACAAAAAAATTAATCGATCCCTCAAAGTGTTCGCTTTTGTTTGCCTAGTTAGGGATAATGTTGCTGGCGATATTATAGTTAATTATTAGCGGTGCGCGCATTTAGCTTTAATCTACTCTGAGCAAACCTTGCTCTAAGCCAAATAATTATTGAATAACTAAACAAAACTATATAGAATAAGCTTGGAACTACTAGAAGAATTGGAAGAGTACTTTCTTGCCCTCGACCAAGGGACAATAAGGGACCCATAACCGCTCCCAAGGGGATAATTAGTGCCCAATTCCTATTATGAGGCTTAAGAAGAGTCTGCAGATCACCCAACTTGTACATCAGGGGCACTGTAATAAAGAATAATGTAAGCTCCGAAATCGCAATAGGCATGCTAGTTACCTCAAAGTTTAGAGCACCAATCACATTATGAGAAAAAGGCCAAAAAAGCTCATTTCCTCCGGTAAAAAAATCACCCACCAAAATATGCGAAAGCAAAACCACAAAATAGGGGATGGCTTGTTTGCGATATAGTATTAAAATTGGAATCATTAGTACTGTTATGGTAATTATCGAGTGTGTGGGTCCTCGGTGGGTGAGAAAGCTCAATAGCAAATCAAGGTCGGGTAGAACAGAGGTTGCTAAAAGAAGTGGCAAATTTATTTTGACGTTGGCAAGCTTTGCTGAGCCTTTTCCAAGCAGGTATCCTATGGCAAAGTGACCTATCGCAAACGTCTAAAAAACCTCTTTCTAACCCCAATATTGAAAGTACTTATTAAACTCACCCTTGCCTTCCAGCTCACTGTTTAGGTATTTGTGAGCTATCTGTTTACCAATCGAATATTGGGATGCTTAATCTTCTTTGCGCTCAGACTAACCAAGGCAGTAACAAGGGTTTTGAAAAAAGTTTCAAAAAACACCTAAACTAATGCGCGCTGATTTTGTGTACCGCTCTTTACCTCGGATTAGTTAACACGTCGAATAATGTTAATGAAACCGATTTTTTCTCCATATTCATCTCTCATAAAGGTAGTGGTTACTTCTAATGTAACCTCTTCTCCGCTCTTTAAGCGAACCCTATATTCTTGTGACATTCCTTGGTCATTGGTTATTGATGCTAAAGAATTCTGAATTGCCCGATCTTTTTCTTCTTTAACTACAAATTGAAGAATATGTTTTCCTACTATCTCTGTTTTATCGGCAGCACCAAACATTCGAACAGTTGTTTCATTTACGTCAGAGATATATCCGTATAAATCTCCGATGACGATACCCTCATTTGCGCACTCGCTAAACGCTACTGCTGAGTCATTAATCTCATATTCTATGCGACCATTCTTATTAGTTATAATAACAAAATTCGTAGTGCTCGGAATGTCTGGCATAAATCCTTCATGCGTCGCCAAATAATAAAACCTTTTTCTACGATTATATCGAAAAAAGCGTGCGCTAACCAACCCCTGTCATTTGGTTAGCACAAGCCATTTACCTATTCGCTGAAGATTCCTCTGCGGTGCCTTTTAATTTACGTATTAGTAAAACCTTGATCGGGTCATTTATTAGAAAAGTCGTCAGTAAAGTAAACCCAAAAATTGCAAACACCACCGCATAACCAAGCGATGCAAGCTCTAAAATACCCAAGAGCGAAATCGCGCTAACAATTAGGATTTCAGCAAAAAGAGTAACACTCAAAAAAGTGCTTGGTTTTGACTTCCAGAAGTGACCTCGTTCGCGAAGAATCAGAATTGTGAATATGCCTGCAAAGTTTAAGTAAGCAAATCCAAAAGTATACACTTCTTGCATGTTTCCCAGTATACCGAAATATGACAAGGCAGGTACAGCAAAGAGAGCGCTTTCAATCGTCATCAGTATACCTAGAACGGCTCCAGTTCCAAATAGAGTACGCATATTAAATTTGTCAGGGTTCAAAGATGACCGCACGTTATCTGTTGACATTGACATAGTTGCAAAGTCAGCCAAGAAAAGTATCAGCAATGTGCTCGTTAATGACAACATTAGAGAATGGGTGAGGAATAGCATCACAACAATGAAAAAGGCGATGTGGATTTTTCTTGTGACCATCTGAAGAGTCCAACTGTAGATTCTTTGATAAATGGACCGCGAAATTCTAATCATCCTCACTATTCCGCTAAGTCCTTCATCAGTTAAGACGGCACTCGCGGAGTCTTTTGCTATATCAGTGGCGTTTTTCACTGCAATACCAACTTCCGCTTGCGCCAACGCAGGTGCATCGTTTACTCCATCGCCAGTCATTCCAACTACGTGTTGAGCGTCTTGGAGTGTTTTTACGATGCTAAACTTATCTTCAGGGTAGACTTGGGCGATACCATGACTGCCTTCTATCATTGAGGCATAATTTGTTTTGGATTCTGCTTCATGTAGCCTTGCCATTTGCACTACGTTCTTACCAAGACCAATACGCTGAGCAATGTTTTTTGCAACAGGCAGCGAATCACCCGTCAGCATCTTAACGCTAATACCTAATTCACGAATTTGCTCTATTGTTTCACGCGAGTCTTCTCTTATCCTGTCCGCGATACCGGCAAGACCAACTAACTGCAGACTGTTTCTGTCCTTGCCTTTGGCTACAGCGATTACTCTTAATCCTTTGGCAGAGAGCGTTTCAACAAGCTTAAGCGCTTTTTCTGCGACCTCTTGCTCGACGTTGCAAGCGATAGCAGATGGTTTCAAAAGAGCCCTTCGTAACAAAGAATATTTCTCCAAGTGTTTGAATAGTAGCTTGCGTCATTCTTATTTTTGGATCAAATGGAAGAAATTCCACTTGCACATGAGAATTCAATGAGATATTTGCTTCTGCCGTGGCTGCTAAAAAAGCTAAATCAATGGGATCTTGATTAGCCTCCTTTGATGCGAGTGCCCCATAGAGCAAAACGTCATTTCGGCTGAATCCATTAAGAGGTACTTGCTCCTCGACAAAGAGCTTGTTCATCGTGACGGTACCTGTTTTGTCCACGCACAATACATCCATCGTCGCAGCATCCTCACTTGCATTCAATCTTGTGACCAATACTCCTTGCTTTGCAAGCACCGCTGAGCCAAGTGCCATGTTTATGGTAAACATAGTTGGCATAGCAACCGGTACAATGGCGATTAGCATCACAATTGCTAATGGTATGAGTACGGTAAGTTCAAAACCAGTAAGACCTGCGTAGACAAAAACCGTCAGCAACGATGCAAGTACTATGACGGCTAATCGGCGAGCAACTTTAACGGCGACTTCTTCCATATGGAGCTTGGGTCTTGCAAGATCGAGCAACGAAATGGTTTTTCCAAAATAGGTCTTTATTCCAGTCGCATTCACTATAGCGGTGGCTTCGCCTCTTTTGATAGCTGACCCTGAATAGGCTATTTCATCAGTGTATCTGTCTACGATTCCAGATTCACCTGTGAGTGCTGATTGGTCTAAACTCAGAGACCCATCAACAATTTTTATGTCAGCTGGCAGAAGGTCGCCGATTCTGACCCTGACTATGTCTCCTGGGACAAGCTCTCTTGCTGGTATGGTTAACCATTTTCCATCCCTTTTTACCCTGCTCTCAATACTCAGTCGCTGTTTTAGCATAGTCATTGCCTTTTTTGCTTTGCCTTCACGCCACTGGGACATTCCTGCATTAAAGAGAAGAAGTGCGATGATGACGGCTGCCTCTATGTACTTGCCTAGCACTAAGGTGAGAATGATAGTGACCTCTAGCATCCATGGCACAATACCCCAGAAACGTTTGCCTAAAGTTAACCAAAATTTTTCGGTTCTCTCTGGGACCTCGTTATACCCAAAATCTTCAAGCCTCTTCTTTATTTCCTCTGATTCCAAACCAAACTCTAAACTCGTTGGCTTAGAAATTCTGTTTGAATCCTGAGTACTCAATCAACCACCCATCACACAAAATATCTCATATTCTACTACATCTTCAAGAGACTTACTACTTGAAAGATTGTAGATATGCTGATTTGGATAACGTTATCTTATAAGCAATATTCTCCTATTAAGCTGCCGTGGCTTTATTCTTGCTGCGACTCTCTCCAGTTTGCCGCTCACAAGTGTACCGATGATAGCATTTTATAGAATATTCTGATTAACTTTTCTGTGGTTTGGACCTATATACTTTACTGCCGGTCTAGTTCTTCGTCTACGTCAGCGCTCGCCTTTTTTGTTACTGCTAAATGCAATCACAAGAATTTAATTGCCAAACAACATTAAATGTTATTAGCCATTATTTGAATAAAATACATTCTATAAAACGGTAAAAATTTTACCGTTTGAATCAGTTTTATGTGAGGGTCAGAATTAGTAAAAAGGTAGGGTTACCTTGAAGTTTGCTTTTGTTAGTTCATCTCCTAATGATAGTATAGAAACGCATGAGGGAAAGGTAGCCATTGCTTCGTTTCCACCCTTGGGAATCCTGTACTTAGCCTCGGTTTTGGAGCAGGAGGGCATCGAGGTTTCCGTATTAGACCAGCCAGCAATGGGCTATAGCGTGAGTGAAACCGTTAAGTGGATTGAAAACAAAAATCCTGACGTCGTTGGGATTTCTGCCCTGGCCAGCTCGGGGCATATTGCGAGTCTCATTACCCGTAAAATTAAAGAAAAAAACCCGAATATAGTCACATTGATTGGGAATCATTTTGCAACGTTTTATGCTGAACGAATTCTAAGAACTCATCCTTCTATTGATATAGTTGTCCGGGGAGAAGCTGAAGAAACAATCGTTGATTTGGCAAAGCACCTCAATTCAGGGGATGACCTCACACAGGTTAATGGGATTGCTTTTCGAAAAGAAGGAAAAATCACCTTGACCCCTGAAAGATCACTTCTCAAAAATCTTGACTCTCTTCCATTTCCCAATCGAAAACTCTTAAGTGCCAAGTATCACTGTCGCATTGCAAACGTTAATGTCTCACCAAAAAAATTTACAAGTATTATCTCATCTAGGGGTTGTAGTTACTCATGCAAATTCTGCAACTGTGCGGCCATATCCCACAATTCCTGGAGAGCACGATCTGCCAAGAACACGCTCGAAGAACTGCGTCATCTTGAAAGCGAGGGCTATAAGCAGCTGCTATTCGTCGATGACAATTTTACATTGAATCCTACAAGAGTTATAGAGTTATGCAAAGGAATAAGGAAGGAAAAACTTGATTTAGAATGGATTGCTGAGGGTCGAGTTGATGTGCGATCCCAAGAGATGTTTAGTGAAATGGTGGCTGCGGGTCTTCGGGTGATGTATTTTGGAATCGAGAACGCCAACCAACGCTTGTTGGATTATTATAATAAGAAAACTACTCCAGAAAATGCGGAGAAAGCTGTGAGAGCGGCCCGAAAAGCCGGAGTAGATATAATCGTTGGTTCTTTTGTAATAGGCGCCCCAGACGAGACCCGAGAGGAGATCCAGAACACTATCGACTTCGCTAAACGCATTCCAATAGATGTCCCTCAATTTAATATTCTCTGCGCTTATCCTGGAAGTGAAATGTGGAACGAATTTGTCGAGAAAGGGCTTGTTGATGGGGAGAAGTATTGGGAAACAGGCGTCAATTTGTCCAATGTTGCGCCAAATGCTGTGCCTTTTGAAGAGATAAGGCGGATGCTTAACAAAGCTTTCTCAAGTTTTTTTATCCGACCGAGGTTTGTGTTTTCGCAGGCGGCTAGGACTATAAAGAGCAGTTACCGATTAAACATGGTTCTGAACAATTTAAGTCAACAAAAAATTATTAGAAAAAACCTCCACGACTTAAACTTATAACTAGCTATTAGGGGTGTGTATGACTCAACCAACATTTAGTAGTTTAGTGCTGGATGTTTCGAAACCTTCGAGAGAAGTCATGGTTTTACAAGACATCAATTGTTGTGTAGCTAACTCAGGCAATCGGCAGTTGTATTGTGAATTTTGATCCCTCGCATTTTTACTATCAAACGTGATGGTGCCATTTAATGAATCAACTAACCCTTTAGTCACAGCTAAGCCTAAACATTGCCTTTACAACCATTTTTTTTCGAGCCGTGAAGAGTAAAAAAAGTATAAGGTAATTAAAGCTAATACTTCCACTAAATGGTTAACAATAACCCAACCAAGCTTTCATTTTCTTTAGCTTCAATACAAAAGGATGGTTAGAAAACTAACCTCTCAACTCAAATTGATGCCATAAGAATCGGTGATGTTTGGATTGAGGTCTTGTTTTCTGGAGTAATCTTCTGGCAAATCATTAGAAGCGAATTTTCGGTGAAGTTTAAGAGACTCTTTCCTTCTTCTTTTAGTTTGTATACTTTTCTTGGTCTTTCACTATCCATAGACCAGGCGCTTTCTATGTAGCCTTTTTTTTCCAGCAGACCTAGTAATGGGTAGATTGTGCTGGGGCCAAAGTTTACACCGAAACCCTGGCGTATTTTTGTAATAAGTTGGTATCCGTGCATGCTTTCTTGCTGCAGATACTGAAGAATGATCATGTCTAAGAGGCCCTTGGCAAGTTTCGTTTGGACTTCTTTGCGACAGTTATTGTACATTTTTTCTCATCTATCCTTTATTTCTTATATCTTCTTTAACGCTATAGTGGGAGATAAAGCCTTGTACATAATGCAAGCATATCAAAACATGTCTTGTTCAACAGAGCAACAAGTCAGGATGTATAATATGCTGCTAAAATCAATATTATTGTTTCAAGAATAAGTCAAAACTAACCTGTACAACACATCAACACAAAAATGGTTGCGGATTCTGCGTGAGTTATTATGTTTTACTAAAATGTATGTTTGACTTCAAGGATAAAATAAGGAACCCCCAAATAAGAAAGTAACAAAAACCCCTTGTTGTCTGGTAATTTTTTAATCCATTTTTTGCTGAGTCGATATAAAAAAAGGAGTGGAAAATTTTTCGTTTATTTCCAGCAGGGGCCCGGCTGATTATGCATTCCGTTTGTGCAGCATTCTCCGCATGTTCCTAATTTTGCGCTGTTACTCCAGCATGGTGGTGCGTTGGGTCCTGTGTTACAACTGATGCAGGGAGGCGCATGATTGTTAGGGTTCACGGTTGGTGGTACTGTCTGAGCATTGGCTATTTGTGTGTATGAGACTCCAACGAGAGCTAAGACGACAAGGGAAAATGCGGCTATTGTTAGGAGAGTTTTTGTTTTCATTTCAATTCATCCCAAATTATAACTATGTTATAATTGCGTTCAGGTTATACTTATACAAAGTGGTAGTCAAAAGGACTTTCGAACGAGAATTGAATAAGAAATCACGAAAAGTCCAAATAAGCTTGCGTGCTTAACTTAATGAGAACCGAACAAGATAGTTATCATTGAACCGAAAGCCCAACGGTAAGTAAACTTTTACTTCTTGGCTTTTTCTATTGGCGATGCATGGACCGCTTCTATATGGGCTTTGAATTCTTTGTAGCGTTGAAAACTTAAAAAAATTAGGATTGTGCTACCTATCTTGTGGCAGTGCGCTCCTGAGGGCTTATCTGTTTGTTATAGTGGCAAGACTACAGCACAGCTTTATACCATCAGTCTTAAGTATTGTTTCTTAGTAAACCAACTAGTTTTTTAGGATTTGAAGGTTATGGATAAAAAGTTTTTTCGCGGTCTCATTTTAGAAAATATATTTCTCAATCTTATCAACGAAAACTCCGAAGGTGTCCATGGTTATGGCTTACAGAAGGTAATAAAACGAAATTTTGGTGTATTGTTAGGTGCTTCTTCAATATACCCCGAGCTTAAGCGTTTGGAAAGACAGGGACTAATAGATTCAAGCTGGAGCGTTAGCATGGGGCGCGCACACAAGCAATACAGATTAACGAATAAAGGAAGAGTGTTGATGGCTATGAATTCTCTGGATCTGAAAACTATAGTTAACACCAGCTGTATTGAAACCCTTACTTGTAATGAAAATAACAAAGAAGCAGTGCGCATTAAATAATCAATATGGCTTGGGGCCGCTACTTTAGGAAGGTAACGCAGTTAACATGGAAAACATACGACCCCTAAATAGTTTAACTATATTAGCCCAAAAATTTGCTTGCTACTACCAATTTAGTCCTATGCCTTATGTTTATTACACCCAAACGGCAAATGGCGAAACTATTGCCCTATATTGGCGACAGCGTTAGGGACATAAAAGTGGAGTATTCGTCTTTGGATTTTGCCGTGAATCCTTTGTTTCCACAGAGTAGGAGCATTTTGGTGTTTTCAGGGCTCACATCGCTGTAGATTGTTTCGAGTTTTAAGTCTCTCCCTATGTCTATGATAACTTCCATAAGCTTGGAGCCTAGTCCTAATCCATGCCAAGAATCGCTAACCATAACTGCAAATTCCCCCTTCTTTGCTTCAAAATCTAGAATTAACCTAACAACTCCAATAATATTGCCATCATCAAGCTGAGCAACAATGGCGATTTCTCGATCATAGTCAAGGTTGCAGTACCTAGACAAGGTGTCATGAGACAGCTCCTTTATGGTCTCAAAAAACCTGAACCGCACACTCTGGATGGAAAGTGATTTGAAGAGAGCATTGAAGCGGTTTTCATCCTCAGGCTTAATTGGTCGAAATGTTACTCTCACGCCATTTTTCAGAGTATGCCATGTAATGTATTTTTTCGGGTAAGGAGCAATAACAAGATTCTCAGAGCGTTCAGCGCCTTGACACAAAAATCTTGTCAAGTCAAGGGCTATTTCGGCGTCAACCGCGATGACCTTACCGTCTTTAACAATAATAGGGTTTATGTCAATTTTTCTTATTTCTGGAAAATCAACCACAAGCTGAGAAAACCGAATAATCATTTCCTCGATTGGTCCAGTTTTAAACGTCTCTGCACATGCATCTTTACAGTATCGAAGCGCTTTGGTGTTTTCCATAATTTGCCGGGCAAGAACCTGATTTAGCGGTGGGAAACCTACGCTTAGCTCCCTGTCTTTTTCAATTAAAGCACCACCCGTGCCCAAACAAATTATTGGGCCAAACTTGGGGTCTTTTCTTGACCCTAAAAACAATCTGCATGGAGCATTGAGAATTTTGGGCTGAATTGCGACCCCTTGGAAATCGTCTGTTCTTCTGAAACTTTTATTCTCGTCGAGAATTTGATTGAATTGAAAGCGAAGTTGCTCAGGAGAAAAAACATCAATGATAGAGGCAATGATTCCATTTTTGTGACTATATTGAAGGCTGAGGTTTTTCATCATTACGGGATAGCCAAGTTGAGAAGTAATAGACGTGGATTCTTCAGCGGTTTTTGCGATAAGAGTTTTGATAGTGGGAATCTTGTATGCGTCAAGAAATTGAAATGATTCCGGCAAATTTAGTGTTTCTCTGCCTTCATTAAAAGCCTGGCGCAAAACACCCTTAAGCTGCGCTGGAGCATCTTGGTCTACCGAAAGTTCTTCAGGCGTTTGATAAAGCAGGTCTAAGTTTTGTGTACGAGCGTAGATGTTCATGAATGTCCGCACGGCTTCCTGAGGGTTTTTGAACGCTGGAACACCGTTTCTATGCAGGGTTCTTCTTGCTTCTTGGCATTGCGGATCTTCGCCCATCAGGCAAACGAGGATGTTTTTTCTTGTTTGCTTAGCTGAGTCAACGATTAAATCGGCTAAACTATCAGGGCTGGTTAATCCTGTGGGTGCATAAATCACAAGGAGACTGCTGTTTGCGTTGTCGTCTATGCAGGTTTGTATCACCTTTTGGTATCTTCCGGGAGTTGCTTCTTCCAGCAGGTCAATGGGATTGGTTAAGCTGCAGTAGTATGGCAATATGTTTCTTAATGCTTGAACTGTTGCGTCGCTTATTTTCGCGAGTTTGCCTCCTCGCCTGTTAATCTGGTCCAAAGCCATCAACGCTGGACCGGTTGCATTTGTTATTATGGTTAGTTCTGGATTGGTGGGGCTTGGCTGCATCGACAGGGTTTTAGCGCAATCAAAAAGCCCATTAATAGTCTCAACCCTTACTACCCCGCTTCTTCTAAATGCCGCATCATAAATGGCTTCTTTTAGTAGACCAGTGTCTGAGATCGCAAAACTTTGGTCCTCATCAGTTCTGTTGGGTTTAACTATTATGATGGGTTTGGTTTTTGCATAGCCTCTTGCGGCACTCATGAAATTTCTTGCGTTTTTTATGGACTCAACGTAAACCATTATTATGCGTGTTTGGGGGTCATTTCCGAAATATTCGATCAAGTCGCCAAGTCCAACATCGATAGTTTGACCCATCGAGACAACAGCGCTAAGCCCAACCTGAGTTTCTAAAGACCAATCCAGTGCTGAACTGCAAAATGCCCCACTCTGAGATATGAAAGCAATCTTGCCGGGAACACGCCTTCTTTTCTGCAAAAGTTGCATATAGATTTGAATTTGGTCGAATGATTCCAAAGCTGTGTGGTCCGATTATCCTCATGCCATGTACTTTTTTGCATTCGAGAATTCGATGAGTGAGCTCTTGGCTTTCCCTGTCAAAACCGTTTAAACCAGCTGAAATAATAATAACATTTTACACTCCCGCCATTCCACACTCTTCAACAATCTGGGGAACAGTATGGGCAGGGGTTGCAATCATTGCAAGGTCAACTTTACAGGGTACGCGTTCTATGCTTGGATACGCAGTAAGACCCCCGACGTTTTTCTTAAAAGCGTTGACAGCAAAGATTTTTCCCTGATAAGATCCGATTAAGTTATGCAGAATTCTGTTTCCTATGGAGTCAACTCTTTCGCTTGCCCCTATGACAGCGATGGCTTGGGGGTTGAAGAACCCTTTAAGATTTCCCATATATTTTGGTCCCCGACTCAATGGTCCGAAAATTTGCTTCTAATAAACCCTGATTTTACTCTAACTAAATTGTAGATAGTCCTTTTTAATCAAGTAGATCCCGAAATCTTGGAAAGCAAAATTTGAAAGGATCCTCATGACCTTTGCTCCCCTGTTAATTAAGGAATAATATTTATTGAAATAAAAGAATTTAATACTTGTGGAAAAAACGAATTTGTCTGATCCACGATAGAAAAAAAACAGAGCTTAATAAAATAAATAACCATTCCTTTAGCCTGTATTCAACCTAAATAGTTCTTTTTGCACCCCCAGTTGGGCAAATAGTCAGCGTTTGGTCTCTTTAGCCTTGGACGTATTTGCAGGGAAGGGTTGAACATATCAAAACCTGTGAAAACGCCTTAAAAATGCAATCAATCGACTGCAAGGGACAAATTTGGAAACTAATATCGCACAACAGTTTGCCCCTTCAATGATTAACTATAGGAATTTGGAGTGGGTATCTTCTGAAATAGGTGAAAAAAGCATTCCGACTAATGACGCCACGTCTTGACTCAGCATGTTTTAGGGTAAACCATTAATAGCCAACGAGCGCGAGTGTTTGCTACCGACAGAGCTTCAGGCATTTGAGAATCTATGAGAGCCATGTATTCTGTTGTAATCCTTGCCATTTCCACCTTCATAGTTAACGTGGGCGCAAGTATGATGACACCCTTCCTCCCTGTGTATGCCAAGTCGTTTGGTGCAACACTTGGGATCGAGATAGGTCTCTTCACCTCCATGTTTCTGCTGACCAGGATCTTCATGAATTACTATTCTGGTAAGCAGTCAGATCGGCTGGGGAGGAAGAGGCTGATTGTGCTGGGCATTGTTATCTGCGCTTTTTCCTCTTTTCTCTTTGCAATCCCTGTGGGTTGGTTTGCGATTTTGTGCGTGAGGGCCCTTCAAGGCGTGGGTTCAGCCATGGTCTGGGTTCCATCCACGGCTCTTTTGGGTGACCTTATGCCGAAGGGGAGGAGGGGGTTTGCCATGGGCGTTTACACTTCTTTTTCTATGGCTGGATGGGTGCTCGGTCCTGGGCTGGGCGGTGCAGCGCAGGGTTATTTCCATATAGTGGGTTTAATGTCGCTTGAGGGGAGCTTCCAGGCGGTCTTTTTCGCGTTTGCTATCTTGCAGGCAGCTACTCTCGTATTGGTTCTTGCCTTCATCCGGGAGCCTAGAGTTGGACAGGGCGCTAAGGAAGAGGAGGGAGTCAGCCGAACAATGGATGTGAAGCTGAAGAGGTCTCTTTTGATTATGTCGTTTCTCGTTTTCTCTTTCGCATTCATAGTTGCGCTTATCGAACCTCTCCTTGTGTATCATGCCCAGTTGGCATTTGGCCTCTCGGCAGACGAGGTGATCTCGAGCATGACCGTTGTTTACCTAGCCTCGGGGGGTCTTGTCATAGGGGCTCAGTTGATTGCAGGCTTGCTTGCGGACCGTTATAGCAAGAAGGTCATAATTGCCGTTCCGGCCTTTGTTGCCCAGGCATTAGCGTTCCTGATGCCGTTTGCTGGAGACGTCGCGAATGTAGGTGTCTTGATTATTCTATGGTACGGTTTCTTCAGCCTCGCCACGCCCGCTTACCTGGCACTTCTTCAGGATCTCTTTCCACAACGCCTCAGGGGGAAATTGACAGGGGCGTTCCTGACAATGTTCGATTTGGGTTCGTTAGCTGGACCTATTGTTGGGTTTTTAATCTATGACAACGTCTCGACAGCGTTGCCGTTCATAATGAGCGGGGTACTTGGCATCCTTACGGTGGTCGCGTTCTTAACTTATGTGAGGGAACCTGGTCGGGAAGTAAGAGAGCTGCGAAAGACAGATTAAGCGGTGTCTGAGAATTGAGTCAATAAATCAATGGGGAGAAGCTTTCTGACCGACCACAGACGCCTTGTCCAGGAGATAGAGGATATAATCGTTAAGGATTTCGGAATGACCTACCCCGAGATCAAGCGTTTTCACTCTTCGTTGCTGGGAAGCATAACTGCTCAAGCCAGCAGGTCATCTGCCTACGAAGGATTGAAAACGGTTTCAGACGTGACTCGTCTTAGCGAGCTCCCCTTGACAACTTATTCCCACATACAGGATTGTTTCGATAGGCTTGGTGTCGAGAATGTCCTACAAGCTCCGCCAGCCAGGTTTTGGCACACATCAGGCTCGACGGGGAAACCTAAGAAGGTCTACTATGGGAAGCGCGACTTGGACGAGATCGCTCAGGGGCTCTTCCAACTGCTCTACCTTTGCGGTGCTAGACCGTGGGACAACGCTTGGGTGTTCACGGCGAGCGGCGGAGAGACGCTCTTTGGTTTGGTCTTGGAGAAGTATGGACTGCAGGGAACCATAAGTCCCTTGGCGGGTGAGATGGACATGATCAAAGCTCTGAGGGAGGCGTCTAAGCTTGAGAAGATTGATGTATTGGTCGGGGTGACTTGGCTATACCTCCTCATGGACAGAATCGTGAAGGATCCCCAGGATTTTAGGAGGCTCGTAGCAGGTGAGGTGAAGAAGAAGATGAAGATCCCCGGTTTCTCTTGGCTTGTGACGAAGTATCTTCTTAGGGGCATTGACTACGCGAGGCTTCGCCGCTCCCTGCAGAACGCGAGGCTTGGATTTTCCCACGCTGAAGCTCTTTCCCCCTACATGCCTAAGATCAGGGAGGTTTACCCCAACATAGAGATGCACGATGTCTTCGGGGCAACGGAGCAATGGGTTCAGGCCATACAAGTTTCTCCTAAGAAGGACTGGCTGAGCTTCTTCCTCAGGTACTCCATACCCGAGATAGCCCCGCCGGAAGAGATCATGAAAGCGAAGACTGACAGGAGTTACAGGGTAAAGGGTGTGCCGTGGTATGAATGGGAGAAAGGTCTTAAGGGGGAGCTTATACTTACCCGCGCAAACGAGTGTCTCCCGTTGGTGAGGTACACCACTGGCGATCTCGTGGAGGTGATGGATCCCGCCTTCAGCTTTGAAGTTGAGCTTGAGCGGGGGAAGCTACAGATTACCCTCCCGGCCATAAAGGCCCTGGGGAGGGCTACGGATTCTGTGGACTTCGCAGGAGCGGACGAATCAGGTAACTTCCTAGGCTTTAAGGTCTACTCCCGACAGATCAACGACGCCCTAATGGGAATGAAAAATGTGAGGTGGTGGGAGCTCTACCATGTGAAGGGGAGCCCCGGCAAGTTCGTTTTCCTAATAATCCCGGAGAAAACTGTCTCTGATGAGGTCGCATTTAGGAGCGAGATTCTGCGTTCCCTTGTTTACATGTTTGATGACTTCACAGCAGCTGCCCAAGGAAGAGCATTCCTGGTGGGAGGGACCGCTGCCATTGAGGACCAGAGGAATTACTTGGATCTAATGATAACGCGCCCATCTGCCTACGAGCTAATAGACGCCGAGATAAAACGGAGGATAAGAGAGGGAAGGACCATGGGGCAGCTCAAGCCCAAGAGGGTCTACTTAGTGGACGACAGTGAGGCCCTGACCGCTCTCACGCGGGAGAAGATGGAAGCCTAAGGCAGATTGTGGGTTGTATTATGCTTTTTGAAAATGTCAACGAAATCATGGTTAAGATATTAAAATAATCATCAGAGACTCTGCTGAGAAGAACGATTGGTTTTGAAAGAAACATGGTAATTAGGTTTTCCGATTAGAAGGCATAGTACATCGGATGGAATTGTATTTGGGTCCTACATATCGACAATTTGCTTAATGATCCATACGAGATTTGAAATCACTTTAAGGCAGGTATGATTCTCCATAGTAACTACAAGCCTGACTTAATTTTTCATAGCTATCTCTACAGGTTACTCCTTTGTGTGAAATTAATTCATTGAATGCGTCGAATTCTCCTTTGCATTTAACGCAATAGTAGAATGCCTTGATTTCTTTTCGTTTTACAGATGGTTTTTGAATTGACATACCTTCCATAGCTCAACCCATCAAATATGACTGTTTGTTGTAAGCATGCACCAACAACAGAGTCTTAACTTACTCTCAACCCTCTGCCATGATAAGAGTCGTTTTTTCAATTGCTTTGATAGTCATTGAAACGATGCACGAGTGATTATCTCTGAACTGAGGTCAGATTGTATGGCGGCCAAGCAGGCGTGGGCTTGGATCTTAACCAGTTTGAGATAATTAGATTTGGAAAGCGGCTTGGCATTGTCTTCAAAATCAAATGCTAATCATACCTAAAAAATAAAGAGTATCATCAATAACCAACCTTCAAGCACGTTAACAATGGCATTTCAGAAGCCAAAAGTCAAATTTAGTGGACCGGGCGGGATTTGAACCCGCGGCTTCCGCGTTGCGAACGCGGCGATCATACCAGACTGATCTACCGGCCCAGCTTTATCCTCAAATAGCACTTGAATTATGGAATTTAGAGCTTTCGGTACTGATGGTTTGATTAGAAAACACCAAAATTCAAGCGTGCGCTGTTTATTGCTTTATATACGGTAGGGGTAGCTGCAGAGAGGTGGCGTGGTTTTCAATATAGATCAAAATTATTTAGGGCTTTTTGATTTCACTTCACGTTTATGTGCGTCTTCTTTTAAGGGCTCATCCCAGTACTTGTCAAACTCTTCAGGCGCCATCAAGTTTAGGCTTCGCATCTGTTGACTAAACGTGTCAAGTGCGCAGGGATTGTTTAGATGGGCCCGATAAATTTCCATGAGCAAATCAACCGCCATCGACGCCGAAACAGGCTTCTTAGCCATCAAACTTAATTCTTCTGAAACGTTTGTAAGGTCTTCGTATACTCGCAAGGGTAGATTCAGGGTTTTAACCATATCAACCACTCTTTGGCTATTTGTTATGCAGCCTTTTTAACCTTCGCCAACCATCCGTTTTTGGAAAAGACAAATTATACAAGAAACCAAATTCATAATAGACTTACGCTCCTGGAAATTAATTAAAAAAACAAACACCATATTTTGATAGGGTCTATTAAAAAAATGGGAATGCGAGTGAGGTCTCCACTGGTATGTGGGTCAATCGAATCCCCAGTTAAATTAGCCAGAGGATTTGAGGATAACCCTGAGTAACTCAATTTGTTCCTTCACTCTTCAGTTTAAGAGGTTTAACTAAAAACGATATTTTTATTAAGTAAAATTCATCCACTGTTTTCGTGGTTCTAATTCTTGGTAACTTTTAAAAGTCATAAATCTAAAAAATCTCAATTATCTGAGAGTATAGGAAACGGTTTTGGAACGCAACAACGAGAAATTATTCGTAATTTCTTCTCTTGCAGAAAAACCTTTAACGGAACCAAGCAAGATGCTTTCGAATTTTTCGCATCGGAGACAAATTCAAGTGCAGTTCTAGTAAAAGAAGTGGTCGAGATGCTTCTAAACGAAAGACATATCTCCATTCAAACGCAAACAACATTTGATCCTAAGCAAAAAACCTCTGTTGATACAATAATATTTACGCCACAAAACAAAACAGAAATTGAAAGTAACTCAACAAAAAGTATGATTAAACCCCAGAAGAACGAAAGTTGTATCAAAGATCCTGAAGAAAGAGCGTGCGACTCTAAAGAAACAGTCGATTTCTCGGTAAAAAGTAAGCCTTTTTTGGATAAAACAAAGGAAGCTGATTCAAGTATAGAGCTCTTCCGGGAACTATTTGGTTTATCAAAGAATAAGCAAGAAACATGCAATGATCCGCTTAAGGGTATTCAAGATCTTCTTTGCGATTATTCCGATAGAAAGGTGGATGTCCTTGAATTAATAAAACAAGTTAGAGGGGGGCGCTGACAAAATATCGAAAATCTATTTGGATTCTTGTATTTGGGTTTCTTTCATGCTCAAGGATATGCATGAGTTTAAGGCTACGAAAGCAATGCAAGAAGCCTTTCAAAAATCCAATCAAGTAATTGTTTCAACTTTGTGCATACTTGAAGTTTTAGATGTTATCAGGCGAAGGATTTGCGAAAAAGAGCAGTATGCTGGCTTAAATGACCAAGCCAAGACTGCACTTATCAAAAAAATAAATGAGAAAAGCGAAGCCTTTGTAAATTTCCTAATACAATTAGAGCAAAGGCAACAAATAAAGTTCATAGACCCTGCAATTGTTCTTAGTCGGTATTTATTCGACACTTTAAGGCTCTATAAAAACAACTGTTCTGAAAATAACATTATTTGTAATAATCAGTTTATGCAAAAGCAATATAAATTCCACGGTTTAGGGTTCTACGACTTACAGCATGCCTTAAATGCAAAAGAGTGCTACGCTGATGAAATTGTTACGCTCGACAAAGGATTTAATCAACTTAAAGTTGTAAAGGACTTTGCCAATTTAAGAATTAATGTCCTTTAATTGTAAGCTCTTGCCGGAAATCGATGGAACTATCTTTTTTGAGAGTCAAGTGAAAAAAGGAACTAAATTTTTAATTGAATTACTATTGAGATATTCAAGCCAACAAAGTAAAATGGCTTTTGATACTTTCCTTTAAATAAACAAGAGGAGTTATGCGGGTGATATCTCCATTGGAGAGTGAAAATTCAGTCGCAAGCAAGGACTCCGTATTGTAAACGTTGGCAAAATTTTCTGAATCAGGAATAGATAATTAAAAACTTTCAAGTTATATAGTGTTGCCAATTAGAAGAATTATTAAGATCGCACTTGCATGCAAGATGTATATAATGACGATGAATTTCTTGACTGACAAATTCTTTATTGATGCCAACAGCATAATGCCAATTTCAGTTGGAAGCGGAGAGGCAATTAGAAGACCCGCAAAGGCTGCAAGCAAATATACTCTAACAGAATCAGGTATCAATCTATTTACTGTTCGAACAAGTGTTTCTTTTGAGAGTTTTTGTACCTCATCGCTAAAGCCATGTTTGACAAAAAGCAAGATTATAATATCACTTATCAAAGCTCCAATTCCAGCTATAACTCCTGCTAAGAGTAAGTTTTGTTCTTTAGCTAAAATCAGCAATATTCCTGTACCCGCTGCTGAAGTTAATGCATAGGGGTAAAGTAAACCTGCAAGAAATGTCCCAAAATACCCCATAAATATGAGAGCTTCATGTAAAGGCGTATATGCTAAACCGGAAAAAAGGAAATACACTAAGATTACGCTTATTATAAATAGCGTAAGTTTTGGATATTTGATATTTATTGCATAAGTATGACTCATTGAATAATGATACACAATAAAAACATACAATAAATAAGTTGCCTGAAACCGCCAAAACAAAATGCGCCTCACTACTTCGTTGAAAGTAACTTCTTTGGTTTAACTAAAATAAAAACAAAAAAGCGTGACAAACTTCCTTTATTCTAAGATTTTAAAAAAGAGTTGCAGGTGAGGTCTCCAACGAAATACATGATAAAGTCAAACTCTCGGCAAGATAATCAAAAAGGCGATTTTCAGAAAATTGTGTAATAATTTAAACCAAAACTCAAATGAATATCTTAGAAAAGACAAATTAACCAATTGGCACTAAAGAGTTACTTGGAAGCTACCCTGAACTGAAGGTTGCTGGTTGAAAAAACAAACATCAATTCTTGTGGCTACAGCTATTTTAGTAATGACAATTTCGGTTGCTGCCTTCGTAAATTATGGCATATTAACAAAAAGTGAACCATCACAGAGCCAGATTCATTCCATGTTGGAGTATCCTTCTGCGGAGATACCACCGCAGAAGCAAAACAACTCATCGACAGAATCCAAAACTACACCAACCTACTAATCATCCAATCAGGACCTGTGAGTAAAAACGAGACCAGCCTAAACGAAATCGCAGACTACGCAACCCAAAAAGGCTTAGATATAATCCCCTTCTTTGGGATCATAAACGCTACTTGGCAACTAACATGGATAGATAATGCAACACAAAAATACGGTAACCACCTCTTGGGCATCTACTACTATGATGAATGTGGAGGAATACAACTTGACACACAAGATTATGAATGGGCACATTACTTTAGCGCAATTAAAGACCGGTTTGAGAGTTCTCCTCTATATCAGGCGCACAAACAGGCAATAGATGAATGCCTCAACGGCAACTTAACTCGCGACTACAAATCCGCAACCAGAGTTTATGTTGACACAATTAAACGTGACAGCGGTATCCGCCAATTACAGAACCGCTCCATCACCTCTTTTACTTCTGAGTATGCCCTTTATTGGTACACGTATCAGGGTGGCTGGAATGTTGTTTTAGCTCAACTCGGCTGGAACAACACCGTGGAGCAAGATATCGCATTAGTCCGTGGAGCGGCGACAATGCAAGGTAAAGAGTGGGGTACGATTATCACTTGGAAGTATAGAGAACCACCATACTTAGACTCTGCTTCGGAAGTGTATAGACAACTGCGGCTATCCTATGTGGCAGGCGCAGACTACATCGCCATCTTCAATTACCCCCAAAACGATACCTCAAATCCCTTTGGGGTAATGACAGATGAACACTTCAAAGCCTTAGAACGCTTCTGGAATGATGTTCAAACACACAAAATCATTCATGGCTCATACTCCGCCGAGGCAGCCTTTGTCTTACCCAATGATTACGGCTGGGGCATGAGAAGCGCCACCGACAAAATCTGGTACTGGGGAGCCGATGAACTCTCAGCTCAACTCTGGAATACATCACGGCAACTGTTCGCAAGGTATGGTTTGGGTTTGGATATAGTCTACGATGACCCAGCTTATCCTCTTCAAACAGTTTATTCTCAGGTTTACTATTGGAACCAAACACTTTAAGGTCTGACTTTAAAGTATAAATAACAATCAAACGCTACTAAAATAGGCGGAAGTGAATATTTTATGCGGATCGCTTTTTTTGTTTACGAATACCCACCACAACTAGTCGGCGGACTTGGAACATACGCTAAAGAAACATCCGAGCGCCTCAACATTAAAGAAAATGTGGTTTATCGATTTGATTTTGTCTCGGACCAGGAACGTATACTTCATTATACAGCCGCTGATGTCTGCGTTTTTCCATCAATTTATGAACCGTTTGGTATCGTTAGTTTAGAGGCGATGGCGTTGGCTAAACCCATAGTTGTCGGCGCCCGGGGCGTAGTGGGTTTCAAAGAACAAGTAGTCAACGGCGGTTCAGACCAAAATGGCATGCACGTCAACGGTGAAGACCCTGCAGACATAGCATGGGGTATCAAAGAGATGCTTAGGCAACCTGATTTGGCCCGTAGTTGGGGTGAGAATGGTCGGAAGCGTGTACTGGAATATTTTACTTGGCGTAAAGTAGCTGAGCAAACGCTAAAAATCTATGAGTCAGTAAATAAAAAAGAATAGCTAAGTCGCTATATCGAGAGCATCTCGGCGACTCTAAGGAGCCTCAAATCCAGCGGCTTTTTTCCCGCCGCAGATCTCTCCAGCTCAATGCTTGTTACTTCACCATTCTGCAATCCAACCGCCCTGTTACCTTTGCAATCGCAGATTAAATCCACGGCTTTCTCCGCAAATAAACTTGCGAGCAATCGGCTACGTGCTGTTGGGCTGCCTCCACGCTGAGAATAACCAATGATGGATAAACGCACTTCTGATTTGGTTTGTTTTTGCATTTCCTGTGTGAGCTTGGTTGAGTCTCCAAAGCCTTCTGCTGCGACGATGATGCCGGCGCGTTTGCCTTTCTCAGAGTTTTTCTCCATTATTTTAATTACATCGCAGGTGTCAAGCGGTTTTTCGGGAATCAAAATTACTTCGGCGCCAACACATATACCTACTTCGAGGGCTAAGAAGCCGCGTTTGCGTCCCATCACTTCTACGATGAATATGCGTTCGTGGCTAATCGCGGTGTCACGAATTTTGTCAATAGCGTTTACCGCTGTGTTGACTGCGGTGTCAAATCCGATGGTTTCGTCGGTTCCGTAGACGTCGTTGTCAATTGTGGCGGGGATGCCGACGACTTGGATGCCGCTTTTTTTGCTTAATTCGAGTGCACCGCGAAAGGAACCGTCGCCGCCTATTACGACAAGTGCGTCGACGCAGTTCTGTTTGAGGGTTTGTGCGCCGGTTTCTATGCTGGCAGGTTGCTCGAAAGCTGGACACCGTAGCGTATGGAGTACGGTGCCGCCTAGTTGGATTATGCCGCCGACGTTACGAGGCCCCAAACGTTTGTAAGTGTTAGTTAATAGTCCATCCCAGCCCCTCTCAAAACCGATAACTTGCAATCCCTTGTAGTGGCCAACGCGGGTGACTGCTCGAATCGCTGCATTCATTCCCGGTGCATCGCCGCCTGAAGTAACTATTCCGATGGTTTTCGCCATTTATAATGCGCCTCTTAGTAGATAATTTCAGCTCAAACACAGAATTAAAACGTTTAGTTATGATTCTTAGGGCACTCAGCGCCAAAACACATAAATGCTTTTTCTTAGTCTTTATGCGTTCTGTATCGGGAGGTAGCTCAGCCTGGCAGAGCTCTCGAGCTGGTCAACTTGTTTGGCTGGTGGAGAAGCTGTAGAGGTCTACCATTGGTGGGCTTCATTCTAGCCTGTCTAGGCCACAGATACCGAGCTGTCGCAGGTTCAAATCCTGCTCTCCCGACCACATTCCTTTAGTTTATAAGCTGTGACTGATTTTCAGTAACATAAATCGCGTGCACTAACTTTTACAAAACCTAAATCGAGAAGACAAACTCAAAAACTACTGTAGCATCCTAACAAGCACAACCTCGCCTGGCGCAAACCAAATATCACCATAAAACCCAAAAACACCCCACCCAAACAAGTGCCACAAACCCACAAACCCAATCCGCCTAAACCCAACCTTTCCCAAAGTGGCAAGCGCTCCCCTATTGCGCCGCTGAGTAGAAGCAAAAACCGCCGCAGAACCACGGCCCCTCAAACAATCAACACTCGCCTCCGTAAGACTCAAAGCAACTCCTCTACGCCGATAAGCTGGATCAACCGCGATCCAGAGAATACAGCCATACTTGGCAGCGCCTATTTTGAATTCAATCAGTTTAGTAAACCCAGCTACTTTGCCCTCAACTTCGGCTATAAGCACTAACGCATCGGGGTCGGATGCGCTGTGCCACTGCGAAGTAGCGGTAGAACCGTGGAAAAGACAGGTCTATTATTTCTTTAAGTTTTGGCAAATCAGCCGCGGTGGCTGCCCTAATTATGGTTTCAAACAAAGTGGTCATTTAGATATTATAAAGAAAGAGTTAAAGAAGTTTAACAAAAAATGGTTA
Source organism: uncultured archaeon (assembly GCA_963800605.1). GTDB lineage: Archaea > Thermoproteota > Bathyarchaeia > Bathyarchaeales > Bathycorpusculaceae > Bathycorpusculum. Next base: position 175,374 of record CAWDBI010000004.1, on the reverse strand, counting down.
AACAGGCTTTGCTGGAGGTGGAGGCGGTATTTCCACGGGTTTTTTACGGGAGAAAATTAGGCTTGTGGATTTCACGATTTGCGGTACCCCGATTAGGTCTTGGATGATTAGTATGCCTCGTGCAAGGATTGCAAATGCTCCAGCTATATCCAAAGGTACTCCTAGTAACCCAAGTATGCCGATGATTCCGAATTCTTGTACGCCGATTCCTGCTGGAGTAATTGGAACAAACGCTAAAGCGGTTACTAATGGGTGAATTAGGAAGTATGCATACCAGGGTATGTAGTCGATGCCTAGTGCAAAACCTAAGAAGTACCATTCTAAGCCTTTGAGGACCCAGCATATCATTGTTAAGCCCAAGATTTCTGGGATTGCCCTTTGGGTGCTGTGGGCGCTTTCTTTGTATTCTTCAAGTTTGCCCATTATGCCGCCTGTGAATCTTTTTAGGTATCTAAGAGTTAGCTATGCGGTCAAATACTCCAATGGCTCTTTGTGACCAAGTGAAAGCGGCAAGCACGATTGCACCTACAAGCATCAACGCTATGCCTAAACCTGCCACTAATATGCCGATGTTTATTCCCGCTATGGTTTGTGGAAACATTTCAGTCCATGTTGCCATAGGAACTGTTTGTACTAGAAAGATTACTGCGCCCACTCCGCCAACGACTTTAACGAGGAACTCGATTGTTTGTATTCCAAGAATGCTTGAGAGGCCTTTTGAAGTGGGAACGTTTTGATCTTTTAGATATACTGGTGTGACTATGTATCCTGAGCGTCCAGGGGTAACGTCGCTTGTAAGCATGCCTGCATATTGGGCAAGAAGTGTTTTTCTAAAAGTGGTCTTAACCCCATCTTTAGCTAATACGCGTCTTAATCGAATGGTGAAGAAAACATTGATTCCAAAATACATCAAAGACGCCAAAAGTAGCCACTCAACCTTGATGGTGAGCAAGGCCATGTAAAGAGACTCTATGCCAACATACCAGAGTAGTGCACCAAAGATTACGACCATGGCAATAATTTGTATGGCGTATTTTAGAAACCGCTTTGATTGGCTTTGTGGCTTGGGCTGATTTGGCATTGAAGCATCTGACATGATGTTAGGAATTAACTTTGAAAGTTAAATGGATTGCGGAAAAAGCGGCTCTGAAAACTGGGTGTATTTTGGGGGATTATGTGGGGTTATGGTCGTACGCATTCAGCTTTTGGTCTATATGGCCGTTTTGTTGTTCTTCTGCGGTGGTGATAGTCGCATTCATTTACGCGCATGAGCATCCAGCCTTGGTCTTTGTAGATGCAGCCGCAGGGTAACTTGACCTCTTTTGTGGCTTGTGTTGTCTGCGTAGTCTTTTTTGGTTCCGCCATTACTGTTGCCTATATTTTCATTGATGAATTGGTGTATTAACTTACCTTTTAAAAATTCGGTTAAAAAAAGAAAAAGAAGAGGGCAAAATTGTGTGTACTTATGGTACTTTTAAATATGGTCACAACATTCATAGACAAGACAATAGATGAATAACCACCGCTTAACCGTGTGCTTCACTATTGCAGTAGCACTCATACTGCTTGTTCCAACTTATCCAGCGCAATCCCAAACCTATTGCCTATACAACGTTCAAATAAGAAGCGACGGTTCAGCAGTATGGACAGTAACACAGTTTTCAAACGCCAATGCAACCGTCGAAACATGGGAGAGTTTTCAACAGAAAATTTTCGACCTTCGTCGATTCAGCTTCAACCATAACACATCGAGCCATGGAAATAGACGGATCTTCTTTACAGATCAACACGACCCTATCACTAGAATCCAAAACAACCGAATACACTTTTGTCTGGCGAAACTTTACTGAAATTCAAAATGGAGAAATAATTTTTGGCGATGTCTTTGCCGCCAATAATTTCTTTAGGCAACTCTTCGGGGATGCAGCACTTCAAGTGAACTATCCGCAAGATTTCACGGCAAAGTCGGTTTATCCTCCGCCATATGAAAGACAAGACGAATTGCATACGCTAAAATGGGCAAGGACACAGGATTTGGCAAGCAGCAGCACGCGCATCATTTTGACACCCGATGAGAATGTCATAAACAATACCGTTCCAGGGCAGACTGGATTCGTAATTATAGCGCTTTTAGCTGTAGGCATTTCAGTTCCTCTGCTGGGCTTCTATGCCTTCAAGAAACGAAGAAGCGATGACAACGCAGCCGCACTAACAGTGCCAGAAATATCTGTAATTGAGACAGAAGAAGACAAAATCCTCAAACTACTAAAGACCTCAGGCGGCACCATGCGCCAATCAGACATTACCGAGCGGCTGGGCTTTTCCAAAGCAAAAACAAGTCAACTCTTGACTGCTCTAGAAGGCAAAGGAAAACTGGCAAGGTATAAGAAGGGCAGAGACAAAATAGTGACATTAACTGGAAGGGAGAATAAGCCATGATCAACCTGACTAAACACGGTAAGATTGTACTCTTAGCAGTTTTAGTTATTAGTTTACTTTCACCATGCTTGGTTTATGCTGCTTCAGCTCAAGGCACAGCTGTTAGCGCACAAGCAAGCACAAATCAGCCAAAAGTAGGTGAAACATTAACGGTCACCTTAAAAATCTCCAACGCCGCAGACCTATACGGCTTAGATGTTACGCTGAGCTGGAACTCCTCTGTTATCAAAGCAGTCAGCGCAACCAACACCTTAGGTGTGGAATCTCATTCCAACGGCATCTTGCACGAATCCTCAAGTTACCCAATCGCTGTTGAAGATGACACCATCTCCACTGGTCAATACCATCTTCTTGCTACTTCGACGGGTTCTACTACTGCATCGTTTAATGGTGCAGGAACCATTGCGACAGTTGAATTCAATGTAACAGGAACCGGCGTGGCAGGTTTAGCGTTAGATGCTGAGTTGTCAGTTCGCAGTTCCAGTGGAGAAGTCAGTTTAGTTACACCAACAACTAACGTGGATTCAGCTATTGCTGTGCCAGAATTCCCAATGACTGCCCTCGTGGTAGGTCTTATATTTGCTGCTGCAGCTTCAGTAATCTTTGTCACAAAGGTACAAAAACCCAAATATCCCACTATCATCTAAATTTTTTCTTTATACAGCAGTAGATCAATTTTGCAGGAGCTTGTAGCTTTTTACACAACCAGCCTGCAACCCAACACAGGCGCAGACACAAAAAAGGAGTCATTAGCGAATTGTTCAGGTAGCTGATGAGTATAGAGGATCAAGCCATTATCTACCACTAGAAAAAATGAAAACTTTAGCACATCATGCATCTGCACACATTGAGACTACAAATAATGGGGCCTAAGTTTTTTCCAAGCCACTATTCAGAAGCTACTATTTTAATTTCATAGAGGTTGGGCCAATCTTTTCCGGTAACAAACAGCCGATTTGTCTGTTTGTCGAGGGCGATTCCGTTTAAGACATCGTTAAAGCCCTGTGGCTGATAGATTCCTGTTAGATCAATCCAGCCTTTGATTTGCCCTGTTTGTGGGTTGATTATGGCGATTTTCTGTGTCATCCAGATGTTGGCGTATATGTCGCCGTTTATGTATTCTAATTCATTGATGTTTGTAACTGAATTGTTGCCGTCTTTGACGTTAACTTGTCTAACGACTTCATATGTGGCTGGATTAAGGAAGTATAAGTTCGAGGTGCCATCGCTCAATATGAGATTGGTGCCATCATAAGTTAATCCCCAACCTTCGGTTGCAATGCTAAAATTCCCAAGCAAATCAAACGTTTCCATGTCATAAACAAATCCGATGCCGTTTTGCCAAGTTAACTGCACAAGCTTGCCATCAACTGCGGTTAAGCCCTCGCCAAAGTATTCACTTGGCAACCGAAATTCCTGTAGCACCTCTCCATTTGTAAGGTTAACACGTCGTAAACTAGATTCTTCGCCAGTGCTCTCAAACAATGAACCATTACAAAAAACTAGACCCTCCGTAAAAGCGCTGGTGTCATGTGGGTAAGTGTTAACGACTCTGTAAGTATAGCGAGTTGGTGAATCTACAGTTGCGTTTTGTGCCTGATTCCAAGCAACCACCCCCGCGGCAACCAAAACTACTGCAACAATAAAGATTGAAGCAGCAGCTGCCAAGACATTTTTATTCATACAAAACTCATAGAGACGTCCGTATTAATATGCTCAACCCAAAAACCGCAAAAGAGGCAAAGCGAAACACTTAAGTGCAGAGAGAATCTAACATGTTTCTCAGACTACAAAATAGGTGAAATCAATTGGCTGTAGAAGGTTTTTTCGAAAACAAAAAGACACCAGTAGAAGCCAAAGTCGGCGACTTAACTCCACAATCTAAAGCTGTTAACGTCACGGCAAAGGTAGTATCCAAAACTGAAATACGCGAAATCCCAATGGGCAGAGACGGCTCACCACACAAAGTCAGCGATGCACTCATCGGCGACGAAACAGGTGTAGTCTACCTAACACTATGGGACGACAACATCGAGAAAGTTAACGATGGCGATACCGTACGTGTTGAAAACGGTTATGTAACCCTATTCAAAGGAAACATCCGTCTAAACATCGGAAAATACGGTAAACTCGAACCAGCACAAACCCCGCTCGCAGCAGAAGTCAACACAGAGAACAACGTATCAAGCAAAGCATACGAACAAGAACGCAGACCATATAGAGGCGGAGGACGAGGATTCGGCGGCAGTGGCGGCGGCTATGGCGGTAGAGATCGTCGTGGTGGCGGCGGCTATGGCGGCGGAGGAGATCGTCGTGGTGGCGGCGGCTATGGCGGCGGAGACCGACGTGGTGGCGATCGACGCGGAAGCGGCGGTAGCGGCGGCGGTTACAGGCCAAGATACTAAATTCCCATATAGTTGAGAAAAAAGATTTTTTCTTTTTTTGATTTTTTATTTATTATTTAATTTTTGGTTATTTCCTTAAGTGCATGTTTCAATCAGGGTTGACTCGGCTCATTCTCGATTAGATGTCTCAAACGTTTTTTTGTTCATCGGTGTTCCAATTACTCTGAGTGTTTTAGCTGCTAACGGCAACTACTGAACTATCGGAACCACAGTAAGTGATGGAAGCGGCTTCTTCAGTTACCAATGGACACCTGACATAGAAGGCAAATACACAGTCGTCGCTACATTCGCAGCCACAGAATTATACTGCTCCTCTTCAGCAGAAGCAGCCTTCGCTGTTGATGCAGTACTTCAACACCCGCTCCAACAACAGCAACTTCCGTACAATCGCCAGTTGAAATGTACATAATCGGTGCAGGTTTAGCCGTTATCATTGCAGTAGCGATAGTTGGCTTGTTGATTCTACGATAATAATATCAACAGTCTCTCTTTCTTTTTTTGTTAAAAAGTCCCTTGCATTTAATTTTTTATTGAGAAAAATTGGATTTGCCAAGCTTTTTTTGTTAATTGGAGCTGCGGAAACCCTTAAAACTATCCACCAGTATTTTAGCCCTTGAACTGGAGATATTGCTTTGGTTTCAACAGAAAAAACAAAACCAACACTAGATGATTTGCTCGCAAAAGCCAAAAAACCGGCTCAGCTATCGCCCCCAATGCACAGGTACTATGAAGGGAAAATGCAGGTTATCCCCAAATGTGCCATACGAAGCGTAGACGACTTCGCCATCTGGTACACTCCAGGCGTTGCTGCGCCATGCCGGGAAATCCAAGCTAACCCTGACAAATCATTCGAATTAACTAACCGCTGGAACAATGTTGCCGTAGTCAGCGATGGAACCAGAGTTTTAGGTTTGGGTGACATCGGTCCCCAAGCAGCGATGCCAGTTATGGAAGGCAAAGCACTTCTATTCAAGTATCTAGGCGGTGTGGATGCTACTGCTATTTGCTTAAACACCAAAGACCCAGATGAAATAGTCAGGGCATGTGAACTCATTGAACCATCGTTTGGGGGAATTAACCTTGAAGATATAGCTTCTCCAAAATGTTTTGCGGTGCTTGAAATGGCTGCAGAGAAGCTTCAGATTCCAGTTTGGCATGATGACCAACAGGGAACCGCCGCTGTAATTTTGGCAGGTCTCATCAACTCGTTTAAGATAGTTGGCAAGAAACCCCAAGATAGCTTAATCGCCTTAATTGGTGCAGGTGCTGCTAACACAAGAACTGCGTATGTTCTCATGCGATGGGGCGTTAAACCCGGCAACATAATAATGGCTGATATTAACGGTGTAGTCTATTCTGGCAGACCAGACATCACTTCTGACAATCGTTGGCTCCAATACTTAGCTGATCACACTAACGCTGAAGGACGAAGGGGCGAAGTCGCCGAAGCTCTCAAAGGCGTGGATGCAGTGGTTGCAGCTTCTAAGCCAGGTCCAGACACAATAAAGAAAGAATGGATAAAATCCATGGCGGATGACTCAATTGTGTTTGCTTGCGCTAACCCGATTCCGGAGATTTGGCCATGGGACGCAAAAGATGCAGGTGCACGTGTTGTCGCAACAGGACGTAGCGACTTCCCTAACCAAGTAAACAACAGCTTAGGATTCCCCGCAATCTTCAGGGGAGTCCTAGATGTGAAGGCAAAGACTATCACTGATGATATGTGCATTGCAGCAGCAACGGAACTTGCAAGATGCGCTGAAGAGCGAGGCATGTCTGAAAATGATATCTTGCCGCATATGGATGAATGGGAAGTTTTTCCCCGAGAAGCAGTTGCTTGTGCAATGAAATCCATTGAGCAAGGTGTCGCACGCATCAAACCTAGTCGACAGGAACTGTATGAGCGGGCATCAGCCATTATCTTGAACGCCAGGCAGTCGACTGAGGCGTTGATGAAGCATGGCTTGATTAAGCAGCCGCCAAGTGAAGAAGAGCTTCTTAAATAAACTCCTTTTTAGTTATTTTATTTCTCTAAAATTAGTCGCTGATAACTGACGGGGTCTTAACAAAAATAAAGAAGATTATAGTGGCGTTATCTTAACAATGTTTCTTTTTTCAAGCCTTCGCAGAGCATCGAGGCATTCGTCTTTTTTCTCGCCAGTAATATTGAGGTTCATCATGATATCCTTGACTGATACACCGGGTCTGCCGAAGCGTTCATGTTTCTTGTAGAGATGCTTAACGATTGATTTCTCAAGTTTTCCACAACGCCAAGTAGTGTTGCGCATTAAAACAACAATGGTTCGAACAAGGGTTTGTTCGTTTGATTTTCTTCCACGTGATTCTCCCAATATCTCCCCACTCACCCCTTTTTACGGCAGAAAGTCATTTAAACATTTATTCCAGAGTTGAGTATCAACGCTTATTTGTCGGCTTTTAAAGGGTTTTTTTGAGGTATAACCCATGTTTTTTGCCGTAATATCGGTCAAGTTTGCCAATTGTTTCGTAACCCAGTTTATGGTAGAGTTTAATTGCGGCGTGGTTGTCTTCGCGAACTTCTAAGCGGCATTCATTTATGCCCCTCTGTTTTAGCAAGTTCTCCATTTCGTGAAGTAACTGTGTTGCTACGCTTTTATGGCGATAGTTGGGAGCTACATTTAGGGTTATTATGTGGCCAAAATCTGTATCGTCGGTTTCTACTTGAGCAATAACAAATCCAGCGATATCAGTGCTGGTTTTGGCTACTAAAGCGATGGTATTGTAGTCCGTCAGTAAGTAAGCGATCTGCCTTTTGGAGAAGGCTTCCTCGTCGAAGCATTTTTCCTCTATTTTATAGAGTATATCGAGGATTTTGATGGTAGCGGTTTCGATTTTGACTTCCATGGCTTAGGTCTTAACTGTATATCAGCGGTTCTGTTTTTAGTTTTTTCCATTCGCCGCTGGCTTGACTATTACTGGTTTTAGTTCGAGGTATTGTTGGGATGCAAAGCCGATGAAGAAGCGGAACCACAAGGTTATGATTCTTGTAAGTATGGTGACTGTTGCGCTCAATGCTGGGTCAACGCCCATGGCTATATAGAGTGTAGTCATGGTGGCTTCGGGGATGCCCACTTCGAAGGGTATGCCCACTGGGATAGCTTTTACGGCCAAAACGATGGCTGAGGTAATAAGGATTATACCCCATGAGACCGGTTGGCCAAGTGATTGGAAAACAAGGAATGGTACTGCTAAACTAAAAAACCATGTTATGCCAAGATAGAGCAGGGATTCTGCGACTGGTTTTATGTTATTCCGATATTCAGTCATGGAGTCGTGGAAGTGGTCGGTTATTTCGATTGCTTCATCTTTGAATTTGCCCAGGCCCCATTTACCCCTCGATATTTTGTTTACAAAGTTGGTTGCCCAATTGATGACTTTTAGCATCCAAGTCTTCTTGAATGCCAGAATCGTCATGGCTACTGTTACAGCGGTGATTGCTACCGCAACAATGGTTATGAGGGTAAAAACCATCGTGTCAAGTTGGCCATCAACAGTTAACAGGGCTATGCCGGTAATGAGGATGATTACGTTCATCGTCATGCCAAGGAGGCGATGCATGAAAAGCGACGCCATAGCTTTGCCAAATGAACTACATTGGTCACGTGTTACAAGGTATGCTCGTGTTAATTCGCCGCTGACTGATTCCGCTGGGATCACGATGTCAACGTATAATCCGTACCAAACGTAGAGGAAGGCTCGTTTGAGGCTCATTTTGATGTTGATGTGACTGGAAAGTGCATGCCAAGAGGTAGTGAAGAAAAAGATTTCCAACAACCCACATAGGATAGCTGCGGAGTAAATGAGTGGATTTGCTGTCTCTGCAGTTTGGATGATTCCTATGAGGTCTACGTTGAAGAGGTAGATGTAGAGGAAAAAGCCGATTAGGCCCAGCAGCGGGAACAGTACTGTTTTCCATGTGAAGTTTAGTTTAGGTGGCTGCAATCAGTCCTTGCACCTGATGTTGGGGAGATGGTACTTGGCTGGCGATTATATACTTTGTCCAAATCCGAGCCATCAATAAGATATCGTGTGCTTGCTCTCTGTGGCCTATCCCCCTCTACCAAGGCTTCGCTTTATGGAATTACTATGTAAACCAGTGTTGGCGATGGCTCCTAGTATAAACAGTAACTATCTTGCGGTAGATCTGCAGAAAGGAGCGCTTGCTCCTTTAATATGGCTGCAAAGTCTTGGTTGTTCTTTGGGTTTTTAAGGTTAAAGCCCTTATGTCGAAGGTAAAAGCATATATCTCTTGACTAATCCTGTTTCTTTTCACGTTTAACGGCTATAAGGCGAAACTATGGATTTAAAGCAGCAAATCCAAAATCTCAAAAAAGAGAAAAAAGCCATAATCTTGGCTCACAATTATCAACGCCCTGAAATACAAGATATAGCTGACTACGTCGGCGACAGCATCGAGCTAAGTCGCAAGGCAATGATGGAAAAAGACGCTGAATTGATTGTTTTCTGCGCCGTTGACTTCATGGCTGAATCCGCCGCAGTTCTTAATCCTGCCAAGAAAGTGCTACTGCCCTGTACAGGCGCACGTTGCCCAATGGCACAGATGCTAACAGTTGATGAGATAAGACGCGCCAAAAAACAGTATCCCGACGCTCCAGTAGTCCTGTACGTTAACACTTTAGCCTCATGCAAAGCAGAAGCAGACATATGCTGCACAAGCGCCAACGCCGTAGAAGTCGTAAACTCACTTAACGCCGACACCGTCCTGTTTGGTCCAGACAGCAACCTGGCAGAGTATGTTGCCGAGAAAACAGGCAAAAAAATTATCCCAATTCCACAGAACGGTTTCTGCCCAACACACCTACTATTCCAGCCTGAAGACGTAAAAGTCCTAAAGATGGAGCATCCAAACGCCATAGTTATGGTTCATCCAGAATGCAGCGCTGAAATGCGTGAAGTCGCAGATTTCATCGGCAGCACCTCAAAGATGTGCCGTTTCGCCAAAGAATCAACCGCCAAAGAATTCATCGTCGGCACCGAAGAAGGCATCATGCATCGCCTGCGAAACGAAAACCCAACAAAAACCTTCTACCTCGCTTATGAAGGCGCAATCTGCCCCAACATGAAACTAACAACACTCGAACGAGTCTACGCTGCACTTAAAGAGGAAAAGAATGTCGTTGTGGTTCCTGAAGCAGTCGCCAAGAAAGCCTGTGCCTCATTGGAACGCATGTTCCAAGTAAAATAAACTGTTAAACCGTTACTATCATTGATTTGAGGATTTTTACTCCTCTTCTTGTTGCTAACTCGTCGCTTAGGTGTCTTATTTCTGAGCCTTTCCCTTTTACAGCTATGACTTCTAAGCAGTCATGTTCGCCAAGGTGAATGTGCATGGTAGATGAGATGAGTTCTGTGATGGTGATGCTGCGATTCAGTTAAGTCGCTGTCAATTCCTCGTGTCTCATGGTCGTAAACCATCAAGATGACGCCTGTTTGGTTGGCTGCTTCTTCCTGTAGCCATTTGCGTTCTGAAACATAGAGGCGGACGGCATCCTGTATTGCTTTGCTGCGGCTTTCATAGCCCATTTTGCCTATGATGTCGTCGAAGTCTTTGAGTAATTCTGGTGGAAAGGTTACGCCTACTCGGACAATTTTGGACATTTTTATTCACGCTATGATTGTTTGTTCTCCCTAAAAGCTTTTAGACATTAACTTAGCGCTCTTTGAACTTTTCGTTTAAGCTTTTGGGCGGCTAATGGAACCAGCAACAGCAAAATCGTTAAAATTTCAATGCAAAAGAAGCCTCCGTTCAGAAATGTTGTGCAAGTGATAAAGAGCGGTATCAAATCTTGGGGTTTCATTAAAGATGAAGCCTACTGCGATTGGCAGTAGTGTGAGTAACCCTGCGGTCTGTAGCAAGAATCCGAGGTTAGCGAGTATGCGCTGATTCATCAGACCACTCGTTTGTGGGCTTGAGAGTTTAAGGTTTGCGAAACCTCAAATTATGCTTATGTTTTGAAAAGTTTTTATCAATGACTTGGCAAGTCTATGGCTGATGTCAGGCAAAGAATTCTTCCAAGACCGTTACCGCAATTAGGCTGGTAACTCAAAGAAGTTAAGCTACGGCAAGCCATCCGAGTCAACAACTCCAACGCTAAAGGCAAAAAACTAATTGACCGACTCGCAGGTTTAGGTGTACCACTTGGAAAAAATCCCTTTTCTCGACTCCGGTTACTGGGTGGGTGACTCCAAAGTTTCCGCCGGCGCAACCGCCGAATATCTTCTAGGGTTGTATTCAATTCAGGAAGCAGCCGCGCAAATCCCAGTTTCACTCTTCACGATTTAAAGGGTAAAAAAGTGCTTGATATGGCAGCAGCGCCCGGCGGCAAAACCGCGCATTTAGCCGATTTGATGGAGAACACTGGGGGAATTGTGGCTTTGGATGTGGATAAGTGGCGTTTAAATGCGCTTACGTAACCATTTGGAACGTTGCCACGTTAGCAACACGGTAGTTTATATGTTGGATGCAAGGCAAGCTTCAACTTTAGACATAAAATTTGACAGGATTCTGGTTGATGCTCCTTGCTCGCGGCAATTTTGCAGCTGACAAAAACTGGTTCAAAAATCGAACTCTGAAAGATGTTGAACGCAACGCTGCAGTTACAGCGAGAACTTCTAACCGAAGCAGTTGAATGCCTAAGTGATGAGGGCGAAATAGTCTATTCTACTTGTTCGCTTGAACCTGAAGAAGACGAATTTAACATGGATTGGGCAATAAAAAATCTCAACCTGCAAATTGAAGAAATCTACTGCAATGGAGAAAAAGGATTAACTAACATTTTCGGCAAACAACTAGACCCATCAATTAAACGTTGCAAGCGACTCTGGCCAGGCGAAACGCAAGGCTTCTTTGTTTGCAAACTCAAAAAACGGAGGCCAAACAACATGAAGCACAAGGCAATAACTAATTTTGCCGCCACAATTCGGATGCAAATCGCCTTAAACCTGGATTTGATGGTGGAGAAAAACGGGCGCTTTTACCTTGTCAATCGCTGCTTTAAAACCGTTGGTTCAGACCAGATTTCTTTTCTGCAGGAGTTTTTTTGGGGAAAGCCAAAGAGGGCAAGTTCTTTCCCAAGTTTTAATCTGCTCGGGATGCTTGCGAAAAAGGAAGCTAACCGAATAGTCTTCGATAAGAAAGCAGCTTGGCTTTTTATCTGCGGCAGAGACATTTTAGGGAAAAGTATTGTGCGTGTTCAGGGTCCAGGCAAGAAAGATACGAATACTTTGGTGCTTAACGAATTCGGTGAATGTTTAGGTTTTGGCAGAATTGTTGGAAAACTGACGCGATACAGTCAACGATCGATGAAATTGCAGTTAGAAACGTCTTGGATGTTGGCGATTTTCTGCGTAGAGAGCGTTAATGGCGGATTTTTTAGTTATTTGACTAGTGAGACGTCCGTTTTTGAGCTTTTTTTTCAGCGCGCAAAACCAATCTGATGGTCGCACATTATTTCAGTATTTCAGTCAATTACTGAACATTTATCGATGCTATTGAAGCGATAAACTTATATATGTTTATGTTTAATCTGATTTCCATAACATATGGAGAGCAAAGCCAAGCAGCTTACAAGGAGAATTTGAGAAAATGAAAAATTTTAAAAACCCCGCGTGGAAAGAAGCAAGTTTCCAAAGTAATCAAAGCAAATCCAAGAACAAGAAATAAAATTCGTTAGGCTACAATTCACCGACATAAACGGCATCCTAAAAAACTTAGCCGTAAGCTCAAAAAACATCGAAAGCATCTTTGAAAACGGCCAATCCTTCGACGGCTCCTCAATCACAGGCTACCGACCAATCGAAGAATCAGACATGGTCCTCTATCCCAGACCCAACAACCTTCGCAGTTTTACCTTGGAGACCAAAAGAAAAATCCTCCTGCAGACTAATCTGCGACATTTACACTCCACAAAACAAACGCTTCGAAGGCGACCCACGCTACATTCTTGAACGAGCAGTAGAAAAAGCAGCCAAAGCAGGCTACACTTTCATCTGCGCTCCTGAACTCGAATTCTTCATAGTAAAAGAAAGCGAAACACGGCGGCTTACCAACACCCATCGACTTAGCAGGCTACTTCGATTTCCACCCAAGCGACTTAACAGACGATCTTACGACGTGAAATCGCTGACTACGCAGAAGCTTTCGGCATTGAAATCGAAATCAGCCACCACGAAGTCGCACTGGGACAAAACGAAATTGACTTCAAATACGGCGAAGCCCTCGAAACAGCTGACCGCGCAATCACCATGAAGATGTGCGGCAAAGTTGTTGCAGCACGAGCAGGCTACGTCACCACTTACATGCCTAAACCATTCCAAGGTATCAACGGAAGCGGCATGCATGTACACCAAAGCCTCTGGAACAAAGACATCACACAAAACCTGTTCTACTCAGAAGACGCAAAAACGGTTACCTCTCCGACCTTGCACGAAACTTCATCGGCGGACAACTAGCCCATGGACGCAAAATGGCGGCAGTCCTTAACTCTTGGCCAAACAGCTACAAACGCCTAGTCCCAGGCTACGAAGCACCAGTCTACCTTGCATGGGCACACAAAAACCGCATCCCACTCATCCGCGTACCCAACTTCGGCGGAAGAAAGAGCGCAGCAAGATGCGAAATCCGCTGCCCAGATGGCGCAGGAAACCCATACCTACAATTCGCAGTGCTCTTAGCAACAGGCTTAGACGGCATAAAGAACAAGATTGACCCAGGCGACCCAGTTGAACTAAACGTTTACCACATGAGCTATGAAGAACGCAAAGCAACGCGGCATCGTCTCACTACCAGAATCCTCAAAGAAGCACTCGACGAACTTGAAACCAGCGACTTAATGCGCGAAACCCTTGGTCGAAACAGCCTTCGAGAACTTCCTTAATGAAAAACGCAAGAATGGGACCTATACCGCACACAAGTTACCGAGTGGGAAGTCAACCGCTACATCAAACGACTCTAAACCAAAAAAGGCCTCTTTTGAGGCTACCAAAAATTTTCTTTTTTAACTTTTGATTTTTTCAACTAATTCTTTCGATTGAAATTGTGCTTTGTTGTCGGTTGGCTAAGTCCTTGAGCACCACTGCGCCTTCTTTGAGTTCACGTTCGCCAACGATAACTGCGAAATCGACTTTGCGTTTGTCTGCGTCTTCGAGTGCTTTAGCCATTTTTCTACCCATAACCTCAAACTCCACTGTTACACCTCAGCTGCGGAGTTGCTGGGCAATCTTTAAGTGCTTCAGACTTCAGCGCTTCAGTGATGGGTAAAACTACAACTCTTTTTCTCAGTTTTTGCGTCAAGAGCTGTTTTCTGTGTCTGCAAGGCAATGGCAACCCGGTCGATTCCATGGGCGCAGCCAACTGCTGGTGTTGGTTCGCCGCCGAAGGCTTCAATAAGTCTGTCGTATCGTCCGCCGCCTCCCAAAGCAATGTCCAACTCAGGAATGTAGATTTCAAAAATCATGCCAGTGTAGTATTCTAGTCCTCGGGCGAAGGCTGGTTCAACAGTTATGGTTATGTCTGCGCTTTCAGCTATCGAGTTTGAGCACTTCGGCGAGGTTTTCTGCGGCTACCTTGGCTTTCTCGTAGCCTGCAACGTAAGCTTTGGATTTGCTCAACCGTGTCAAGCCAATCGTTGCCCTTGATTTCAATTAATCCTTCTAGCATGCTGCGGCATTTCTCGGATTCCACCAGCTTGAGTGCTGCATCGTACTCTTTTTTGTCCATCCGCTGCAATACTGCATTCTGGGTTTTCTCGTCTACGCCTTCTTGGCTAAGAATTCCTCGAATGACGCCTATATGGCCGATTTTGAATGCGTAACCCTGCAAGCCCAATGACTTCATTAAACTATTTGTTAACAAAACAATTTCGGCGTCTGCTTCAGGTTTAGCTGAACCCATTAATTCAAAGTTTGATTGCCAAAACTCCCTGTATCGTCCGCGTTGCGGTTCATCATAACGGTAAACGGTGCCTACAGAGAATAAACGAAGCGGTTTAGGCTCGTTTCTTAAGCGATGTTGTGGCTAAGCGTGCGATTGAAGCGGTGAATTCTGGGCGCAGCGCGACTTGGCGTTCGCCTAGGTCTTTGAAGATGAACATGCGTTGGCGGATTTCTTCACCTGACTTGGCGCTTAGCAACTCAAGTGGTTCAACGTGGGGTGTTATGACTTCTTTGAAGCCATAGAGTTCGGCTGTTTCTCGGGCTTTAGCTATGATGTAGGTGAAGGTTTGGGCTTCTTCACCGATTAAGTCTCTCATTCCGCGGACAGTTTGAAAAGTTGGCATGTTAGTGTGCTCCACTGGATAGCATATTGATGGTGGGTTGTTCTTTTAAAACTCTCGCCTTACAGGAGAGGTTACTTGGAGCCAATATGGCAGTGGCGGTTTAGAGGTTGCTTTTTCAAGAAACTTGCTGGCATTAATCAATTTAGTAAAATTTCTTTAATCGCGTAAACCTTTAATGCATAAGACCCATATTTCCATGTGAAACTGAGAGTGTATTTAACATGTTGTCTCGCTCAGCTATAGTTAAACTCAAAGCAATCCTAATCATCGATTTAATCGTTATAGCCGCCGCAGCAGGCGCATACTTCTATCTCCTCAATGAAGGTACCATCACCGGCGCATCTAAACCCGCCACCTTAACGTTATCCGCCTTTACCGTTAGCCCCCAAGAAGCCTACGTTGGCGACACAATCCAAATCACCGCTAACGTAACAAACACTGGCGATGTAATCGGCAATGACACCTTTAATTTTGAAGTTAACGGGTTAGTTAAAGACACGACAAACCTTACCCTTGCAAGCGGAGATTCCCAGGAAATAGCTTTTAGTGCCATCGAGAATGCTGCGGGAAACTATACCGTAAAAATCAGCAGTATCTCCACCGATAACGCCATCTCCGGCTATTTCGTGCTCACGGAGCCTCCGCCTGAAACAAGCAAAATAGTTCTCTCAAGCATCAAATCCACGCCTTACGAGGGCTGGCCTGATCAACCAATCACCGTAACTGCCACTGCACAGAATCCTTCCGCTGAAGCCGACCGCTTAATGGTGCGTGTTACAGTGGACGATGCTGTAGTAAATTCCACAGTCATAGAGTTGGAAGCAGGGGCAAGCCAAACACTCGAATTTGTGGTTAACGCGACAGCTGAGGGCAAGCACTCCGTTAAACTCAACAGCCTTACAGGCTCATTTACAATCGTCAAAGAAGGCTACCACACATTGACAATTAACCGCTCTGGCGGTGGCTCTAAATCTTTACCTTTCACCTTAAACGGTGAGGAACATGGAACACCCTACCAGGCGCTTCTACCCGTAGGCGAATACAGCATCTCTGTTCCAACCCCCTACAACGTAGGCACCGGAGTGCTGGAGTTTACCTCTTGGAGCGACGGTTCACGTAGTTCCTCTCGATCATTCACGCTCGATAGCCGCCTAATTTTGGTTGCTACCTATACATTAATCAGCGGATACGCCTCATGCCCTTCACTCTACTTCTGGAATGGTACAGGCTACACATATGTTACTGACGTTTCAAACTCTGGCTGGCTGGGATACATTGGTTATATGACTTCTGATGGAACAGTCGTATTCAAAGATGGAAATCCCTTCGATTACGTAAAATTAGATAATAACCTGCTAACAACTAAAAACGGGTACTTCGATTTGATGCTCTCCCAGCAATGGGATGAACTATTCTATCTTAGACCAAGCATACCTTCTGGCTGTTGATCACCCAGTTGGCACAGACGCCTACATGTCCATGTCAAGTTACCTCAGTGACGGTCCAACAGGAAAAATATACACCGTAAACAGCAACAATATCCGCTCGCCAGTTAGTGCAACAAACCAGAAAGGTGAAAACGTCCTAGCGCAACTGCAAACACTAGATGGCGTATTCACAGAGGGAATCAACGGTTATGACAGCACCTGGAATAACATTACCTTAAACCAGTTAACCCTAGATTTAGGTAATCTATCGGGTGCATCAGAGGTAAAACTGGTTATTTCTGGTATGGTTGATTGGGGCTATCCTGAACCCTACTATGCCTGGATAGAGAGCTTCAAAGCAGCGGCGGCACAAGGTCTAGTCGCTAACGGCACCGAAGTTACCCCTGCACCCTACTTAGAAGTAAGAGCAGCAAACGGCACCTGGATACGACTTTCACAGGACATTCCAATACCCGCTGACTATCGCGCACGCAGCTACAGCGTGAATTTAACAGGTCTTTTCCCAGAAGACGTAGTGGATTACCAGATTCGATTCAACAACTTCTGGAACGTCACATTCGACTATATCGCAATAGACATCTCCGCACAAGCCCCCATAGAGGTACAAAGAATCAACGCTAGCTCAGCTGATTTTAGCCAACTTTGGGAAACAAACTCAACCTCTTCAGGAGCATTCACAAGATACGGAGACGTGACGGAATTACTACAAGGCGCTGATGACATGTACGTCATTGGACGACAGGGCGACGAAGTAAACATGCAATTCTACGCGGGTGATTTGACTCCAGTTGCAGATGGAATGGTACGCGATTACTTCCTCGTGGTAGCCTGCTGGTTCAAAGACCCACCGGGAGCATGGGGATACGGCTTCGACTTGACAACTGACCCACTGCCATTCATAGCAATGACTGGCTTCCCATATACCAACGCGGAAAGCTACCCCTATGATGCAGCACACTTAGCCTACCTGCAGCAATACAACACAAGAATAATCCCCCCAACCTAACCAACCCTTTCTTTACTTTTTCTTTGTTTTCTTTTAACCTCTAACCGACTGCTTGTCTCTTTACCGACACAACAGAAGAATACGCCGCTGAAAAAGCAAAAGAAACCAAGTGTAAATCATTAGAGGCTAACCCCCTCAATACGTCAAATTACATTAGCTTACTGCTTGGGGAAACCGCCAATTCCAAAAACATCAAAAACTAAAAAAATACCCACGAAGCACGAAATTATGTAAACCTTAAATGCCATAAATCAATATTTGCTATAAAGTCCAACGAGAAAATCCGTATGTCGTTGATACCTGAATTAGCTAATCCGTATTTGGGAGCGTTTGTAGGGGGCTTGTTCTTTGGTTTAGCGTATTGTACCGCTTCCTGTTTACCCGTTGTGGCGGGTTACATTGCAGGTGTCGGCTCAGGTTTTAAGCAAAGCGTCAAAATCACCTTGATTTTTAATGGCGGCCGAGTGCTTGCTTACACGTTGATCGGGGCGATTATTGGTTTATTCGGTGGTTTGCTTCGGATTTTTATTATTGAAGATAGCTATTTCGCCTTTCCAAATTTACTCGTCTTTAGCTTTTGGGCTAGTTACCATTATAATCGGTGTAATGCTTATGTTCCAAGCAAAAAAAACCTCTTGCAACTGTAATGCGACAGATGCCAAAGTTGCAGCAGGCAGAATACGCAGGTTCGGAGTCGATTTTGGCGCATTCTCACTGGGCTTCACCAGAGGCTTAATCGTTTGTCCACCATTGATCTTGCTTACTTACCATTCATTGACTCTTGTAGACCCCGCCGGAAGCGTCGCAATAGCTGTCCTATTTGGGTTAGGCACAACAATCTCACCCATCCTAATCTTAGGCGGAGTCACCGGATGGCTACTAAACAAGGCACCGCTCTTTCGCAAGTGGATCTCAATAGCCGGCGGCGTTATCCTAATCGTGCTCGGCACCGTTTCAGTATATAGCTCAATAATCCAAATAATCTAGGTGAAAAATATGGCTGGAGAAATAATTGGCGACATACTAAGATTAACTGTGTTAGCAGGGCTTGGAGTAGCAGGCATAGTAGCGATATTGCTCTGGAAAAAAAACCTTGCAACCCGCGTAACATTCCTACGATTCGTCATTCAAGCAGTCGCTTTCGCCGCATTATTCTACCTTTTCTCCTATTCTATTCCAATGCTATATGTGCTCATAGTAGTGTTTGGGATGTCACTTGTTCTGGGCAGATTCTTCTGCGGCTGGCTATGCCCCCTCGGACTCATCATGGACATAGAAATCCTAATTAGAAAAGCACTGAAAATCCGCCACCGAATAATCCCAGACAAACTAAACATAGCCCTCCACAAGAGCAGATACGTCATACTGCTCGTATTTCTGCTCACACCCATCATATTGTGGATGCTTGAACCCAAAGAAATCATGGTTTCACCCATGATGGCTGAACTCCTAGCAGGACATTATCGAGCCTACAACATTCTGCTTGATCCAATGGTGCCGTTTGTAGTGCCTTGGGCTGGAACCGCACAAGTTAGTCGTTGGCGGCGTCAGCTTCACTTATCCATATGCCCAAAGTATAGTGACGTATGTTGGACAAGACATCGGTCTATTCTTAGCCATAGCCTTTGTCGGAGTCACCCTAGTCGGCGGCTTTCTGATTAGACGGGTTTGGTGCCGTTTCTGCCCCACAGGCGCATCCCTGGCAGTCGTAAACAGATTCAAGGGCTTTAAGTGGGCTTCCACTGCTTTATATAGACAAAGACGAAGAGAAATGCACCAAATGCGGTGTATGCAAACGCGTTTGCCCCGTCCAAGTTAACGAAGTTTACGATCAGAAAGGCGGAAAAATCAGCACTTCACAATGCATGCTCTGCGCCAGATGCGTAGAAATGTGCCCATATGAAGATGCACTTGAAAGTCAAGTTAGGTAACAAAACCGTGTTTAAGTCAAGAAACTGGTTAGAACCATCAAAGAGTGAATGAGGAAGAAAAAATGAAAAATCAAACTCGCTGAAAAAAAATACATGCCTGAAGTCTCCAGAAAAGAAATCGATGAACTAAAAAACACCTGAAAGCTGCTTCCCAAAAAATAATAGCTGACAACATTGAACGCATGAAAAAAGCTGATCCCCATCGACCAGAAGCTATGAAGTACTTTGATGAAATCGCAAACCTTTTTGGTAAACGCCAAGAGGAAATTCAAGCTGAGAAAGCGAAGGGCAAAAAAGTTATCGGTTACATGTGCCTGTTTGCACCCACTGAGCTAATTTTAGCTGCCGACGCCATTCCAGTCCGGGTAAACTCTGGCTGGTATGACACCTCAAAACTGGGCGACCGCGTTGTACCCGTTGAAGTTTGCCCAGTTATCCGCTCAACTATCGGCGCAAAAATGATTGAACTCTCCCCTTTCCTGGAGCAAAGCGACGCACTAATCAGTGTATTAACCTGCGATGGCATGACTAAACTCAGCGAAATTTTAAGCGATTACAAAACTGTTTGGGGAATGAATGTACCCACGCATAAAAGATTCTACTCAGTCGCTGCGTTTCTGGAACGACGAAATAAAACACATGAAAAACCAAATTGAAGAATTCACTGGCAACAAAATTACACGTAAAAACCTCAAAGAAGCCATCGAAATCAAGCCACAGAGCAACCAAAGCCTTCCGCCGGCTGCAAGAACTGCGCAAAGGCAACCCCGTGATCATGGGTAGAGACGCCATGCTGGTTAATCAAGCTTACTATGTGGGATGATAAGAAACGGTGGACAGAAAAAACCGAAGCACTTTGCGATGAACTCGAAGCAGAGGGCGCAACGGAAAGATTGGGTTTGCCCACCTGACACTCCAAGAGTCATGGTTACAGGGACGCCGATGTTTTGGCCTGACAACTGGAAACTACCCACACTAGTTGAAGAAGGCAACCCACAAGGCATCATCGTCGCTGATGAACTATGCTCGGGCGAACGAATCCTAAACGACCCCGTAGGCGTAGACGAATGGTCCATGGATGACATGCTAAACGCAATTGGAGAACGATACCTGATGGCTTCAACCTGCCCATGCTTTACCAGCAAAGACGGCAACGAAGACCGAATCAACTGGCTCCTAAACAAAGTCAAAGAATGGAAAGTCCAAGGCGTCATTTACTATGTAGTCCGCGGCTGCATGCTCTACGCGATGGAATATACCCGAGTAAAGAAGGCGCTTGACAAAATTAATGTGCCAGTTTACTACTTGACACCGAATATACACGGGAAGATGTTGGGCAAATGAAGACCCGTGTTGAAGCTTTCCTTGAAATGTTAACTGCAAGAGTAGACATTTAAGGTGACATGAACAGTGATTAC
The DNA here is from genome assembly GCA_963800605.1 of uncultured archaeon. GTDB lineage: Archaea > Thermoproteota > Bathyarchaeia > Bathyarchaeales > Bathycorpusculaceae > Bathycorpusculum. Next base: position 154,390 of record CAWDBI010000004.1, on the reverse strand, counting down.
TGTTGGAATGGACCTTGGAACGCAAAGAGTAAAAGTCGTTGTCTTAAAAGACGGCACAGTCGTTGCGCAGGGCGACAGGCTTTCTCAGGGTTTGACCCAACAAAAGCCGCCGAACAAGCAGTCGAACGAAGCCTTAAACAGCAGCGAACCTAAAACTCTCTGATGTCAGCATTTCTCAGCCACTGGTTCAGCCATGGATATGGCGCCTTACACAAGCAGCACAGTCAGCATGATGGGTGCAGACGCAAAAGCAGGCGTATTCCTTTTCCCCAAAGCTCGAACAATCATCGATGTTGGCGCAGAAGAAGCAAGAGCCGTAAAATGCGACGAGAAAGGCGTCATGGTTGACTTTGTCGTTAACGAACGCTGCGCAGCAGGCGCAGGCGCATTCATTGAAGCAATGGCAAGAGCACTAGAAGTTAAACTGGAAGATATGGGTCCTCTTGCAGCTTAAAGCAGAACGGGCAAGCCCAATCAACGCTTCCTGCGTCATTTTCGGCGAATCCGACGTTGTCTCACTTATTCACCGCCAAGAATCCAAACCGGAAATCGCCAGAGCAGTTTTCGACGCGATGGCAGACCGCGTCTCATCCATGGTTCACCGCTTAGGAGTAAACCCTGAAGTTGTTCTAGTCGGCGGTGTCGCCAAAGACGTAGGCTTTGTTGCATCATTGAACCGCAAACTAGGCTTAACGTGTTGATTCCCGAATATCCCGATTATGCCGGTGCATTAGGTGCAGCATTAATAGCAGCAACCCGTGTCAAAGGAGGCGTCAAAAATGAACGGCAACAGCACAGCTAAAGACGAGTTCTGGCGTTGGCAAGAATACCACCGCATAATGCCTGACAAAAAATGGACAAACAAAGACATAATCACCGCAGGAGTCGATGTTGGCTCAGTCGGTTCTAAAGCAGCTATCATGATTAACGGCGAAGCTTACAGCTGGGGCATCACCCGCACAGGCTCAAACAGTCCTGAAAGCGCCAAAAAAGCCCTTAGATTGCGCACTTAAAGGACACAGGACTTAAAGCAAGCGACCTCAAATATATCGTCGGCACAGGCTACGGAAGAGTCAACGTGCCCATGGCAAACAAAGCCATAACCGAAATTGCCTGCCACGCAAAAGGCGCCAACTACATCTGGGGACCCAGCGTCCGAACGGTACTTGATGTTGGCGGACAAGACATCAAAGCAATACGCATCGACGAAACAGGCAGAGTCATCTCCTTCCTAATGAATGACAAATGCGCCGCAGGCACAGGCAGAGGCATGGAAGTCTTCGCTGACCTGCTCCAGATTCCAATTGAAGAAATCGGTGAAATTTCACTTAAAGTCGAAAAAGAACCTGACCCAGTAAGCTGCACATGTGTTGCCTTCGCCAAAACCGAAGCCATGGGATTACTACGTAAAGGCTGGTCCAAAGAAAAAGTCTTGCGGCTTACACACGGGCTATGGCTGTTCGGATGGCTAACCTCATCAACAGTGTTGGCTTAGAAAAAGAACTTGTCATTACAGGCGGGCAATCCAAAAACATCGGCATCGTCAGCCGAATAGAAGTTATCTTGGGCGTAAAATGTCTTCCTATGCCAAATTGGCGAGAAGGCGGCTTAGACCCAATGGTTGCAGGCGCATTAGGCGCAGCATCATTTGCCAAAGCCTCTACGAGAAAGCCCAAAAAACTTAGGTGAATGAGTTGATTACGCATTATGGCTACATGCGACGGTTCAGGCGAATACTACATAGTTATCGACTCTGACAAATGCAATGGCTGCGGCAAATGCGTGGAAAAATGTCCTCAAAAAGCACTTAAACTAGTAACCGAATTCATTGACTTAGAAGACAAAACCGTAGCAGCAATAAGAGAAGAGCACCGCAAAAAAATCAAGTACACCTGCGATCCTGCAAACCTGAAAGCAACCAGACACCCTGCATTTTGGCTTGCGAATCAAAAGCTATTAGTTGTGTTTGGAATCCACGTTAAAAAAAGAAAGCGATTAAGTTTTTACCTTGATCGGAATCAGGAATAGTACTGTTACGACTAGGATTCCTGAGAAGGCAAAGACTGTAATAATAGCCTCTCAAAGTACTTACGTGCACTTGTATCTGTAGTTTTTTTGTTGTACAGAATCACCGGTACATATGGTTATGCAGTTACAATGATACTATTTTGTGATTCGCTAACCATAAATATACTTAACGCCCTATGTGGTTGTCATACAAAGTGGGGGTAGAATAAACATATGTCAAAGAATCCTCAACAAAAAGATGAAGCTCTCGAAGCATTAGACTTTATCGTCAATGTTTTGAAGGAGCACGAAAGAGACTTAGACAAACTCATTAGCGAGTTGGCTACAGTCACCGAACAGATGGGAGACACAAGCGAATTAAGCGGTAAAGTCGATAAGGTTGAAGAAAAAATTAATGGCTTGCAGAAAGAAGTTACAAACTTAATCGGTTGTATGTCCAGCGGTCAAAAAGCAGCACCGTTAGCAGCAGTAAATGAACAATCATCATCGGCACCCGTTGCAGCTCAGGGTGGTCCATCAGTCATGGTGCGCTGTAAACAGTGGGAAGATTTCCAGAACTATGCTGTTGGATCTCAGACCGTATCTTTCAACTACAAAGAGGAGGAGAAACTCTTTTCTGCTGATGCACTAAAGGGTAACCAAATTATCTCTTATATTGGACCCTTCCAAAGTTTTCTGCTGTATTGAAGTCGTTTTTGGCCAAAGAGCTCTGTGTTTCAGACCGGAGCATTCTTGAAGGCACCTTAGCCGTAAGCTAAACAAGTTTTAGCTTATGCTAAATCTATATTTCTATTATTTATCGTTACTTCAGAAGCTTATATTTGTTTTATAATATCTTAAGTCTTGTTAGTGATTGGAGAGATTGGGTAAGGTTGAAGGCAAAACTATTAGCCAAAACAAACATTTTCCGTTTTCGAAGCCTTCTCCTTTCTCCTCGAACAACGGATGGCTGATGGCCTAACCAATACACTTACACCATCCCTCCAAACGTCACTAACATTGTTTTCTACATATCCTATTTGGATCCGAGGGGTGTGTAGTATTAAATTTTTTATGGGTTGCCCGCTGAATTATTCCGTGAGCAGTCTGGGATACACCCCTAGACTTAAGTTTGGTGTTTAACCAGCAGTATTACCCAAGTCAATCTTGTTGGGGGCCACGCGACCTCTCAGCCGTTATCGCTCGTTACTTAAAATATGTAAAAAGGAAATTTAACGATCTGTCTGTTCATAAAAAAGTTAAACGATGTATTTACCTGTTTTCTCAAAATCCCGAACAATCTCCATCACACGTTTAGGCGCATTGAACGGTCCCAGTGGAATATCCTTTAGCAAAACCCAAGGCGACTTACAAGCAATTACCGTGGCAATGTGTTGTTCGCCGAAACTTTTCTTTGCAACCTCCACAACTTCTCGTCTGACGCCAGTTCAGACAAATCACCAAATGCATGAAGATATTCGTGAAGCAAAAGATTGTAAATTAATGCGTTGACAGTGGGTTTATCACTCATTGATGCCTCTACAATTTCCACTAGTGCACGGTTTAGAACTATGTTGTTGGTTCCAACTGGGTAAGTAGGCGCCAAGTTGCAATGGTAAATCATCTAAAAACAGCATCATGCTGTCTCTGCGTTTGCCTATGGCAAATTCTGCGGTTTCCTTCACTATTTTCCAGACTTCAGCGTAGTTTTTTGCTTTATCTAAGTTAGTGGACTGAATTGTTGGTTAGGTTTGGAGTCGTTGTTGCCCAAAAGCATACTTGCCTTAAAATAAAAGAAATGCATCAAGCCTTTAAACATTGCACTTGAAGACAGAAAATAAACATAAAATTGATAAATGACAACTGCTTCTCGTCATAGCGTTATAGGTGAAAATTAAATGGCAAGTAATGTCGTCGTAAAAGACATCATGCAAAAAGACGTTAAAGTCGTAAACAACAACACAGTAATGCAAGAAGTAGTTGCAATAATGAACAAATTCGACAAAGACGCAATCCTCGTCGTCCAAAGCGGCAAACCAACCGGCATCATCACAGTAAAAGACGTCCTAATCAGAGCAGTTGAAGCTAACGTACCACTCAAAACCGTCATCGCAAGAATGGTCTACACAAACCCACTTGTAGTCATTGACGAAAACGCAACCGTTGAAGAAGCAGCAAAACTCATGAAACACTGGAACATAAAACACTTACCAGTTGTCGACAAACAAGGCGCCCTCGTAGGCTTAATAGATGATAGAGCAATAGTCTACGCAGTTCCAAAATTGATGTCGATAATGGAAGAATTCTGCCTGCCGAAAATAATCCAGTAACCAACTAATTTTTTTTTCCTTTAATCTTTTATTTTCAAAACTATAATCTAAGAAAATAACAGAAAATCCTGTGAAGGTTAACAAGAAAAAGAAAGAAAAATTATTGTTGGTTTCTTTTGCCCATGCTTCTTTTGCCAGCTTTGCGATGGCGTCAGTGTTTGTCTGATCATTCAAATCTGTCAAAACATTTTTGATTTCATTTCGGACAAGCAATGCAATTTCGTTGACACGCAGTGGCTCAGGTCTTGTTGATTGATAAACGCGAAGAGCACGTAGAACAAATCGAACGATTACATTGTTGAGTTCTTCTTGTAATTTGGTGAGTTCATCCTTGCTTTCGGTCATTTTTTTGCTATAAGCGTTTGAATCTCTTTTTCCAGTAGGTTCCATTTTTAATCGTTCCTTTAGGTAGTCAAGTATCAATTGCGCATTATAGCCTTTTCTAGTAAACCTAATTTTATTTAAGAAATGGAGGTTTTTGGTTTGCCAAGTTTCTTGTTTACGCACGCTTGGATAAACCCAGAGTATTCGGGTGAAGGTCTTCCTGGTCGGCTCTTGAATTCGCCGTGGAACTGGCGAGGCAAAATAGAAGTATTTGTCTGGCAACTCTAAGGTTTCCATTCTTCTGCCGTCGCTGCTTTTTCCAGTGAAGCATAAGCCATTATTTTTTAGGGCTTCGATATAGTCGAGGTTTACTTCGAAGCGGTGGCGGTGGCGTTCATGGATTTCTTCTTGCCCAAACATGCTGTAAGCCAACGTACCTTTTTGCAGAACTACTTTATGGGCGCCCAAACGCATGGTTGCGCCTTTGATTTCTATTCCGCGTTGTTCAGGCATTAAGTCAATGACTGGGTAAGGTGAGTCAGGGTTGATTTCTGTGCTGTTGGCATCTTTTAATCCGCAGACGTTTCGGGCAAATTCGATGACTGCCAACTTGGAAGCCATAGCAAATGCCAAGGAAAGGAATGTCGTTCTCTCGGGCATAACTTTGCTGCCGCGATCTTGCCTTCTGTGCCTCGTGGACCAAAACCATATGGAACAAAAACGCCGTCAAAATTCGCTAAGTCTTTGATGCATTGGGGTTCACGTTCGAATTTTTCTGCTTCTAAGATAGGAGATACAGACTTTTGTTTTGCATGCTGCCCCTCCATGGCGGAGTGCTTCAGTCATGCTAACGTAACTGTCTGATAATCCAGCGTATTTGCCGACTAATGCAATTTTTACTTCATGTTCAGGATTAATCATACCGTCGACGAAGACTTGCCATTGGCTGAAGTCTTTGCCGTCACATTTTAGGCCTAAACGTTGGCAAATAAAGTCGCCCATGCCCTGTTTGTCAAGGATAAGTGGAACTTGATATACTGTTTCAGCGTTGTAGGAGCAGAAAACTGCGCTTTCAGGAATTGTGCCGAACAAAGCGATTTTTCGTAAGTGCTTCAGCATCAATCATCTGTGGGCTTCGGGCAACGATGGTGTCTGGTTGGATACCGATGCGTCGTAGTTCATTGACGCTGTGCTGGAGCGGTTTAGTTTTCATTTCACCGGTAACATCTAAAATTGGCACCAAAGCAACATGAACATAAAGTGTATTTTCATATCCTTCTTCAACACGCATCTGGCGAATCGCTTCTAGGAACGGCAAGCCCTCGATGTCGCCAACTGTTCCGCCGACTTCTGTTAAAACTATTTCAGCGTTTACCATTTTAGCCGCGTTTCTGATGCGGTTTTTTATTTCGTTAGTTATATGAGGAACAATTTGGACGCATCGACCCAAGAAGTCGCCATGGCGTTCCTTCTCAATTACGGATTCGGTAGATTGTTCCTGTGGTTAAGTTGTTTTCCTGTTTTAGGCTTAAATCCAAGAAGCGTTCGTACCAGCCTAAGATCCAAGTCGGTTTCGCCTCCGTCGTCGGTGACGAAGACTTCGCCATGCATATACGGGTTCATTGTTCCCGCATCAATGTTAACGTAAGGGTCAATTTTTACTACTGTAGGTTTTAATCCTCTTGCTTGAAGCATTTTGCCGATGGAGGAAGTTAAGATTCCTTTGCCGACTGAACTTAGCACACCGCCTGTTACGAAAATGTACTTAACCATGCATTTCCCCGCATTAGCCTACACCTTTCATGCGAATTAATATAACTCTTTTGTGTGCAGAGCTGTAAAAACGTGCAATCGAGCACAGTTGAATTCACAAAATAAAGTGAGGTTATTGGGGTGGCGCTTGTCTGTATCTGCGGTTGCGTCTCAAACCCAAGCAAAAGAATCCATAAGCCAACTAGAACAAGCACAATCGGCCAGAAATAGTTCCAGAATAGCGGTAAAACCAGTAAGATGCTGCTAACACCGATGATTATGATGAATAATCCTACGATAAGAAGCCCAATGCCGCTGCCGCTCTGTCGATGTCGGTAATCATTCGCTGTAATAGTGCCTCGTCGTTCATAGCGTGAGTAAGGTCTGTTCTCTGCTATAGATAAGTGGCGCTCCACAGTTTGAACAGTTAGTAGCTGTATCAGGGTTGAGTGTGCCGCATCTTGAGCAATAAACCAAACTCGATTTCTCCTCAAGTATCAACTTTAGAGAACTATTATGCTCATATAATTTTTGGTATCTCAATGATAGTGCTAAATCGCATGTTGCGTACATAACAATATTAATTACAAGTGCTGCACTAGATATCGTGGAGACTCTAAATGCCACAAGCCTTTGTATTAATAAATGTTGAATCAGGAGCAGAAGAAGATATTGTCAGTGAACTAAAAAAGATTGAGGGCGTGGAAGAAGCATACTTTTCATATGGTGTTTACGACATCATTGCTAAAGTTAAAGCTGACTCAATGGAGAAACTCAAAGATTTGGTTACACGTAAAATAAGAACTCTTAATCAGGGTTCGCTCAACTTTAACGTTGATTATGATGGAAGAATAAGCGCCTTCCAAATGTTTTCTTAATTATTTTCTGTTTTTACAATTAAGCGTCAGTTTAATATGTTTAAACATTCAAACAATATATTATGCAAAACAAGCATATCCCCGCCTTAATTGCAGTAATCCTTGTTTTTAGTCTCACTTCGGCTGTGTCAGCTGCTGAATTATCTATTGGCGTTCAAAGCGGAGACTGGATAGAATACAACGTAGTCTCCACGGGCGCACCTATGCAGGGACATGATGTTCAATGGGCCCGCATGGAAATTATTAGCGAAGAAAACCCAACCGTCACCGTCTCAATAACCTCAATGTTTACCGATGGCTCCAACGACACCACAGAGCATACACTCAATTTGCAAACGGGACATTTGATTGATGACTTCATAATCCCAGCGAGCCTTAACGTCGGCGACACATTTGTCGATGAAAACCTCGGCAACGTAACCATCACCCAAACAGACGTGCGCAATTATGCAGGCGCAGAAAGAACCGTCGTATCCGCTACAGTAGGAAACAATACCTATATTTGGGATCAAGCAACCGGCGTAAGTGTAGAAGGAACATCAAAAACCAGCGAATACACAATACATACCGAAATTTCCGTTACTAACATGTGGCAGCCTATGTCAACGCAGAATTCTGGCATTGAGTCACTCCTTGTGGTTACAGTTTTCCTTTTTATTATTGTACTTATAGCGATAACTGCTATAGCACGCTATCGACAAAATCTATCCGCTGATAAGCAGTTAGTGGCCACAGAGAGTCTTGATTAAGCCTTAAATGGTTAGGCACTAACCTTAAGCAAGGCTCGACATAGAATGGAACCCGCGAAGAAACCCCTGCAATCAAAACCGATACTGATTGTTCTAGTAGCGGGTTTAATCGCATTCCTCCTCTACCTAATCTTTTACGTTAACCCCGCCCAAGTCGTACAGATACTCTCAGAAACCAACTTGGCAATCTACTCAACCGCATTTATAGCCTTCACATTAAACACAGTATTTTCTTCCCTAGTATGGTATCGACTCCTAAACAGCTTATCCGTCAAAGTACCCAGGCGCAAAACCTTCCTCTACACATGGGTCGGCTTATTCTTCGAAGCCACCGTACCCCAGTTGGGATGGTCAGGCGAAGTCTCCAAAACATACATGCTAACCCAGGATACCAAAGTTGATGTTGGAAAAGTTGGTGCATCAGTTGTTTGGCAGAAAATCTTCAACATGACCCTCACCGTTGCCATGCTAAGCATAGGTTTAGGGCTGGTGTTGTTTAGCTATGAGCTGCAGCTTTTAGCGTCTATTTTAGTAAGTATAGTTTTGGCGCTTTCTATCTTGACTTTAGCTTTGGTTTACTATATTAGCCTAAAACCGACGGCTACCAAGACGCTTCTTGGATTGGGCAGTAAAAACCGTAAAGTTTTTTCGAAAAAGCTGGAATCCCGAAGGCTTCCTCTCAAAAGCCGAGGGCATGCTAGGTAACTTCCACCTCGGAGTCGCAGAGTTAAAAGCTAAACCCAAAGCGTTGATTTTACCTCTGATTTATTCGATTATTAGTTTTGCCCTGGAGGTTGCAGTGTTTTTCATAACGTTTGCAGCGTTAGGGCAGCCAATACGTTTAGACGCCATATTCATCGTTTTCACTTTAACGGGGGTTCTCCAGACGGCGGGAGTGGCTTTTTTTGGTTTTCCAGAGCTCATTATGACTTTAACATTAACGGCACTTAACATTAGCCCCGACGTTGCAGTGTCTGTTGCGTTATTAACGCGCGTTGTTAATTTGTGGTTCCGCCTAATCGTTTCCTATGCGGCGTTGCAGTGGGCAGGCGTCAAAATCATGCGCCAAAACCACTCAAAACAATAAGCTACCTACCATTTAGGGCTTGAACAGTTGCCTAAATCGTCAACTTTTAAAAGTAGCTTGGTTGCTTATAGGAAACATTTTAATGCGAACCATACCTAATGAATATTCAGAGGATTGTTATGCCTACAGCGTTTGTATTGATAAATACCGAGATAGGCTCTGAATCGGACGTTCTAAAAGAGCTGAAGAAAGTTGAAGGCGTTGAGGAAGCATCAGCCGTCTACGGAGTATACGACATCGTAGCAAGAGTCAAAGCCGAAACGATGGATAAACTCAAAGAAATAGTCACTTGGCGAATTCGGCGACTAGACAAAGTCCGCTCGACGCTCACAATGATTGTCGTAGAAGACAAACAATAAATTATTTCTTTTCTTTTCCAGTTCTTTTAAAGTTCTGATTTTAGTTTTCCACAGACCTTGACAAATAGCTTAGAGAATACGTTTTAGGTGCCGAGTTAGCGGTTGTGACTGTATCGACACTATCACACAGTTTTATATTTTTTTCAGGCGAAGTAGAGGCTGTGCGTCGGAACTGGTGAAATATGAAAGCAAACTTGCATACCCAAAACATGCAAAGTGAAGCTGCATTGCCCAGGGGATGCACTAAATTTTTAATCGGTTGGTCAGAGAGGTTTGGAAATACACATAACCTTTTTGTGTTCCCCTTGAACGAAGAGCACCCGGACCTCTGAGCCAACCATCCCCCCTTAAATTAATGGAGAAAAAAATATTATGCCAACAGCTTATATCCTTTTGAATACGGAAATCGGAGCCGAAAATCAAGTATTAAAAGCATTAAAAGAGTTAGATGGAGTTGAAGAAGCGTATAATCTCTGGGGAGTCTACGACATAATCGCCAACGTCACAGCGGATAATATGAATGAACTTAAAGATATCATTACTAATCGTATCGATGGAATCGGTCAAATTAACTCTAAATTGACTATGATTGTTTCTGATAAAGCCCTCGTGATTTTCCCAATCAATAAAGCCGAATCAGAACGCGTTATTGATCGTGAGCCAATGTCAGTGTATGCTTAGAACCGCATTTTAACGGACAATACTTTTTACCTTCAATCTGCCTTCTTTATTTCCAACTCGGAGAGCATATCCCTTGACTACCTTGCAGACTATGCATATTGGCTTAGATGACACTGACTCAACCAAGGGAGGCTGCACAACATACCTAACAGCTAGTCCTTATTGAAAAACTCAAAAAATTCAATGTAAAATTCATCGATTATCCTGGTTTGATTAGGCTTAACCCAAATGTGCCCTGGAAAACAAGCGGAAACGGCGCATTATGTTTACGCTTCACATACAACCTCGAGTTCGAAAAACAAATCAAAGAAACAGCAATCTGCTCTATGGGAAGCACATTCTGCGGTGAAAGAAAAAGGCACTGACCCAGGCATCGTCTTCTACAAAGGCGATGTGATACCAGAGGAATTAACGGCTTTTTCAAAAAAAACCGAAACAACCATCGTAACCCTCAAAGAAGCCATGGCCCTAATCAAAAAATTTGGTGCAGAAGCCTTAGGGTTCAATTCTTGCCGAGGCATCATTGGCTCATTGGCGGCAATCGGCGAAACACTCAACTGCGACCACACCTACGAACTCATCGCCTATCGAACCCCCGAAAACTTGGGCACAAATCAGACATGTGGATGAAGCATCGATTTTTGAGATGGACAAACAAACCCAGCCATACACGTTTAACAATGTGGATTTGAAGAAGAGCAGAGTAATAATTACCCCGCGAGGACCCGACCCAATCCTGTTTGGAATAAGAGGCGAAACAGCCGAAATAGTCAAAAAAGCATTTGAGCTTGTTAAGCCGTTGGAGCCGATTGAGCGATGGGTAATTTTCCGTAGCAACCAAGGCACAGACGCGCATCTAAAACCTGTGCTAAGTTAAGCGATCTTGAGCCTTACAGTTCTGTCATCGCCAAAGGCACTGTTTCACAGAACCCTCGATGTGGTTCCATTGCGCCATGTTATTTTCTCAATCAAAGATGATTCGGCGGAAGTGGATTGCGCCGCCTACGAACCCACAGGGGACCTGCGCAAAATCGCAAGAGAACTAATAATCGGGGATGAGATCGAAGTTTGCGGTGCCGTACATAAAGCAACAGAAACCAAGCCATTAACAATCAACCTTGAAAAAATTAACATCCTAAACTCTGATCAAGAAGGTGAAACAGAAAATCCACTTTGCCCAAACTGCGGCAAACGACTGAAATCCATGGGCAAAAATCAAGGGTTTCGCTGCGAAAAATGCGGAGGCAAATACGCTGATCTAAAAAAGAAAGAATCTACAGTGCCGCGATCGATTGAAGCGGGTTTGTATGTGACTTCTACACGGTCACAGCGACATCTGACTAAACCCCTTAGACGTTATGGACAAGAAAAAACACGGTGCATCCACTGATTGATTAATCGATGAGTGGCATTTTCCTTAAGAACAAACCGAAATTTATTTTGAAATCCTTTAAATCCGACAAACCCATAAACCACTCAAACAACAAACCAAACAACAAGCGGCTAAAAAGAGGCACTCTCACATGGTTGAAAAATCGTTCCCAGCAGAAGCTTATGAACTTCCATTCTTCAAACAAGAAGGCTTTGTAAGAAAACATTGTCCAAAATGCGGCGAATAGTTCTGGACACAAAACCAGAATCAGGAAACCTGCGGCGAATCCGGCAGCGACGAATGCGGATGCTACACTTTCCTTGGCAACCCTGCAACAAAAAAAAAATTCACTCTCTCCGAGATGCGAGAAGCATTCCTATCTTTCTTTGAGAAAAACGGTCACACACGCATAAAACCCTACCCAGTTGTTGCACGTTGGAGAAAAGACATCTACCTAACACACGCAAGCATCATCGATTTTCAACCCTATGTAACCGAGGGCATCTCACCTCCACCAGCAAATCCACTGGTTATTTCTCAGCCATGCAATCAGATTAACCGACATTTCCAACACAGGACCCACCTTTGGCAGGCACCTAACCATCTTCGAAATGGGCGGAGCACACGCATTCAACTATCCAGACAAAGAAATCTACTGGAAAGACGACACCGTACGTTTCATCACGCTTCTGCACCGAAGTCTTGGGTATAAATCTGAGAGAAGTCATCTACAAAGAAAGCGTTTGGGTTGGCGGAGGAAACGCTGGTCCAGACGTGGAATGCATCGTGTCGCGGCTTAGAAGTTGGCACGCTCGTGTTCATGCAGTACAAGGTTGTCGGCGACGAATTTGTTGAGTTGCCAATCCGCACAGTTGACACTGGATATGGCATTGACCGCTTCACATGGATCAGCCAAGGTGTTCCAAGCCTATTCCAAGCGATTTACGGCAACTTGCTCGACAAAGTCATGACTATGGCAGGAATAACAAACGTTGACAACGACTTCCTGGCACAGAGTAGCCAAATACTCAGGTCTAGTCAGCGTTGACAAACGCGCAAACCGGATGGTTGCACGTAAACGCGTTTCAGAATTAACAGGCATCGACTTGCCAACACTCGAGAAAGTTCTCGTCCCAATCGAGAATGCTTGGGCAGTAACCGACCACACCAAAACCCTAAGCTTCATGCTCAGCGAAGGCGTTGTGCCATCCAACATCCAAGAAGGCTACTTGGCAAGGCTACTCTTCCGACAGAGTTTACCGCTTAATGCGCACACTTAAACATGAACCCTGCCAGACTCTACGACATCGTCGACATGCAGGCGGATTACTGGGCAAAAGATTTCCCACACATCAAAGCAATGCAAGGCGAAATCATTGAAATGCTCAAAGTTGAAGAAGAAAAATTCGAGGATACCCTCAAACGCGGCGAAGGCATGGTTAAACGCATCGCAGCCGACCTCAAAACCAAAGGCACAGGCAAACTCTCAACGGATACACTTGACTGAACTCTACGATTCACATGGTTTCCACCAGAAATCGTCAAGCAAGCCGCAGAAAAAGAAGGCGTCGAAGTTGAGGTTCCCGAAAACTTCTATGCACTAATCGCTAACCGCCACATGGCAGCGCCCAAACCAGTGGAGGAAGAGGAAGCTAAAGCCGAGAAAACCCTTGAAGAAGAGGCTGAAAAGCTTCCAGCAACCGAACCACTGTACTACGCAGATGTTTACCAAACGAGAATTTGACGCTAAAGTCCTCAAAATCATCAACGACATCTATGTCGTTTTGGATAGGACATGCTTCTATCCTGAAGGCGGCGGTCAACCATGCTGACCAAGGCTGGATAATCTGCAGACGGCAGCAAATTTGAAGTTGTTGATGTACAGAAAATCGGCAAAGTCATCGTGCACAAACTCAAGCAACCAGCAACATTTCAAGGAAGGCAGCACCGTTCATGGCATACTCGATTGGGATAGACGATACCAACTCATGAAAGCCCACACAGTAACCCACCTCATCAACGGCGCAGCACGACAGAGTCTTGGGCGAACACGTTTGGCAATCAGGCACCCAGAAAGGCCTTGAAACCTCACGACTTGACATCTCACACTACCGCAGACTCAGCCAAGAAGAAATCCACAAAATCGAAACCCTCGCAAACCAAGCCATCAGCGCCAACATGAAAGTAGAAACCACATGGTACCCACGCAACGAAGCAGAATCACGATATGGCTTCCGGCTCTACCAGGGCGGTGCAGTTCCAGGCAAAGACATCCGCGTTGTAAAAACTGGCGATTGGGATGTTGAAGCATGCGCAGGAACACACTTAGGACACACTAGCGAAGTTGGCTTTGTCAAAATCGTTTACACCGAACGTGTGCAAGATGGTGTTGAACGTCTAGGCTACGCTGTTGGGTTGAAAGCGCTAAAAGCAGTGCAGGACCAAGAAAGACTTGCTTGCGAAAGTCTCAGAAGTCTCTAACTGCACCAGTCGATAAGCTGGATAAAACCGCTGAGAAAGTTGTGAAGGAACTCAAAGAAGCACAACTGGAGAAGCGCCGATTAATCAAGGAACTCGCAGCAAAAGAAAGCGCAGCGTCGGCCAGGCACAATCAGCCGAAGGCAGTAATCGAAATAGACGGAATAGCCATCGTTAAACGGGATTTCGGCGAAATCATCGACGTCAACCGTATGGTACAAACTGCAACAGAAATCATCAAACGCAATGAAGCCACCGTAACACTCTTCTATGGCTCAGACGGCAAAACCTGCAGACTCATGGTTATGGCAGGCGAAACTGCGACCAAGAAAGGCGTTAACGCTGGCGGCATCGTCAAAGAAGCTGCACCAATTTTTGGCGGTGGAGGCGGAGGAAGACCTAACTTTGCACAGGGCGGCGGAACCAAATGCGACAAACTAGCCGACACCGTTGTAGCGGCTGAAGAAGCCGTAAAGAAGCAGCTGAAGCACTGACGCTTCTTTTCTCTCTTTGTTTTAGGGTTCACTTTTTATATTAGCCAGACCTAACCATAGAAAAAGGTGGTTTGGATTGGACGCGTTCAAACGGATAATTCTGCTTTCGATGCTGGCTTCGCTTATTGCTTTGGGCTTTGTTGTTTATGTTGCTACGGATGCTATTCAGGGCGCCAAAATTCCAGATCAAGAATACGGTATAGTCATATCGAAGGCTCCTGTTACAGATGGGCATGCAGCAGATTATGTGGTTACTATTTCAACTGGTAAAACGCTGTATATTCCAACTAACCAAACAATTTATGACTACCTTCAAGAGAATGTGAGTTACTTGTTTGATTGCCGTATAGATCTTATCGGTGATATGGTGATTGTGGATAGCGTTACTCAGGTTAATCGAACAGTGACTTAGAATAGTTATTTGTGTTTTCTGTTTTGTTATAGGATATAGGCGGACAGCTTGGTGTCCAATTCGGTGGTTTTTTCGATGTCCTTTTTTGTCTTTTTTTGGGAGTGGTGGTGGTTCTGTATTTTGGGATTGATTGGGCAGAATATTTATAAGCAGCCAAGCACAGCTGTGCTTTAGGTGAAGCGGTGCATAAAGCACGTAATGCACCTGGTGAATAAATGCGCAGAAGCTTAACAGTAACACCTGAAAACGACAAAAAAATACTGCTACAAAAGGCCGATTCCTAACAGGAGACGCACCCTTCGACATAGACTACACCACCATAGTCAACATCTTCATCGAACTCGGACACAAACTAATGTCAACAGCATGGAACGACAGCACAAACCCACAAATAATCATGGACAAAAACGAAATCGTTGAATCCTTCAAAAAACACTTCTTCAGCTCAGAACTCAAAGAAGAATCAGTAGGAGACCAAGTCACCGAAATCATATTCAGAAAACTAATGGAACAATCCAACCTTGCTGGCACAAACGACCCAACAAAACGCCTAAACAACTCCCAGTCCTTATCCGCTGCAACAACACGAAAACACTGCTAAAACAGATACAAAAAAACAGAAATACATCTCATAACGATAAAACAAGAGGAAAAATGACATAATGGTTGAAGAAAAAGAGCCTCAGCCAGTTAGATTTTGAAGAACGACTTGAATGCGAGAAGAAACGTTCCGAAGATTACCTGACTAGGCTAAAGTATTTGCAAGCAGACTTCGAAAACTTCAAAAAACGCTTCGACCGAGAAGTCGAGCAAATCAAGAACCACTGCAACGAACGCATAGTTACACAACTGTTAGATGTCGTTGACGAATTGGAATTAGCAATTAAGAACGGCGAAATCTCAATTCACCACAGAAAACACTGCATCGAAGGTGTAGAAATGACTCTAAAGAAGCTTCAGAAAGGTTCTTGAGCGAGAAGGAGTAACACCAATAGAGAGCCCAGAAGGCAAAGTTTTTGACCCCGCATGCCATGACGCAATCGCCGCTGTAGACGCGCGACGATGTAGCGGAATGCTACAGTTATTGAAGAAATAAGAAAAGGATACATTATGAGAGGCAAAGTTATTCGACCAACCATTGTCAAAGTAGCTACGTCAAGTAACCAAAAAATAATAAAAATCAAAGTAACCAAAATGGAGGAAAAAAAAAATGAGTAATCAAAAAACAAATGAAAAAGTATTAGGAATCGATTTAGGAACAACCAATTCAGCAGCCGCCATCTATGAAGGCGGACATGCAACTGTTATTCCAAGCGCCGAAGGTCCAACTATGGCGGGAAAAATGTTTCCGTCAGTTGTCGCCTTCACAAAAGATGGGCAGCTTCTAGTTGGTGAATCTGCAAAACGCCAAGCAACCACCAACCCCGAAGGCACCATTTTTGAAATAAAACGCAAAATGGGCACCGACTACAAAGTTAACATTTACGGAAAAGAATACAGCCCACAGCAAATTTCAGCGTTCATTCTGCAGAAAATAAAGAAAGACGCCGAAACCTACCTTGGCGGAACCATAAACAAAGCCGTCATCACTGTTCCAGCTCACTTCAACGACAACCAACGTCAAGCCACCAAAGACGCAGGCGAAATCGCAGGATTCCAAGTCATGCGAATCATCAACGAACCCACCGCTGCATGCCTCGCATACGGCATCGACAAACTTCAACAGGAAATGAAAATCCTCGTCTTCAGTTTCGGCGGCGGAACCCACGATGTTACCGTGATGGATTTTGGCAAAGGAGTCTTCCAAGTACTTAGCACCAGCGGCGACACTCAATTGGGCGGAACAGACGTTGACAAAGCAGTCATGGACTATATCCTCGACGAATTCAAACGTCAAACAGGCATAGACGTTATCAACGACCAGATGGCGATGGCAAGGCTAAAAGAAGCTGCAGAAAAAGCCAAAATCGAACTCTCAACTTTGATGAGCACAGACATCGACCTGCCATTCCTAACCGCCGACGCCTCAGGACCAAAACACCTACACTTAACACTTAACCCGAACAAAACTTGAATCTCTTGCCCAACCCATCGTCGAACGCACACAACCCACACTACTAAAAGCCTTGGAAGACGCAAAGTTAACACCACAAGCAATCGACAAAATCATCCTAATCGGCGGCATGACCAGAATGCCCCTCGTGCAACGGTTTGTTGAGCAAATCCTTAGGCAAAGCACCTGAACGTGGACTTGACCCCATGGAATGAGTTGCCATCGGAGCAGCCATTCAAGCAGGAGTCGTCACAGGCGAAGTCACAGACCTCTTGCTCTTGACGTTACCCCACTTACGCTTGGCGTTGAAACAATGGGCGGCGTCATGACCAAAGTGATGGACAAAAACACCACCATCCCAACCAAACGCAGCCAAGTCTTCACGCACAGCCGCAGACTTCCAAACTGCAGTCACCATCCATGTACTACAAGGTGAACGCGCAATGGCAGCCGACAACGTCTCACTAGGCGAATTCAACCTCGTAGATTTACCACCAGCACCACAGAGGAGTCCCACAAATCGAAGTAACCTTTGACATCGATGCAAACGGCATCCTAAACGTAACGCGCTAAAGACCGCGGCACAGGCAAAGAATCAAAAATCCGCATCACAGCCTCTACCAAACTCAGCAAAGAAGAAAAAGAACGCCTAATCAAAGACGCCGAACAATTGCCAAGAACAAGACCGCAAGAAGAAAGAAGAAGCAGAAACACGCAACAACGCCGACAGCCTCGTCTACACCGCAGAACGCACCAAAACTGACCTTGCAGGCAAAATCAGCCCCGAAGAAACCACAAAAGTCGACGCAGCCGTAACCGAACTCAAAAACGCACTAGCAAGCAACGACATGGCAGCAGGTGAAAGCCAAATCTGATGTCTACAGAAGGTTCTGCAGGAAGTCGGAACCAAAGTCTATCAGCAAGCAGCAGCTGAAGCCGCAAAACAGCAGCAAGCACAAGGTCAAGCGGGACCACAGCCAGGCGCAGGACCCGGCCCAGAATCGCAACAAGCACCTGGCGCTGGACCTGAAGTCGTCGACTCAGAAGATTACAAAGTAAAGTAGCAACCATTGGTATAACATCCTTTTTTCCTTTTATTTTGGATGTTTGCATACCTTATCGCGCTAGTGGGTGTTCTTGCTTGCGCAGTACAAGTAGCGATTTTTTTGCCTAAACAAGGCATTTACCATCATAGAAATGCATCAACAATTGGGAGGGAAGTTTACCTCATGGATTCTGGGAATGTATTCTCGACTGCTTCCAAATGTAGAGTCCGTTAGAGAATCGGGTGTTCAGCCACTTCAGCATAATACTGCCTTCTGAGAGGTGGTTTGATTTTTTCAAAAAAAAAGAAAAGAGAGGGGGAGGGGATCGATTGGTTTTTAGACTGTAGTAGGTGGTGGTGGAGTGGTTGTGACAGTTACGGGTTGTGTTTTGAGTTGGAAGAAAGCAATTGCAAGCAGTAAGGCTGCTATCCACATAAGGATAAAGCCTATAATAATTACAGCAAGAAACGCACCTATAAGCAGCAGTAATCCTGCGGTTCCAAATAAGCCAACGGTTGATTTTGTAGTGATTATTTTCAGTGAACGCCAAAGGAAGAATGATGCTATTATGGCGACTATCCATCCGATGACGGCGACGCCGATTAAGCCCCATATGAGGGGCAGCAAGTTGGTGAAGTCAAAGTTGTTTAATGCGTTTGGATCAGGAGTCATGCCTTGTAATCCAGTCCAATCGCCAGGTGTCCAGTTAGGGTAGATTTGTACCAGCAAATCAGTGACGTTTGCCCACAGAACAGTAAAAGCAATAACCGTTATGACAACTACACCGATGATTCCTATGAGTATGCCGATTAATGCATTCGTGAAGATTCCAGGTTCTCTGTAGTAATTGCCTATGCCGTATAAGCCGACTAAGACTAGTATTGCACCCACTAATGAGATAACGGAGGAGTATGCGAAGAGCGGTATGATACCTATGAAGACGAGAATTGCGCCTATGCCGCCTAAGATTTTGCTTGTTTCTAAAGTCATTTTGTTTTTCCTCTAAAATTTTGTCATAATTCTAAACATAAAAGCTTTTGCATGCTTACAAGCACCAAGCCCAATTTCAACATAGCCTACACTGAGTAAAACAGAATTTTTGCGCCAAATTGAATCGTGTTGTTGCCGTTCTAGTTGACCTTGCAAGATACTGTAGTATGTCCGCAAGTAGGTTTTGCCATCTGATGGTATTGCCTAATCGACCTGATCATACTCCAATTCCTCAACGGCGAAACTTCTGACATAGCACCATCTACCCACTCCTGCGCTTAATAGAAAAGAAAGGCTATGTAAACTACGCCTCGGAACATGAATTCATAAGGCACACGCAAAATTTACTGTCTAATCGAAAGCAAGCTAAACTTCTCGGAAGAATCTCTAAACCTCATCGCAGAAAAATAGCCATCGTCAACCTGAAACATAACCAACAGTTGGCATAATGTCCTAAAAGCAGAAGCCACCCCACCTAAATAATTCGTAAGATTTCTAAGCCACTTGCCAGAGCATACTAATCACCTAACCTCAATGGTTTTCAAAACCGGGCTCCAAAATAATCTTGTTTTAAATACCCCAACACGCAATCACTACTAATATAATATGCGAGGGGTAAATCAGCCATAAAATCAGCAAACAGCCTCGAAAACGGCGACTTAAACAGTCAAATAGTAGAATTTTGCAGACATGTTGCTGGTCAATACAAAATCGCCGCCATCGCCCAAGTGGATCATTACTCACAAAAACCAGCCAACGACCGCATAATCCAAGAGGTAATGCTGGTTATACATGATTTTCAACCTCGCCTCATGAGTTACCTAAAACCCGTTAAAAACAAAACCGTCTTTGTTTTCGCTGTAGACCAGTGGGTCTTCGAGCGAGACATCGACCGCGGCTTGCTGGGTGAAGCCATCGCAAGCAAACTCATCTTCCCCTACCATGCACTACAAGGCGAGGCGTATCTGCACGAGCGGGAAGTGGAGCTTAAGCAACGCTTAGTTTTAGAGCTGCTTGAGAACATAATCATAAACTTTCCAGAACTTGCTGACCGCATACAGATATTGCCTCAATACTTTATGTATGAAGTTTTTTCTAATCGCATCAGGGTTTTTCCATTGCTCGCCTACGAAGTTGCTGATTTAACCAGAGGGTTAATACAGAATGAACCGCAGGCACTCAAAGGATACTTGATTGCTCTCAAACAGTTGGAAGCACAAGGAAAAATTACTCAACAAAACGGCTATGTCTTCTTTACTAAAAAGTTTATCACTCAATGCCAAGACCCCAAACTACGTATCATCAACCTCGCCAAGAATGCGCCCCGAACTCTATTTACGTCAATCTTTGGAACCATACCCCAACTGATGAGTATTGTCACACAGAATGCGGAGACATTTTTGCGAACCCAAAAAATCAATTGGTTACATCAGTCCGATCAAATCAGCCGCTTTATCGACTCCCAGAAATACGTTTTTTTCCAAACTGGGGCGGAATTGGTTTCGTTATCCGACAAAATCGACATCAAGGGCTATACACAACGGATGCTGCTCAAGGATGCCAGCGTAAATGTGGAAGTGGCGCCAATCGGCGGCGTGCTAAACGATGTGTATCTCATCCGTGCCGGGGAGAGAAAAGTGTTGGCTAAGCGGTTTAAGGATTGGTCCGGGTTTAAATGGTTCCCGCTAACGTTGTGGTCTTTTGGGGCACGCTCATTTGCTGTTTCGGGGCAAGCACGCTTAGCCAAGGAATGCGCAATCAGTGAGGTCTTGCATAGCGAAGGCTTCAACGTACCCAAAATACTCCACGTCAGCAACGCCGAGCGCATCGTTTTTATGGAGTTCATCGAGGGTAAGAGTCTGGCTAAAATCATCAAAGACTACTCCACCACAACTGATGAGTCCGTAGATACTGAAGTGTTGGGCACGATTGGCAGAGTCGGCGAAACCCTCGCAAAAGCCCATGGACATGACGTAGTATTAGGCGACACCAAACCCGACAACGTCCTAATCAAGGCTGACGGCACAATCTTCCTCATTGACTTCGAGCAGGCACAACGGGGCGGCGACAAAGCATGGGATATAGCCGTGTTTCTCTATTACTGTGGCCATTACCTGCAACCCTTTGACAGCAACACTAAAGCCGAATCGATTGCCATCGTGTTCATCGAGGGTTATCTTCGAGGCGGCGGAAACGTCGATGACGTCCACAAAGCGGGATTACCCAAATACACACGGGTTTTTAGCATTTTTACGATGCCGGGGTTTGTGACTGCAATTTCTAATATCTGTAAAAAGGCAGAAGCCACAAGGTTAGCGGTAGAGTAAAAGTTATTTACCCAAAACTGGGTCTATTATTGTAGAGTTTTATGACTGAATTTTACTACTATAAAGGTCTCTACAGCGTCAAACTTTTAACCGAAGCTGAGGGCTACTGGATTGTTGAGGCACTGGAAGATTTTTATGATTACTTAGAAGGCGAACGCGTAAGCGTTAAAGTTGGGGAACAACGCATCGTGCAGCCCAGCGAATTGCATAAAAAAAAGGTGCTCTCTCCACCGATACCTGAGCATGTGTATGAGCGGCAACTTGAGAAGAAAGTTAAACACATGGTTGAAGAATACGAGCAAAAAACAACTTAAATCAATAAGCTATTTTGTGGTTACAGTCTATTAGTCACATATGTTAATTTTGCACTTGAAGAGTCTTCTTTAAGGTGATTCTTTTGGTTTTAGGACAAAAATTGTTTGAAGGCAAAGGTAAAGCTGGACCAAGTTTTCTAAAAAACATCAGTATGGACGGAGTTAAGCAGATGTATGCTTGGACTGCGCAGGTAAAAGGTATGGGCCGAGCACAAGGCACAGATTGCTTCCTTACTGTTACCGCAAAGGGTAATACGCCGCCAAAAGGTTTAGGCGTAGCAAAAGACATTGGCATCTTTAGGACTGCAACAGGCGAAATGGGTACAATCAAAGGCTATGACGTAGCTAAAATGATGGGCGCTAAACCGATTAGCGTGGGGTTGTGGACGTTTATGACTATGTCGGATAAGCTCATGTGGCTAAATGATGTGATTGCGATTGTTACTTTTGAGGGCGTTGATCCAATGTGGCAGGAATTCAACGTAGCTATCTATGAGTGGGCATAAAAACGCAGACTCCCATTCTTTCTTCTACCCTGAAGGGATGAACCAAACAAGTTGCACTTTGAGTAACCATTAAATAATTAACCGATTCTTTTCTGCATATGGTGACATATGGCAATGAATACTTTTTCCTATATCTGTTTAACGCCATTTGAAAAAGGGTAACGCTATAAAAAGAGAAGAAATTGGTGTTTAGTAGTTTTCTGTCCAGACTTCAAAGTATGCTTGCGGATGAGCGCATGTTGGGCATTTATCGGGTGCCTCAGGTCCTTCAACGACCAAGCCGCAGTTTTTGCATTTCCATTTAACAGGCGCATCTTTCTTGAACACTTTATCATTTAGAACATTTTCTAACAGCTTGGTGTATCGACGTTCATGGTAGACCTCTACCTGTGCAACCATAGTGAATGTTTTTGCCACCTCCATGAAGCCCTCTTTCTTGGCTACTTCAGCGAAGTTTGGATATAGAGTGCCCCATTCCAGTTTTTCGCCTTCTGCAGCGGCCTTTAGATGGTCAGCTGTGGTTGTAATAATGCCTGCTGGATAGGTGGCAGTAAACTCCACCATGCCGCCTTTCAGGTGTTTAAAGAAAAGTTCTCCATGTTCCTTCTCGTTAGCCGCTGTTTCCTCGAAAATTGCGCCGATTTGTTCATAGCCCTCTTTTTTAGCTACGCTGGCAAAGAATGTATATCGGTTTCGTGCTTGGGATTCACCTGCGAACGCTGCAAGCAGGTTCTTTTCTGTTTGACTTCCACTAAAATTCATAATCTATTGCTCCTATCTCAAGAATTTGGCGGAACAAAAATAAAAGCATATCCAAAACTATAGATCAGTGTTAAAGGCTTTTATTTTCCACTTTCTATGATGTGTTTGCCGAATGATGAGAAGGCATTAAGTTGACATAATTGATTGGATGAAAATTCAGAGTTACTCAGACGGCAAAGGGTGAGTAACCTTATACGGTGTGGTAACCGTGTGAGGTTATTCACCTGACTTTCATTTAAAATTAAGAATTACAGATTACTCCTTAATTATAAAGAAACTGAAACGGCATCCCCAACAAAAATTCCAGACACCGCTAACACGATAGCTCGTTTCACCACCAACATCTCCACCTATAACATGCCAGCGATAGTAATTTTTAAAAGGACTATGAACGTAATGAATTACTCTGTTTAGAGGAAGAGAAAGGTTGGAAACAGTAACCGGCAAAAAAATCGTGCTCACAGCATCAGCCACCGAAATGAGTGACTTGTTCAATAATCCCTTCATCGCGTTCGCAGGAGGATTCGGCAAAGGTCCCTTCCCGCTTTCATATGTACGGAAAACGCTTTATCCACATTGCGGAAAAAAGCTGACGGTCAAGCAGCTACGCACCATATGGTCTACGAAAAGTTGAATCAATTCTACTTGAAGGCGGCTTCTCACCAGATGACATCGCAGTAGCTTACCCCGAAGACTTAGACAAGTTCATCGGGCCAAACACTAAAGTTGTCGGAATCTCATCAATGGACCCCACAGGCATGGGCTATGTCAGCAAAACCTACAGCTCCATCGTAGGCGGCGGCGAACCCATGAACCGCATAGAATTCCGCAAACTCATCCAGCACCCAGCCGTCAAAAAATATAAACCCAAAATCATCGTCGGCGGATACGGCTCATGGCAACTTGAACGCCAACACGTCTCGAAAAGCTACGGCGTTGACTGTGTTTTGATGGGCGGCAGACCTGGACCAATAATTGAGCTCTTCAAGAAAGCCGTCAACGGCGAAGCGATTCCACGCATAGCCAAAGCCGACGAATCATTAGATAACTGGAATTACAACCAAGAGATGCCACTTACAAAGAATGTGGCTATTCACGGCGCAGTAGAAATCAGCAAAGGCTGCGGTCGAAACTGCCAATTCTGCACACCCACAATGCAGCATAAAATTGATGTGCCCCTTGAAAAAATCATGAACGAAGTTGCCTTAAGCACTGCTCAGGGCAGCGACCATATAACGCTAATCACCGAAGACTTGTTCCTTTACGGCGCAAAAGACGCAAGATTCGTACCTAACCGTGAAGCAGTAGTAAACCTATGTAAAAGCGTCGCAGATTACCCCGGCGTTAAAAGCATCCAAGCAGCACACATGTCACTTGCACCAGTTTATCATGACCCACAAATGATTCAACAACTCGCCGAAATCCTAATTGAGAAAAGCTGGTATAGCTTTGGCAAGAAACCAATCATAACTGCTGAAACAGGCATCGAAACCGGCAGTCCACGCCTCATGAAGAAATATATGGGTGGTAAAATGTTGCCTTTCAAGCCTGAGCAGTGGCAAGACGTCGTCACCAACGCTTTTGGTATTTTAAACGATAATGACTGGTATCCACTGGCGACCCTTATCATTGGTTTGCCTGATGAGAAAGAAGAAGACATGCTGCAGACTTTGGAGTTGATGGATAAACTCAAAGGCTACAACGCATTCTATGTGCCGCTCTTCTTTGTGCCTCTGGAAAACTGTGTTCTGATGAATAAGAAAGGCGCAGAAATGGATTCGCTAAGTAAAGCGCGTTGGGACTTCTTCATCAAATGCTGGGAATATAACATTAAAATCTGGAAGCCAACATTCCTAGAAAACCGTTTACCTAATCCCTTGGCATATAAGGCATTTGATAAAATCGTTATCCCTTACATCGGTAAAATCCTCGGCGCATACTATGGTTTAACACGAGGTAGCACAAAGCGATCAATTCAAGCAGGCTGTTTATCAATTAAGTATGCCGATGCCTGATAATGGTCGAAAAGTAAAAGGGAAGACTAAGGTTTAGGCAGTCTCTTTTTCTGCCATTTCTTCACTATTTTGTTGTTCTATTGATTCTTCTATGTTTACTTCGGGCATTGCTTCTTGTGAAAGTGTCTGTGTATTTTCATGGACTGGTGGTTTGAGTATTTTTCTTGCGTGTGTTATGTAGCCTGTGTGGCCTGTCATCATTGTATTGGGTCTGGTTTTGCCGCGTTCGACTTGCATGGTTCGCATTAGGCACTCTAGGGTTTCTATGAATACGAAGCCGCTGTCGCGTAGGGCTTCAGTTGTGCGGACGACTTGGTCAATGGTTGGGCTAAATGAGACGAGTATACCTGAGGGTTTGAGAGCTTCGTAAGCGTGTGGAACCACTAGCCATGGAACCGCAAGATCTAAAATCACCGCATCCAAATCGCGCTCGGCTATGCCCATTGTTACATCGCCACTTTTCATCTCAACATTATCGATTAGTTTTGAGCGTGCTAAGTTTTTGGCCGCGTTTTTCTGAAATTCGGGTCGTAACTCGTAAGTGTAAACTTTCCCCGTTGACCCAACATAGTGAGCTAACGCAGATGTTAAGGCTCCTGTTCCTGTGCCAGACTCGAAAACACGACTTCCCGGACCAATACCGCTAAACATCACAATCAAAGCGGCATCTTTGGGGTAAACAATCTGAGTATTGCGCCCTGACTTCATCATGTAATCGGTCAAGCTGGGTTTGAGTGTAGCGAATGTTACGCCTAAACTGCTTTTAATAGGTTCACCGTATTCTTTGCCGATTAAATCGTCAAATTTCAGGTACCCTTTGTGAGTGTGGAAGGTTTGTCCCGACTGCACCTTTATCATGTATGTTCTGCGTGCGTCCAGGTAAATTAGCACCATATCACCGTCAGCGATTAATTCGTTAGTCAAATAGTGTTCCTCGAAAAGTGAAAATGATGCGGTGCCATTTAAGCTTTGAAGCAGCCCTAATGAGATTTTTCTATTCTACTCTGATTTGTGTTCCTGTTGTTTGGTTGGGTACGGTTTGTTTTTTCTTAGTACTGCCCCCTCCCCCTATATAGCAGCCAAACTCGTGGCTTTCTATAGTTTTCAAACAGGCTGTTTATACGCCAAATATGCACGCTATTAATTACATTTAGGCTCAATATGGACTGTTACCACAGTATTAGCAAAGTGCTCTTTAGTTTCTTTCTCCAACGCAGAAGCCAAACGATGAGCTTCCTTAATCTGCACCTGCTTTGTGAAACAGCAATCAATGTTAATGTAACGTTTGCCCTCTGCCGCATAAGTTAATACCTTCCTAATCTGCAGGTTTCCACCGATGCTCTTTGCCGCATCATTGACGACTTTTTGCAGTTTGGCTTCGTTAACTTGTTCTGATGGAATAGCTTCACCTAATGGTTCGACATGTACTGTGATGTTTTCAAGCGGCTTAATCTCTGATTTTATCTTTTGCTCGATTGTCTCCGCGATTTTATGTGCCTCTTCCACTGATAACTCGGGGTTAACATATGCATGTAACGTGATGTAGAGTTTGCCGCCGACGGAGTTAGCGGAAACTTCATGGACCTCTTTAACGCCCTCAATAGTCGCCAATTTGACTACTTCGTTTTGCAGTTTCTTCTCCTTATCCGAAGGTTCCACATGGATGGTTGCATCTACGTTGCCTAATTTGTCCTTTAGGCATGTTTCGATTTTGGAGGCTAAGGAATGTGCATCTTCTAAGCCCATACCGTTCGGAACTTGGACTGAAGCATCAACGAAAATTTTGGAGCCAACTTTGCGAAGTTTAAGGTTTTCAATTTTTACGACACCTTCACACGATATGATAGCTTTCCGAGTATTAGCAACAATATCCTTTGATGCTGTATCGCTAAGTTCCATGACGCTAGATTTGGCAAGTTTGAGGCTCAAGTACGTGAGCATGCAACCTAAGAAGATTGAAGCGAAAGCGTCTGCTCCAATGAAGCCCATTAATGCGAGACCGAAACCGATCAAAGCAATTATGGTTGAGCCAAGATCGGAGATTGCATCATAGAATCCCGCTTTCATCGATTGGCTTTCGGTGTGCTGGTTTTTCTTGAAAACTGTAACTCTTAATGAT
Source organism: uncultured archaeon (assembly GCA_963800605.1). GTDB lineage: Archaea > Thermoproteota > Bathyarchaeia > Bathyarchaeales > Bathycorpusculaceae > Bathycorpusculum. Next base: position 127,335 of record CAWDBI010000004.1, on the reverse strand, counting down.
GCGATGAAAAGTGCATAAGCTATTGCTGCAAAACCAGTGTATTCTATGCCGCCTTCAAGTGTCGCACCAGATATGAGTCTAAGTGCCGCTTCATAGAAGATTATGCAGGCAACCGCAATCAGAACTATACCGCCGATTAATCCCCCAATAGACTCGAATTTTTCATGACCATATGTATGTTCTTCATCTGCCGGTTTAAGTGAAGCTCGTACAGCAAAAAACAACATGACACTTGAAAGAGCATCAAGCAAAGCATGTAAGCCGTCGCTTATGATGGCTAAACTGTTAACATATGCGCCTATGGTTACTTCAACGATTACAACGCTAAAAATTGCTACAGCAGAGATTTTTAATGCCTTAAGCTTTGCTTGTCCTTCAAGATTAAATTGCATATTCCAATCTATCTAAGCTCGCAGCAAGGGCGATTTAAGAATTGTGGGCTAAAACGTTTTTTTAATGTTGCAGAAAACTCTTTTTCAGGCGTTATTTAAATAATTCTTAACTAAGTTTTAAGCGATGAAGTTTTCGGGGCTTTTCCGTGGAGACCAAGCGGTTCTCAGAGGTAACTTTCTACTCATAACCGTAAGCTGGATAATCATGTTTTCAGCGCAGCCTATTCCAGACACCTACGCCAGCCTCTACTACCTTCAGCCTCGGAGCCAACGAATTAATGCTTGCTGTAATGGGTTTCGCAGGCTCCATTGCTGTTGCGCTGGTCCAGTTTCCCGGAGGCTACTTAGCAGACAAACACGGCAGACGATGGCTCATAGTTACCATGACCTTTGGAATGGCTATCGGTAGCTTATTCTTCATTTTAGCCCCATCCTGGGAATTCATTTTGATTGGTTTGCTTGTGCAAAATTTCTGTTCCATCTATGGACCAGCTTTGATGGCTATGGTGATCGATTCTTTGCCGGTAAATAATAGAGGTGCAGGTTTTAGTTTTCAATCTGTTATTACAACGTTGGTTCTGTTGCCTGCTCCGTTAATCGCCCAGTACCTTGTAGCTACGTTTAACTTTGATTTTGGAATGCGTATCGCCTACAGCTTAACGGCTACCGCATACTTCGTCATCGCTCTTTTGCGGTTTAGATTAACAGAAACCCTGCCGCCAATGGGTGAAAAAGTAAGGTTTAACTTCGTTGATACCCTGCGCAGTTATCCTAAAGCAGTCAAAGAAAGCATCTGCGTCTGGAGGAAGGTTCCAAAATCAGCTTATAACCTTTTCTTAGCCATAATAATCGTGAATGGTTTGGTGGTAAGTTGCCAAACATACTTTGTTGTCTACGCAACTTCAGTACTTAATATGTCCCTCGAGCAGTGGGCACTCGTAATGACATTTAGGTACTTGACCATAGCTATCCCTGCGATACTGGCTGGCTTTAGCATGGATGTTTTGGGAAGAAAACGCTTCCTAATACTGGGTTACCTACTCTACATTCCAGGTATGTTGCTCTTCATCAACGCTGACTTTAACATGCTTCTGCTTTCCTTTTTCTTCTTTGGATTAGGCAACCTATTGCAGCTAAACAGCTACCAAGTGTTAATGGGTGATTTGGTTCCAAGAAACCTCAGAGGAACCGCTACTGGTTGCCTACAATTCTTCATGTTCATAATTCAAGCAATCCTGCAAGTACTCGTAGGCTTAACTTATGTTTATGTTTCGCCTCAACTGCCGTTTCTGCTGTTAGCCTTTACTATGCTGCCTGTGTCGCTTTTTGTGTTTTGGAGAGTTCATGAACCCAAAATAAGAGAAGACTAACCGTAAGTGACCATGGGCGCAACCATTGAAGTGTTAACTGTAACCGGTTTCTCTGTCACTTTAACGGTGGGAGGTCGATACACTACTGTTGCCTTAGGATTACTCCATGTATCCTTGAAGTTTTCGAGGTAAGCCTCAACGATATTTGAATCAGTTGTCCAAAAAATACTAGGATATCCTGTCTGAGTTTTCTGCTGGGTTGCGATCCAAACCTCATTGTCATCAATCAATTGATAGTTTTTGCAAGCGCATCTATCGATCAATTTGACCTTGAAGGAGCCGTTTCGTGGAGCAATCTTTTCAACGATTTGTATAACTTCAGCTTTGCTCTCAGAGCCAACGATAATCAAACGTAGTTTAGCCTTGCTATCTTCAATCATTTGAGTGTAAGTACGGAAGGAATTGATTGCCGGAGACTTTATTTGTTCTACGGTGGTGACTAGCATGAAGCTTTTTATTCGTTTTTTGAAGGTTTGTTCGCTACGATTCAGGATCGCTTCATCGGTAGTTAGAAGGATAAATCGTGCTTCTTCTTTGCTTTCCGGCTGTTGTTGGATAGTTTGAGCTAATTCATTTAGATTCTTTTCTAACTGAGAGAGTCTTCGATCGGTTTTTTCTTTCTCCTTAAATATTATGCGCTCCAAGGCCTTTTTTATGGGCAAAGCTTCAACCATGAAAGGTTTATCGATGGTTCTTGTTATTAGCCCCATTTTTTCCAGTTTAGGTAACAATTTGTAGATGTCTTGTCTATGTAACTGGGTGTTCTTAGATATCTGTCCAACACTGGTTTTTCCGGACTGTACAATACTAAGGTATACCTTGGCCTGGTTAATGGTGAAGCCAAAATCCGACATTTTCACTGCTAAATCTTCTTGCATAATTTTTCCTGCCTGCCCAATACTAAGGGTTTGTTCACCCTGACTGGTAGCCTATTTATTTTAATCCATTTAAAAACTTTCGCATATTTCAAAATATGGACTATCTAACATAGCAAAGTCACCATTTTATTCACGTCCTTTTTTTCGTGAAAACTAAGGCAAGTTAATGCTTTATTGAAGATAAATAGAAACAGCCGCATCGATAGGCATTTAGGCTGGAAGAAGAGTATATCAGCAAACAGTTGATGCACATGGCACTGGTTAAAATAAGCCAAATACTTAGAAGGCAACTGCAAGGACCAAAAAGTCACCGTTCGCGGCTGGGTATACCGCAAACGTGAAGGAAAAGCACTCATATTCCTATTAATCCGAGACTCAACAGGAGTAATCCAATGCACCATCAAAAACACAAGTCCCTGCTGGAATGAAGCACAAAAATTAACAATCGAATCTTCACTCATCACTTGAAGGAACCGCAAGAGAAGACAAACGCGCACCAGGCGGATTCGAAGTCAGCGCAGAAACCCTCGACATAGTTGGCTTAGCTGAAACCTTCCCAATCTCCAAAGACAAAAGTGAAGAATTCATCCGTGACATGCGCCACCTCTGGCTACGAAGCAGAAAAATGAACTTCGTCATGAAAGTTCGAGCCGAAACCCTAAAAGCAGCACGAGAATACTTCGAGCAACAAAAATACACTGAAGTTTCACCACCAATGTTCATCTCGGCAGCAGTGGAAGGCGGCTCAACACTCTTTGGTCTAAAATACTTCGACCAAGAACTATACTTAACACAAAGCAGCCAACTCTACCTTGAAATACTCATTTACTCACTAGAAAATGTCTACTGCATCGCGCCTTCTTTCCGCGCGGAAAAAAGCCGCACCATACGCCATCTAACCGAATACTGGCACATTGAAGGCGAATGGCCATTTGCAAACATGGATGACCTCATGAAATTCGAAGAAGGACTCATGGCATATGTTTGCCAAGCCATTAGTGAACGCTGCCAAACAGAATTCAAGGAACTCGGTGCAGACATCGAAAAACTCAAAACAGTACAAGCACCTTTCCCAAGAATTACCTACAAAGAAGCCATAGAACGCCTAAAACCCAAAAACCCCTCTTTAGACTGGGGTGCAGATTTGGGCTATGAAGACGAAAAAGTGCTTGCTGAAGACTTCGGCAAACCATTCTTCGTGTACGATTACCCAACTGCAATCAAAGCCTTCTACTGCAAAACCTACCGTGACCACCCCGAAATCGCTATGTCAGTGGACATGATGGTTCCAAGAATCGGCGAAATCAGCACAGGCGGCCAAGAGAAGAAAACAAAGAAATACTCATTCAACGCATGAAAGCATCAAGGCTTAAAACCTGAAGAATACGAATGGTACCTTGACCTGCGACGCTACGGAACAGTCCCACACGTTGGTTTCGGTATGGGTTTGGAGCGATTGTTGGTTTGGATGCTTGATTTAGATAACATCATCGATGCGATTCCGTTCCCAAGAACCACGCGTCGGTTCTACCCCTAAACCTTTCTTTTTATTTTTTTGAATGCCCACAAGCTTAACGCAAAAAGCACTGTGAAGAAGTAAAGCCACGTCAAAGACACAACGGCGAGGACAACATTGACTGCTTTTTTATTCGTTAAAGCGCCAAGCAGTATTAGGACCAGAAGTTTTACGGGTTCAGTAATCTGTCTAATTAGGGCTTTGAGGTTCAGCGCTTCCCTTGAAGCTATGTTGAATGATGTTGTTCTTAAAGTTTAAACAAGAGGAGGTTAGGTGTAGCCGGTGAAGTATTCCAGCTTCAACTTCTCCTTTGGCAAACCCAAACTCTCAACCAGCGCTTGCATCGCCTTAACCATAGGCGGAGGACCACAGGCAAAAAACAAATAATCCTTGTAATCAGGCAATTCTTTTCGTATCATATCTGCGTTGATGGTGCCGACTGTTCCGTTCCAGTCGGGTGTGGCTTCGTTTACGGTAAACTCGATTTTTAGGTTGCTGTTCTTCTGGGTCAATTCTTCAAATTCTCGTCTGAAGACGATGTCGTTGGGTGTTCGGCAGCCATAAAAAAGCACAATACGGTTGGTCAAGCCTTTGTCAGTTGCATTTCTACACATGCTAATAAATGGGGTTATGCCTATGCCGCCGCCTAACAGCGCAATCTTTGGGTATTCACCCTCGAACGTGAATTGTCCATAGGGGCCATCGATTCTTGCCCAGTCGCCAGCTTTAGCTGCTTTAAGAGCTACGGAGTATTCGCTATCGCTTAGTTTTTTGGTGAATTCTATATGGTCTTTTTCTGTCGGGCTGCTGCTGAAGCTGAAGTGATGACTGATCTCTTTGCCGTTCCATTTCAGGTTAACAAAGAAGAATTGCCCCGGTTTGTACTCGAGCCCTTCGGGTCTTGGAAAGCGATAGCTTACTATGTTAGGTGTTCTGGGAATTATGCTCAGGAATGCTGTTTCGTACTTCATAAAAGCTGCAACCACTCTAGATTGTGATTTTGGGGCTTTAGTACTTTTTGCTAACCCCTGAGCAGAAAAATCGCTATTTTGGGGCTACGTCGAAAAGTAATATATGGAAACGCACAGTAGAAGTAGCTAAGAGAACAGAGCTGCATATGAGCCCAAATCTAAGCACATCCAACCGCATTACAAGTTATGTTAAAATTCACTGGTTATCTCTAGGTGTGCTCTTGGCAGCATATGGCGCCTTCTATCTCTTTGTGGTAATAAGCACTGGTTGGTCGCCGACTGATTGGGGTAAAGATGTAGTTCGATGCGCACCCTCAGTTGTTACTTCTCTGATTCCCCGGAGTTATGTTAGCCCTATCTTCTTTGTTACAAGTTTGCCCGCCTTAATCATTGGCTCTATAATGTTGTGCCTTTATAGTTTGCATGCGTTGCGTTTTGGGTTGACCGGTAATAGTGAGCTTGTAGCGGTTATGTTGATTGTTTTTGGTTTTACATATCAGGTGGTGGGTGCTTGGCCGCTTGGAGTAATGGCCAATTTTCCGTGGGAATGGCAAAAACAAATCATGAATTACGGGCTCCTCTTTACTTGGATACTCTATGCGTTGAGTCTGGTGACGCTTGTTATTGGGGGCATCTCGCTTTATGTGCATAGCCGAGACTATCATAAAAGACATCCTGAGCTATCTTTGGCTTAACTGGACTAATTTTCCTTGAATGTTACGCATGGGTCTGACATTCACTATTATTTTTGTATTACCGTCCAAAAATTCATTGAGTACTGTGGGCATTCATTCAATTAGTTCGCGTTTATGTTAGATCTTTTGTCAATATTCAATCGAAATGTGTGAAACACCTAAATACTTGATTTTCACGTAATAATTGAAAACGAGGGAGCAATTTGACTAAAGTCTGGCATAGTGAAACACCTGAAGCAGTAATGACTGAACTGAAAGTAACTGACAATGGATTAAATTCCCGAGAAGCCAAAGAACGTCTAGTAACATACGGACCAAACGAGATTAAAAAAGAAAAGGGCAAATCGCCTTGGAAAATTTTTCTAGGCCAATTCACTAACATTCTAATGGTTATTCTGTTTATTGCTATTGGTCTTTCCTTTGCAGTAGGCGAATCAACAGACGCCATAATTATATTAGCCATAGTTATTGCAAGTGCTGTACTGGGTTTCACACAGGAATACCGCAGCGAGAAAGCTGTAGAAGCCCTCAGAAAGATGACTGCGCCAACCGCGACTGTAGTCCGTGATGGTGTAGAAGTAAGAATTCCCGCTATTGAACTTGTACCTGGAGACATAATTCTCCTCTATACTGGTGATAGAATCCCGGCTGATGCAAGGCTTATTGAAGAATTTACCATGAAAACTGACGAAGCATCCCTAACCGGTGAATCTGCACCTGTCGATAAATCCATAGAAGCCCTGCCTGAACAGACGCAGCTAAACGACTGTAAAAACATGGTTTTCTCTGGAACCGTCGTCGTTTATGGCAGAGGCCAAGCGATAGTCACTAACACAGGTATGACAACGGAGTTTGGCAAAATTGCCCAGATGGTTCAGTCTTCATCTCAAGAGAAGACGCCGCTGGAGAAGCGCATCAACTCCTTGGGCAAATGGTTAGGCATCTTAGCTTTAGTTGTGTCGTTTGGCGTCGGTATAGTGGCCATATTGATATTGAATCGCCCAGTTTTTGACATGATTCTGTGGGCAATCAGCCTAGCTGTCGCAGTAGTTCCTGAAGCATTACCCGCCGTCATAACGGGTGCATTGGCGATTGGCATGTACCGCATGGCAAAGGTCAACTGCGTGGTCAAACGTCTCCCCGCCGTAGAAACACTCGGCAGCACCAACGTAATTTGCACCGACAAAACAGGTACCCTGACAAAAGGCGAAATGACGGTAAAAAAAATCTACGTTAATGACAAATCCATTAAAGTCACAGGTATCGGCTATGCCCCCAAAGGTGAATTCCAACTAGACGATAAAAAAATTGAGCCTGATGAAAGCCTAAAAATGCTGCTTAAAGTTGCAGTTCTATGCAACGATTCAGGTTTAGAGAAAGATTCCCAAAACGGCAAGTGGACTGTTAAAGGCGATCCAACCGAAGGCGCACTTGTCGTTGCCGCTGAAAAAGCAGGCATAAACAAGACCCATCTTGAAAGAGCAGAAACGCGCATCGCTGAAGTGCCTTTCTCTTCAGAACGCAAACGCATGACAACAATACATGCCATCGGCAACAAACGCGTCGCCTATATGAAAGGTGCACCCGAAATAGTATTGGAGAAATGCACTGGTATTCTGTGCAACACGAAAATCCAGCCTCTTACAGAGGGAATAGTTGCCGAACATCACAAAGTCACCGAAGCTTTGGCGCTTGAGGCACTGCGTAATCTGGGCTTTGCCTACAAGGAATTACCTGATGGCTTAGATGCCTTCGATGAGAACATGGAGGAAGGCTTCATCTTTGTCGGTATAATAAGCATGATTGATCCACCGCGACCTGAAGTCAAAGACGCCATAGCCCTATGCCGCAAAGCAGGCATACGCGTCGTCATGATAACCGGAGACCACAAATTAACCGCTACAGCAGTCGCAAAAGAACTCACTCTTATAGGTGAAACCATCGAAGAAGGCCAGGTATTGACTGGTAAAGAACTTGAAGAAATGTCCGATGAACAACTTGAAAAAGCTGTTGAAAAGGTATCTATCTATGCCCGAGTTGCACCTGAACATAAATCCCGTATAGTCAAAGCATGGAAGAAAAAAGACCAAGTGGTCGCCATGACAGGGGATGGCGTTAACGATGCGCCGGCACTTAAAATGTCTGACATAGGCATTGCCATGGGCATCTCAGGTACAGAAGTCACCAAGGAAGCCGCTGACATGGTCTTAGCTGACGACAATTTTGCAAGCATCGTCAAAGCAGTCCGCGAAGGCAGAGAAATATTTGACAACATAAAGAAATACCTAACATATCTGCTACAATGCAGTGTCATGGAAATATTAGTAATGCTCTTTGCCGTGATAGCCGTGCCCTCTCTTGCCGCTTGGCTCTCACCTGGCGCAAATCCGGATGTCGTTAGTGATGCTGGCATCGCCTTAACTGCAGTCCAGATCCTGTGGGTTAACCTCGTTATCAACGGATTGCCCGCAATAGCTTTAGGTATAGATCCCGGCGACCCAGATTTAATGGAGCGAAAACCACGTAAACCAAGCCAGAGTATATTCACAAGAGACGTCAAAACTTACCTCACTGTATTGCCCATAGTCACCTCTGTAATGCTGTTGCTGGCATACTTCTTTGCATTACCCTGGGAAAGCGAAGCTCATCTGTTGGCGGCTAGAACCCAATTGTTTACTGCCATGGTGACAATTGAATTAGTGATCGCCATCTCGATGCACTCGCTGAAATACCCCATAGCAAAGGTTGGACCATTCAAGAACAAATTCCTCTGGGGTGCAGTTATCTCATCGTTTGTTCTGCAATTGATAGTACTATATCTGCCAAGTTTGCAGACAATCTTTGATGTGCGTACTCCTGAACCTATCGATTGGGCTATAGCCGCTCTATTTGCCGCGCTGATCTTCATAGGATTAGAAACCGCTAAATGGGTTACTTCACGAAGACGCAAATAAGCTTCTTCAAGTGAAACCCCGCTCTTTCTTTTTTTATTTCTTCAAAGTTTTACATGGCACGATAGCAAGCTTTATAATAAAAAAGCGTTAAAAAAGGGGTCTAACCTCATACGTGAGGGGTAATAGAAAATGAGTGATAAACTGATAACTAAACTGGTAATCCTGCATCGCTCGGACTTTTAGGCTTGGCACGCTTTTTTACTTTTTTAAAGTTCGAAAAGTGTTTATTACTGAAAATGAAATATTTGTAAATAAACCTAAACGAGGAAATGAAATGCACATATTGCAAGTATATACGCACTCTCCAGAAAGTTGCCCAATAGGTAATCCAAAGAATATGCAAACAACAATCGATTGGCTTAACAAAGTCGATGAATTAGCTGCTAAACACGGACTTAAGGTTATAGGTATATGGACAGACCGTTGGGGACATAAATCGTGGGCAGTATATGATACGCCAAATATGGAAGCTTTTGAACGTTTTGAACAAGAACCAGAAAACCTAGGCAAAAGTTACTTTCACAGATGTTGAAACAAGAACAGTTACGGTACCAGGCCAGACTTTAGCGTTCTTTGAGAAGATTAAAAAATAAAAAGTAAATTTTTCTCTTTTTCCCTTATGTCTTCTTTTTAATTACCTTATGTCTACCTGGGCAGTAAGAGACAATTTAATACAAAAAAAGAAAAAAGGTTTTTTGTGCTTCCCTATTCACCGTTTTGTTCGGATGTAGTAGGCAAACCCTAATCCTACGGCGACTGCGCACATTACCGCTGCAGGAATGAACGCATACAGGAAGCTCAACCCCGCATCTTGCACCATACCCGCCAGAATTGGTCCTACGACACCGCCAATACCATAGGCAGTAAAGAGAAAACCGTAGTTTATTGCGAGGTTTTCAGCCCCGAATGAGTCGGCGCAGGAGACTGGGAATAGCGCAAAGTTCCCGCCAAAGTTGAAGCCAATTAGTGCAGCAACAACAAAGAACATCAGCGGGTTTGATGTAGTGAAGAAGAAAACTGACATCATTGCTGCTTGGAATGCGAACATGGCAATTAGTGCTTTGCCGCGGCCAATTCTGTCGGAAGCTTGACCCCAAACAATTCTCCCTGCACCGTTAAAGATTGGTAGACATACTGCGGCGCCTATGACTGCGAAGTCTGCTGCTTCTTGTATGCTAAAGCCGCTAGCGGTGAAACCGTCAGTTGGGCTTTTTGCGAAGTTTTGAACATTGCCTATTACCATTAAGCCTGCAAGTGCGCCTATTAGGAACATCATCCATAGGAGATAGAAGCTCGTTCTTTTCAGCATCTCTTTTGGCTTGCATCCGAGCTACTTTTGATGCTTTTCCGGTTGCTTGTGGTGGGTTCCATCCTGCTGGTTTCCATCCTGCTGGCGGATTTTTCATTGTAAGTGATCCAATGAGGACAAGGGCGAGGAACATGATGCCATACACTAGGAAGGCGAAGTCCACGTTTGCGACTGTGTACGCATATGCGCCTGTTTGTGGGCTGATTAAGCCGCTAAACCCAAGGATGCTTGGTGGGTTAGCTAAGAGAATCCAAATGAATGCTCCGAATCCGAAGCCGGCCACTGCCAATCCACTGACTAACCCTTTTTTGTCAGGGAACCATTTAACTGCTGTTGCAATCGGTACCACGTACGCTAGTCCAATGCCTGCTCCAGCGACAACACCGATGAAAATTAATTTTCCAATAAAACTTGCGCCCGTAAAAGATGCAAGGATATAACCCAAACCAAGCAATGTCCCTCCAATCATGGCTACTTTCATGGGACCGAGTTTACCTTGAAGTCGACCACCGATTATAGTAAAAATGGCAAAGACCAAGAGACCAACACTGAAAATAAGTTGGGTTTCTGTTTTTGTAAAGCCGAATTCGCTGGGTGCGACTGTTGACCCTTGCAACGGACCAGTGAATGCTGACCATGCATAAATCGCTCCTAAAGCAAGCTGTATTAAAATGCCGCCAATAACAATGATCCAACGATTCATTACTTTCGATTGATTACTTGAATTATTAGGGGTTGTCAAGTATTTTCACAAGCGCTCTTCTTTAATACTTCTTAATTAAATCTCTTTCGCTCAGCAGATGCCCATTTTGACAAGAATCTTCGATTGCAAACTTGAAATGTGTTTAGTTTTGAAATTCGATGGTAAGTTTGAAACATTAACTTGCTGACCAAACAATATTCTTTATGGCAGAGTGATTGCAGTTTTGCAGTTATTAAACGGTGGAGCTAACCAGTTAAGATGAAAATACTTATGAGGAATAGAGGACTTCGAAAGCAAAAACTTTTGAGTAGAAATATACAAGATGCTATGCATCAGGAGAAACATGTGTATGAGTATTAAACTGGCTAACCCTGCACCTCTTGGACTCTTAGGCTTCGGCTTAACAACAGTGCTTTTGAATCTACACAATGCTGGCTTATTCGGGCTTAACACAATGATTCTGGCGATGGGCTTGGCTTACGGTGGCTTGGCACAGATTATCGTCGGTGTAATGGAATACCGAAACGGAAACACTTTTGGAATGGTCGCTTTCAGCTCTTATGGATTCTTCTGGTGGTCTCTTGTTGCTTTGCTTCTTCTACCTGCATCAACGCTTTTCACAGGACTTGTTGCACCCAATGGCGCTGCAATGGCTGCTTACTTTTTCATGTGGGGAATTTTCACATTAGCGATGTTCTTTGGCACACTCAAAGCTAATCGTGCATTGCAATTTGTATTTATGAGCTTGGCTATATTGTTCTTTTTGCTTACAATAAGTGAAATACTTGGAAACCCTCACTATTTGGCACATAACCTCAACACAATCTGTGCATCGAAGGAGTCATCTGTTGGCTCTAGTGCAGTATACCTTGGTATTGCTGAAGTTCTAAATGAAGCACACAAGAAAACAGTTTTGCCGATTTGTCCTGTTAAATAAATTTTTCTCTCTTTTTCTTTTTTGATGTTTCACGCTTGATTCATTTGTTTTAATTCTCCATGATCATTTTTACATCCCTGTAATTATCTCAATACTTATCATTATTTATTGAAAAAAGTACATTTATGTTAAATATTAACGAAAATTTATTACTGTGCCAATATTGATGCATAAGCAATATACAACCTGACTAATTTATCTAGATAAATATATTGATAGTAAATTTTGAAAACCGTATTTTTGTCCCATCCAAATGTTCACACCATACTTGTTGAGCTAATCTAAAAAAACCGTATATCTGTTTTCAATTTCACTTATAGAGCTTAAAAAAACTTATATGCAGTAAGGTCTTATCGTTTCCAGCACATATAGGATGAGAATATGTCCGAAGCAAGTCTACCATTCAACGAGAAATACTCTCCCAGCATTGCAAAAGTTTCTTCTGGTGAAATTCGCAACAAAATCTGGGAGGATTCCATAAAGAATCCCCGAGAATTTTGGGCTGAAAAAGCCAAGGCAATTGATTGGTTCAAGGCGCCAACTCAAATACTGGATGATTCGAACCCGCCCTTTTACAAGTGGTTTGCAGATGGCGAACTTAACATTTGCTACAACGCCTTAGACAGGCATATTAAAGGTCCCCGAAAGAACAAGCTTGCCTACATTTGGGAAGGAGAAATGGGCGAAGTCAAAACTTATACTTACTATCAGCTCTACCGTGAAGTCAACAAATTGGCAAAAGCACTCAAAGACCTAGGCCTCAAAAGAGGCGACCGCGTAGCATTCTTCTTACCTGTTATCCCAGAATTGCCAATCGCGTTGCTTGCAACCACAAGAATCGGCGGAGTTCACACCGTAGTATTCTCCGGATTCAGCGCAGAAGCCTTAGCTGACAGAGTTAACGACTGCGGAGCAAAAATCCTCATAACAGCTGATGGCTCCTTCCGCAGGGGCAAACCAGTCGGAATTAAAGATAACGCAGACCGCGCAATTCCATTAATGCCCAACATCGAAAAAGTCATAGTCGTCAAACGCACCGGTCAACCAGTTCAAATGAAAGAGGGACGAGACATTTGGTACAGCGACGCTTTGGCACAGGCAGGCGCAAACGCATACGTCGAACCTGAAAGCATGAAGTCAACTGATCCGCTCTTTATCCTCTACACTTCAGGCACCACAGGCAAACCTAAAGGCGTTCAACATGGCATAGGTGGCTACCTCGTCTGGGCATACTGGACTCTGAAATGGGCATTCGACCCCAAAGATGAAGACATCTACTGGTGTGTTGCAGACATCGGTTGGATCACCGGCCATACCTACAACGTCTATGCTCCACTTAGCCACGGTTTAACCGCGTTCCTCTTCGAAGGTACACCCGACTACCCCGCACAAGACCGCTGGTGGCAAATGATCGAAAACCACGGCGTCACCATACTCTACGGCACACCAACCGCAGTCCGCATGTTCATGAAGTTCGGCGAAGAATGGGTTAACAAACACGACCTATCCACACTACGCGAACTCGGTTCAGTGGGCGAAGCCATAAACCCCGAAGCATGGAAATGGTATTACCGCGTAATCGGCAAAGAACGACTTCCAATTATCGACACTTGGTGGCAAACAGAAACAGGCGGATTCATGATTTCCCCAGCAACAGGCATAGAACTTACACCACTAAAACCAGGTTCAGCCACGCTTGCATTGCCAGCAGTAAACGCTGACATCGTCGACGAAAAAGGACAATCAGTGCCACAAGGAACCAAAGGCTACCTAGTAATAAAGTCTCCTTGGCCAGGAATGCTACAAACCATCTGGAAAGATCCTGACCGCTTTAAGGCGACATACTTCGGCAAATGGCCGGGAATCTATTATGTTGGCGACTACGCAATTCGTGACCCTGACGGATACTTCTGGTTACTTGGCAGAGCAGACGAAGTGCTAAAAGTGGCGGGACACAGAATCGGTACCGTCGAACTAGAAAGTGCATTAGTCTCTCACCCAGCAGTCAGCGAAGCAGCAGTCATGGGCAAAGAAGACGCAGTTAAAGGCGAAGTACCAGTAGCATTCGTTGTGCTACGCAGCGGATTCACACCTTCAAACGAACTTAGTGCAGAACTTATAAAACATGTTAGAACCACAATCGGTCCAATCGCAACACCAGATGCTGTTGTAATCGTTGCTAAACTACCGAAGACCCGCAGCGGCAAAATCATGCGTAGACTCCTCAAAGCAGTCCTAACAGGCGCTCCACTCGGCGACACCTCCACCATCGAAGATGAAGGCTCAATCGAAGATATCAAAGCAACCTACAACGAATTGCGCAAACAACTCGCACCAAAATAAACAAACAAACTTTTTCTTTTTTTTTCTCTTTTCTTATTTTAAGAAAATATTTTAAAAGAGGTAAATTTTTCGGCGTTTATCTATAGTCGAAATTTATGACCTTTAGTCGACACATCCGTACCGAACTCTTTGGCTAACTGCTCAAGTAGCGCTTTTTGAGGTGCCGTCAACTTTTCGGGAACCATAATACCAAGGCGAATATTTAGGTCGCCTCTGCCGTATCCTCTAAACCGCGGCATGCCTTTGCCCTTAAGCGTTAGGACTTCGCCGACTTGTGTACCCGCATGAATCTTGATCGTGACTGGTCCATCTAAGGTTGGCACAGAGATTTCTGAGCCTAAAGCTGCTTGTGGATAAGTTATCATGGCTATATGCCAGAGGTCGTCTCCTTCGCGGATAAACTGCGGATGCTGTTTAACGTGAACCATCACGTATAAGTCGCCTGTTTCGCCCTCGTTTGGAGCTGCTTCCCCTTCGCCTCTTAGTCTTAGTTGATAGCCTTCGTCTATGCCCGCTGGGATTTTTACTGTGATTTTTCTACGTTTACGCGCAACTCCTGTGCCGTGGCAGTTGCTACAGGGGGCTTCGATGAGTTTTCCTCTGCCTTTACATGTAGGACAAGCGGTAACTTGCACGTACATGGCAAATCCTGCTTTTCGCATGTTCTGGACTTTGCCTGCGCCGTTGCATGTTGGGCAAATTCTTGCTTGTGTGCCGGGTGCTGCACCTGAGCCGCCGCAGACATCGCAATGTTCTGTTCTTGGGATTTCGATGTCTTTTTGGGCTCCTTTGGCTGCTTCTTCAAGTGTAATTTCTAAATCGTAAGCTAAATCTTGGCCTCGGTTGCGTTCTTCGTAGCCGCCAAATCCGCCACCGCCGCCGAATATGCTGCGGAATAAGTCGCCAAAGCCCATATCGCGGAATATGCTATCGAAGTCTGCTCCTCGGAAGATGTCTTCGCTGGTGTAGCGTTGGTCAAATCCGCTGTGGCCTAGTTGGTCGTATTGGCTACGTTTCTGATCGTCACTAAGCACTGCGTAAGCTTCGCTAATTTCTTTGAATTTTTCTTCTGCGCCTGCTTCTTTATTGCGGTCTGGATGGTACTGCAGCGCCAATTTTCGGTATGCATCTTTGATTTGTTCTTTGGATGCGCCTTTTTGTACGCCGAGTACTTCGTAGTAGTCACGTTTTTGGGCCATTTTGATTGTTACCTGAAGTTTTTTGGACTTTGATAGATAGCTTTGGGGTAGGATTTAAGGTATTTCCCTGTTGTGGGAGTGTTTTTTGGTTTAGGGGCTCTTTTCAGTTTAGTGGTAAGTGTTGTGCTGCCTGGTTGTATGGGGTTGGTTTTTGCGAAACTTAATAAGAAAAGAGAGTCTATGCTTTTTTGAGAAACAATGAACCGAAAAGTCGCCATAATCATCATCGCTTTTATTTCAGTAATCAGTATCAGCGCGGTGGTTGCGCAGGAAACCGGCTACTTCTTCGATTTCACCGATTCAAACGCCACGATTAACAATGTCATAACCAATAGTAGCGTAATCGAAAATGTAACCATAACCAATGGCACCCTAAACCTGTTCATAGACGCCGACAACATAAGCAGCGTAACAATCAACGGTATCAATTACACCGCCCAGCCACCAGACAATACGCCCCCGCCCTCCTACATCCAAGGTGGCGCAGTAACTGCTACAATCGCCTACTACGGCGCAAACACTGTTCCACCCGGTTTAACAGGCTTCCCAACCGATCCTTACCATCCATGGTACGAAAAAAACCAGACCCTACCCAATTATGGATATTATACATGGCGGTTAACATTGCAAAACATTAACTCTATGGATTCACCCAACGTTGCATTCGACCGTGTTCTTCCCTCTTTCGTATCCAAGTATCCAGAGTTATTGACTAGAAACGAAACTTACCCTGGCACCTCCAACCTGACCAATGTTTTAACAGTACGTTATGATATGACTCGTTTCAACGCAAACATGGCTAACTGGTGTTTTGTCTTCTTCACAAGAGACGAATTGAGCCCAGAGCAACTAAATAGCCTTACCATGGATTTACAGACAATTGTAATTCCTGCGATAATTGAATGGTACTCTTAGCTCTAAACAGCAATTCCTAAAAGTTGTTGCTCTGCTGTGATCCTTTCTCCTATAACGATAGATCATAATTTGTTTGGTGTTCTTTTTCATCTGTTATCGGTTTGTGGAGTGGTATGGGCTTCTTTTGTGGACAAGTGTGGTGTAATTTTTGTAGTTGTTGCAACTATTGGTTGGAGCATGGTTGCAGCAGCAACAGCAGCAACAACTACTAACCTGCATGAAGAAGACAATGACCTGCACACACAGCACTGTTTTCTTTCCTCAACCAAGAGAACAAAAACAAACAACCTGCAACTGTTCTTGTTCTTTAAACAAATAGAGAAAAATTTGAACTACTGCTTTACAAGGTATCCGTTAGGGTTTTAGTTTAAATTATTACATGTGTAATTTCTGAAAATCGCCTTTTCGATTAAGAGTCTTGCCGGAGATTGGACTTGAACCCAAATACCAGTGGAGATATTACTCGCGTATCCTATCTTTTTTATTTATTTTGATTGATGGTTTTTCGATGCCAAATTATTATTGGAGCAAAAAGAACAGTGACCAACAAGGGTATTATTGACCTTATTGGCGCAAGTTAACACTTATCGGTGAGCTTTACTTGGTTTAATCGAAAAACAGCTTTCTATTTAGGCGGTCCGAAATGAAGAAAACCCCCGATCTTAACAAAGATTCAAACGAGAAACTGAAATTACCTGCATTAACCTCTGAGATAAGAAAGTCACTTATCGAGATTCTAAACCGACCGCTTTCAGAGCTTAGTGGTCATCAGGCTTTCAAGTCGGACCAAAAGAAGTTGGCGATCTGGGCAGCAGACTGTGCTGAGCATGTCCTGCCATTCTTCGAAGAGAAATACCCAAATGATGACAGACCTCGAAAGGCGATTGAAGCCTGCCGAATTTGGGTTGCTACTGGCGTTTTTAGGATGGCTGTGATAAGGAAGGCTTCGCTTGATTCCCATTCAGCAGCTCGTGTTGCGGAAAAAGATTCAGCAGCTTGTTATGCTGCTCGTGCGGCAGGTCAAGCGGTAGCAACAGCGCATGTGCCCACTCACTGTATGGGCGCTGCCGTTTACGCAATAAAAGCAGCCGTTGCCCACTCTGGCAATCTCGACGACGGGTTAATCAAGGAACTCGACTGGCAACTGCAGCGTTTGCATGGATATGCCAAACGTACTGATGTATAGTGTTTCTATGTTCAGGTTATTTCTCGGATTTTTCGCTGTACTTTTTGAGGAGTTCTTTTGATCTTTCTGTATACCGATTGATGAATGCTTCATTTTCCAGTTTATTGCCTTCCGAAAAGAAGTCATCTATGCCTTTTCCCAATGCTTTGCCCCGGGCAGTATGTCTATCCAATGCAAATTCGGGAATCGGTGGAAACTTTTCTTCAGCCTCTCTTTCTGTATAGACGACATTAAGCAGATCATCGGTGATTCTGCTTTTTTGGCTAAAACACAGGCACACCACTGCATTAACCAGAAATAGCTTATATGAGCTTTCGGCAAGTTTGGATTTCTCAGACAAATAATTTTTCTGCAAAACATCAATCAGAACTGGTATCGAAGGATTAGCGGGGCCAATATCCTCACATGCAATAACTCTTAACCGATTCCATAGCATGGTAGGGTTGAATTCTTCAAGTTCAACTGCGAAATGAACGGCTTCATATTCCATGCCTCTGCGAATGGATTTTTGCAGGGCACTTAGCAATTCGTAGTGGTCGTAGCCGTGTTTGGTAGTTGCCATATGCTCACTTCTGGTAAACGTTAGGTTACTTCATAAAAAAGCGTTATTGATGTTTAGCTAAGAACTCCTCGATGTCTCCGATGAATTTTAGGATGCCGCTTTCTATTTGATTTGTCAGCGCATCTAAATTGCTGAAATCTGCGTTGTCAACTAAAACCGAACTCACGAAACGATCCGGTTCTGTGGGTGTTGTGGTGAGTTGGTACTTGTTAAAGCTTTTCTCTTGGAATAGTTTCCAGTACTTTTCTTGAATAGTTCTATTATAGCCTGCTAATAGAACTTCAAATTTGAATGATTCATGTGTGAACAGTATGACGACTTTTAGTTTTTGGCGTTTTAGGGATTTGGGGAAGAAATAGAGGTAGGTATAATCCATCCGTCCATAGTGGACATCTGACAAGAAATACTCTGGATACTTATTTTTCAAGTGTAATCTCAAATTATCGATGTATCCCATCAAAGCGTTGTATGCTGATTTTACGGTGCCTTTCTGGAGTTGCTTTCTGTATTCTGTTAAGTCTTTGGCGAATAATCCCATTTTTGTTTCTTACCTCAAACCATTGATTGGATAGCCTTTAGAGTGACGACTGTTTCTTTCTAAGTTGATTTTACTAATAACTCTTTAGTCTTCAGAGTTTTTGCCGCTTTTCGTTAAAAATTTTGCTGTCTGTATAGATGCTGGAATGATGTCGCTGTCCTAGCCTTAGGGCAAAGAAAATTTTTGCTGTTATTTTATTACTCTATTTTTGATGAATAGAAATAAGTCTTTGGCCGCTTTTTTATAGTTGATTTTTTTGTTATAAGAAGCTGAATTATTAATTGAGTTCAAAAAAGAAAAATCTTTATTTGCATGAGAACTTAACCGCTAGTATACGCCTAAAAATTGGAGTATAATTTAGAGATGAGCATAGAGAATAAAGCTGCTCAGGATCGTTGGCATAGCATCGATATGCCAAAACAGGGCGCTCAGAAAAGAGTCTGTAATTTTGAAGAAGTTGCTTTGGGCTATTCGGAAGAACAAGCCCAAAAGGAAGCTTCAAGATGCCTTCTTTGTTCTAATCCTCAGTGTTCAAAAGGCTGCCCTGTTGGTATCAATGTTCCGGGGTTTATCAGGTTAGTTAAAGAAAAAAAATATGACCAAGCCTTAAAAAAAATTAAGGAAAAGAGCAGTTTTCCAATTATAAGTTGCCGTATCTGTCCGCAAGAAGAACAATGCCAAAAGTCTTGTGCAATAGCAAAAAAAGGCGATGCAGTTCAGATTGGCAGACTTGAAAGATTTGTAGCCGATTTAGAGAATGTCAAACCGATAGATAATTATTCGATACGACCTGCACTTTCAACAGGGAAAAAAGTAGCCGTAATTGGGTCGGGGCCATCAGGGCTAACAGTTGCTTCAAATTTAGCGAAATTTGGTCATAAAGTCGTCATTTTTGAGGCGCTACCTGTTGCTGGCGGCATACTTGCTTATGGAATACCCGAATTTAGATTACCTAAGTATATAGTAAAAAGAGAAGTTAAGCGAATCCAGGATTTAGGTGTTAAAATATACACAAATTTACAGGTAGCAAAAATCTCAGCTGCGGATACGCTAATTAAAGAGGGATTTGACGCGGTTTTTATTGGAGCAGGTGCAGGAATACCGCAAGCTCTGGGAGTACCTGGAGAAAATCTTAACGGAATTTATGCCGCAAATGACTTTCTTATGTACGTAAATCTTGAACTTTTTTATAACTGTCAAGAATTTAAAAAAATTGCGGTGGGAAAGAAGGCGGTAGTTATAGGTGGAGGTAATGTGGCTATTGACGCTGCTAGAATGGCTCTAAGATTAGGCGCTGAAAAGGTTTCAATTTTTTATCGTAGGTCTCGAGACGAGTTACCTGCAAGAAAGGAAGAAATAGAAAATGCAGAAGAAGAGGGAATAGACTTCAAGTTTTTGAGTCTACCTAAACGATTTATTGGTGATGAAGAAGGGCATGTTAAACGTATGGAGTATGTCCAAATGACGCTTGGCGAACCTGATAATTCTGGGAGACGAAAACCGGTTCCAGTTGAAGGTTCTGAAAATATAATTGATGCGGATTTTGTGGCCGTTGCTATCGGGAGAAAGCCTAACTCTATAGTTCAAGGTTTCACGAAGGGGATTGGTGTTAAAGATGGGGGAATCATAATAACTGAAGATGAAACAACTCAAACAAGTCATAAGGGGATATATGCAGGTGGCGATATTGCGACGGGTGAGGCTACTGTTATTAGTGCTATGGGTTCAGGGAGAAAAGCCGCAAGATATATTGATGAATATCTTATGAAGGCTTGTCGTTATCCTCAGATTGTAGTAAAAAAATAATTCTTAGCGCGCGCTTCTGAGCGATGCTACTCCCTACCAATAACTCCAAAGATAACCTATTAAAGGAACTAAACTCGCAATTAATTACCGTGGTTTTAATGGCAAAAGAAACATTGCAAGTAGCGCTTAGAGAGGTAGGCACTACTGGAGTATTCATGGCTCGCACACAAGCTAATCAGGAAAACTCAATGAAGCTACTACAACAGAACGGTTTTAGGGCGCTAACAACTCAAGAGGCACTAATCAAGATAGACCAGAACCCAGAATTAAAGGAGCAACTGAAAGGCAGATGGTTATATCTGGATGAAAAAGGCTCTGAATTATCAGGATTTTACATGTTCAACGAGAAGGGAGAACTTGCAAAAATCGCGGGACCAGCTATCCTGAAAAAAGGGAAAGGCGATTTAGAGAGGATTATTTTTGTTTTGAAAGGTTCTCACCCATTATCGCTTCTCGTTCAAACAGACGACTTCGCCCGTTACGGTGGTTTCCGTTTCGGCATCTATGCAACCTACGGTCATTCCGATGTTGCTGGAGTGGTGGTTGGGGTCAGAGTCAATCACGCCTAAAATTGAGGTATCAGAAGCAGTTAAGATCTAATTTTATCGCAATTTAGTGAGTCATGCTTTGAAAAATCCCCTGGTTTCCCTAAGATATGGAAGCGGATCTTAGGTATTAAGAGCAGTTCTTCTTGGCTATGAAGAGTTTGATTCTTCGGGGTTATTGTGTTATAGTTAGTTCTAAATGCCGAAGCTCTTTAGCTACTCGCTTTATCGTTGTTTGCTCATAGGCTTTCTTCATCATCCACAGCTAACGTTTGGTATTTAATTTCCCGATCTCTTGGGTTGCTGTTTACTTGTTGGGGGTCTTGAGTTGTTTCTTCATCTTTATTTCCTCCTTGACCTAAGCCTTTTTAGTCTGGGACGATGCTGTTTCACATCGGGGGATGATGTCGCCGTCCCAGTCTGATTGGGAAAGATGACGAATGAAACGAAATGACAGACCCCAAGCATTCGCCAGACTAGAAATTAATTAAGTTTTAAGATAAGCATTGATTGTAAAAATTATAAAAAGGAAAAAGATACTTGTTCTTTTTAAGAGGGCTACTTTTTGCCCTTGTTTGCGAGTTTAGACGGCAGTGAAACCTGTTTGCGGTCTTTGCGTTTCTGGTCTTTTTCTCGCTGTAATTTCTTGTGGTGTTCTAATCCTTCTGCTTTCTTTGCTTTTTTAGACAAAATTTTAACGTCCTTTAGCGTGCAATATGGAACAAGGGCACTCAAAAAGCTTCCTCTTCTGTACGCATCTATAACCACCCATTAATTGTTAATAATCACACCTATTTTTTGGGCTACGTCTAAATCGTAGGTGTTCCATCTTGGGAACAGGCTGTTCCTTGGGGAGAGTAATATCTAAGAGTGGGACTATTGGTGTCAGTGACTTGGTATGAATCAAAACCTCAAAAAAGTTTTGGCGCTGAGTGTAATTTTGCTCTCGGCAATTTGGCTCATTAACCTCCAAACCAACCTGGCCTCTAAGACATTAACTGTCCCAACCGATTACTCCACCATCTCTGAAGCTATCAGCCATGCCTCAGATGGCGACATAATCGTAGTGCAAAGCGGCGTTTACAAGGAAAACTTGCAAATAAACAAATCCCTATCACTAATTGGCGAGAACAGCCAAACCACAGTAATAATTGGAGCAGGCGGCGTTGACCGCGGAGCATGCCCAGTCGTGGCGTTGAACGCTGATAACGCAAAAATCGTTGGCTTCACCATTGAGAGCCAAAACTACACAAGCACCAACCTCTACGCTACGGGCATCAAAATCCAAGCAGACCACTGCACAATCCAGGGCAACATAATCCAAAACAACTACATGGGACTCTTCTGCTCCGTTCAATCCTACACCCAAATCATCGATAACACAATAACTGGTAACCTGAAAGATGGCATGCGCTTCTATGGCGGTTCAAACTATAACATTTCAGGCAATACCATTATTGGAAACGCTGTTTCAGGCCTCGCATTACAGGGATACTCAAACACTGTAACAAACAACACATTCGACCATAACTTAAGAGGGTTAGGTTTAGGGGCTTCCTATTCAGTGGTGTTTGGCAACAAATTCGCTTCTAACGCCGAATCAGCCATCTGGTTGGCAGGTTCCAAAAACATCATCGCAGCCAACGACATATCACAGAATAAATGGGGCATCTACATAACTCCCCAATGGGCTGCTCCACGCGACAACACCTTCTATCATAACAACTTCTTAGGCAACATCTATGGCGTCTACGTTAACGAGTCTGCACCAGTCCAATTCTGGGATAATGGTGCTCAAAGCGGCGGCAACTACTGGAGTGACTACGGAATAAAATATCCAACTGCAACCGAAATAGACAATTCAGGCATAGCTAACACGCCCTACTTGGTTTATGAAGGTGCACAAGACAACTATCCCCTTATCGCCAAATTTGACACTTCTAACTTGGTAAATGCGCTTCCAGCTAATCCAACACCTACTATTACATCCAATGGGTTAGTTGCTTCATGGTCATTTGACAGTATAGATTCCACTGGCATAAGCCTCGATTCAACAGGCAATAACCCCGCAATTTTAGGTTCCGTGACAGTCAACAGATCCTATGATCCCCAGACTGTAGAAGGCAAATACGGCAAGGCTTTAGCTTTTGACGGGCAACAGTACATAATTGTGCCATCGTCGCCGAGTCTTGAAATCAGCGGAGAAGTCACAGTTGATGTCTGGATAAATGTGCAATCTTACAAAGAAATCCCCTACAACAACATCATCGTCGAGGCTCTTCGTAGTACCGATGCTCTACCAACAAGAACGTTTGGGCTTGCCATAAACGGCGAAGCACCACAAAACGATACCTCAGCAGCATTAGGTGCCATTCGGGGTTACGTGGTCACTAAAGACGGTGGCTTAAACGAAATTGTCACAACACAACCCGTCGTTGAACTCAACCAATGGATACATGTCGTCTTCACCCGCAGCACAACCACTGGAATGCACATCTACGTTAACGATCAAGAACAAGAAGTCAAAGTCACCGCCGGCATCGCTAATCCACAAGGCTCCACTTTACGGCAAACTGAAACCTACATCGGGCACGACGCTGTCTGCACCATTGATGAGCTTAAACTCAGCAACATCGCCCAAACAGCAGCGGAGCCCGTTTGGATGCAATGGTGGCTTTGGGCAATAATTTTCGCAGGCGTTGCTGGAAGCGGTTTATTGTTCGTTCGGTTTCGACGAATTAAAAAAAGCAAGTAATCTTAAATATCCCCATTTTTTGGGGAAACCCTTAATTGAACTAATCTTTAACGATTGGGGCAAGGAAGAATTTGCAATGTCTGGACAAATACGCTGCCCTAAGTGTCGTTCACCAAGAGTTGAGCGCCAAAGAAATCAAGAAGTTAAATGCCTTGCATGCGGAATGGTTTTCTACTTCGTTACCCCCGACACTGGTTCAGCCGACTTAGACAGATACCGCCTCTAACGACAGCATATTTGCATCATTTTTTGGTTTAAAATAATAGGTAAACTAACCGTGAAGGCTTTTCCCTGCCCGATAGTGCTCTTAATATAGATTTTTCACTCATTGCATCGATGATGCCTTTACAAATCGCTAAACCCAAACCCACATACTTTAGGCTTTAGTTGTAGTTAATCAGGTGTTATTACCAGAAATATTTATATGAATAATTATTCATATGAAATATTATTCATATCACCGTTGAGGGAAAGAAGCAATGAAAAAAGGGCTAACCAAAATCTGCTACCAATTCTTCACGAACCTAGCAAACCCCACACGCCTCGCCGCCCTCGAACAACTAATGAACCAACCAATGAGCGTCAACGAACTCGCCGAAAGCACTCGGACAAGAACAAAGCATGATCTCCCACAACCTAAAACCCCTACTCGAATGCAACATTCATGACAAGTCAAAAAAAGGAAAAAAACACATCTACACAGTCAACCAAGAAACCCTTAGCCCCAATATTTGAAGCCATCGAAAACCACGCCAAGAAATTCTGCCCAACAGGCGGAAAATGCCTAAAAGAGGAAACAAGTATGAAAAGAAAAATCGTAAACATAAACGAAAGCCTCTGCAACGGATGCGGCAATGCATCCCTAAATGCGCAGAAGGCGCACTTCAAATCGTTAATGGAAAAGCCAAAATCATCAAAGAAACCTACTGCGACGGACTGGGCGCATGCTTGGGACAATGCCCACAAGGTGCAATCACAGTAACAGAACGCGAAGCCGACGCCTTTAACGAAGCAGAAGTCCACGAATACCTAAAAACCACAGACAACCACCAAACACCAGCACCTGCAATCTACAGGTCCACAAAAGCCCCAATGGCCAGTAAAACTCGACCTTGTCCCAGTAAAAGCGCCGTTCTTCGAAAACGCTGACCTCCTATTTGCAGCTGACTGCGCACCAGTTGCACTCAAAAACTTCCACGACCTCATGGCTGGAAAACGAGTCATCATCGGATGCCCCAAATTCAACGATGCAAGAGCATACGCAGCCAAAACTAACTGAGATTCTTCAGCAAAACAACATCGCCAGCATAACTGTTGTCCATATGGAAGTGCCCTGTTGCACAGGCTTAAAATGGGCAGTTAACAAGGCACTGGAAGGCTCAGGCAAAAAAATTCCAGTTAAAGAGTACGAGGTTAAGATTGGAGGTGAAATAGTTGAGCTCTAAAGATAAAATTGAAAAAAACCCTGATACCTGCCCTGGCTTGCGCGATCTACTACAACCAAAACCTGCCTATATCAAATGCCACGTATGCGGTGGAGAACTTGAAATCTGGAGCTGACGAAGACAAAACCACCTGCCCAAGCTGCGGAGCTGAATGGAAACGACCCGACCAATCTGCTGCATGCCTAGAATACTGCCAATTTGCAGATAAATGCCGAGGAATAATAGAATCTAGAAAGAATAACCTCTTTCATATTTTTCTACTTATTATTTGTCTTTTTTTAATGACCCCTTAGAGCAATATAGACTAAAATTTTGTGGTGGGCCGGACCGGATTCGGACCGGCGACCTTCTGCACGTCAAGCAGATGTCCTAACCAGGCTAGACGACCGGCCCACACTTTTGCACAGTCTTCTATGACGCCTTCCTATATATGCGCTTTGTTTCTAAGATATGCACAGTGTTTATTGATGGCATGGTTACTTGTGCTTCCGCCAAAGTTTATGACCTAATAACTCTGTGTGGAATTCGTAACCTACTTCCATGAGCTTTAGCGCGCGCTTGACCCAATTGCATCCTTAACTGTGTAGAAATATGTTATAGCGAGTGTATCAAAAAGAGCATAAACACTCAAATTTGTTCTGTATTTGTCGCTAAATTTATTATCTCTCTGGATTGGTTAATTACTGCAGGTCAAGGAGTAAGCTTTAGACGCAATACACTGAGGCAAAGAACCACCATTTTATACTGTTAAAAAATGGTGAATAAGCGCGCCTATACCTCTTTGTGTTGCTTAATGTTGAATCATCTTGGCTGTGAGCTACAGGTTTAGAGCGGTATGAAGAACTTGTGGCGATAAAAACATGGCTTAGATGGGCCGTGTCAACAATAAGGCTCTGACTTGACCTGCTCT
The DNA here is from genome assembly GCA_963800605.1 of uncultured archaeon. Taxonomy (GTDB): domain Archaea; phylum Thermoproteota; class Bathyarchaeia; order Bathyarchaeales; family Bathycorpusculaceae; genus Bathycorpusculum. Next base: position 101,406 of record CAWDBI010000004.1, on the reverse strand, counting down.
AAATTAGAGTGGAATAAAAAAAGCGGTTGAACCGTAAAATTCCACTTTTTTATATAATTTCTTTGTCCAAATGCTATTTTACTTGTGGGTCTATGAAGGATTTTCGGAGAAAAATCGTTAGCGCGCTCTAAGAATAAATTCCCAAAAACAGTTAACGGTAACTGATTCTTGGAAGTTTTGAACTTTTGGCGTTTGCAGTAAGTATAAGGCGCTGCTCTTTGCTCTGGATAATTATGTTGTTGGCCCTTGTCTGCTCTTGAAGTTACTCTGAGTTTCTTTAGGGACTTAAAACCGGAAATTACTACATTTGAATTAACCAATTAAGAAGACTCCAAAAAAGAAAAAAGAGATAGAATGCGGGGTGGAGAAATCACCACAAAACAATACTGCCTATATATGCGCATCGTTTCAGAGGTTGGCACTTTGGTTTACGAAACAAGCATATTTGCAGTTTCTTGGCGTTGTTTGTATAGTCGAGCGCTCATATTAGTACGCGTTTTCTCGAAGGTTTATCCTAAAAAGTGAAGATAAGTCCAAAACTGCCTGACTCTAATAAAGAAATTATCCTTTGAGACAAAATCGCTAGGTCTGAAGTAGTCCGTAGTGTTTGGGTAGGTATTATCGAATGCTTTTGCATTCTGCTCTGCAAACCTAATTGTTTGGATTGTATTGTTTTTGCAATCAGTCAGTTGTTGTATTTGCTGCTCTGGCAGTTTTGCGTACACTAAAAAGCTCTCTAATGCACGAGCAAAACAGAGCATTTTTAGGATTTCTGTTGTAATTATTATTAGGCAGTATTTGGGTGGCCTTGTTGCCCTAATTTCAGAAAATAAGCGGTTATATTGGGTTTTAGAGTTTGATCCGTAATAGCTCGCTTTGAATTGAATCCATTTTTCAACATCAAAGGATAATAAAAGTTTGTTTACGTAATAATGATCATAATGTCTGCCCAGGCTTTCAATTACTTCAGTTGCAAAGTGAGGATCAACGTATCTGCTGTATTCATTTTGGAAACTAATGAATTGTTCGCTTTGGATAAAATCAGTTGCAGCATAATCTATTAGATGGCAAAATTCTTCTAAAATAATAAACTCGCAATTATCCATTGTTTTGTTCTGTAATCCATCGGTGTTAATTGCTATAGCGCTTCTGCCTTGTTTGGAGGCGTATGCATGGGCTTGAGTTGGCAATTTGCCTTGGAATTTTCCACCGATTGCTTGGGTGATTTCTTGTTGAAAAACTTCAAGCAGGGACTTATTATCGATAAATAGGATTCTTAGGGTAAGGTAATCGTTTGCAACTTGTGTTTTCGTAATTAATGTTTCGCAAATTGTTTTGTAGCGGCTAACATCATTCCTTGTCGTTGCCCTATAAAGTGTTTCCATTTTTCCACTAGCTTGAGTTATTGTTTGTCTATAGCTTGTGACAAGGATCATTATAGATTTATGCTCTTTGATGATGTGCTACTTCTGGTAAGGTAAAAGAAAAATACGGAGGGGAGAAATCGCCAGAAAGCTTGCTTGCCTATATAGGCATTTAGTTTTGAAGGTGGCGCTTGCTGTTGCATCCCAAACATTTTGCAGTAAATTTTAAAATCTTTCCACATTATCAGCCTGTTGATAACAGATGTTTTAAGCATCTTCCACAATAATATAACTTGTTTGGATATTGGCTATGGTTGCAACAGACGAAATAACCTCCATACTAGTGGAATTCATCAACAAAAACTCTGATGTCGCCGATGTTCAATGGGACAGACGCATGAGCCCCAGATTGCTTTTTAATCCATATTCAGAGAAGTATGAGGAAAGAAAAATAATCGCCCACTACTTCCTACTGGCCGCATCAATATTAGACGACACAGTCGTTGGGTACCCAGAAAACGCTCGAATGTTGCTACGTTATCTGCATGAGGCTTTTGGCAGCAGCCTGTTTGAAATAAAAAAAGCTCATCTCTTTGAAGAAGAAATTGTTAAAGCGGATTTTTATCGTGATTTAGGGCCAAACAAGAAAGCTGCCTCCGAAATCCTCGCATCAGTGAACCTATTTGTAAAACTGAAAGCTGAACGCAATTTGCTTACGTATGCCCAAAAATTCCGCAAACCCAAAGACTTCATCGAAAACCTAGCACAAAACGTACCCGCACTAGGCGGCCCCCACAAGGACCGCGCTTGGGTTTATATGCGTTGGATGGTTCGCTCTCAGCCCGACCTGCAAATCTACGATCATCTCTTGCCTGAAGACCTCTATGTGCCGCTAACTAAAGAGAATGTTAACGTGGCGGCGAGTTTAGGTTTAGTCTCTTCTTTTTCACCGGTTTGGCGTGATGAACGCACTGAGGCAGAAGCAAGGCAAAGACTAACTGATTATGCCAAACGGCTTTTTCCCTCAGACCCCGCAAAAGTAGATTACCCCTTCTTCTTACTGGGCAGATGGCTAAAACAGAAAACGCTAAACCGCTACACCCTCAAAGCGGCACTGGATTTTTTGGAGCAGATGCAAAAAATCACTGGGCAATCCCAAGCGTACTACCAAAAAATGAGCCGCTATAAATCTGGCTGGGAAAAGAAAACGGCGCTTACACTTCTAAGATTGCACATTCCATATGGCTATGAAACCATCAGCTTTCCTTTGCCGAACGAAGTCTATACACCAGACTTCATTTTGGAGAGGAAGCTTCAAGGTAGAAAAATCATTCTTGAACCACATTTTGAAATGACCAAAAAACAAGCCCGCAAATACGCCCTGTTCAAACGCACTTACGGCCATGAATTCCTACTCATACTCCTACTAAAAAACGACCTAATCCCCCTGTATCACCAACGAAAAATATTAACTGATGACGTCTGTGACGACGTATGGCCCATCGAATTCATCCACCTTCTAGCCGAAAAAATACGCCGCGGAACCTACGGTCAATAAAGCATCTATATTAGGTGCCGACCCTTTGTAGGTTTGATTTGCAATGCCCTCCGAGAATTTTAAAGCCTACATTGTCTCCTTGATTCTAGTTGAGGGTAAAACAGAAGATGCACTGGAGCTGTTGGCAAAAGAATACCAGGTATCGGTGCCAACCTTGAAGGTTGGGTTGCCAAAAAAACATAAAACAACCGCGTACGGCTGCTACTCAGCAAACAACCAAACAATAAGCGTGCTAAACAGCGATATATACGTCAACCCATTTGTTATCATACATGAATTCTACCACCACCTCCGAAGTAAAGCCGTGGATCGAATGCATAAAGGCACAGAGGGTAACGCTGACAAATTCGCCCTCGACTTCATTAAGGAGTACCAGCTGGCTGTGCTAAAAGCGCAGTTGAGCAATCAATAGAATTCTTCTTCATCCTTACATTCTATTGGTGCAACTATCTCTATGGGCACTTTGTCCCCGTCGGAATCGTACGCTGCTATACAGTTTTTTCCCTCAAACGGAGGACCAACAATCATTAAAACCCGACCAAAAAAATAATTCATATCCACGTGGCTGGGCGAAATGTTACCGTTAGGATGCGAATGCACCGTTCCAACCAAAGAAAAATCACCCGAAAACATGTATGGGTTAAAATGGACTTCTCCATGACCGTGAGCTGCAAAAGGTGCCAGAATCAAATCTTTAATCTCTATAATGCCCTTGCGTTTTTTACCCCTAAGTAGCAGAAAGCTTTCACGAGGAAAGAGTTCTTTAGCGCCTGCATAGATCGTTTCAAGTATGTTACTCGGGATATGCACAATTATTTCAGATGTCATATAGACAACCTTTGAATATGTCTGTTAAGAACTTTGCCCAAAGCACATATACTTATGTCAGTTCGCGCTTAGAATTCGGTAAACATTTAAACCACAGTGGATTTAAAGTGTTGAAATACAGTGCCGGGATGGCAGAGTGGTTAACGCGCGGGCCTTGAGAGCCCGTGGACCTCCTGGTCCGCATGGGTTCGAATCCCATTCCCGGCGCTTAAATGTTATATCATTTTTTGATCAGTAATTATAGATTTCAAGTGTGTTGATACTTTTTTTGCAACGAAATAGCTGATTGGAATTACATAGATTGGCACCGTAATATTGTATAGAATTATGCCTGGCATTACAATTAAGACGCTGTTGAATGCTTCGGAGATGGTCAAACCTGAGACTAAAGACACTAAATATGGGAAAATCAAGAAATCCATTGGTAACATTATGAGTGTTCTAGTAAGAACAGCACATAATGTAGCTAATGTCGCAGACTTTGCGTTAAAAAATGGTTTGTTTATTATTCTTGGTTTAATTATTTTCCCAAAAATATACACTCCAAGAACCATTGTTAGAACCGAGAATAGATAATATGGTGCCCCAATAATACCAACTGGATTCGGAAAAATTGCAATCGACGCAAACATGTTAAATATAGCGACGGTTAACCCGATTTTTACTCCAAAAAGAAGAAATGCTATTACCAATATAATGTCGCCCAATTGATAGCTATAATTTAGCAGATAAGGGACTGGAATTCTGACCAAGTTAAGTGCTGTTGCAAGAGCGGTGAACGCAATTACTAAGCCTAATGCTTTGCTGTTCATTGCAGCTACTCTTACATGCCAAAGCGCATTTAAAATTTTTGATCACTGGTTAACGTACAATATTGGCAAGTTCACGGCTTTTCTTGCTCAAAACTTTACCAAAGTTTAGCCCAATTGGAAAACTAGTATCGTTTACACAAGCTAATTCTACCCGCTGCATATGGGGTGCCTTTCTTGCTTCAGTGACTAAGGTCTGGATACTTTTCAAATCAGTTATCGGTGCTATAGCTAAAATATCATAGGGCCCCATTATTTCAGTGACTACAATAACATTTTTTATGTTTCTAAGATAACCTATCGTTTCCGTCTTGTTACTGTTTGGCGAAAGAGTTATCAAAAGAAAAGCTTTGCCCTGATAACCCAACTTTTCAAGATCTATAGATACCATTGACCCAAAAATTAGCCCTTCTTTTATCATCCGCTCGTAGCGTCTTCCGACTGTATAAGGTGTTGAGTCAACCTTCTTGGCAATATCTACGAATGATAGCGTGCCGTCTTTGAGTAACTCGTTTAGTATAAGGTAGTCTAACTTGTCCATTACTATACTTCCTTCAAGGGAGTCAAATCTAAATTGTTATAATTTAGGTATGGTAGACCCGACCAAACGTTAACAATTACCTTTCGTACACCAAATCGCCTTCGTATACTTTCGATTCGCTCATTTAGAATCGCCATATTTTCAGCATATACTACAGCTGTTAAGTCGTATGCTCCGATGCTTGTTGAAGGCTCAATAAGATACATGTAATCTTTAAGATATTGTAATATCTCGTCGATGTTCGCATCTGTTTCCATTCCTATTGTTGCAACGATTTGGAATCCAAGAGGAGCTATCGGTGGAAAGATTGTTACACCAGTTATTACCCCGATTTTTTTAAGGCGATTTATTCGGTTCATAACCGATACCGCTGAAATATGACATTTATTGCCGATTTCTTTGAGGCTCATTCGTGCATCCTGAATTAGTAAGTACAATATTTCTTTGTCAGTTTCATCGATGCGGACAGGTGCACTCATTGTTGATTCAGTCAATTCAGCGTTAACGGTTTAAATAAAGCTTATCCAAACAGCATAAAAAAACTTATGATTATCTTAGTAAAAATGCGCAAAATGTGTTAATAGGGTTATTTCGTAAGTATAGAGCCCACATGAAATTAATAATAATACAAGCAATAACTCGAATTTGCAAAGTCTTATAAATTAAACGAAGGCAATTCTTGTCTATCAAATTAAGGAGAATAAAAAATGAAATATAAAACCAAACAAATACTATCCGTAATTCTAGTGCTAGCATTTGTAAGCTCAATAATCCCAATAATTCAAACAACTGAAGCACAAACAACTGAAAAGAAAACATATGCATTCTGTAGCGCAACACCCAACCCAGTTGGTGTTGGCCAAGAAACCCTTATTCACCTCGGTATTTCAGAAGCCACCAACGGAACATACTGGAAATGGAAAGGCTTAACCGTAACAGTGATCGCACCGGACAACAAAACAACAACCCTAGGTCCATTCGATACTGACTCAACAGGAGGCACAGGCACAGTTCTAGTTCCTGACCAAGTCGGTACATACAGACTTCAAACCCACTTCCCCTCACAGAAAATGGTTCCAGGCTTTTACCTTCCCCGCCACTGAAAGAACATACGCTGCCAGTGACAGCGAATGGTTAAACCTCGTCGTACAAGAAGAACCAATCCCATACTTCCCAGCATTCCCACTACCGACTGAATACTGGAACAGACCCATCAACGCACAATTTTACGAATGGACTCCATTGACAGGCAACTGGTTAAGACCAGCTGGAAGCTATAGCATGCCCCCAATCGAAAAGTATCCACGCAGGCAACGATGATGCACCCGAAACAGCCCACATACTCTGGAACCGACAATATGCCCAAGGCGGCATGACTGGAGGCGAACAGGATATAATGGGTTATGAAATGGGTGACGCATACGTAGGTAAATTCGCAGGCACAGTCGTAATCGACGGCGTAATGTACTACAACAGATACCAAGCAACCGGCGGCTCTGCAGTCAACAAAAGTCGTTGCAGTCAACCTAAAAACAGGCGAAGAACTCTGGGTTAAAAACTGGAACAACACAAGACTAGCCTTAGGTCAAGTATACAACTTCCAAGGATTCAACTACTACGGCGCATTCGCATACCTATGGACAGTAACAGGCACCACTTGGGATGCATACGATGCACTAACAGGACGCTGGGTATACAGAATAACAAACGTACCAGCAGCAAACCCCAACTATAACTACTATGGTGAGCGAGGCGAAATCATACGCTACACTGTTAACCAACAAGCCGGCTGGATGTCCATGTGGAACTCAAGCAAAGCCACCAACCCACAAACCGCACAAGCAGTTGCAGACGGCAGCTGGGATGTACCCGGAAGCACATTCGACGGTACAAGAGGTATTCAATGGAACGTAACCATACCCAAAGGCTTACCAGGAGCTGTTTGCCATGCAGAAGTCAACGATTGCGTACTTGGATCACAATCATCCGCATTCCCAAGCTTTAGCGGCTCAACAATCACATCATGGGCAATAAGTACAAAGAAAGGCAGCGAAGGAACACTGATTTTCAACAAGACTTGGACAGTACCATCAGGCACAGAACAAGCAACTTGGGTTTGGAGCGACGTAAGCTTCGAAGACCGCGTCTTCATCATGTCATGCAAAGAGACTCTCAGATTCTATGGCTTTAACTTAGATACCGGCGAATACAAATGGACAACAGAACCAGAAAGCTACCTACAATACTACGACAAATGGTATGGCCCAATGCACGCATACGGACTATTCTACAGTGAACGTATGAGTGGACAAACAATTGCCTACGATATTCAGACAGGAAAAGCAGTTTGGAACTTTAACTGCACCGATCCATACTCAGAAATTCTGTGGAGCGAAAACTTCCCAACAATGTTCCACTTTGCCACAGACGGAAAACTATACCTGTCCTACGGAGAGCACTCACCTAACCTTAACTCACGCGGTGCACCAATGGTCTGTCTCAACGCAACAACCGGCGAAGAAATCTGGAGAATAAGCTGGTTCGGCGTCTGGTGGGGCGGAACATGCGTCATCGGTGACAGCATAATGGCAGGTCTAAACGCAGGATACGACAACCGTATATACTCATTCGGCAAAGGCGCAAGCGCAAACCACAGTAGCAGCATCACCAAAGACCTCAATTAACGGCGACAAAATCCTAGTCGAAGGCTACATAACAGACATTGCCCCTGGCACAACAGACTATGACGTTGCAGCACGCTTCCCCAACGGTGTTCCAGCAGTCTCTGACGCAAGCATGACTGACTTTCATGCAATACGTTTACATGCAATATCCACGACCAACAAGCACAACAGGCGTTGACGTAACCATAAGTGTCTTTGACCCCAACAACAACCTCTATGAAGTAGCAACAGCAACCAGCGACGAAAACGGCTTCTATAAATGCACATTCACTCCCGAAGTCTCAGGCGACTACACTATCATTGCTAGCTTTGCAGGAACAAAATCATACTGGGGATCAAACGCAGAAACCGCAATTACAGTAGACGATGCAGCACCACAAGCAACAACCGCACCAGTAGGCGAGACATCTCAAGTTGAGACATACTTCATGCCAGCAGTAATCGCCATTATTGTTGCTATTGCCTTAGTAGGCATAGTAATGGTGTTAATGCTGAGAAAGCGAGCATAAGCACAAAAAAACAATCAACTTTCCCTTTCCTTTTTTTAAATTCTGAATTCATTATGTTTTTAGCTACCGTTTCCAATTCGCAAATACCTCTCAAATTCAGCCGTTAAAGTTTCAAAAATAGCTTCAGACACATTTGACGTAATCGATGTTATGGGAGTAAGCCGCCAAAAGTGTTTGCTTCGAAGTTGGAAAATTTTTTGAAAACGGTGACAAGGCAACCAAAGCAAGCGGACGCATGGCGAATTAATGTTACTACACGGCACTCGACATATCCAACTATAACATTCCAGCCCCACCACAAAACCACTTTAATTAAAAATAGAATCTGCAACATTATAGACATTGGATGATACTAAAGTTATGAGCCCAAAATTGGGCTATCTCTTTTATTGTGAAAATCAAATAGGTCTACCTCTTAAAAGAAAGCCCGCCACTATACAGGTTCTGCATAGATATCCATATAGGAAACTAAATATGCCTTTGGCTAGCCAAGTTCAAAGCTTGTAACGCCAAAAATTTTATTAAGCGGTAAATCTGGTGCTTTCCTAGTATACATTCTAAGAGTGCTAAAAATAGGATTCATCCTGTATTTTTCCGCAAGTGCAACTGCTGCAATGTTTGGTTCCGGGGCATCCAGAAAAACGGTTTCACCGCATACTGTCGAAGTTAAACTGTTAAAGAGCATCGTTGCATAGGCTGAATTCTCTGCGAAGAGGGGCCCGATTTTGTAACCCTCATGCTTTTACGGATAACACCGTAACCGCTGATTGCATCCGTCTTTTGACTGCGGATTAATATGCTTGAGGCGATCTTCTGATATAACCAACACTCCAGAAATCTTGACCTATCAAAGCGGAAGCAACCCAAATCATAAGCTGCTATTTCGTAAAATCGTCCTTTTCAATGGGAAAACATCGCTTAGTAGGTGTATTCTGTGCAGTTCCAGCGTATCGAGTGTTGCTGTAGGCAAGTTTTAAGCCCTTATGCGCATATTTCTCTCGCATTCCAACGACGCCATCTAAACCCAGATTCATACTCTTGCATAGGTTTAAAGCATAATTTTGGATTTGCAACCCTATTCCTCTACCCCTAAACTCAGGTTTTACAATATAGAGTCCCTCGAACACGAAATTCCCTGGATACTTTACCAGCGATATTGTGCCGACTATTTCGTTGCCCATTTTAGCTGCATAGAAACCGGTTGGGTCGGCGTGGTAGAAGCATTCGGCGTCGTGTATGCCTGGGTTCCAGCCTTCTTTTTGAGCCCAATTAATGGCAAGGTATACTTCACTTTGGGTCATTTGCTCAATGGTTAATTCGGGTTTGGTATTAGGGCGAGTGCTCATGGTACAGAGGAAGTAACGATTGCTATTTATCGGTTGTTTTAGGTTTTCAGGTATTCAAGCATTTTTTCTACTTCGTTAGTTGGTGGCATGCAAGTTTGGTTTTTACAGACATATACGGTGGCTTTGCCATCGATTTTTTCATAGCTTACGCCAGATAGAGCTGCTTTTGCCCTTTCAGGTGTCCATAAACTCAGGGTTAGGTTAGGTATGTATTGTTTTCTTAGAGCAGATAGTATGTTTTTTGTGTCGTTATCCGCTGAGTTGCCTGCAACGACCACATTGTACGATGGACCAAGGAGAAAATCCAAACCCGCCAGCATGAACGTATGACCCATTGGGTACCCCTTGATATCTTCCGCAAAGGCTTCAAGCAGTTTAGATGCGTATTGTTCAAAGAAAATTTCATTCGCTAAGCGAGATAACCGTAACAAATCATGTAGCGCCACCGAATTGCCCGACGGAATCGCGCCATCATAGTTCTGCTTAATCCGCGGAATATCAGCTTCGCCGATTTTGCTTGTAAAGTAAAACCCTCCGTTTGCTTCATCCCAGAAATCCAAAATCATTACCTTGGTTAATTCTACGCTGGCTTGCAGATATTTCTCTTCAAAACCCGCTTCATAGAGCTCGATTAACCCATAAACCAGAAAAGCATAATCATCTAAAAAGCCGCCTATCGCTTTTTCACCTTTAGCATACCGATGATAAAGTCTATGGTCGTTTGTCTGCATTTCACTTAGGATAAAATCAGCCGATTTCTTTGCTGCTTGAAGATACTTTTGATCACCCAATACCTGGTTTGCCTTAGCTAGTGCAGCGATCATTAAACCATTCCAATCAACGAGCATTTTGTCGTCTTTAGCTGGATGCACACGCTTCTCACGTGACTCATAGAGTAGCTGGGTTATTTTAGCGAGTTTGCCAATAACTTGATCCACCGACAGATTGTATTGTGCAGCCATCTGCTCCAGCGGCACCGCAAGGTGTAGTATATTTTTACCGTTTCTACCCTTAGGCGGCTCAACATAGTTGCCCTCTGCTTTAACGCCGAAGAGTTTGAGGGCGAAATCGGCGAGTTCAGTCGGCAGCGTCTCTTTGAGTTCCGTCAATACCCAGAGGTAGAATTTTCCTTCTTCGCCTTCACTGTCAGCGTCCTCTGCCGAATAGAAACCACCTTCGGGCGACGCTAAATCTCTGAGTACATAATCGAGGGTTTCTTTGGCAGTTATCATAAATTTCGGTGCAGCTCGGGTTTGATATGCTTCAAGATAGGCTAAGCTCAACATTGCTTGGTCGTAAAGCATCTTCTCGAAATGCGGCACTAACCATTTGGCGTCGGTTGAGTATCGGTGGAAACCCAACCCGACTTGATCAAATATTCCGCCTTGTCGCATCTTTCGCAGAGTGCTCTCAACCATGCTCCATGCTCCGGGCTGTTTGGTTCTTTGATAATATCGCATTAGGAACAGGAAGTTGTGGGGTGAGGGAAATTTCGGTGCAGAACCGAATCCAGAGTTTTCGTGGTCATAGGCTAAGAAAAGTTGATCGTATGCTTCATCGAGTTCCATTTTGCCAAGCTTAGCCTCACTTGACGGAGCCGCTTGTTGGGTTAATTGCTCATTTAATTCTGTACCCATAGCCTCCAATTCGCTTCGCCGTGTTTTCCAGATTTGCTCAAGCTGTGGAACAAGGCTTAGCATGCCTATTGTGCCGTAGCGGTTTTCTTTGGGTATGTAGCTTGCAACAAAAAACGGTTTCTTCGACGGTGACATTACCACATTTAGAGGCCAACCGCAGCTTCTCCCCATAGCTTGACAAACCGCCATATATGCTGCGTCAAGATCCGGACGTTCCTCGCGGTCCACCTTTAACGCAGACAAAAGCTTGGTTCATTAGTTCGGCGACTTCTTGGTCTTCGAAGGATTCTTTTTCCATAACGTGGCACCAGTGGCAAGACGAGTAACCGATGGAGACAAAAAGTGGTTTATCTTCTTTTTGGGCTTTTTCGAAGGCTTCGCTGCTCCATGGATACCAGTCCACGGGGTTGTAGGCGTGTTGTAATAGATAGGTGCTTTTTTGGTTTATGAGCCTGTTTGGTTTCTTCTGGTTTGAAGTTGGATTCTGCAAAAGAGGAAATCCCCTAATTTATAATTGGTGTTTATTCTATTTAGCTGTTAAAAAAATAAAAGAAAGGTTTAGTAGTGGTAGACTGCTGTGGCGTTTACTTGGGCTGCTTGGTTTAGGTTGCCGATTTTAACTTCTAATGTTCCAGGTAATACAGCGAAAATGAGGATTCCCGAGGTTCCTAAGATTTGGTTTAATTCCAACGTGTAAGTGTCGCTGAAGACGTTTGTTACCTGCACATATGTTGAGGTCGCGTTGGATGTTCCTTGAACTACCACGTATCCTGCGTATTCTATGCTGCCGCTCCAAAGAGTTGTTGTTGTGTTGAGGTCTTGGCTGAAATTGTCGCTATAGAGGTTTCCATAGGTTGCTAAATCAGCGATTTTTTGTAGGTTTTGGTATTCAGTACCTAGGCTTGCTAATGTAACGTTGTATTCTGCTATTTGTGATTGTAGGGCTGCTATCTGGGCTGTATAGGTGCTGATGTTGGGTGCTGCATTGATTTGTTGCTGCAACGCTGTTATTTGCTGATTTAATGATGTGATTGTTTGGTCTTTATCGGTCATTTGTGTTTGAGCTGGAAGATATAGTGCCAATGCACCGGCTGTGCTGGCGATTAGAACAACGCATACCACAGCCAATGCGATAACTTTTAGGTTACTATTGCCTTTTTGAGCCATTTCGATTCACTCACTGCTTATTGACCTGATAACCAAGATGGTAGTTAAAATAATTATTTCCAAATTAAGCCCAAAGAAGAGAAAAAGAAAAAGGCAGCTTGCTTTTTAGTATTTTACGCTCAAATAGAAAAGCACCAATAACGCGCTCATCTCAAATAGATCTGGCAGAAACGCAAACGGACCTAAACCGAATATGCCAAAACCGCCTAAAGCAATGACAAATGGACTCAACGTAATGTCTTTAATCAGCAACATGAACGCAAAGAGCATTAATCCAAGGGTGAATTCGGATCTTGTCTTGCTATAGATGCTTGCATAATTAAAGATTAAAACTGCCGTTAATACGATGTTCACTGTGGAGAGAACTGTTCGAACCATATAATAAAATTCGAAGTCGCCCGAGGGTTGCCTTAACTCTCTGGGCATGAAGGGAAAACGGTTAGCTTGGCTAGTCTGATAAGACGAAATAATAATAGCTAACACCGCAGTTAAACCTAACATAATCGCAAGCAAGATCAAGATTTTTTGTGTTCTACTCATTGTTTCTCCCTCTTTGGTCTTCTCCTTTTTCTACTTTTTCCCGATTTTACTGGTAATCTCCTCAAATAAGGCATAATTGTCCTCAAGCACTTGCGAAAGAAAATATGTAGCACCATATCTATCCCCAACTGAAGTTAGCATTTTGTTTTTCTCTAAAACTTCAATGTGATGGCGCATTGTTTTGTAGTCCATCTTGAGCAAAGTCGCAAGTTGATTGGCGTTCTGAGGCGACTCTTTTAATGCCATAATTATTTTTGCACGGGTCGGTCCTCCTCTTGTGCCAGCAATGAGCCACCCAAGCAGATATTTTAGTGAACGCGCATTTGCCGACAAATCGTACCCTCCGTGCATGAGATTCTTATCACTCTGTGTTTAAGTTGAGTAAATAAATGTACGCCTTTCCTGGGGTAGATAACCGATTTTATTTGTATTTTTTATCAAAGCATTCGTCGGATAACCCCTCCCGTTTCAGCTTTTGTCAACCAAAGAATTGCTACTGCGCTATACTCTTTGCCATTATTGCATGTTATCGGTATCCAATTAGGGCTTAATTTGGGTAATATTTTGAAAAATTGTTTAATAATAAAGCAGGGTAACCCAACTGAAGACAACCAAGAAGGAAAAGTGAATTACCAACGTCCATAAGCCCAAACTGCCCAAAATACCCCTTTACTATCCTTCTTGGTTGCCCTCGAAAATTTACAAAAAACGTCTATAGGAGTAAACTATATTGGGAATATTTAGTCGAGCGATAAGGAACCTTTCAAGAAGAAAAGTCCGATCATTTCTAGTTATCATTGCATTAAGCATTTCACTTTCAATCATGGTTTCGATTCCTGCTGGTCTTTTGGCTAATCAGGATGCTACCAGTGCAATGGCTGAAAATTTAGGATCAACAATTACTCAGACCAGTGAATCGATCAATGCTTCCTTGAGTCAAATCGATGTTTCTATGTCTTCGAATTTTGCTGGTTTTGGTTTCCGACCTGACGATTCGGGAGATGCGCTAACACCGCCTATAGGTGGAGGACCAATGCCAAGTGGCGGCTTGGATTTATCGGATTCCAGCAATTTTCCAGATCGTTTCGGTGGATTCGGTGGTGGCGGAGTAACTGGTCAATTTGGGGGCGGTTCACGAGCAGCTACCCCCATGAATGCAAGTCTATATTCTGACATAGGTGACATCTCAGGCGTTGCGGTAGTTGAAGAAATATTGGAAGCCTCTGAAGGAGACACTAACCAAACAATAACTATGATGGGAAGATCCTTTACAACACAGATAACCGATTACACAATTAAAGGTATACCCTTAACATCCGAGTTGATAACAGGTTACTCAGTGCTGCCAACAACGATTCTTGACGGAAGAAACCTCCAGGCAGGAGAAAGCGGCGTTGTTTTGCTTAGCGAAAACAACTCCAAATTCTTTGAAGCAGGCGTCGGCGACACAGTCGAAATCCTCAACGAAACATTCACAGTCGTTGGCATTTACCAGCCAGCATCAAATGACAACATCCAAACACTCTACATGAACCTCTCTGACGCCCAAACAATCACCAACAATACCGGTTACATAACAAGCCTCAAAGTCTTCACTACCAACAGCGACATCGTAGACACTGTTGCCTCAAGTATCAAATCACTACATTCAGAGGTAACCGTAACAACCCAACAAGACACACTAGACCGGCTTCAACAGCAACAAGTAATGTACACCTCAGCCCTGGAAAGTGCAGAAGCATCAATCGCAGCAACTCAAGCAACCGCAACACAAGAAATCATCGTGGTAGTAGCCGCATCCAGCTTAATCGTGCTCTTCGTAATGCTCTACACAGTACGTGAACGAACCAAGGAAATCGGCACCCTCAAAGCAATCGGTTTTAGCAACAAAGTAGTCATGGGGCAATTCATCATCGAAGGTCTATTATTAAGCGCAATCGCTGGCGTCGTCGGTATAGCAATCGCAAGTATCGCAGCACCCACCCTATCATCACTGTTGCTTCCAAGTGTTGGGAGCAGTATGGGATTCACCCGGATCGTAACTGGGGGTGTCTCAGCCACCTCAGTTACGCTAAGTTTAACTCTTATCTTAGAGGCGTTTGGTGCAGCAATAGCACTTGGTGTTATAGGCAGTCTTTATCCTGCTTGGAGAGCCGCAAAAATCAGACCAGCGGAGGCAATGAAATATGAGTAAACCAGTCCTACAAATCGAAAACCTAAACAAAACCTACATGCTAGGCAAACGCCCAGTCAACGCCCTAACCAACCTTAGTCTACAGGTCAATCAAGGGGAATTCATAGCCATCATGGGACCTTCCGGTTCAGGCAAAACAACCCTACTAAACGTCATCGGATGCATCGATAAGCCTTCAAGTGGAAAAGTCCTCTTAGACGGTATAGACGTAGGCAGTACCCCTGAACATGAACTCTACAAGATTAGGCGTGACAAGATGGGGTTTGTATTTCAATCTTTCAACCTATTACCCTACCTAAATGCTAGAGAAAACGTCGAGTTACCCATGGAAGGCCGACTAAAATCAAGACAAGAACGCAAAAAACGTGCAAGTGAACTCTTAGCTTTAGTTGGGCTTTCAGGCAGAGAAAACCATCGACCTCAACGTCTCAGCGCCGGCGAGCAACAAAGAGTCGCCATAGCAAGAGCACTAGCAAACAACCCCGCAATAATCCTCGCAGATGAGCCAACGGGCAATTTGGATTCGAAGAATAAACAAGAAATAATGAAGCTACTGGCAAACCTCAACATAAAACAAGGCACGACAATAATCATGGTTTCACATGACACTGATGCTGCAAAACACACCGAGCGTATGCTGCTGCTAAAAGATGGCAAAATAGTTAAAGAGAAAGAAGGTACCCATTGTGCTAAGAAGAACAATAAATGTCCCAACTGCGGAGCATCGATTAAATTGAATGACGATGTTTGTCCCTCATGCAAGAAGTCGCTGTTTGCAGCGGACGATTTCTTCACAACATAGAGAGGGGTAAAATGGAGTCACCAATTCAAATTCCTACAATTCCTCCTCCCCCACCACAAAAACCCAAACGCATCTCAACCGTGCTCATTGTCGTTTTGCTTTTGGTAGGTTTAGTTGTGGGTGGAGGGATTGGTTATGCAGTTACTTATTCGGATTTTAATGGTAAATTGACTAATTTGCAGACTCAACTGGGGCTCTATGAAGGCTCTGGTGCTAACTCACAGACGTATCTGCTAAACGATAACGTCTCCCTTGCCTCATTATACCAGTATGTGAAGAATTCGGTAGTTGTAATTCAAGATCTTGCACCCGGCTACACCATGTTTGGACAAAAAGTTTACACTCTGCAGCAAGGTTCAGGATTCGTAACCGACGTTAATAATCAACGAGTTGTAGTTACCAATAATCACGTTATCGATGGAGCAATCAATTTTACCGTTACTTTCTCTGATGGCAACTCTTATCCTGCCACTGTGCTGGGTCAAGATGCTAAAGCTGACTTGGCAATACTTTCAGTTTCAAACATGCCAAATGAAGCTATAGGATTAACTCTACTAAGCTCTTCAACTTTAAGCGTAGGCGACCCGGTAGTAGCAGTTGGCACACCATATGGTCTCTCAGGAACCCTAACAACCGGCATCGTCAGCGCTTTAGGCAGAACCATAGTAGAATCGTCAGATTCAAACCAAAACAATGGACAACAAATCCCCGACACAATCCAAACAACCACACCCATCAACTCAGGCAACTCAGGTGGCCCACTACTCAACTATGCAGGTCAAGTAGTAGGCATAACCACCGCAGGCATCAGCAACTCCGAAGGGTTAGGCTTCGCGATTCCCTCGTCGACAATCATGCGTGAAATCGCCGATTTGGTTTCCTCCGGAAGCTATGATCAGCATCCATCAATAAACACCGAAGGCGTAGACATGAATTTCCCAATTGCCCAAGCCATGGGCGCAAGCGTAACCTATGGCTACTTGGTCGAGAGCGTTTCAACCAGCAACGGCTTGCAGGGTGGAAGCTCAATCAAAGCAATCCTCAACGACAACATCAGGATCGGCGGCGACGTAATCATCGCCATAAACAACGTGCGAATAGCCAACACAGACGACTTGCTATCTTACCTTGAGCAGCATACTTTGCCAGGGCAAACTGTTAGTTTTACTGTGGTTCGTGGTGGACAAACACAGAATGTCCAAGTGACCATTGGAAAAGCCTAATTTTGTCATTTTTTTTAGGTAGATGATGAGTAAGGCGAGTCTTGCCATTATCTACTCAAGAAAAAAGATAATACGCTATTTTTATAAGCCAAACGCTTGCAGTTAAGAGCTATGCAAGTCGAATTTGGAGTTATCGGCGGAACTGGTCTATACGACCCTAAACTTCTCAAGAACATCCAAGAAATCACGATAGATACACCATATGGTAAACCCTCAGATGCCTTCACAATCGGCGAATTAGGCGGCAAATCCGTGGCGTTTCTACCGAGACACGGAA
The DNA here is from genome assembly GCA_963800605.1 of uncultured archaeon. Lineage (GTDB taxonomy): Archaea > Thermoproteota > Bathyarchaeia > Bathyarchaeales > Bathycorpusculaceae > Bathycorpusculum. The sequence continues at coordinate 83,927 of CAWDBI010000004.1, read as the reverse complement.
AACTACACACCATACGCCCAACAGACCTCAATCAAAGAGCTAACATTTGGGCGTTTAAGCGGTTAGGCGTAAAACGTATCCTTGCTGCCTCAACTGTTGGTTCACTACGGGAAGATTATCAGCCTGGCGAAATAGTCTTCGCTGACCAATTCATTGACCGAACCACATGTCGTGAACAATCATTCTATAGCGTTGCAGAGGGTAAAGTCTGCCATATATCAGTCGCAGACCCTATGTGCCCTGAACTGCACAAAACCGTAATCGAAGTAGCCAAAAACCTAAAAATCAAAATGCATCCAACCGGCACCTACGTCTGCATCGAAGGCCCCCGCTTTTCAACCAAAGCTGAATCCCACATGTACCAGAAATGGGGAGCAGACATCATTGGCATGACAATGGTCCCCGAAGTAGTCCTAGCCCGAGAAGCTGAAATCTGCTACACAAACATTTCAACAGTCACCGACTATGACTGCTGGAAAGAACACAACGTATGCGTCGAAGACATAGTAAACATAATGAAAAGCAACATTGAAAACGTTAAGCGCATAATCGCTGAAACCATCGCCAAAACACCAAGCACACCCAACTGCAAATGCAACAGCGCATTAACTGGCGCATTCGCCTAAGAGGTAGATTGAAATGAACAAGACCGACAAAAAAATCAACCTAAAAAGCCAAATCCGAAGAATCCCCGAATTCAAAGGTGTCGTCTTCTGGGACATAACCACACTCCTAAAAGACCCAGCCATGTTCAAAGAGACCATAAAACAACTAGCAGACCACTACCGCGGCAAAAAAATAGATGCAATCGTATCTAACGAAGCAAGAGGCTTCATAATCGGCGCACCCCTCGCATACGAGTTAGGCGTTGGATTTGTTCCAATCCGCAAAAAAGGCAAACTACCCTACAAATGCTTAGACTACACATACACAACTGAATACAGCAGCGACAGCATCCAAATACACGAAGACGCCATCACCAAAGGCCAAAACGTGCTCATCATCGATGACTTACTAGCTACGGGCGGAACGGTAAAAGCCAACATCGAAATGGTCGAAAAATTAGGCGGCAAAGTCGCAGGACTCGGTTTCCTTATCGAATTAGACTATTTGGGTGGAAGAAAAGCGCTCGGTGATAAACATGAAGTGTTCTCGCTTGTAAACTATAAGACGCCAACAGACGTCTAATTTTATCATTTTTTGAGTTCGGGCTTGGCTTATAGAAAGCATGAGTCAAGCTCCATTCCTCCACTTCCTCCCAGATGGCGAAAAAAATAATCACGAATGGCGCACCACTGCCATCGTCACGCTTTCTGCAGACGCTAAAAGCGGGTTTTCGCCAAGCCCCAGCTTTTTCAAGCTGCACAATAAAATACCCTTTGCGATGTTATATCGATTTGTTGTTGTAGCGAGACAGCAACTTAGATTTAATACCTATACTGGGCAAATTGTGTATCAATAGGAGATTGATTATTTTGGAAAATGTTTTTGCCGACCAACGGCCAGAGATAAGTGCTTCTGTTGAGGATGCGTCTTTTTTGAAGCAGAAGAGGAGCGCTTTTGTTTTTATAACTACTGAATTGGATGAGAATCATCTTGCACTTGAAGATTTGAGGAAGCTCGATGCGGTCGATGAGGTTTACCTTGCTCGTGGAGCCTACGATTTAGTGGCTAAGGTAAGTGGTGATTCGCTGGAGCATATTCGGGAAGAAGTTCTTAAGCAAATTAAAAATCTGAGCAGCATTAAATCAACGCTAACCTTGACAGTTATTTAGAAAGAAAATATTTTTGTCGAATAATAAAAAAACAAAACGATTTTTTTTATTTAAAAAAGTAAAAAATTTTATTATGGTGTAATTACCATTTCGTTTCTGGGGACGCTAACCGAAGGTGCATTCACATCCGGAATAAAATCCTGTTTTCTCCGCAGAGCATTCATGCATATGCCTCCAAAGCATGTAGCGGGTGCGCCAAACTGGAGCGTCATCACAGAATGGACATTCATAAATTGGTTGACCCAAATTTAACCACCGTACCTTACATCCACCGTTAACAGCATATATCGATATGTGACTGCAATACGACTACAACAATAAGCATTAAGCAAGTTCAAGCTACCTGTATTTGGAAGTGATTTTTTGCCAAGATATTTAGTTAATTCCGCCATTCTACAATCTGGAAAAAACCCCCAAGCCTGCGCTGAAGGAGCCGCAAAAATGTTAGCACGAGGAAAAATCAAAGATATCGAAGCAATATCATGTTATTGCTGCACCAATGAATCCCGAGTTGCCTTTGTCATCGAAGCACCAAGCCAAGATGCAGTACTAGAAACCCTACAGGAGCAACTGGACATTCCCATTGCGTCCATAATGGAAGCTGAGCAGGTCAAGTAGTACCCAAAAAGTCCTTTGCAGCTTTGGTGTAGATGTCGAGGTCCCGCTGTGAAAACAGCACAAGATGTGACTTTTTCTATTTTGTTTTCTTTTTCTAGATAATCCTTGATAGCGGTTATGGCTATGCGGCTAGCTTCTTCAGTTGGATAATGGTAGCTGCCTGTACTGATGGATGGAAAAGCCACAGTTTTTAGTCCAGAGGCAGCGGCGAGTTTGAGTGAATTCCAATATGAGCGTCTTAGGAGTTTTGCTTCGTCATAGAGGCCTCCATGCCAGATGGGTCCAACAGTGTGAATTACATGTTTGGCTTTGAGGTTGCCGCCTGTTGTAATAACTGCGTTTCCTGTGGGTAACCCGTCAGGCCACTCCTTTGCCCTTAGGCGTTTGCATTCTTCGAGGATTTTTGGTCCACCTTTGCTATGGATGGCTGCATCAACTCCGCCTCCGCCTAGAAGCGTTTCGTTTGCTGCGTTGACGATAGAGTCTGCTTCAACGTCGGTGATGTCGCCTTTGATTAGTTGTAGGATTGCATTTGCGATTTTAAATTCCATAATCTACCACTACTGCAAGCCTGCAATTATACTATGCTATCCCAACATTGTCCACAGCGCTGAGCCCATAAAGAAGAATCCGAAACCAATGAACACTCCGACGCAGAACAAGGTGATGCCCATTCGTACCTTGTCATTCCAAAATCGCTGAGACTTGAAAACCACAAACGCTGCAGCTGTGTACCATGCAAAATCAGTAAACCAATGAACCCCCGTAAATATAGTGAAACCCAGCAGTCCAAACAGTTGAGCATTCAGAACTAAGGTTGTGCCAACGGTTAGCCACCATAGAATGAACCCTGCATTAATGGCGGTTGTGTATGCTCCTGCAAGTATAGTGTCTCGCATTGGACTCACAATAGCCTCTTCGCGTTTGTTTCGGCTGCGGAAAGTCTGAATCCCCATGAAAACCATCATGGCGCCGCCGATTAAGCCCACAGCAACCTGCACCATCGCTGGGATCTCAAACATGCTAAGACCAAAATAAATCAAAAACATCAACGGAAACTCAACGAGACCGTGACCAAGGGCGATTAGGACTCCGGAGATTTTACTTTTCTCAGCTCTCTTAAGTGTAACCGCGAATAGTGGCCCCGGCATAAGCACGCCTGAGAGTGAAATAAGCAGTACCGAAGCTAAGAAAATAGGGAACTCCATTATGTAAGCCAAGCGGGAATCACTGTTTGCAATTATCTACTACAAAATTTCGTTAAAAGGTTTCTGCAGACTCAGCTATAAGGATTACACGTCTGAGGGGCGATCCCATTCAATTTCATTTTTGCTAGGCTCGCGTTCTTGGCTCTTCAGTAGACGAGTTTGCATTTCCACGATGTCTGGGCTGTCCTTTGCGGTCACGTAGTTATCCAGCAGCTTTTGGTTTAACTCGAAAAACGTGTGTCCCCACGGAAAAATCTCTAAGACCTGGTGAGCTTCGTCTTTGAAACCTGCAATATAGAGCGCTGCCGCAATAGCCTCTGCTGTTGTTAGCTTGGTTAGCTTGCCAAAATTCACAGGGTTACCCGCTATGAGGATGGGTAAGCATCGGCTGGTTCCACGGACATGTTCACCCATGACTTTTTGGGCATGTTCCCAACTGCAATCCAGCGCCGCTAACCCGAATTGCTCTAGCCTTTCCTTATCAGCTGGAGAGAACGCGATTTCCCCAAAGGGATTTAGGACGATGGCTCTGTTTGGCAAAAATTTTACTCGAGTAACGATTCTTGCAAGCCCCCGACGCTTCAACCTTAATGCCGTATTCTTTTTGGGGTCATCTTGAGCTGCATGGTAAATTGAAATCCTAACGGGAAGGTTTGGTTGTGGTTCGGACTCAGGTTCCACTTGCTTGTTTCACCTTCAAATGATCCATGGGATTTTCAAGAACTCGCGGAATCCACTCGATGATGTCTGTTGCAACCATGTGGTAACCAATTTCGGAGGCTACAAAGTCGCCAGCTGCACCGTTAACGAATGCTCCAGCAACGGCAGCTTCAAATGGGTTAGCATGGAGCGCCATTAATCCCGCGACGATTCCACCTAAAACGTCGCCTGTTCCGCCGACAGTCATGCCTGGATTACCTGTGAAGTTCAATTTTGAACGTTCAGCGTTACAGATAATGTCGGTTTTGCCTTTTACAAGGATGGTTGCGTTTAGTTTCTTCGCAGTTTTCTGAATCGCCGCTACTCGCTCTTCCTCGTTTTCAGGCAGGGTTTCGCCAGTGAGTATGGCGTATTCGCCTGCATGAGGCGTCAACACCAGCGGCACCTTCAAGGCACGTTTGAATTTGGCGAAGGCTTTCAACCCGTCCGCATCAAGCAGCAACGGTTTACCCGATATTTCAACTTCATCGATGCAGGCTTTAACGAATTCTTGTGTTTCAGGGTTCAATCCCATACCTGGTCCCATGGCTACTACATCGACGTTTTTGATGAAGGGCTTGAGCGTTTCCATGTTCGCTGGGTTGAGGTTGTCGCCTTCCAGCTTAACCGTAATCAAATCAGGCGAGATTGACGTTATTTCGTAGGCGTTTTTTTGGGGAGTTGCCAAATAGACGAGGTCTACGCCTGTGCGCATGGCCGCCAAGGAAACTAATGTTGGAGCGCCTGAGTAGACGTCGCTGCCACCGATGACCAGTAAGCGTCCATAGTCGCCTTTATGACCCGTTGGACTACGCGGTTTAGATGCCAACAACACGTCACCGGGCCCTGCGAACCGCTCCATTTCAGAGGGCAAACCAATATCGCCAACAACGACTTCGCCGGTGTATCTCTTGGCTTTTTCCAAGCCCTTCTTAGCCTTATGGAAAGTAACCGTCAAATCCGCTCTAACAGCGGTCCCTAATACGTCGCCTGTATCGGAATCTATTCCAGTGGGGACGTCGACGGCGAGTTTGAACCCTTTTGTTGCGTTTATGGCGTCTACGACTTGGCTGATGGGCGCCTTAAGTTTGCCCTTAGTCCCTGTTCCTAGTAAGGCGTCGATTACTACGTCAGCAGCTATGGCGGGTATCGCTGCACTGTCCGTAACTTCAATAACAGGAATTTTACCTTGAAGCGACCGTAAAATCATAAAGTTGTTCAGTGCCGCTTCATGGTTAATATCGCGTCCTTTTCCAACTAAAAACACGGACACCTCAAATCCCGCCGCCAACAGGTGCCGAGCAGCTACAAAGCCGTCTCCACCGTTGCCGCCGAGTCCGCAAAAGACCGCAACCTGCTTACCTTTGGGGAATCGTGTGATGACTTCTTGGGCTACGTTTCTCCCTGCCAACTCCATGAGCTGCAGGAGGCTGACACCGAAGTACTCTGCGTTAACTTCTAGGGCACGCATTTCGCGGCTTGAAATGAAGGAGTTTTGGTTTTGCATAGTGACGCCTTACTAACCATTTGTCTACGTTTAAAGATAAGGCTATCCTTGAGCCGTATACAAAAGCATCTCCCAACACACTTTTTTAGGCAGCGACTTTTTTTAAAATAATTTTCAAAACAGAAAAATGGAAAAATAGGGCAAAAAACGCTCAATTTTTTCGAAAATAGGCGAAGCTTATATAATCATGCCGAGCCAACGGCGACCAATTAGTAAGGGTTGGCTGAAAGTCGAGCTGAGCCTCAGTTCGGAGCTGTTGGCAAAGCCTTATAGTTGATTTGTGGTCGTCAATAGGCACTTATGCCACATATCATAGGTGGTTGTGCGGTAAATTCTCTCTCAAAACTACGCCGCCGAGGTGCTAGAGCGCTCATTTGGCAGCCCATCTCCTTAATGTTTTAGAAAACTAGTGGCTGCTCTACCTCCCAGAGGCCTCCCCAGTCATTAAACGCCGGTCAGGTTACCTGTTTTGATCGAATTATGTGACTAAATTTTTAGCGGCAACTGTCTTGTATCGCATTGCTTGGGTTTGCCCTGTGTGTTTTTAGCAAAGTTTCTATTTTCGCATCTGGATGCTCACCGAAAAATAATCGAACGTACACTTTTTACATTAAATAGTTAAAAAAAGCTTGTCTATTTACTTGAAAAGACATGAAAGGCTGCAATTTGTCCATGCAAAGCGTAAAAGTGTGGGCTACGGTTAACGAATAACCGAAAACTGGGTCAGCTATTTTTTGCACTTTGGGGATTTTCCCTGTAATCGAGGGAAACCTTATTTTTTGCGTTTTTACGTAAAATTGCCACGGGTGCTATTGGTGGCTCGGGTTAAGGGTGGTTTGGATGGTTCGCAAGGTCTGCAGAGAAAACTGTGTTTTGGCGATGCTTTTGTATACAGCCTCCGACAATATGAGCGATGTAAACTCAAATTATCCAAATTTTGCTATGCAAGTGTTAACTATGTAGGGTGTTCAGGTTGAGTGTTGAAAGGAACCTGTTAATTTCGCTCCTAAAATTGACCAAAGAAGGGGCTGCTTTAATTAAAGATGTCAATATAGAGGCAAGGGTGCCCTCGACTATTTGTATAGAATTGCTTCAGAAAATGCAAAATGAAAACCTCGTTTATCTGGAAGGCGACAAAGTAGAGATTGACACCGAAAATCGCCTGAAAATTGCAGTAAAAGCAGCCTCATTAGGCGCAGACATCCAGAACATAAGTGACACGCTAAGATGGCAAGAGTTCGAGGAAATCGCTGCTATCGCACTTGAAATCAATGGATACGCTGTCAAGAAGAACTTGCGTTTTACACATGGCGGCCGCAGGTACGAAATAGATGTGGTGGGCTGCCGAAAACCCTTGGTTGTTTGCATCGATTGCAAACGTTGGCAGCATGCAATCTCAGCATCTGCGCTAAGAAAAATAGTTGATGAACAATCTCAGCGAACAGAAGCCTTAGCGGACACCCTGCCCAACCTCAAATTGGAGCTTGAATGCACCAAATGGGAAAAAGCGAAATTTCTCCCAGCGGTCCTCTCGCTTGTTCCCGGAGCCTACAAATTTTACTATGATGTTCCAGTGGTGCCTGTGCTTTCGCTTCAAGATTTCATAGGCCAGCTACCCTTATACAATGAGACCATGAAATGCTTCCCCAAGAAGTTCAGCACCCTAAGTAGCGATTCTTAATATCGCCGTTTTAGCTAAACCTAAATGCTGGATATAGACTCAACCCAAACATCACGATAAGCGCTGAAATTAACCAACCGGAAATCACAACTACCGTCATGGCTGTCACTACAGGGTTAGCCATCAAAATCATCACAGTAATGATTGTCCCAAGGGATATTCCCGTTCCAAAGCTTGAAAAAAGCACGATTGCGCCTTGGATCGCGGAAATATTTATGATTAATCTGGGTCTTGCACCCACTGCCCTTAACATGGCGAATTCTGGTCGTTGCTCATCTATCGATAGCATCATGTAACCGACCATACAAAGGGCAGCAGAGGCTACTGTGAAGAGGGGTAGAAACATGATTCCTTGCCAGGTTGCACCCAAAAACGCCTCGTTTTGCTCAACAGTTTGGCTGAGGTCAAAAACTTCTAAGTCTGAATCGGCAGTTTTCACCATGGCTCGTATTTCAGTGATGGCTGAGTTGCGATCAGCTGAATCAGCAAGGCTAACAACTAGCAAATTCGGACTCGTAATGCCCGTTGCATTCATCAATTTATCTATGGGTACATAGGTGACTAAGCCGTTGTTTATGGGGTCAACGTTGATGCCCACAATACGGAAATTTTTGTTTTCGATTTGTATGCTTTCAACCAATGGATCTGATAGGCGAATGTATTGCGTTGGGTCTGGGGAATACATTTTTTGAGAGATAGAATCGCCGATTACTGCTTCGTAAGCGCCGTTTCCGCTTAGGTTTCTGCCTTTGCTGGGAATATTATTGGTTGTTTTTGGCTCTAAACCAATTATGATTGCCTCGCATTTTCTGCTGTCGCCAACATAGGTTTCGGCTCCGTCGATTATGGTAAAGTTGCTGACTTCTCCCACAGTCTTATACAGCACCAGCCGAGGGTTTACTGAACTCACACTAGACAAGGCAGTTAATCCAACGTAAACGGTATCTGTAATTGCGAGTTTAGAATCTGAATAATTGAAGTTGCCCGTATCTTTTGCGCCGGCAAACTTTTGCAGCAACAACTCGATACTGAACACCCATGCTACTGTGAGCTACAACAACTGAGTTGCTGCTGAGAGTGCTATTTACCCATGAAGTTGTTGTATCTTTAGCGATGATGCCTCCAGCAACCGAAACAGTCAACAAAACAAACACAATCGAAAGCAAAACAACGATGCGCATGAGTTGCCGATTGCCGCCTAAAAAGGCTCCTCGATGCGATACGCCATGTCAACGCCGAATGTGAGAGCGCCCTATGTTTGCCGCCCATGGTTAAACCGTAGTAATTAATAGGGGAAAGGGCTTCAATCGCTGACATTTTTGATGCTTTAATGATAGGTCGTAAACCAAAAACCAGCGCTAACACGAAAAATACGATAAAAACTACGGGTGCAAACCACCAATTAGGTAATGAATACACACCGAAAACGAGGTTAGACTGCAGTGAGATCCGCTAAAAATCCCGAAAACTACACCTAAGATGCATCCGATAAAAGTGACTGTCAATAGTTCAGTCATGAAGTATCCGCCGACTAAAGCTGTTGGGGCATCCGGCAGCTTTGATTAAACCGAAGTCGCGAGTTCGCTGTGCCATCATCAAAAAAACTATAAAGGATGTCAGGACAGCGCCGACTAGGAAAATGAGTGCACCTATGAAAGTTAGGAATTGCCCAAAAATCGCGCTTAAACCCAACGTGAATGTGCCGGTGGAGGCGGCTAATCCGACTCCTAAGCGGCCGCTAAACAGCAGTAAAAACAGTGTGGATGCTACGCTTAGTGTGAGGGTTGTGATGACTAAGCCTGTTTGAAGCCGTCTGCGGGTTAAGTCGTTGATTGGGAAGCCTGCGCCGCTACTCATTTTCAGTCGCCAACTTACCTTCTTTTAGGGTGATAACGTGGTCGGCTAATTCTCGGATTTGCAGGTCATGGGTTGAGACTATGACTGTTTTGCCTTTACTCTTTAGCAGCTGGAGTACATCAAGGATTTTTTGGGCGTTTTTTGTGTCCAGGTTTCCTGTGGGTTCGTCAGCCAAAATCAACTCGGGATCATTAGCTAAGGCCCTTGAAAACGCGACGCGTTGTTGTTCTCCTCCGCTAAGTTGGGAAGGAAAATGTTTTTGGCGATGTTCCAAACCCACCATCGCAATCAATTCGGCAACGCGGGTTTCGATTTCCTGCGGAGGCTTTTGTGCCCATTCCATGGGAAAAGCAACGTTCTCGGCTACCGTCAAAGTTGAAACTAAATTGTATGCTTGGAAGACAAAGCCGATGTGGCTGCAGCGGAAGTCTGAGAGAAAATCCTCATCCCTACCCGTCAGGCTTTCGCCGGCAACATTTATTTCGCCTTTTGTAGGCCGATCGATACCGCTGATAATGTTTAGCAGTGTAGTTTTGCCTGAGCCAGAGGGGCCACATACGACCACAAATTTCGCTTTAGGAACCGCGATGCTAATGTCTTGCAGGACTGTGATTTTGTGGTTGTTAATCTGGTAGGTTTTCTCCAAGTTTCTTGTAGTAACCATTGATGAGTCATTATCCGGCATCGCTTATCCACTGTTTTAGTTTAACGAGAGGTTACTTTTAAGCGAATAAGAAGCTTGAGGTACACTCATTTACAGTGCTACTCGGGGTAACAGGTGTCGATGTTTAGGTTCCCCCGGTCCCGCTTTAGAATCCTAACTTTATCGGGTAGCTTGTCTTTTTGCCAATCCGTCCAGCTGATCTCTTTAAACAGCCAACGTTTGCCCAAGTGTGCCACTACAACAGCGTGTTTGCTCTCGTTCCCTGAGGGAATGAATTGGTCTAGAAATCGGAAGAGTTTATCGATTTGCACTTTGGGAAAGTAGGCGTAGTAGGTGGCGTTTTTGACTTCAAAAGCATAGAGGTGCGGTCCTTTGCGTGCCATTATGTCGGGCAGCGGGTTGAGGCTTGGGTTGCTAACTGGGACGCGTACTGCATTGTAGCCTTTTTTTTGGAGCAGTTTGACTAGGGCGGTTTCACTGTAGAAGCCTCTTTTGCGCCAACGCCTTAGCCGGATGCGGTCCTCTTCAGTGCTCAACTCTTTATCCTCGCTTTGCTACTATTTGTGGGGTTGGTTTAATTAAAAAATTGTTGCACTGTAGAGCGCAAAACTGTGTTTTGGGGATGCTTTTGTATCCGCTAACTTTTTGGCTGGTGAAGCTGGGAGACACTGGTGACCATGCATATTATCGATATTACCTTAATCACAATAACAACTGAACAGGTATTGCGCAACATTCAGGTTTCAAAAATAATGGCACTAAAGCTCTTACTAAACACAGGTAAAGTGCCATAGAGCCCTATATTGCCCGGAACAAAAGATGTCTCTAAGAGACCAAAAAACATCCAGCCAAACTAGTACTGACTCCACAAATCAGGCAGCGGTATACAGAAGCATCACCCAACACACTTTTTAGCTACAACCCAAATCTGCAAAAACCAAGTCCCAGCGCACCCACAGATCAACTGCAAAACCAGTGCTCCAGCAGCAACTCGCCAAACATTTGAAATCTTAGAATCGAGCAGTGCATATTCTCACAAAAAATTTTTTTCGGGCAAATCGCCAAAGTTTGCTAACTTGCGCTCAAACAGCCAAAAACTGCTCAAAGCACCCGAAGGCTAGCCGAAAAAGTTGGCTTTTGCTTCGCATGGAGATTTTCGGAGGTACTTATATGAGGCCCCGATATTCCCCATGCCAGTCTAAGTGCACTAGAGGCAAAGTATGCCTAATCGAGGTTTATTTGACATAAGCGGCTGTTTTTGAGGCGATAGATTTTGGTTTCCATGAAAAAATATCTGCCGATTTTTAATCCAAGGCGATTCGGAGCAAAACAGCAATTCTACTTGAGCATTCAGCCTAAATAAGGCTAAATTTAAGCTGTTTTAAGAAAATAGGTCATACGATTAACCGTAGATTTGCATCCCTGAAGAGAGCTCAAAATTTTAGAACTCAGACCAAAACTTGATTTTTCCTCTTTCAGCGCTGACTTTTCACTCAACCTTTTGCTGACAGCTAACAGGCCATCAAAAAAGTAATCGTAGCTTGCCGTTCTAGGGCAGACGACTCAGCATAACTTTGAACAGTTTGTATTTGCAGGCTTCTCAAGCAAGAAAGGGTTTGACTGGCAAAGAGGAAAACTGAAATCGAAAATACTGCCTTTCTCAGTAAGTTGTTTATTGGAAAAATGCTGGTGACACCGAAAAGCGATTAATGCTTAGTTTAGAAGAGTGGTGACACACCAGAGAACACGGCTGTTGCTTTAGGCAGTATCAGAATTTTTAGCCCTATTAGAAACTGGATGCAGAACCTATAGAGGGGTTAAAGTTATCCCTAGAAATTTTGGTTGTTACTCTTTAAAGGCTTGAGCAGGTAGTAAAAAAACAATCCTTGGTTAAGAATCAGTGGAAAGGGTGTTTCAGGTAGGCTCTTGATTGGGTTTGATTCGTGGACTTTAACCGCCCAAACAATATTGCAGATATCTTACAGAAGAAGAGGCCTAAATCGATTGCATACAGCAATATAATAACCGCCTCAGGCGTCCCTAAGAGTCAAGCACCGATTAGTTGAAAATCAAAAAAAGCTATGTGCCTCTCTAAAATTTTCTTGCTGCTTCAGCCAAATAAATATCCGTTCTTGCTAAAGAGGGGCAGATTTAAACATGACATAGCAATCAAGAAATCATCAAAGATGCCTAAAATCATACAGCTGCTTTTTCGAATAAAAGGCATAATAGTTAGGTTCTGCTTGGCTGACTTTCTGCAGCTAAACAATCCTCGACGGCTGAATGCAATCAACTCTAAGGGTGCTCTGCTGTATCTGGTTAACAGGTCCAAATCTTCTGACTGATTAAATTAAGCATATTTGCTGATGCAGTAACTTACTGCCAAAAATGACGCGGCACAGGAAGAGGGCACAGCGAGCAGCCAATTGACCGCTTCACAGGTCAGTCTCAGGACCCAGAATAGTAAGTGGTAAAGTTTGGCGAGTGGAAACAGCCTTTATCAGGCTGAAAATTTTTGGCTACCTGTTTACGTTACGTGCCCTGACGGGTTTGTTCTTTGTGTAAACGAGGATCGCTTACAGGCGCAAGCAGAATTTTCTTTTAGGTTTTTATCGCTTGGTTGTGTTCGGTGATGGTTGTTTTTGCAGTAATACTTTAGCCACAGTGCTCACGCCAGCGATATTTTTGGTTGAGCAAGAGTGCCGAAAACTGGCGGTTTTGGAGAAGAGTAAGTGAAGAAATATCACTGATTTAACCCCTTGAGGAATATTTTGCAAACGGTCGAGGCAGTTAACCAATTTGCTTTTCGCTAAAAATCTTTCTTGGCGCCAAAATTGGCTAAAACAGTTCAGCTACATCTGCATACCCACAAGAGGCATAACTTCCGCCCGCCCATGAACACTGCGAAGATGAAAATCATGCGCCTCTAAGGTGTCAAAAAGCACCCCACAATCCCTACACCGATACTTACCCTCAGCGGTTCTCTCGGCGGCATCCTCATAATCCAGTAAGGCATTAGTCAAATTTTCATCATAAACTTCCGGGTACTCTGTATGTTTTTTTGTTTGTTGTTTCACCTTAAAAGTCACCTCCAAAAGAGAATATCGCTTCATGATTCACTGCGTTCTTACAGCTTTAAAGCGTGTGTGAGTGGCTTAAGACAGCAACAAACGCCTGCCTAAATGATGCACCTCAGGGTTTAGCATAAAATTCCGTATACAAAAGCATCACCCAAACACAGTCTTTTCAGAGTTCAGAAAGGTTTTTGTGCAAAAGAACCCGATAAACACTTGAGGGTAAGTATGGCCGGCTTTAGAATCGTTAACAAAACGTTAAAGTTTGCAACCCAATGCGAAATCGAATTCATAGATTTATCAGCTAAAATCCAAGAGGCCGTCGGCACCTCAGCAATCAAAAACGGCATCGCCCACATCTTTGCACCCCACGCAACCGGCATCCTGATACTAACCGAAAACGACCCTGCCCTACTAGAAGACATCAAAGCCTTCCTAGAAGAACTCGCGCCCAAACACGGAAATTATCAGCATCCATCAAACGCCCATGCCCACTTGCGATCCATGCTTCTGCCCCCGGACAAGACCTTACCCGTTATTGATGGGAAAGTGTCGTTTGGAACCTGGCAATCGCTGCTCTATGTAGAAACCGACGTTTATCCAAGGGAAAGAACGGTTATCGTCCAAGTCATGGGCGAATAATTGTTCTGGCGATTGGTTTCGTTTTTTTTTGGCCAATTTCTTCGAATTCGCTTCTCGTAGCCCCAAAAAATACTTCGACTATGGAGAAATTGAACAATTACATGCTAATCCATTTAGCCATCAACAGTAATTTTAACGTTTTATTGTAAAAAGTGTCCATTCGATTGTTTTTCGCACAGAATAACTCTGTCAAATGGCTGAGTGTAATGTACAGGATGATAAATCAGCATCCAAAAGCACGCTAAAAGCTCCGTTTCAGCGCTCAATTACCTAATTTTTTAGCCATTGAGGCAGAAAAAAGCCCTATCTCGAACGCTTTATGCAATAAAAAGGCTGCTCAGAGTTAAAAAGCAGCGGTTTTTTAGCTTTAGCCCCCATGATTATATATGCTTCGCATCGGTTCGAGCTGCTCAGCCGCGGTGTTCAGTCTTTATCCGTTTATTGACACCTTTAGAACGCATTTTCGCCTTCTTTTTTGCATCATCAATCATCGAGGGTTTCTCAGCAAATGAATCAAGCGCAGACTCTTCAATGGGCAATTTATCCGCGACCTCAGAGAAGTCAGCATCAGTCGCTTGCTCTGCGCCATTCTTAAGCATCGATTCCACGGCACGATCAACATCCCCCTGCTTAACGTTAATGCCCAAGGTTGCATCCATAAGAACAACTGCCTCAAAGCCAAGCTTGATAGCATCAAGGACAGTGTTAACAACACAGTAATCTGTAGCTAATCCTGCAACGAAAAGACGTTTGATACCGAGTTGCCTTAGTTCATTGTCAAGGTTTGTACTGTCAAAAGCTGAGTAAGCTTCATGCTTGGGATCTGTCGCTTTTGAGATAACTAATGTGTGATTAGGCAATTTCAGGTCTGAGCTAAATTTGGCGCCTTCTGTTCCCTGAACACAATGAGGCGGCCACACGCCACCTTGTGCTACAAACGATATATGGTCAGCGGGGTGCCAGTCACGTGAAGCTATAACATGTGCTTCGGCAGATTCAAAATGGTTAATGTATTCGTTTATAACGGGAATTATTTCGTCGCCGCCTGCAACAGGTAAGGCGCCGCCTGGAAGAAAATCAATCTGGATATCCGTAATTAGAAGTGCATCATACTCGGTTAAGTTGTAGGTTTTATTCAAACGCTTCACCTTTCATAAAAAGAACTCACTAATTTAAAATATACTCAAAATCAATAGTGATAGAGCCTAAACTATTGAATAAACCTTTTTCCTACACCGGTAACTCGTAAAAAACAGGAACTGAGCGTGAGGTAGGTAGCGCAGAGGCTGATTGAGTTTTGAGGAGGTTAATCAGTCGGACCTAATCTTTGAGGAATAATTTCTCGTGAGTACAAGGGGAAAAGCGGTAGACCCAAAAAAGAGTAACCGCTGATTTTTCGCCAAGTTCTTTGTTTTTCGCTGGCAGAGGGCATAACAGATAAGAGGCACTATGGTGAGTTGTTGTCAAAAGAGTTATTTTAGCAAATAGAATATGGGTCAATTTAACTAAAGAATGTAAAAAGTGACCATTCGAAAATTTTTCGCCGACACAAACAGCAACTTAAGCTCTGGTCTAGCAAACTCAGCCAAAAAAGTCCTTCAGTCAGCCGAGCTACAAAAAACTTACCCAATCCCAAAAAATCAAAAACATCCAACACAAGCCAAAATCAACCCTAAACCAGACAACACGACAGATCAAAACCCCCGAGTAGCCACAGGAGAAAACCAAATGCACCTAAAGCATCTGATAACAGCGTTTTTTGGAGTTTACCTTCAGGTATACCCAATTTTGAGAGGCTTTTCTTTGGGTGGTAGAGGCTTTTTGTTTTGAATGTCTGCGTTTTGCCCTGCTCTTGTAGACCCCCTATGATCGTTTTGTGTCTGGATTTGTCGAGAGGCTGTTTCAAGGATACTGGCTTATGCATGATTATATAAGGTTCGCTATTTTTCGAAGATTTGGGCATTTTTTGGGCTTGGTTGGCGGAGAAAACTGTGCTTGGGGGATGCTTTTGTATACGGACCACAAATCGATGGGCTTTTTAACCTCTTTATATAGAGGGGGTAGGTAGTGCAGAGCAACAACGCTCGAATCTTTGTCCTTTAAACAAGGGCGGGCGAACGCTGCAGAGGGTCGCGTGGTTGCGGCGTATAACTTTAGCTATTAGCCTTAGTTTGAGCCAAAAGGAAAAAGTGAATGGAGCACAAAATGCTCCGCTGCCACAAAAAAGTTGTTGAATACAAAAAGCTAAAGAGAAAAGGTTTACTCTTTTTCTTCTTCTTTAATTTCGCATTGGAGCTTCTTTATGATTTCGTCAGCTCTCAACGCTTCAATTTTAAGTGTATAGAGTTGACCTGGTGTGCGTAGCTTCAATTTTACGCCGTCTTTTAGACGTTTAACCTGGCATTGTTTTGCTTTGGCGCTCATGGCCACGAATTTCTCAACATCAGTAATCTCAGATGGCATTTTACTTGTTCCTCAGTTAATATTCGCTGTGATGGATAGCACGCCAAGTTTTTATCTGTTTTGGTGGACATGACTTATATTCAATCAACCCCTCTAAATATGAAAGATAAGCTGCATAAGCGTATGCTTGGCTCAATGGAGAATCAAGTTAGATGAATCGAGTGCATGTCCTCTCGCTGATTTTAATCATAATTCTCATATTGGCAACAGCAGCAGCGCTTCTTTCTTATACCGAAAGCAGCAATGAAACAGCCAACGCTTCAGCATCAGTTTACGTGGGAGTGGCTTTCGGCGGAAACACAACTGAACAAGCCAAACTCCTCATTGACAGAACCAAAACCTACACCAATCTCTTCATCCTTAACGCAGGCAGAAACAGTATCAGCACAAACGAATCGGCTGTCAAGGAAATATGTGATTACGCCACAAACGCCAACCTAAACATCATAGTAAACTTGGGCATTAGAACAAGAGAAAATTGGCAATGGCAACTCCAATTCATCAACAACTCCAAAAACAACTATGGAGACAAATTCCTCGGCGTCTACTACGACGATGAACCTATGGGAATACCCTTTGATTGGAATTGGCCCTCAGTCTTCGCCAGAAATAGCTCAGCTTTTTCTGACCCCTACTTACCAGTTATGCAGCCACTTTTCCAGCGAGTTGAAACCGCTAAGCAGACAGGGCAACTACCTGAAAATTACACAGTAGAATCCCAATGGTACCATAGACTCTTGATTCAGAACAGAGGACACAACGACCTCAAAAACAACAACATCACAACATACACATCCGATTACCTGCTCTACTGGTACGATTACTTGGGTGGCTACAGCACGGTTTTTGCCCAAATCGGATGGAACACAAGCCTCATCAACCAACAAATCAGTCAACTCCGAGGAGCAGCCACCCTGCAAAATAAAACGTGGGGAACAATAATTACTTGGAAAAATCTGCAGCCACCTTACTTGGACAGTGGTGAATCAATCTATGAGCAAATGGTAACCTCCTACAATGCAGGAGCAAAATACATCACCATCTTCAATTACCCATACAATGACAGCAGCAATCCCTATGGAACACTGACCGATGAACATTTTCAAGCGTTAGAGCTGTTTTGGAGGGAAGTTGCAACAAAAACAGCGCCGAACTCTGCCCATGCTGAGGCAGCGTTGGTTTTGCCTAAAGATTACGGTTGGGGGATGCGACGCCCAGATGATAAAATATGGGGTTTCTGGAACCCAGACACTAAATCACCCCTAATCTGGAACAACACCCAAAAACTACTCGAACAAGTATGGACTCAAACTAGACATAGTCTATGATGATCCAGCATACCCAATCCAAGGTAACTACAGCAAAATTTACTATTGGAACCAAACAATCCCCTAAAAGAAAAAGGGTTAAAGCTACTTTGGCTTAACTCTTCTTTGAACGGATACCAAGTTTAAGGTTAACGTCAACCGTGTATTCCTTATCCATCTTTCCAACAGCGAAATTCCAATCCTTAACCTCAACTTCCATATCCTTGAATTGGCTAACAATCGCATCTTTGTATTCTTGAGCGGTTTCGCCAATCTTCTGTAGCTTTTCAGTTATGTTAACGGATGTATCAGGCATCAATTTACACCTCCTAAAAACAAGTTACCACGCATAAAGCATGTGACTGATAACTGATAATAAAAAATATGTGACTGTGCAAACACAACAGCAAAATGCCATACACCAAGAATTCACCTTATCATTTGGTAGACTGCTTTTGACAACCTACAAAGTAGGCATATCCGGTTCATATGGAGGATTAAACCTCGGCGACGAAGCAATACTGCAAAGTATAATCGCCCAACTCCGCAACTCGGTGGATGTTGAAGTGACGGTTTTTAGCCGCAACGCCCAAGACACAACCGCAAGACACCATGTGGAACAGGTGGTTGAAGTACGAAACCTGACTAAAGTAGAGATTACACCTCAAATCCAAGAGCTTGACCTATTCATTCTAGGCGGAGGAGGAATCTTCTTTGACAAAGAAGTCGATATTTTTCTGCGTGAACTTGAAATTGCTTACCAAGACAAAGTCCCAACAATGGTTTACGCAGTTGGCGCTGGACCATTAAACAATGAAAACTCACGTAAAAGAGTTAAAGAAGTCCTAAACAAAGTAGACATAATAACTGTGCGGGAACGGGAAGCAAAAAAAATATTCGAAGACATCGGGGTTGATAATCAAATAATGATTACTGCGGACCCAGCGTTTCTCTTAACCCCTGAACCGCTTCCAAAAGATGCATTGAAGTTTGAGCAGGTACATGAAGGTCGTACACTGGTGGGTATTTCGGTGCGTGAACCTGGACCGGCTGCACCAGACATTGACCCAAACTTTTACCATGCCCTCTTAGCAAACGCGGCAGATTTTGTCATAAGCCGTTTGGATGCAGACGTTATTTTTGTTCCTATGGAACGACAAGTCTTTGATACACAACATTCACATGCCGTTATTGCAAAAATGCTTCAGCCACAGCATGCCGCAGTAATGAAGGGAGACTATTCTTCGGGGCAACTTCTGACGTTTATGAAAAATTTTGTGTTCACAATCGGCATGCGGCTGCATTTTCTAATTTTCTCGGCTCTTCAAGGTGTGCCATTTGTGGCATTACCCTATGCAACCAAAGTGAGTGGGTTGCTGGATAACCTACAGGTTCCCATGCCACCTCTAAACCGCGTGGATTCCGGATTAGTGAACGCATACATCGATAAGGCATGGGATAATCGCAACGCAACTAAATTGAAGATCGAACAGCTCCTTCCAAGTTTAAAGCAGATTGCAGCAGAAAATAACCGCTTAGCAGTCGATTTACTCACAGGAAAACGCTCAGAAACCCTCGAATTACCCGAAAACCTTGCAGAATCAAGCTAAAGGCGAACAATTTGCCAGTAGCCAAACGACCCATAAACGAAATTACTCTCCCATCACGCAATGCAAAGGTGCTTCCTGAAGCGGACGTGCTAGTTGTTGGTGGCGGCCCAGCGGGAATAGGCGCAGCTTTAGGTGCAGCTAAAGCAGGAGCAAGGGTGCTGCTGGTTGAACGGTATGGTTTTTTGGGTGGAAGCGCTACTGCTGGACTTGTTTTGACGATGGCCTCATATTATACATCCTCGGAAGCTAAATTAGAGCGGACAAGTGATGTTACGCTTTTTCCAACTGATCACGGAGTAGGAAAACCCATTATTGGCGGTGTCTGGGCAGAGCTTGTTGAGCGGTTGGTCTTGGCAGGCGGCGCATTTGTACCTTCTCTCAAAACGGGGTATATGGTTCCTTTTGACCCAGAAATCTTCAAGCTCATAACCTTGGAGATGCTGAACGCAGCCGGTGTAGAGTTGCTGTTTCATAGTTTTGCAAGTGGCGTCATAAGCAATGGAAACGAAATAGAAGGGGTTGTTTTTGAAACTAAGTCTGGACCCATCGTTGCCAAAGCAAAGGTGATTATTGACGCTACAGGTGATGGCGATGTTGCAGATTTTGCTGGTGCCACCTTTGAAGTTGGTCGAAGTAGGGATCGCATGGTTCAACCGATGACCCTGATGTTTTTAATTGAGGGGTTCGTTCTGCAACGGTTCCGAGAGTATGTGCTGGCGCATCCTGATCAATGGCATGGCGTAAATGGCTTATCAGCATTGATGCAGGAAGCTAATGCAAAAGGCGAATTGAATGTGCCTCGAGAAAACATTCTGCTGTTTGGAAATATTCACCAAGGTCATGTGCTTGTAAACAGTACACGCGTATTGAATACTTTGGGAACTGATGTTTGGGATTTGACGCGTGCTGAATTGGAGGGCAGAAGACAAGTTGCTGAATTAACCCGTTTTTTCCGTAAGTATGTGCCGGGTTTTGAGGCGGCGTATGTGCAACAAAGCGGCATTAGTACGTGCGTTCGTGAGTCAAGACGCATTATGGGTGAGTATGTGTTAACTGCTAAGGATGTACTGGAAGCTCGCCAGTTTGAGGATGCGATTGCATTGGGAAGTTATCCTATTGATCTTCATAGCCCCACTGGAAAAGGGACGATTCTTAAAAAAATTAAGCCCGGAGCGGCTTATAGCATTCCGTTGCGGTGCCTAATTCCCCTTAAGGTTGATGGGTTGGTGGTTGCTGGCCGCTGCATTTCGGGAACGCATGTAGCTAATGCGTCTTATCGCACGATGCCGATTTGTGTGGCTACTGGCCAAGCGGCGGGGGTTTGTGCTGCGTTCGCTGCAATTAATAGGCAATCTCCAAGAACAGTTAAGGCTGCCGAGGTGCAGAAGGAGCTTCTAAGGCAGGGCGCTATTTTGAAGCTAAACTAAAAATCGCAATTGAATGGGGCTTTTCTTAGTGTGTTGGGTGAATATGTTTTATCCCAAAATACATGGCTACAATGAATAGCGGCAAAAATACAGCTTCAATAACCAGAACGATAATGAGGTTGTTGGTGTGACTATCCTGTACTTGCTGTGGAGTGGGAAGGGTAACGTTACCGCCAGTTTGCATGCCCTTAGGATTCTGAATAATTATGAGGTCACTTTGCGCCTGCAACGAAAAAATAACGGTAGGCACGATGATTGCAACGGCCAAAAATACGCCAGCTATGGCAAAAATCTTTTTGTAATGCATAAAAAACGCTCATAATATATTTTCTCAAAGAAAGTAATAAGCATTAAAGGTTGATGGTGGGCCGTACCGGATTTGAACCGGTGATCTTCGCCGCGTGAGGGCGACGTCCTAGCCAGCTAGACTAACGGCCCAACTGCTTAGATTCAAAATACATACTACACTTTCATAAAGACTTTCCCTATCTGCCACATAAAGTATAGGGTAAAGGTTTATGCAAATGTTCAATTATGGCAACTTTGAAGAGCACGAGCATGATGGTATAATTGTTTTTCTTGTGTTTCTTTTTCGCTAGTAGCAAGCTACTTAGTAATCAACCGCACAGCCTGGGCATTTGACATGTAATCTCCTGTTTTTTTGCAGATTCTTGTAATCTCGGAGGAATCCATTTAGTTAGCTATTCAGGGCTAATTTCTCATGGACGCCAAAAACAAACCTGCATTCATATGAAAACGTAAATAAGTAGCCGTGTCACAAACTTAATAGCCTCTCAAATAATTGATGGGCACCCCAGGATATGTGCCGAGGTAGCTCAGCCTGGGAGAGCGCTCGGCTGAAGACCGAGTCGTCGCATGTTCAAACCCTGCCCTCGGCACCATCAACTTATCCTTTTACCATACATTTTATTACTTAAAGCAGCCCTGGCTAAATTAAGCGAGGTTAGTTATGGAACTCAATAAAACCCTATGTTTTGAAGTAGGTAAAATAAATTAAACCATTTGGCTTTTGCCAATACACATTCTTTTTCCTATTGGCATAACAATCCCCTGATCTGGGTCGCCGTAAATGACTGCTTTTCCTTCCAAGAACAGTTTTCCTACGTAAGCGATTGTTGCAGCATCCAATTCATGGTCGCTCATATCGGTGTTGAAGCCTAAAATGCCCAAAGCAGTTAAGCCAACACGCATTTTTTCGAGACCCTGCCGTTTTCTTGGAATCCCCAAGACATCCTGTGCGCCACCCGGATAAGCTTCCAGCACCTTGAAGCCCCTGTGTTCTAAGGTTTCTCTTAACCTGATACCGCGTACAGTTAATTTGCGCATTGGTCCAAGCGTTATTGGAAAAAGTTTAATGCCCATTTTAAGAAGGACACGATCGCTATCTCTTAGGTGGTTGCCGGTTCGTTCTTCGATAGATTTTCTACCGGGCGGCAAGCTTAATGGGGCATCGATGGTGATTATTCGGGGGTTGGCTTTAACCGTATTTTCTATGATTTCAGCGTCAGTAAATAGATGATATGTTTCCGCTTTCATTTCGCTAAGTATGCAAAATCCAGTTGGTCTGGTTTCGACTCCTGCCAAATCTAAACCCACAATCGACATAAACATTCAAAACACAAACCTCACATGGACTAATATTTCTTCATGTGCCCCGCAATGGTGCCATAAACGTTTGCTTGCTAACAAAAAAATACCTGATTTATTCATGATTTCACCATAAAAAAGCCTCAATTTAGCCCATTTAGAAGCAAGCTATCGAAAGTGTTTTAAACAGATACATATGATAAACGATGACCAGAGGAAATGTCCATGGCAAAATGCCCCACTTGTGGAAAAGAAGTAAAAACAGCAAAGAAAACATGGAAGATGGCTGGAAAACCAGACAAAAAAGGTAAAAGGACCCAATTAACCATCGCACTCTATGACTGTTGCGGTAAGACTTTCCGCGAAGTTTTAGACAAGAAAAAAATCTAAGCGAGAAGCTTCCATATTTTTCTTTTTTCTCTTATTTTCCTATGACTGCCCTTTCTGAATTAGTTGTTGCTGTGTTTCTGCTACCAACAAACGTTTAATTGCTTGGTTAATAGCCAAGTCCTTGGGGAAGGAAGTATTATTGTCATTTAATAGAAAACGCGATCGTATGCAGATAATAGCGGAAATATTAGGTATTTGCAGAAGCCCTCAAACTCAAACATACATTCGCCGTCAGACCTGTATATCATATGCGGTACTTCAAAGTTGCATCATACATTTACTTATGCGGCAATGGTTGTTGCAAGTTGAAGTGGAGTGTGGACAAAAGAAGTTATCGATTACTGATAAAGGGGAAGTTTTTTTGGATAAATGGTTGGAACTGCAGAAACTTGCTGGTTTAACGAGTAAGCGAATGCAAATTGTGCCACTTTCTGAGTTTCAAACTGCTAAAGTAGCTTGTCGCTAATGATGGTGCACAGGGTATTTTTTTTATCTAAAATGGCGTCTAGGCGTTCGGGAAACAAACCGTTAACCACATAGCAGTCTATTGGCCACTGCCCAAGCAATTTAGGTAATGCTTTATCGACGCTTGTTCTTTGCTTCATCGCTAAAAGCGCGCTTGGACGGATTTTCTTGATTAACTCAGCATTTTTTGCTGTCTTTGGGTCAGCTGTGAATATGCCGTCAACATCTGTACTCAACAATACTTTGTTTGCATTTAGTCTATGAGCTATGTAAAGGGCGATGGAGTCAGAAGTTACATCCCACGAATTTTCCAGCGGATCCTCAAGAAACATCAGAGTTGAGGGCAAAAAAATAGAAATTTTGAGCTCGTTCAAGGCGTTTTTTGCATCCTTGAACGTCCTAGCAGCTACGGAATCAGGTATTAAATCTACAATAAGCATACCAAATTGGTCCATTCCCAAAATTGCCATTCGATGCGACGCTTCACAGGACAGGTTAAAGCGCTTGTCCGCAATTCTTACGGTATCGGCGAATTCACCACCACCTGGAACAATTACCATAGGATATTTCTTTGAGAGACCAGACAATGTTTTCATCAAAATACATAGTTTTTCTGGTTTACTTACTAGGCTACCGCCGACCTTTACCACAGTTATTTCCATATTGTTTCTCCACAATGTTTGTTTGCAGCCATGAATGCTACACCGACTGCCGGCGTCGCCAAAACTGCTTGTTTAGGTAGCAATTCATCCAAATCGATTAGGTTGTCAACGCCCAGTGATTCGGCGGCTTTTCGGGCTAGAAAGTCTTTGCCAAGCCCAGTGACGACAACCGATACTTTAGTATGCGCTTTGGTTTTTGTGTCTGTGTATACTTTGGTTAGAGCTTCGGTGATTTGTTTGATTTGCTGTTGGTAAATATGATTTGATAAATCGAGGATTTCTTGTTTAGTCAACATATCTGTATCTGCGCATACTACTCTAGCCAGACGAGCCATGGCTTCCTGCACGGTTTTTCCTCGTCCATCAGCCGTTTCAGACGTAAAATCTTCTACGGTGACGTGACCTATGAACTAAGTGAACATCACCTGAAGTAGCGAAAAGCTCGGAAGATACAGCTGCAACAGCGTTTCTTATGGAAATTGAATGAACAATTGCCGCTATATTGGTCCGCAAGCTGCCCGTATAGACGAGTTCGCCGCAGATTAGCTTGTCAAGGTCAGTTTTTCCCTTCGCAGTAACATGTCCATTATGGATTGGAATTATGCTTGTGCTGGTACTGCCAACATCAACTATTACGGCTTCTTTGATATGTTTGGCTACTATCCATCCTGTAGCAGCCCAATTAGCCGAGGCGACAGTGATCGGATTCTCATTGGCAACTCGAGGCGAAACCATTTCTCCGTCTGAGTTTAAAACCAAAGTTGATACTTTAGGAAAAGCAGTTTGAACGCAAGATAATATTTGGTTAACGCCTTCACGTTTAGTCTGATAGGCATCAGATAACTCAGCAGTCATAGTTACGCCCAAAACATCAACCGAAGCAGCACCCAACCGAGTTTTAAGCGCTAAGAGCACAGAGCCAAGTTTTTGAGGTTCTTTCCAAACAGGAAAATACTCAGAAGCAACCTTCAAACCCACCGCTCTATTGCCCTCTACATGCAGAAATGCCGCCTTGGTGTTTGCGCCTCCAATATCGAAGCCTAACACGTCAACCAAACAGGTTTCCTCAACCCATAATGCTACATAGGGTCTTTTTAGCTTCTTCTAAACGCAACGATGCATCCTGCATGTTTTTGCCCTGACCCATGATTAAAGTGTAAGTGGTGGCATCGTTTAATGGGAAAGGCGGCGAAACAACATTATTTAATTTTGATGCTTGCTGGAATGCTTCGAGGTTTGGCGTGGGGGTTTGGATTTTTGAGAAGCAAGCAATATCACCAATTGGATTTACTGATCGTAGTTTGTCTTCAACTACAGCCTCGATTACTGCTTGACCAACATTAAAGCCAGCAACCGCACGTAAACCAACATAAGAAGTAGTTAACCGCGGATTCACGTCTACTACATAGGGTTTGTCTTCGCCTAAAACAACGTCAACACCAACGTAGCCCCGTAAACCGAGTGATTCAACTACCTTCTCCGTTAACGCAAACAATTGCTGCTTAAGAGGATGTTCAAGTGGAACGCAGCCGCTGTCGTAATGTGATTCAGCTCCTGGTTGAGCCAATGTAACTTGTTGTTTGTTTAGGCTAATGGCTACCGATTTTTTACCGTTTGAAATAAGACTAACGCTTGTAGATTCCCCTTTTACGAATTCCTGTGCAACATAGACTTTTTGTGGAGATTCATTTTTTGTTTTAGCGAGGGCTTTTTCGAGTTCATTTTCGCTTTTTATTAGGTAAATTCCTTCGCAGCTTGTGCCATCTGTGGGTTTGATGAGAATTGGATACGCCAACTCGGTTTTAAGTTCAGCTTTTACGGTTGTTAGTTCTTCGTCTATGTTAAAGGTGATAGTTTTTGGGGTTGAAAAACCATTTTTCCTCAGATGCTCATCCAGCACGGCTTTGTCTGCAGCCCTAGCAATAGAGTCAAATTTACTGTTTAGTGATGTTTTGCCAGTTGCTTGGGCGCGTTCAACGAGTTTCTGTAGGGTTTGCCCTGTTTCAGGAGCAATAATGTAGATTGCATCGTTTATGGATGCTATATTGGATATGAATCGTTGGGGTTCGTTAGCGTACAATATTGGTACAGTGCAATCAGCTTCTATTGGTGGATTCAATTTAGAAATTCGTCCATCCAAAAGAACCGTAACTTCATGTCCAGCAGCTTTGAAATCTGCGGCAACTCCACGCAGCATCGCATAACCTTCCGCTAAAACACCCGACGGAATAGGTTGCCCTGCATAGCCGCCGCCTGAAACATGTTCATAAACTATAATTCTCAAAGTCTACCCCCACTTAACCCGATGAGTTAATTCAGTCATATCATACATAGTTTAAGTTTTTCGTTTTCCTACAATGTTTTCAGGAAAGCCAATGTATGTTTATGCTTGAAATGGGGCATTACAACGATTCTTATGCAGTCATAGCGTGGAATATATGATACAAACCAGCCCCGCTGCCAGAGGTTATCAGCTAGATTTTTTGTGTTTTTACCTTGGAAAGCGATTATGTTAAGCGTTGGTTTGCATAGAAGATCAAATCCTGCCGCTTTGATACTCTCAGAAAGAAGATCTGTGTTTTTTATACAGCCTGCAACAACCTTTCGGAAGCCTTCAACGCCCAATTCTTTGAAAACCGCCCATGCCGACGCTGCAGAAGCACCCGTTCTTGTGCCAACAAAAGTATACTGTACCCTGTCGGTAAGGTAAGGTGTTTCGGTTTTGAGGCAATCAAGCATTTGTGGGGTTCTAAACAGGATGCCGCCTGATGGAATCGCGGCCATACCCATCTTGTGCGGGTCAACGGTAAGGGATTTAACGCCATCCAGCTGAAAATCAAATGGGATTTTGTTGGTTAGGAATGGGATGACTAAGCCGCCGAAAGCTGCATCTACATGCAAATGCACTTGGTGACGCAGCGCTATTTCTGAGAGTTCATCGATTGGGTCAACTGCGCCTAACTCAGCGGTTCCCGCTGTTCCTACAATGGCAACGGTATTCTTGTTTATGAGTTTCTCAACTGCTAAGGCTTTAACCCTAAACGCCTCATCCAAAGGAGCATAGACGGGTTTTATGTTTAGTAAATTGCAGGTTTTTGTAAACGAGAAATGTGCTGATTCGGGCAACACAACCTCGGGGCATGCAATGTTTGCCGTCTTTTGTGCGGTTAGTAATGCAAGGAGGTTTGCTTCTGTTCCGCCTGAGACAACAAAGCCAGCGGCGTCTTCTTTGTGAAGCAAAGACCCAAGTTGCGCCACAACCTCACGTTCAAGTTGCACAGTTGCGGGGAAAAGTCCTGGGTCGCCGAGGTTTGATTCAAAGTACATTTCATACGCTTTTTTAGCGATAGGATGGGGTTTTGTGCACATTGAACAGAGGATTCTGCCGTCCGCATAGCTGTGGTCTTGGGTATGGCGTTTTTTTAGTTCTGCTAAAACATCTTTTCGGGGTAATCCTTTTGGGTGCACAGCTATGCCCTCGTGGCTTGTTTGACAGTAGCTACTAATTGTGCAACTAATTCGCGGGTTATGTGTCCCTTGTTTCGGTCGCTTTGTGTACATGCTGCCCCTCGTAAACCTGCGATGTCTGCGCCTAAACCGTAAACAACAGCTAAATCCTCTTTACCCAGGGAACCAGCTAAAGCCGCCTGCATACCGAAACTATGTGTTGAATCTATGAATGTTTTGAGTTGTTGTATTGTTTGGTTGTCAAAGAGGTTTGATCCGTCTTTGGTGGCAGTATCAAGCATGGCAACGTCTACGTTGGCTTTATGTGCAATTTCAGGTATTAGTGAGGGATCGATTGTACCAATTTTTTTGGCGTCTGCATATCCTGCTGCTACAACTTTGATGTGTGGATTGCAGTCTTTAGCTGCTTTATTCACCTGTTCTAGGAGAAATATTGCTTGCTGGGGCTTTTTTACGCCGTATAAACCAACTTTTACGTAATCAACCCCTAATGAGGCAGCGCCCAAAGCTGCAAGCGAAATAGAACCAGGAAGATTCGGCGCGTCGCCAAGTGCACAGCTTACTTCGAGGGGTTTAGGTGTGAGATGTTTTATGTTCCTGATTACCCATGGATAATTTGCGCCCAATGCACCTTCAAGTGGGTTTTTGACGTCGATTATGTCTGCGCCGCCTACGATGGCTTCTTGGGCTTCGGCTTCGTTTTTGGGGCTGATGAGTAGCTTCAATTGGGTATCATAATGATGCGGCTTGTTGGTGCCTTTAAAGTTTTCCTGTTGATTGGCAGGTGTTTTCTGCTTAAATGCGGTTATCAAGGGTCTTTTGTGAAGGGATTTGTTGGAAGACATGGCGATGTTTTCACAGTTTACCCCTCTCCTTTTGGATCAATAATTTTGTTGGTTATCCTTACTCTTTTGTTGGTTGTTCCTGTTTACCCCTCTTAATTCAACAACAACCCAGCGGCGTTCACGATAAGGGCAGAAGCCCCTTTCCTCATCATCTTAGGGGCTTTGCAGGGGCTGTGTTTTTGGTTTCTGCCTTTAAAGGCGGTTGCAGGCTGGTTGATGAAATAACCGCAAGCTGATTCAGAGGCAACATAGAATAGGCTTTGTTGCTTCTCGGCTCCCCCTCCCCCTATCTAATACAGCCAAAAACCAAAGCCCCCCAAAATCACAGTTATGGTTAGGTTTTTGTAGGTGCACCCACCATTGAAGGATGAGTATTCAAATTGAAAGTTATCCCAGTCATCGATATCCTAAACCAAGTCGCCGTCCATGCAGTAAAAGGCAAACGTAGCGAATACAAACCACTCGAGAGCAACCTTTGCAAATCCAGCGACCCAATAGAGGTTGCCAAAGCCTTCAAAACCTTGGGGTTTAGCGAGTTATACATGGCTGATTTGGATGCAATAATCGATTGTAGATCCGATTTTTTGGTGCTCAAACGGGTTGCTGACGAAACTGGGCTATCTTTACTGGTAGACGCTGGAATAACTAACTTAGACCGTGCCCAGCGGCTGTTTGAAAGCGGCGTTTCCAAACTGATAATTGGAACAGAAACCTTGGACAGCAAAAAATTCGTTGCACAAGCCATCGAACGGTTTGGCAGCAGCCGCGTAGTTGTTAGTTTAGACATGAAGGGCAATAGTGTGATTGTTAAAGCTGGGTTTGAGGGTTGCATCGAGCCGATGTGCTTGCTAAAGGAATTTCAAGGGATGGGTATTTCGCAGGTAATCGTTCTGGATTTGACTCGTGTGGGCAGCGGCGAAGGAGTGGACTCGGCTTTCTTCAAGAAAATAAAAAACGAGTTAGACATGGATATTTACGTTGGCGGCGGCGTACGCGGCATCGACGATTTGATCGAACTCAAAAAGCTCGGGGTATCAGGCGCACTAATCGCCACCGCACTCCATACAGGCAAAATCTCTATGGCAGAACTAAACAAGGAAGGCTTCATCTAAGCCCGTTTAGCCAAACAAACTATCCCACCGAGTTGAGTGAGCCGTGTTCCTGCGTTGGATTCAGCACTAATCACGCGAGTATTAACCTGTTTATTCATAGCGATCTGCATTAACCGATTAACCCGATATTTCTGGCGACTACTCGACAAATAAACATCCGTTAACATCAGATACTCAGGTTGAGGTTTTCCTGGAGGCTGCGTGTTTAGAATTAGGGTTTCTGCTTCTTGAAGCGAGAAAAGTACAAGATTATCTGCGGAGCTTAAGCGTTCTTCTAGGACTTCAAGGAGGTTCTCGGTTTCTTGTGTAGCGTTCTCTTGGATTAATTGCTTGAAAGTACCCTTCTGCGTTAAGATTTGGACTTGGGTTGGTGTACTTGCGGAACCTACAATCACCGAGATTTGGGCTTTATTTGTCCGCTGCAGAAGCCATGTATGATGGGCGGTTACGTGTTTTTGGAGGTCCAGTGCATAACTTGTTCTTGGGGCGGAAGCGATTATGATACTTTTTACGCCCTCTTTGAATGCTGTACGTAGGGCATTGATGATTGTTTCGTGGAAGTTGTAGATGGCTTTTTGGTCTTTTCGGTCGCCGTTTAGGGGTATTGTTTGTTGGGGTTTGGCGACTTGGCTAAAGATTTGCCAGATTGCAGCGTGGTCTTGCTCTACACCTATGAGTATGGCGACTGGGTAGCCTCGTCGGTAACTTTTAGGTTTCATTGTATCCGCTGTATTGTTGGGGGTTGGCTTATTTTAGGTGTTGCATGACTTCCAAAACGGCATGTTTATGAAACCCAAAAACCGATTATTTGTGAGGATTCTAATGAATAAAATTTACAGCAAACATGACCTCGACACAGAACTTGCTAAAACCAAAAAAGTCCTTGTCCTGTTTTACGCTACATGGTGCCCTTTTTGCGTGCGATTTGTCCCTTTCTTCACACAAAAAGTGGCTCCGTTAGAGCTTGAACACATAGTTCATGTGCTATTAGATGATTATGATAATCCCCTATGGGATGAGTACAGCATCTCTGCGGTTCCTACCGTAATCCTATTTGAAGACGGCAAGGTGTGCAACCGCATAGACGGCAAATTAGGCAGAGGCCTTAGTGAGGAACAATTCGCCAAGTGGCTCCAAGACCTCAAGTAGCCCATAATTGAGGTATTGTTTGCTTGACTCCTTAAGCGGTGCCTCAAAAGCAGTCTTATATTAACCAAAGAGTATTTCACTAGTAGCTTTTGCGCCTTTGCGTCAAGTGAGGCTTCTTGTTGGCCAGCCATCTTTGCAGGCAGCTAAAAAGTTGGTCGTTTTATGAATAAAAAAAATGGTTTTGCCCCAGTTGTTATTTTTCTTGGATTAACTATTTTGTTTGCGAGTATATCAATGGCAAGGGCTGATTTTAAGGTTGCAAAATTGCCAAGTACACTTAATTTTATGGGAAATGATATGGATTCAAATGGAACATTGTGGGCTGGAGACAAAAACTTTGGGCTCTGGAAAAGCATAGACCGCGGTGCTTCTTTCCAACTCGTTTATACGTTACCTCATGACCCGCCAAGGTCCGATAATCCTTATTCGGGTTTGGTTTGGAATGTTTTTGTCGATTCAAGAAACTATATTTTTGTCAGTGGAGGCGGCGCAAACAACTCACTATACCGCTCAACAAATGGCGGAGCAAGCTTTGGTCCGGTATTAAACGCTAACGATACTAACAATCAAGCCTTCTATATCGCAATGACGGAAGATAATTCAGGTAACCTCTATGTGGCACCTTACACTATCGGAACAACAATACAACCCCAAATACTCAAAAGCACAAACGGAGGCAGCACATGGACCAAAATCACCAATTTAAACACCTTCCATTTTCATAACATCAAATACAACCCCTATAACGGTTACCTCTATGCTATCACCGGTGAGCGATATGGTTCGGTAATGAACTTTAATGATACTGAAAAGATTTTTCGCAGCAAAGACAACGGTGCCACATGGAGTCTGATAGTTGATAGAAATGACGTCGTGGGCACGGTTTATTTGGCGATGACTTTTGTAGGGAATTATGTGTATGTTGGGCAGGATTACCCCTATAGAAACTGCCAAATACAAAGATTCCTCGACGAGGGACAAGCAGGACTTTGTATCCCTCAGGTTGTGTATACTCCGCCCAATGATGGTTGTATGCCATTTATTTCGGGGATCTTCTTCAATGGTTCGCTTGTTTTTAGTAACTGCGCTGAACTTCAAAATGGAACCACAAGGGTGGTTTCGAGTCTTGATGGAGTAAAGTGGAACATTCTAATATCCACAAATATTTTGTCTATTGAACCTCGATGGAACATTTTAACGACGCATCCTCGAAGCAGCATTTTTACTACTTTAAAGAGTGGCTTTTCTTATCAGATTGTTGATATGGGACCTCAGCCTACCCCAAGTGCTTCACCCATACCTAGCCCTACACCAACTCCTACATCCATGCCTACCCCAACCCTCACACCAACACCAACCATAGAACCATCACCAACACCCCAACCAACCGAACCACCAACTCCAGCGTCAACCCAAACACCCACCTCCACCCAGAACCCAATAA
This sequence comes from uncultured archaeon, assembly GCA_963800605.1. Lineage (GTDB taxonomy): Archaea > Thermoproteota > Bathyarchaeia > Bathyarchaeales > Bathycorpusculaceae > Bathycorpusculum. The sequence continues at coordinate 52,252 of CAWDBI010000004.1, read as the reverse complement.
CCGCACCCACCACTCAACCAACAGCAAAACCTATAACCCACAAACCTACACCAACACCAACGACCGCTCGAACCGCTACCCCAACACCTACACAAGAACCAACACATCAACCAGCTACACCGACATCAACCCCCACCTACATCAGCGAGAATGCTTCAAGCGGCTTATTCTTTGAAATAGCTGTAGCTGCAACAGTAATGGTTGGAGGAATGATTTTAGCGGTTACTTTGCTCAAAAAGCGTGGATTTAAAAGGTAATCAAGAAAAAAGAAAGAGAGAGTATTTTAGTTTTAGGTTGGTGGTGGGGAGGCGGCGGTGGAAGAGTAGTTGATTCGGAAGTGAATGGTTGCCCTCTTTGGATTACAACTGCGCCTACGACGCGGTCTAAAAATTTCTGTTGTTTGTTGCCTGTCGAGACTATACCGATGAGCCAGTCGATGAACAGCAAGAGTGGGAAAAATTTGCTGATGTTGCGAATGAAAGCTTTGCCAAAGTCTAGTCTGCGGCCATCGGTGGTTTGTACTGTTAAGCCCAATAGTTTTTTGCCTATTGTTGCTCCCCAAACAGTATCCAGTATTGTGTAGTAGAGGAGATACAGGACGCCCATGATGCCTAAGAATATCAATGATCCGAAGCCTAAAACGAAGATACCTAAAGCGGCAACGATTGCAATTACCCATGCGACTATTCCGATGATTATGCTGTCAATGATGTAAGCGATTAAGCGGTAAATCCAGTTGTTCCAGTTAATCTGCTCTGTACTTGCCATTTTTTTTAAAACTCCTAACTCAATTTTGGAATAACAGGCTATTAATACTTTCTATCAAACGCAAAGGCGCTAACACGCAAAACAAACAAAAAAGTTAAGGCTTAACGCCAACTAAAAGCGCAATCTCAAACCACTTCCAATAACAATCTACATCAACAAAACCGATTTCTCTCAGCCATCTCAACTGCGTTTCAACATCTAAAAGCTTGTTTGAGGGGTCTTCGGTTTCATGCATCTGTCCAATCGCTAAAAAAAACCTACGATGCAACTCCTCGGTGGATGAAGATACGTGCTCAAAGTTGCAGAAGACGCCGCCGCGGTTCAGATGACTAAATATTTCAGCGTAGAGTTGCCTCTTTCTTTCATGGGTCAAGTGATGTATCGCTAAACTTGAAAGTATGGCGTCAAAGCAACCCAAATCCTCGGGAAGCGGCAAGCTAAAGTCATGCTTAACTATTCTTATTCGTTTGTCGTCTTGGAACCGACTTTTAGCTTTGGTTATCATCGGATCGGAGAAATCCAGAGCCACACCTTCCTTGATTGACGGATTGCTTTCAAGAACAAGTGAGAGCATTCTGCCGTCGCCAGCGCCTAAATCCAAAACCCACTCAACGCCATGTGGTATCTGGTCTAAAAGCACCTTTTCGCCTTCGGTTCTATGCGGCAGTTTGTGGGCTCTAGATAAATACTTGAATGCATGCTTTTTTGTTTGCCATTCACTCTTCGGTGATTCATCTTTCGGCATTCGGGTGGCCTCTGCTTGTTTTGAGCGCTTGTTTTATTTAAGGTTGTGATGGTCTTTCCTGATTTTGTGGATTATTGGAAAATAAGCCTTATATCTCATCGAATATCCTTATGGAAGAATAAAGAGAGGGATTTTACACCTTGGAATTTTGTCCCAATTGCGGTTCACGCCTTGAACCAAAAAGAACAGGCGAAGGCAACGCCTTTGTGCTATGTTGCGCAAAATGTAGTTTTACAAAGCAGCCAGTAGACAAAAAAACAGAAGCACGAACTGGCGCCGTTATTCAACCCAAAGCTAAACCGTTCTTGACAGTCGTAGGAGAAAAAGACGAAGTTAATACGATGACAAAAATAAAAAAGCTATGCGACAAATGCGGGAACGACGAAGTCTACGTTTGGATGGTACAAACACGAGGCGGAGACGAAGCCATGACCCAGTTCATGAGATGCACAAAATGCGGTCATACCTTTAGAGAATACGCCTAAAAACCGCTTATTCGCCTGTATCTTTCGAAAGATATTAAAAGCATAACAGGTATAAAACTTAACCTAGATGAACATCCATGCCAAGCAAACAAGGTAAGCCCTTAACTAAGAAAGAAAAAGACGAAAAAAGAAAGGCAAAAAAAGCAAAAGGTAGCAAAACACAGACTAGTTAAATTAGCCTGAATCTGCTTGAGCCTTTTACATTTATTTTTTTTATTTTTAACAGTTTTAGCTATTGGTCATTTTTGTTAATCTTAAAATTCAGAAAAATATTCGCAACAACATATGCATAATGCCGTTAATTACGACGATGACTCTTTTTGGCAAATACTAAATCGACTGCCTAATCAGCACCGCAAACGTTCAAGTAGATTTAATCAATAAATACAGCCTCGTTCTACCATAATTCTAATTCTCTTTCTTTAAAATTGTTATATCCAACCCATGATTACCATAATTCGCCGATGACGAAAAACACGTTAGTATGATGGAGAAAAGGTTTTCCCAAGAATGATTACAGGAACAAATTCGGAGGCAATCATACTATTCTCTAATATGGAGATATTTTTAGGGCACGTTTTACTTTTAGAGCCAACACCCTGTGCTTCTTTTCAGTAAGCGACGCAACGATAAAGGCAACCTCGTTAATCAACAATAGAATAGGTATGAAAAGTAAAAAACGGTCAGCTTCAAGGTTCAATCCGTTAAGGAATAGGATGATAGGGTAATGGATTAGGAAGAGGGTGTATGAGAAAGCTGCGATGGAGCTGCTCCATTTGACAACTCGCTTCTTTAGCATTAAATTTGAAAGCGATGGGAAGGTTCTGCTGTTTACTATTAACAGGCCTAAGAATACACAGATGGAAATTAGTAGTCCAAAAATTAGGCTGAAAGATTCATGAGTTAAAGTGAAGATTGCACATGCTTCGTACCCAGCGGCTGCTAATGCAAGGATGAATAAGACCAACAACACCCCTGTCGCAACATGGCTACTCAACTTTAATCGCACCGTAGGATTACAAATCGCGCACATCATGGCGGCTCCTAAGAACCATACGACAATGAAAGCACTGTAATCCCACGCTAATGCAACTAGAACAATGCTTAACAGAGCTGCAACAGCAAAAAACAGCAGCTTGCCCAGGTTGGTTGAAGACTGCTTTCCATTGAATCCTACAAAGCCAAGAATCATCCAGCCGAAGAACATGTAAAGCCACCATTCCACAACCAGCGTCCATAAGACCCCGTTGAAGCCAAAGGGAGCAATCCCCGCCGACGAAGATGTTCCAAAAACTGCTGTGGAGGTGTCGTTGAAGAGGCCGCTTGGAAACATATCCAGCATACATAAGGTGGCAGCGAAGCTTTGAATCGAGGGTGGCTGCTCCGTATCCAAGAGGTGATTAAAGTATATGCTATTTGTTGCATAGATACCGCCCATCACGACTATGCTGATCAGTATTGCTGGCAAGAGTCCTGAGTAAATACGGCTGAATCGGTCAACAAAATAGTTTCTAAAGCCATACTGGCGATTCGCCGTTTTCTGAAATACAGTATAAGCTATTAGAAAACCTGAAATAGAGAAGAAGAGAAAAACCCCAATTCCCCCCAACATACCGCCAAAGAAGATCGAATCTAACCCCATAGGACGATACTTCGTGAAGAAGTGGCTAATTACAATTAATTCGCAGGCAACTAGGCGAACGATATTTAAGAAGACGGAAGCTTCAGGCGAGAGGGCATTTCTGGTTAGCTTCAAGAGTTCACCCAGTGTTTGATTGCATTGTAGACTTATGGAGTGTTATCAAGCTTACGCATATCTCAACCAGGGGTTTTTTGTTAAGGCATTTATTGCAGAACCATAAAGTATCCTTATGCCAAGTGGAATCAGCCACTTAGGTGGACAAGTCGGCGATGAGTTAATCATTAAGGCTCAAAAGCGTTGATTTTTGGCAACCGTTTTTTAGTGTGAATATGTGTTTCTCTGTAGCGTCGATGAAGACAATTGCACGTAAGAACTGGAGAAATCCAGAGTGACTGAATATGCATTAGTGTACTGAGCCGCCATGGCAACATTAATTAAATCAGTGTGAAGTATTGCTGGTTGATTATTATGCCCAAGAACCCCATTGGTCCATTCTGGTTCATCAGAGATGGCGAGAAATTAATCCAATGTAACAAAGAAGCGTTTGACAAAGCCATCACTGAAGGAAAAAGCGTCAAGTACAATGGGTATCCTAATATGCGAATGGAAAAAATTGCGGAAGCACTTGAGGCTTCTAGGATGCTTTTACTATCTCAACCGGATTTGCCCACTAGATTCCGTGCAGTGCTCACTGACCCAGCGAACGTGGTTGCAATCGAAGTTATCGACGTTAACGACGCCGAATTCTGGATTCATGAATCAAAAAACCCTAAGTATCAAAACACGCTTGGCAAACAATAAAGCCTTAAATGCATAAGCTACAGCAAAAAGGGTAAGGATAGTTATGAAATCAATCATCCTTTACTCTTCTAAAAGTGGTAATACGAAAAAAATTGCTGAATCTATGGCAGCTCGAGTTGGCTGCGAAGCTATCAAAATAACCTCAGATAATAATCTATCGAATGCGGATTTGGAGGGGTACGATTTGATTTTTGTCGGCACAGGCCTCTATGCAGGTACCCCAAACGAAGACCTCGTGAAGTATCTTGGCAGCCTCAACTTGAAAAGCACCAAACAGTTTGCCCTATTTATTACCTGGGGCGGTGCACCTAGAAGCGACAAAATCGCATTGACGAGGTTAAGAGTGCTTTTGGAGGGCAAAGGACAAAAAGTAATTGAGGAACACTTTGCCGCTTATGGCGGATGGAAGGGCATTTTGATGAAAAGGGGACATCCAAAACCCGGAGAGATCCAAGCTGCTGGCCAATGGGCTACACAGTTAGTGGAAAAATTGACAACTTCCAAACGTATTGGATGAGCGTTCTACCATAAAAAAATATGGCTTAGTCTAAGCAAGAGCTATATTTAGTGCCTTCTGAAGCTGCTCCATGCCCTGATTACTTACGTGTTATTGTTTTTTTGGGCATTTTCGTTTCTTTCCCTAGCCAAGAATTTTTCCCATTTAATGCGTTCACTATCAATTTCGAGGGGACAAATTACTTTGGCTATGCCGTCGACTACGCCTTCGTTGCTTCCGTGTCTGCAGACCAAATTGCCGCCATCATCGATGTGAACATCGCAGGCTTTCTGGTCGAAGCAGAGGCACTCAATCGCCATTGTAGGCTTGGGTAACAAGCAAAGAGTTTCAGTCATCCACCTTACCCACACTGGTGGATTCAGTGGAAATTGTTTATAACACTTTGCTGTATCCGATCCGTAACAACATTTGTCGTTTGCAATCGATACAAATGCCATTGTGTAAATGGTATTGAAGGTAGCGCTTTTACGTTTAAGAATAATTCTGTTGGTTGATTTGGTCCATAACGATCTTGCAGCGCCTTCTTGCCCGGCTGTCACTGGAACATTGGTTGTATATGTTTTTGGTCCGGCTCTTTTAGACTGCAAGGTGTAGCATTCCCTATAACAAATGGTATACCGAAGCCGTAACCATAGCCAGTGCCAATCTGGGAGGACCCCGTTGCTGAGGCATCCGTATTCATCTATAAAGAAACATTTTCAATAAACGATGACCTAATATGTATAACTACAGTTGGAAAGGGTTCGGCTACTGTGTTAGCAGGTCCAGCTACGCAGTCAGGGGCAGGAGATTTCCAGCTTACATTAGGGGCTGGACAAAGCATGATTGTATAAATTAAGAGTCCTGCGAATATCGATGACTCTGATGTCGGTCATGCGGCAATGACGATAGGTGACACCTTAGCGCGTGCGCCAGATGAAACCTGCTGTGGGTTGACTGAAGTGAAGCGCCATTACCCATTATATGATTGTTCTTCCGATTCTACGCATAATCAGGTTTGCTATGCCCCAAACGACAACATCAGCAATGAGCATTACCAAAAAATCAATTATTCCAATAAAAGCCAGAATGAAAAAGATCGTAATCAACACTATGGATATTGCGCCTATGATCCTTTTTTTGTTACGAATTTGCTGAGATGCATATTCGGATTCGGGCATAACAGTCACATTCAGCTTCAAATGCATATGCTTCCTAAAAAGCATTTTAAACTAAAAAACAAATAACCGCACGATTATATGGATAAAATGACAGCAAAATTCCATTGAAGCGAAAGTATTTGTAAAAAGATAAATAATCTATCACCATATTTATTTTACCTTTAAAATTTCAAGGATGCAAAAATGACATCAATTGATCTGGGCTGTGGAAACAACAAAATAAATCCATATTTCATCGGGGTAGACAAAAGACCCACAGATGAGACCAATGTAGTCACTGAAGCCGACGACTTATCCCCCTTTAAAGATGCCAGCATCGATGTGGTTTACTCTCGCAGATGCATACAGCATGTTGCCGATGACGATAAAGTGTTTAAAGAAATATATCGTGTTTTGACGCCCAACGGAATCGTCGTGATAGAAGTAGCAAGTGTATTTAATGCCTTAGCGAGCAAGATGCTTAATCGTTTAGGTATTAAAAAATATCCATATCCGCTTTTCCATGTGTATAGCCGAAAGGCACTAAGAAAAAAAATCGAAGCCTCCGGCTTAATTATTGTAAGTTTAAGCCTTGCACCTACTGCCACTCCATTCTTTAAAAATCACGTGGCTATCTGTACAAAAGGGCAAAAATCAGGTTTAGCCTCAAAAACTAAATAAGTCATCTATTCACTTCTAAATCTACCTTGAATCCCCTAAAAATCGAATTACCCAAATCCGTGGGCTTCACCTGTAAAAACTGCGGTGTCTGCTGCCGAATGCAACCACCGGACGTCGATAAAATTGAGCAGAAGCGCATAAAGGACAGAGGATTTAAAGATTTTTTACAACCATCTGACGAAACTGGTCTTGATTGGATAAGGCGAAAGAAAGATGATAGCTGCTGGTTTCTAACTAAGGATAACAAATGCCAAATCTATGATGTGCGACCAGCGGTTTGTAGGCTTGAACCGTTCACTATCGTAGATTTTGATTATGAAACTAATACGGTTGAGTTGGAACCAAATTTTCCGTTTTCGGAATGCTGCATCGGCTTTAACGAAAATGCAAAAACAGTGTATATAGAAGACCTGACAAAAGCCGTACAGGTTTTGATTGGTAAAATTATGAACTTGACTGCACAAGACCTTGAGTTGCCAGTTACAGACAAGAAAGTTCTTGCTGAAACTCGATCTAGACTACTTCGGCGATTGGTTGAAGTTGCAGACCTAAATTTATAGTCATTTTAGATAAGTTGATCCTATACCAAACCGATGATTTGTAAGGGTCAGTGTAATTGAATCTGGCGTGGGGATCTTTGGTTACAGCGGTTTTTCGGTATTTCTTCCCGCAAGGGCAAACTCAAAACTAAAGACGGGCTCTATTTTCATCGTTGGATTTCAAGCTAATTTTTTAAACAAAGCTATTGCAGAACAAAAGTCGAAGAGCTATTGTAAAGGAACGGATGGATAACTACACCCATAGACCGAAAGCGCAGAATTAACGATTTTTAGGAGTCTTTGAAGCACTTTGTTGTTGAATGAATTGATGATTCTTTGAGATAACTTCAATTACCTCCAATTCGATGTTAGCATTTATATAGTTTATATTACATGGAAGAAGAGGATGTTTACTATATGACCCAACCTAAATTGAAATTGAGAGGAAAAAAGCACTATAAGAATACACATGGGACAGTTTGCAGGGTAGTGTCACGACCAAAGCCAAACTATAAAAAGATAAAGAAAGCACTTCAGATGCAATTGTTGAAGGCGCAAGCTAGCAATCAAGCTACTGCTTGATCCTTTGATTTTTAGTCTGTGAAGATTGTTTATTTTTGATTTAATATTTATTCCTTTAATTTAGGTTATTATTTCCAAAAAGATCATTAGCTATTAAGTTGTGCCGAAAAAAATTTTTCAATTTAACGAAAGGTTGTTTGAGAGATACGGGACCAATTCGCACGAGCGAATATAAGATTACATATGGATATTGAAATTGAAGTGTTATTCTTTGCCTTTTTGATGTATTCGGAAAAATAGGTTTCCGTTAGTTTCCTTACTCTTGCTTCGTCGCTTGTATACTTCAAGTGAAGCAGCTCATGTATTAATGCCGCTCGAGCTCTACTTCCAGCATACATTATTAGTAAGTCCTTTCCATATTTTTCTTCGAAGACGCTGCAAAACTTGGCAGTTTTGGGATAAATGCGAATCTTCCCGGTATAGGGGTTGCATTTTCCTGCGATTTTTAACCCATTCTCTTTTAGCAGTGGATAGAGCTCGATTTTAACGCTATTCACGTTTTTTTGGTCTATCCCTTCGGTTTCAAGCATTAAATAGACGAATTGTTGGAAAGGATATTTCTTTAACGCTTTGAGGATAAAACGAGAATATCTTGAGTAAAACCGAGCATTTTGGAGTATATTTTCTGGTTTTTTATTTTGGCGGTTAATCTCTATTTTAGTTGCAAGTTTTTCTTTTTGTATGGTTTGCGTTATCATATTTTGACAGCTGATTCTTATTTTAGAGTTTAACTAGGAATACACTATTTTTGTTCGCTTTAGATACTGTACGAGAAAAACCGTGTGAATCTGGCAGGTTATCTAGGCGATGACTTGCAGGGCACTTGATTCCAATAGTCTGTCCATTAGTGGATACCCAAACAATGCGTCCCATTCGAGTGCATTGAGGACACCGTGTATATTCGCCTATGCACACCATGGTTTTGTTTCCATCCTTATGTTATAATCAATGGCGTTACTGCATGTTTCTTTGATGGAATGATAAAGGGTATGTACAGTAAAGCTCGTATTGATTTCTAATAAATTATGTTTTAACTTCATTCTCTCTCTTCCAGATTAACGGTTAAAAGTTCTTAATAACTCAGCTAAAATCCAAGCACATAAGACTTTTCATTAGTAACATGTGCTGCCGCACTTATAAACAAATGAAATCTACCCGTTATTTTGCATAACGTTCTGCAGGAAGGTTTTGTTTTAAACGAAGGCGCCATTTTATGATCAAATAGACAAATGGGGTTGTTTTATTGGTTTAATATAGAATAGTCTATACTATATAATCCATGTAAAAAGAATAAAAATAAAATAAAAAAAATTCTTTAATTGAATTAAGATGTTAAGCAATCAGCTTAGTATCTTCGTGGTGGTCTACGTTTAGAGTAGCATTCTCGGCAGTAAACTGGCCTGCTTCCGTCTGGTTTGAATGGAACATCACATTCTTTCCCGCAGTCTGCGCAGGTTGCCTTGTGCATCTCTTTGTTGCCAAATGACATTTCTATTTTTCACTTCCCTTTTCTACTTTACAAATTGCTTTGCAAGCTTGTGTAATGCAGAGCTTACACTAAAACCTATTCATTCGAAAACCGAGTATCTGGTGTTTATCGATTAGAAATTAGAGCGGGTAACTTCATTCTGCGCACAATGTCTGCATTCACATTTGCGAGAGTATAAAGTAATTTAATTTAGTTAAAACATCATAGTTTTTTTGAATTACATATTTCGCATTTTGTGCTAAATTAAGAACTCTTAGGTGCAATCAACGGAGTCTTTGCTTGCTATAGTGATGCCCCCTTAGGGAGGTTTACACGTTAGCGTTGTGCTATACTTGTTGGTGCTACTTAGTACAGTCACAAATCTTTAAAGCCTTAATTAATCCCTTTTTAAATTGGCAACTAAAAAGGCAATCAAATTTTCAAATTGCTCAAGTTTTTGGGCGTTCAGGAGGTGAATAGTTTGTCAGATACTTCAACAATTCAACAAACAATTTTGGTTTTGCATTGGCTTTAATCGGAAGTATATTATTGATAATCGTCGGCGGGCTAGCAATGCTTGGGATTTTTACTTTAATTTGGTATCCTGTATACGCATTGGCCTCCTTCTGGTGGGGACTATCAATATTAATCATAGGCTTATTGGCCGCTAGTGCTTCAAAATGGGCTAATAACACTGGTGCAGCGCTTTGGTTAATAGTACTTGCAATCATTGCGGGCATTTTTGGAGCTTGGTGGGCATCATGGCTTATCGGCATTGGAGCAATCATAGGGTTACTAACAAGAAGATAACTCTATCTTTCTATTTTTGATCATGCATAATTCCCTTTTTCTTTATTCGAGAGAACATTTTGAAAATGTAAGGGGTGAGCTTTCTTAACTCAAGTAACCCCCTTGTCTTTGATAGCAACAGTGAATTTAGCATTGGACGAATTTTTCAAGTAGCGTGAGTATCAAAGGACAGTTGTTTTTATCTTTTCTATTCTTAGAAACGGTCGGTGAATTCTATACCATGGGCGGAATTTAGCAATTCTATCATTTATAGTGCCTATAATGTTTAGGGTATTGGTGGGAAAGCATAGAAACATTGATAATAAGAAATGTTTTTGCCGGTTGCGTTTATTTCCTCAATTTCCAGTCGAAACCATGAACAGCTAAATCTATTAAATGATTGCTTCAATGAAAAAGCTACTTTTAACCTAACCACTCGAGAGTCGTTTTGCTATGGCATGCGGTTACTTGAGTGAGGATAACGCCGCGGCGTAAAGCCGAGTTGGAAGATTTTTTCGTAAAACCTCCTCCTTCAATTGTTTCTAAAACCTACCCTATAGCAAGGCATTGATTGCCAAAACTATTATAACTTGCTATAAGGTCTTTCAATATGGTGATGTTTTTGGTAAGTGCGAATGACCTAACAGGTAAGAAGGTTATTGGATTAAACGGCGACTCAATTGGACAAGTTAAAGATGTTGAATTTGACACTAAAACATGGAAAATTGACAATTTACTGTTGAAATTATCTGATAAAGCAGCTTCTGAACTTGGTTACAAAAAAACCTCAGGAACCCTTGGCCCGCTCAGTCTAAGTCACGGTAATAAGTCTGTGTATATGCCGGTTGCATTTATTTCCTCAATTAGCGACGTAATAACGATAAACAAAACACTTATTGAGATAACTGAAGGTCAGTTAGTAAAGAGATACTCTGAATAATTCTAATGAAAAACTGCTCTCAGCACGAATTTTGAAAATCAAAGGCGGTTTAGGAAACAATCTAAAATACCTTTTGAAGATTGAAGAATATGGGAAACTACACGCGGACTATACTTTTTCAAAGAAAATAGAAAGCCATAGATGTTTTTTCTCTGACTGAACGCATATTTTTAAAGATGTCCGTTTGTTTCTTTTATAACATTAAAAGCGTTAAAAAAGATATAAAAGATGTTTGAGCGCTCACACACCAATTTACTTATTCGCTTGCTGTGCGTCTCGGCGTTCTTCTCTCTCATCACGCCTATTCTTAATCGCAGCAGCCTTCACTATTTTTCTTACCAATGTTCAAGCACCTCCCTTTGTCACTATCACTATTAGACCGGCTTTTTGTTCGATACTTTGCTTTGTGTTAAGAAAGCAATGTCCTATTTTGCTACGATGAGGGAAGAATGATATTTAGGGGTAAAAAGTTTAAAGCAGAAGAGGCGGGCTGGTGTGTTGGTTGTAACCCGCCTTCTGTTGTCTGTGGCATTCGGCTAATCGGGCTACCCGCGCCTTCCGGTAGATACTTCATCGGCGACTGTTTGCCCTTTCCACTTGCAGGACGGCCGTTTCACCGTTTCCAGTCCGGCGCACTCGACATCACAAATGTGTCATAGCCATAGTCCGGGTGGACGTTTCGTTTCTGCTCCGTTGCCAAGGCTCTCGCGCTTGTACCCAGAGGGTACTGCAATTCTACATGTGGGCGGAGTTTCCTCAGACCCAAATTTGGGACCCGAAAGCCACACACCAACTCGCCAGCCCAACACAGAGTGCTACATGCATGCCAATAAACATACCCACATAAAAAATAGCTGTAAAGCTATAGAAGTGTCCCGTAGGCTACAAGCACAACTTGACCGCCCACATGAACTTCCACTTTCGCCCCTACAGAATATGCTTTCAATAGCAGCAAAGAAGGACGCTTGATTTCATAGCCCTGCTCCACTCGAGCGTCAACTAAATCTGTGCCGAAGTAGCGGTAACGCGAGAGGTAACCCGCGAGGCAACCGTTTCCTGAACCAGTAGCTGGATCCTCCGGGATACACAAAAAAAAATTAATAAACATTTTCGAACGCTCAAAAAAAAACAGCCGAGTCAACCCTAAAGAGCCCTTTATAAATAGATGCTTTATATACTCCCTGTTATTTAAATAGTCAAGCACGTGAGTTGACATGAGTAAAAGAAAACCAATCATTAACATCCAAAACATTGTAGCTTCAGTCTCACTTAACCAAAAAATTGATTTACAAAAAATCGTGGAAAAATTCCCACAAACCGAATACAACCCAAGCGTATTCCCAGGTCTTGTTTTCCGCTTAAAAAAACCAAAAACTGCCACATTCATTTTCGGCACAGGCAAAATGGTTTGCACAGGCGCTAAATCTGAAAAAGAATCACGCAGTGCAGTAGAAAAAGTAGTTAAAGAACTCCGCGGTGAAGGCATCCAAATTACAGAAAAACCAATCGTAAACATCCAAAACATCGTTGCTTCAGCTGAACTAGGCGGAGAAATCGACCTTGAAAGCCTAGTCTACAAACTTAGCAAGAGTCATGTATGAGCCAGAACAGTTCCCAGGCGCAGTCTTACCGCATGGATGAACCCAAAGTAGTGTTCCTAATCTTCAGCGCAGGCAAACTCGTTTGTGTTGGCGCAAAGAAAGAAGAGCAAGTCTACGAAGCAGTCGACAAAATCCAGCATTGCTTGAAGAAAAAGAACTCATCTACTACCCCACAGCATTAACTCTATCCTTTTCATTCTTCGGCGAACCGCAGGGTTTAGCCTCAGCAAGCTTTTTTAATGCGCCAACTCAAAAGTTTCATCCGGCAATAATTCTTTTTTAACAAAAACTCCTGTTCTACCAACTGTATCACGTTTCATTAGTGCATGAACTCTGTCAAGAACTGTTTCCGCTGAAATTCCTAAATTTTAGCAGTAGACTCTTCTTTGCCGATGACACTGCTTTCCACATGTCCTTTTTCTGTTGGTTCGATAAGCATAAGCCGTTTATCCACGCCTGCCACCCGTATGTCTGCTTTGAGTTGGCTGAGATTTATTTCGCCACCAAATCGGTAAAATTCCCGTTCAACCCGTCGCATTTCCATCAAGGGAAAAGTAACAGTTGTTGTCTCGTCAATTTCAATGTGGGCTTTCATGGCGTAATTGGGTGTCGCCTGCACAATCAAACGTGCATTAATGGGTATTTTGGCTTTTTCAAGCGCTGTTTCAACCAGAAAACTATTCTGCACGTCTGGAATGAAAACGTCAACGTCGCTGCTTTCGCTTTACGTCGCCTCGCGCTACGCTGCCATGAGCAGTAGATTGAAGATGAAACGCTTCCAGTGCAGCCATAACAGGAACAGCTTTTTCTCTAAGAGTCTGTAGTTGTGCCCAGCGTGCACTATATAAGTTACTTTGTTGTAGTCATCGCGTCTTGAGGGTTTAGTAGCCATCTTTTTGCCAGCTAAATCAACTCTTTATGTGGCATCGTTTATTTACTTATACACAGCAAATTACGCTGTGAACTCTTGATGGATACGCCAGTTTGCACAGTCTGCCATAACCATGAAGCCTTCTTCTATAGGCAATACCTCAGGCGAGCGATTATGTAAAAAATGCTTCACGGAATCCATCGAAGCAAAAGTCCGCGCAACCATCACCCGCTACCACATGCTAAAATATAATGATCATCTTGCCGTGGCGGTTTCAGGTGGCAAAGACAGCCTAAGCATACTTCTACATTCTGGCGAAGTTGGAAAGTATCGGCCACAAACAACGCTTACCGCAGTTACGGTGGATGAAGGCATCAATGGTTACCGCGACGAAGCCCTAACATTGCAGCAGATATGCTGCAAACAACTTGAAATTCCCCATCACATCGTCTCCTTCAAGGAGCTTTATGGTTTCACACTTGGATGAAATGATTGCTAAAGCAAGTGAAAAGGGCAAAAATGAGTTGACTGCCATGCGCTTACTGCGGTGTACTACGGCGAAGAGCCATAAACGTGGGTGCAAGACAAGTAAAAGCCACCAAAATCGCGACTGGCCACACATTAGACGACGAAGTACAAACAGTTCTCATGAACATTTTCCGACGGCGACATCGCACGATTAGCCAAAGAAAAACCCGTAACCAGCGAAGTCCATCCGCTGTTTGTGCAAAAGATTAAGCCTTTCTGCGAAATCCCAGAAAAAGAAAGCGCCCTATACGCTTACGTAAAAAATATTGCTTTCCAAGATACCCCTTGCCCATACGCTTCCGAAGCTTTACGTAATGATATCCGGGGAATGTTAAATCGCATGGAAGAGAAGCATGCCGGAACCAAATTCACGGTTTCCAGAGCCATTGAGAAACTTCGGCCAGCGACTTGAGTTAACCGCTAAAAAAGAAGATTTCAAAACCTGCAGTGAATGCGGTGAACCCTCAGCAGGCGAGTTATGTAAAACCTGTGAATTGCTTGCGGTTTGTGCGTTAGGGTTTGCGGTCAAATCCCCGTTCGCTTTTCAGTTTTCGTATTATCTCTGAAGCCTCAAACGCCGTATTCGCCGCAGCAACTTTTTGTGCTTTTGTAAATTTACGTTTACCCCGCAATATGGGCAAATTTTGGTTTTCTGCTGCTTAGCAGCAAGTATGTAGCCGCCGCATTTGGTGCATTTCATGATTAGCGTTGAGGTCATTATGGTTAGCTTCCGAAAGCCTTTTCCACATACAAGTTCATAACAGTTTAGTTGTAGGGAAGAGACCGCACATATGAGCATTGATGAGGAACAGGCACAGCCAAGATCCCAATTGGTGGATTTGGCAATTTCATACTTCAAGAAAGAAGGGTATAAAGTTAACAGTGAAAACGTTAAGCTGGAGGGACATAGCGGCGTTCTGCGGCATTTTGATTTGATCGTGCAGAAGGGCCGCTTGGAGCAGGGTGTTTGGGTAAGGGATTGGAACCGCACCATCGGAGTCAACGTAATAATTAACTTGGATACTTCTTCAGAAGATGTGGATTTGTCAAGCCCAATTATGATTGGAGAAAAATTCAGCGACCATGCCAAATCTTACTCGAATCGCCGTAAAATTAGTTTGTTGACTAAACAGAAACTCGGCAGCTTCCGATAAGCTTAGACTTTGAGGTACTGGTCGGTTAATCCTTCCCGTTCCAGCATACCCAGCCAATCAACAAAGCCGCTGTAGCATTTTCTACCGTTGTTGAGAACATCAAACATTACAGCCACTATTTCGTCTGTTGTTTGTCCTGAAACATCGAGTTCGCAGACTTTACCTTCTTGATTATCAAGTGCTTCGATTAAGCAACTGTCAAGGATTTCAGCTGACAAGTTTTCGTCGATTTTTGCTTCGTTAAAACCGCAGGTTATCATTTGCTGTTTGAGTTCGATTGGGTTTCGGCGCAAAACGAAAACTTGCGTGACAAGTTCAGTGGGGGTGACGGCTGCTGCGTAGTGGCCATCGATGATTAGGGTATCGTTGCAGCTTTGATTGATGGATTGGACGAGTTTCTTGTTCATTGCTCTCTCGTCGATTATGGTTGTTTGGCGTTCTTTATCTTCGCCCAATGTTAGGTGGTTGGTTTTGGCGTAGTCTGTTAAGTTGATGTATTCAGCGTTTAGTTTGGTTGCTAAGGCTTTGGCTGTTGTGGTTTTGCCAACAGCTGGTGTGCCAGTAATGAGTATAACGCGTTTCATGCTCACAAAAAACATTAACCCCCGTATATATACCCACAAGCAGATATGTTGTTTGTGTGGCTGAATTGATCATTCGAGAAACAACCTCTGCAGACCTCCAAGACATACTAAACGTTGAGCATGAAGCATTCCACTCAGACAAAGAACCCCAGTTTACCAGAGACATGCTTGCTGACCCTTCAGCGCAACCATGCCTTTCGTTATTGGCATACGTCGATAACCAACCAGCTGGGCATATCCTGTTCACCCACGCATACTTGGCAAACAATCCAAAAATTGAGGTTTCATTTTTGGCTCCCTTGGCGGTTGTACCGAAATTTCAGAAGCAAGGCATCGGCGGCGCACTAATCAAAGAAGGCTTGGCACGTCTAGCTAAATCAGGTGTTGACTTAGTCTTCGTAGTCGGACACCCAACATATTATCCAAAATATGGCTTTGAACCCGCAGCCAAATTGGGTTTTGAATCAACTTATCCAATGCCACCAGAAGTCGCTGATGCATGGATGGTACAAGCACTTCACTCCGGCATAATCGGCTCAACATCGGGTAAAATGATTTGCTGTGACGTGATGAATAAGCCTGAGGTCTGGCGAGAATAAAGCGCGCGTAGAAAAGGAATTTGGTGGAGTACGCAAAAAAGCGTTGCGCTAATGTTTGATTGCGATTAACTCATACTTTCTAGGCTTAGCCCCAGCAGCCTTCATAGCCTGAAGCGCTTTCAAACGGGTTAAGTCGCCCATAGCGGATTCGAACACTTGCTGTTCCAACTCGGGGGTAAACTCTGTTTCATAAATTTGAATGGTTGCCTGATAGATTTTCGCTCGCTTAATCTTTGACAAATCAATGTTTTCGATTGCACCTAAGCACATGGGGATGCCTTCTTCTAAATCAAGAGCATCAACATGGCGGGATTTAGTTTCAACTCGGGTAATTCGGAGCTTTTTTTGGACTGTTTCAACGGATTTCCAGTCAGGTCTAAGCATACTAATCAAACACCCATAAGCCATGCATATGAATTATAAGAAGATTTACCGTTTGGAAAAGTTGATTTTAGCTTTGACTTTGGGTATCCCTATAAATAGGGAACCTCAACAATGCAGCTATTCCACCCAGTGAAAGCAGCTTAAAACCCGCTTCATGCTCGGTACTGACAACGGTTACTGATGCCTGCCGCCTCTCGACATCGCGCATCAGTTGCTCAAGTTTTAGGCGTTGCTCTTCATCTGAATCACGCAGGGTGGTATCCGCGACTATTAATTTTTCGATGGCACCCATGTTAGCGGCGTTTTCTACTGGTTCGAGACCATAGGTAACTTTGCCGTCGCCTTTTCCTAGTCGCTTGAGGATTTCTTCCATGGTTTCAGTTTCATCTAGAATGCGTAGTTGATGGACTGCCTTCAATAGAACCCCTGAGCGGAGTGCTTCGTCGATGCCTGCTGTGCCGCCATTGTTAACGCTCTTGATGTCAACAACTGCCTTAGATAGATCTTTGGATTCTTCTTGAAGGTAGTTTACGAAGTCGTTTTTTACGTAGCCAGCACCGATAATGACTATGGGGTTATGGTTTGGTGTCCAAAGTTTGTGTAAACTGTCGAGTGCCAGTCGGAAGTACCCTTTTGTGGCTTCTACGCGTTTGTCTGCGTCTTGTTTGCCAGGTAATCTGGTGCGCTGTTCGACCCTTGTTTCGTATCCGTACTGTTTGGTTTCGGCTATAGCGAAACCTTCATCATCGATTGATAGTATCAGAATTGGTTTTTCAGTTTCGCTGGCCTTAGTTAAACGGTCCAAGAGATGCTTAGGCCACTCCTTCTTCACAATAGTCATTTGCTGATTCAATGCAATAGCAATAGTGTGATGTGCACCAGTGGGTATGATGTCTGGGGCATGGATGATTAAGCCGTGAACCCGCAGTTTACCCAAAAACTTATCCCAGCTAACAGACTCCACTTTAACGCCCATAAATGCGGAAACCCGCTCGGCGCTTTTAGGACGAGAAGTTTCTGTGTCGCTTTTAATTGCCCGTGAACTGTAAGCGTAGACTTCGTCGCCTTTGTAGATGACGTTGTATAGGTGCCAGAGATCATCTGGGGTGTCGGGTACGACTTTGATGAAGCCTTGGTGGAGGTTTTTCTCGGTAATCTTCAACGATGGGACATCTCGATGGTTAGTTGAATGCATTTCGAGTAGAAATATACTTTGGAGAACCAAACGCCTTCTATGAAACGGTTGAATGGGAAAATTTAAATCCCCTGTAATGTTGGTTATAGTAGGATTATTCCGAGTTTTTGGTGATATTTATGGTTGGAACCCTTCAGGAAATTATGTGTAGATACATGGATGAAAAAAAAGAACCGCTCAAAGGGTGCCTATTGGCAGCTTTGGAAAGTAAAGAACAATACCTTTGCATTTTGGTTGAGAGTTTGGGTACTCCGGTCCCGTCAGAGGAGCTAAAACTCAGTGAATTGTTAACTAATGCTGGGCTGTTTATTATGGAAGAAAAATTTAATCGCGATGGAAGAAACCGCTACAAACAATTCTATTTAACGGAAGAAGGTCGTCAAATTGCTGAGCAGATTAAACGTGAAGGCTACGATGGCGAGATTCCACAGAGTGTCCCAGCGATTTAATTCAAATATTTAGTGTTTAATTAGATTGAAAAAATATTTTGAGGGAAGAGAAAAAGAACTTCCCTTTGATGGCGCTTAGATTAGGTTTAGTAGGTTCATGAACAGCGGAATGAACACGATTGACAGTGTGCTTAGCAGTTTTATGAGTACGTGTAAGCTTGGACCTGCTGTGTCTTTGAGTGGGTCACCGACTGTGTCACCGACGACTGCTGCTGCGTGAGCTGGGCTGCGTTTGCCGCCAAAGTGGCCGGCTTCGATGAATTTCTTTGCATTGTCCCATGCACCACCGCCTGTGTTCATGAATAGTGCTAATGGTACTGCTGTCATTGTGGTTCCGATGACGACTGCGCCGACTGCTACTGGACCTAACAGCACACCAATGACGATTGGAACTACGACTACAATGACACCTGGAACTACCATGCCTTTAAGGGCTGCTTTGGTGCTGATGTCAACTGCTTTGCCATAGTCTGGTTTACCTGTGCCGTCCATGATTCCCGGGATTTCTTTGAATTGGCGTCTGACTTCGTTGACCATTTCTGTTGCTGCTTTACCGACTGCGCTGATTGCTTGTGAACTGAACAGGAAAGGTAGCATTGCACCGATGAAGCCTGCAACGAGAACTGCTGGCTGGGAAATGTCTACTACGAAAGAGTCTAAGTTGAGCTTAATCATGACCTCTTCTGCATATGTTTGGAACAAGTAGTTGAGCTGCCAAGTAATGCGGAGCCTAAAGCGAAACCTTTTGTTAATGCTTTTGTTGTGTTGCCGACTGCGTCTAGGGCTTCCATTGTTTCTATGCCTGTTTTTTCGCCGGCCATTTCTGCGATGCCTGCTGCGTTGTCAGCGATTGGGCCAAAGCCGTCGAGAGCTAAGACCATACCCATGACTGCAAGCATACCCATGGTTGCAAGTGCAGTTCCGTAGACTCCACCTGTGTAGGCGTAATGCCAATGCTTGTGGCAAACTGGGAACCAAGTACATATGATACGAGCAACGCGATGACTAAGGTGATGATTGGTAGGGCTGTTGTTTCTAAGCCGACTGCGAAGCCTGTGATGATGTTTGTTGCGCTGCCAGTTTGGCTTGCTTCTGCGATGCTTCCTACTGGTTTTCTGTCACGACCAGTGTAGTAGTCTGTGATTTGATCGATTAGTACGCTTGCAATTAAGCCTGTTAGTAAACAGCCAAAGATGTAATACCAACTACTTCCGAAGAAAGCCATTGAAGCAAACAGGAACATTATTGCTGAAACGATGTTGCTGCGTTTAGACCTTTGCGAAGCGCTTTCATTGGGTGTGAACTTCAGTTGTCCTTTAGCTTAACAAATGGCATTGCAATCATAGTTGCAAAGATGCCTAAAGCTCGGACAATCAGTGGGAAAATCAGGAATAATATGTTGCCTGTTGCAGCGCTGACGAGTCCACCGATGACCATGCCACCGATGTTTTCGCCGACTGCAGATTCGAAGAGGTCTGCGCCGCGTCCAGCGGAGTCACCGACGTTGTCGCCGACGTTGTCAGCGATGACAGCTGGGTTGCGTGGGTCATCTTCTGGGATGCCTGCTTCAACTTTGCCGACGAGGTCTGCGCCGACGTCAGCTGCTTTAGTGTAAATACCTCCGCCCAACTGAGCGAATAAGGCAACTAGTGATGCACCAAAACCCATACCTACTATTGCCGCTTGCGGCTGTCATGCCAATTTCTGCGATTAGCACATGAGTGTACTTCCGAATAGAACGTCCCAACCGCCATAAGCCAAGAAAAGTAAACTTACACCCAACAAGGATAAACCGACTACAGCAAAACCCATTGTTGCGCCGCCATAAAACGCCGTTTGTAATGCAGCTTTAGCACCATTTTTGCCTGCAGCCACGGTACGCACGTTTGCTTTTGTGGCGTTATCCATGGCGATGTAACCTGCAGCTAACGAGGCAACAGCGCCAATCAGGAAAGCTACCGCCGTGCCAATGCCGAGAGCCACTGCAATCAGCGCAAAGAGCACGACAGATGATTACAGCGATAGTCTTGTATTGACTTTTCAGGAAAGCGTAGGCGCCTTCGCGGATTGCGTTTCCAACTTCAACCGCTTTCGGTGAACCAGGGCTCATTTTTCCGATTTTACGCATGAGTAAAAGTGAAACTAGTATAGCAATTACACCCGCGATAGGGGCAATCCAAAAACAACTGGATTATCCAGAGAAGTTAGCGTTTGAAGGGGTATGAACATGTTGAACAACGCGATGTTACATTTTACTTATATATATTTTCCATGTAATTTAGTTATAATTTATTGTTTGAACCGCAGATTTAGCGATAACATGATAAATTTATGCATAAATACTAGGTTGGTTGCATTTTTAAGCAAGCCAAACATATTTCAAATAAGTCTAATGCCAAAAAGAGAATGCATAATGCCTTAAAGATTAATCGTGGTTAAAGTTGGCACAAGCGGCATAACCACAAGCGAAGGCAAACTTGACGTAGAAGAAATGCAAAACTTAGCCAGCCAAATCGCAGCCGCATCAAAGCAGGGCGACAAAATCGTTCTTGGTTACTTCAGGTGCTGTTGCCGCAGGTATAGCGGAACTCGGCATTCCACCTAAACCCAAGGATTGGCGTTTCAGCAAGCAGCAGCAGCCACTGGTCAAAGCGTCTTGATGGCAAAATACCGCGAACTCTTCAAGAAATATGACTTAAAGTTGCTCAGATTCTGCTCACAGCAGAAGACCTCTCCAACCGAGCCTCCTACGTGCACACGTGCGACGTGTTGGCTTTGCTGCTTAAAATCGGCGTCGTGCCAATCATTAACGAAAACGATGTAACCATCGTCGATGAACTTATGCGTACAGAAGGCTACAAAGTAAACTTTAGCGACAACGACATCCTCTCGCGTCTTGGTCGCTGGAGCCGTCTGCGCAGACTTAGTCATCATTCTCTCCGACGTTGAAGGACTCTACACAGCTGACCCATCAAACCCGGAGCTGAACTGATCAAAACAGTTGACACAATCACCGCAGAACTCAAGAATCCCTTAGCGGCAAAAGCAAACTGGGCAGAGGAGGCATACAGAGCAAAATTAAAGCCGCAGAAATCGCAACATCCTGCGGAATCCCAGTTGTAATTGCTAACAGCCGAAGAGAAAATGTCATAGTTGACATCCTAGCAGGCAAAGAAGTTGGCACATACTTTAAGCCCCAAACCCGCATGCCAGCCGTTAAACGCTGGATAGCTTATGGCGCAGCAGTCAAAGGCACAATCCAAGTTAATGAAGGAGCAAAAAAAGCCATTCTTGAAGGCTCAAGCCTTTACCAGTAGGCGTAACCAAAGTTGTCGGCACTTTCAACGAAGGCGACGTAGTAAGCCTTGAAGACGAAAAAGGCATAGAATTCGCACGGGGCAACCCCAACTATAACAGCAGCCAGTTAAACCTAATTAAAGGCTTACAAGTAACAGAAGTACACAAGAAACTCGGTGCGGATAAACCCAAAGAGGTTATCGAGCACCGAAACATTCACCTTATTGAGGAAAAGAAATGATAGAAGAAATTTGCGATAGAGCCAAAGCCGCAGCTATCGAAATGGCGCAAGCTGTCAGCGGATGCCAAAAACGCTGCGCTATGCAAGATGGCTAACGCATTGGAAGCTAACACAGAGAAATTTTAGCTGCAAACAAAATCGATGTTGAAGCAGCTAAAGCTAAAGGCATCAAAGCTTCACTGCTTGACCGCTTAGCACTGGACCAGAAGAAAATCCAAACACATGGCAAAAGAGCTTCGAGAAGTCTCCGCATTAGCCTGACCCAATCGGCACATATTATCCACGTGGACACGCCCCAACGGCTTAATCATCAGCCAAATCCGCGTCCCCATGGGCGTCGTCGGCGTAATCTATGAATCCCGCCCAAACGTCACTTCAGACTCAGCAGGCATCTGCATCAAATCAGGCAACGCCGTTATTCTACGAGGCGGCTCAGACGCTCTAAACTCTAACGTTGCCATCGGCGAAGTACTCCGAGAAGCACTAGCAACCACTAATGTGCCAGCGGATGCCATTCAAATCGTCAATTCACCTGACCGCAAAGTCGCCGAAGAACTGATGAGCATGCGAGAATACATTGATGTTTTGGTTCCAAGAGGCGGCGCAGATTTAATTAAAACAGTCATTGAAAAGTCGCGGATCCCAGTTATTGAAACAGGAACAGGAAACTGCCATATCTACGTTGAAGAAGACGCTGATCTGGAAAAAGCAACGCCGATTGTCATTAACGCGAAAGTTCAGCGTCCCGGAGTCTGCAACGCAGCCGAGAAACTACTCGTGCACAGCAAAATCGCCAAAAACTACCTGCCAAATGTAATCGCTGAGTTACGCAAGAACGGCGTGGAAGTCAGGGGCGATGAAGAAACCTGCCAAATTGTACCCGACGTAAAAACCGCAACCGAGCAGGACTGGTACACCGAATACCTTGACTTAATCATGGGCGTGAAAGTCGTCGACAGCCTAGACGAAGCTATAGCCCACATTAACAAGTACGGCACGCACCACAGCGACAGCATCATCACAAAAGACTTCGGCAAAGCTACAAAGTTCCTAAAAGAAATTGATTCAGCCGCAGTCTACTGGAATGCTTCAACACGATTCACAGACGGCAACCAATTCGGCTTAGGAGCGGAAATCGGCATAAGCACACAGAAGCTGCATGCACGCGGACCCATGAGCGTCCAGCACCTGACCACAACAAAATACGTTGTTTTGGGCGATGGGCAAATTCGCAAATAACGCACACTTTTTTGATATAGTACTTTACATACTAATTACTTAAAAAAGTCAATACGAACCTACCATCTTAGGTTTTCTGTAAAACTTGGGGATTGAACCCGAATATTTTCAAGAATACATATAAAGTGGTTAAAAAACAAAAAACGTTTCCTTACTTAAAAGAAAGGAAATTAATTTTATGGTACTACCCAAGGTAGTTGGCTGATCATTGGCTGAATCAGCTGCAAGACGACATCGGGGAACAATCCCAAGATGAAGATCGCTGCGACGAGGATGAACACTGGGATGAGTATGCGTTTGTTTTCTTTGATGGATGTTTCGTCTTTGGCTTTCTTGCCGTACATGATGTTGATGAGGCGGAAGATGTATGCTGTCTGTAGTACACTTGTTAAGACACCGATGACTGCTAGCCAAGTTAAGTCAACGCTGATTGCTGCGGTGAACACGAAGTATTTTGCGATGAAGCCGCCCAGTGGTGGAACACCTGCGAAGCTCAAGCCTGCCATGATGAGTGCTAAACTGGTCCAGGGCATTTTTTTGCCTAATCCTGCGAAGTGATCAAGTGTGTTGAAGCCTTTGCTGTTCATGATACCGACTGCCATGAATGCGAGTGCTGTGGTTAAGCCGCCGATTAGGAAGAAGTACAGGTTACCTGCTAAGCCTAGTGGGGTTGCGCTGGTGATGGCGACGAGGTTGTAGCCGACATCTGCGACGCAGATGTATGCAACTAAGCGTTTGATGTTGTTTTGGATTAGGGCGAAGATGTTGCCAACTATCATAGTTAAGGCTGCCAGGACTGCAAGCATTATTGTCCAATCGAATATGCCTCCGACTGATGGTGGCAATATGATGAAGAGTAGTATTCTGATTAGGATGTAGTAGCTGCCTTGGTCTACGAGTGCTGAGAGGAAGGCTGCTGATGGAGCTGGTGCAGCGGTGTATGCGTCTGGTAGCCAGAAGTGGAATGGAACGATTGCTGCTTCAATTGCGTAGCCTGCAACAATGAATACGAAGGCGATTATGAGCAGGTTCATGTCGCTGTACACCTGCGCTAATTGCGGTTTGGAGTGCGATGTAGTTGAGTGTGCCTGTTATGCCATAAATGATTGAAAGACCAAGAGCACGAATGCTGAAGCGATGATGACCATGACGAGGTACTTGAGAGTGGCGTTTAGGCTGAATGCGTTTTTGCGGTACAGCATAAGGAATGCTGCGGCTGCTGTTGCGGCTTCCCAGAATATGAAGAATGTTAAGAGGTCGCCTGCGAGTACTGCACCGATTAATGCTGCTGTGAGTATGAGCATGATTGCTAAGTATCTGTCTGATGGGCGGTCATATGAGTTAATGAAGAATACCGTGTAGACTACGACTACTGCAGCGATGGCTACTATGATTATTGCCATGTAGATGGCTACAGCATCGATTAGGAAAGATGAAGCTATGGCTGGGTTTGCTGAGCCGTCTAAGGTTAAGTTTATGCTTGTTGGGTTAGCTGTGCTGTAGTAGCTCAATGCCAAGTTAGCCACAGTTATGACGGCAACGGCAAAGACCACGACAAACCATGCTAGGGATAACCCGGTTTTGTGGTTGCTTTTGCGGATAACTTTGAAGATTGGGATGGTTAGTAGAGCTGCAACTATCAGAGTGAATATCGGTAAGATTACGTCAATTATTTGTAACCATATTATGACCACCGGTACCAAATGTTACTGTTTGAATTAACTGCATAAAGAACGTCGGATAGATTCCGATTAACACAACCAGCACTACAAGGATTGCCAAGGCAACCTTCATGTAGTTGGGTATGTCAACGATTTTGTGTCCATGCTCGGCTACTTTGGGTTCACTTGGACTGCTGTGAGCACCATGTGCATCGTGAGTTGATAATTCAACAACTTGTTCATCTTTGGATTGTCCCAAGAAAACTTTGGAAATGAATCTTAGCGAGTACGCCAAAGAGAACACTGTTGCGATTAACATCAGAGCAGTGGGTATCATGTAGAAACTACCGCCGGGTGACTGTATGATTTGGAAGGCACCTACGAATATGAAGAATTCACTGATGAAACATGCTAGTGGAGGTGCACCTGCAATGCTTAGGGCAGCTATCATTCCTGAAACAGTGGAGAAGGGCATCTTGCTTGCTAAGCCACCCATTTTGCGGATGTCTCGTTCTTCGGTTTGGTGCATGACGCCGCCTGCGGTAAGGAAGAAGAGGCCTTTGCTTGCTGCGTGAGTGATTATGTGCAGTATTGTGCCGACGATTGCGATTGATGTCGCAGATGTGAGGAGAACTGCGTTTCCGCTTGCGAGGGCGACTGGGAACAGTGAGAGGCCGAACATGATGTAGCCCATGTGAGCGATGCTTGAGTATGCAATGACACGTTTAATGTCAGTTGCAACTAGTGCTAGGAATGAGCCGAAGAATGCTGTGACTACACCAAAGATTGATAGTACATAGAGGAAATTTGTTCCGAAATTCGAGATCCGACAGCTGGGAAAACCATGCCGAAGGATAAGGCGTATGATTGCGTAAGCTCCTGCGCTGATGATGACACCGCTGAGTAGTGCGGACATTGGTGCTGGTGCTTCTGAGTGTGCATCGGGTAGCCACATATGAACTGGAAACACAGCCATTTTAACGGCGAATCCTGCGGTTAGGGCGATTAGGACCCATTTGACTATGTCGGGGGCAGCGGTCATTAGGGCTGTTTGTGCTGCAAACATGTCTGTGGAGCCAGTTAACCAGTATATTGCTCCGATGCCCAGTAGCACGAAGACTGCGCCTGCATGGGTGAATATGAATAGTTTTAAGGCTGATTTGTAGCTGTTGCGGTAGCCCCATTCTCCAACTATGAAGTAAGCGGGGACCAAGCATGAGTTCCCAGCAGAAGTAGAATAGGATCATGTTGCTGGTTAGGAAGACGCCGATTAAGCCGACGCTAAGCATGGTTAGCAGAGCATAGTATGCTGGCAGGTTCTTTTTGCCAGCCATATAGTTAATTGAGTATATGGATGCTACAAAGATCAGTACTAAGCTGATTAGTGCTATAGAGACGCTTATGCCGTCGGTAAATAGCGTGAATTGTGTGTTGATTATTGTGGGAATCCAAGTGTAGGATTCGATGTATTGATGCGAAGCGCTTTCCAGTATGGTTGGAATTGTACTGGCAACAAGCGCCATGTTAATTGATGCAATTGCCGCGACAAAGAATCCTGCTGCCTTCGTCGACTTTTTGCCAACTAGGTAAACAAACGGGATGCATATTGAGGTTATAGCGAATACTGATAGTAAGAGGGGTAGTTGTGACATTTCTTTACGCTCCTATTCCGACTGTTAAGACGATTAACACTATGATTAGTATGAAACCGACTACTGCGGCTGCTACATAGTTTCTAAAGCTATCTGAGGGTCCCTTCTTTAGGGTCATTGCATGACCTGGTTCTGCTGCTTGGCTTATGTCTGTGCCGACTTTGTCTGGTCCTCGGCCGAAAACTGCGTTTTCGAAACGTGTAAGACCTTCTGAAATTTTGTTTATGCCGTTACCGATGCCATAGTAGAGGTCGTCTACGAAGTATGCGTGATTCAATAGTGCGGTGAGTGGGTTTTTGCCTGCTGCAACGTTTCGGATGCCTTTGAAGCCTTTGTAGTATGAATAGTAAGCCAGTATGAATGTGGGCAACAGCAGACCCATGAATATTGGGAATTCTGCGGTGGTAAAGGCTTCGAGTAATGTGACTTCGATTTCTGCGTGTATGAAGCTTACAACTAGTGGTTGTGAAAGACCCCAGATGATACAGAGACCCGCTAAGATGGCTGCTGGGATGAGCATGATTTTTGGTGATTCATGAACATGGTTTTCTCTATATGCTCAGATTTTTTGCCCATGAAGACTAAGCTGAACATGCGCACACAGTAAGCAAATGTGATTGCGGCTGTTGCATAGAGCAGTATTGTTTGGATTAAGCCAGCGGTGGTTCCGATTTCAGCTACGCTTTCTAGGATTAAGCCTTTGCTGAAGAATGCTGCAAATGGTGGCAATCCACTTGTGGTTATGATCATTATGGCCATTAAAGCAAAAGTTATGGGCATAGCCTTTTTTAAGTCCACCCATCAGGCGCATGTCTCGTGTGCCCAATGCGTGGATGATGCCTCCTGCAAGGAGGAATCCGAGGCCTTCGAAGAAGGCGTGGCTGACCATGTGGAAGAGGCTTGCGAACCAACCTGATGGAGGCCGCTCCGGCGACTGCTGCGCCTAAGCCTGCCATCATGAAGCCGATTTGGCTGACTGTTGAGTATGCAAGTACTCCTTTGATGTCGGTGGTCGTTAAGCCTAAGTGTTGCGCCGATGAATGCGGTTATGACGCCTATCCAAGCGATTGTTGGGAACCAAGCGAGTTGTAAGGCATCCATTAGTGACGGTGCTACTGAGAAGATTAGGATGAATCTTGCAGAGTAAGTAGATACCTGCTTTGACCATTGTGGCTGCGTGTAAGAGTGCGCTGACTGATGTGGGTGCTTCCATTGCGCTGTATAGCCAAGTGAATAATGGGAACTGGGCAGATTTTGCAATTGCACCGCCTAAAACTAGGAAGGCAGCGACTATGAGTAAGCCTGTGTCGAATGTTCCTGCCCGGCTGCAGTGGTAATTCCCTCGATTATTCCATGGAAGCTGAAGGTGCCAAACATGTAGAACATGATGCCGATTGCTGCGAGCAAGGCGATGTCGCCGATGCGGGTCATTATGAAAACTTTGACACCTGAATGGATTGATTCGGGTTTCTTGTACCAGAAGCTAATCAGGGCGTATGAGCATAAGCCCACCATTTCCCAGAAGATGAACATCTGTAACATGTTGTCGGCGACTACTAGGCCAATCATGGAGCCGATGAAGAGTAAGAAGAGGTAGTAGTATCGGGTTAAGCCTTCTTCGCCTTTCATGTAACCTATGGAGTAAACAGCGATTATTAACGCCGAAGAATGCAACCAAGCAAGTGAAGAGTACGCTGAGGGGGTCAATGTAGACGCCTGCCGTTATAGCATCGGTGCTGATGCCGTTGATACTTGGAAGCCAAGATACCGTGAATAGGGTAGCTTCGCCGTTGCCAGACCAGACAGCTGGATACCAGCGATAAGAGCTAAAGCCGCAACGACACCCTGATTGCGATGACAAAGTAGTTTCGGGCTTTTTCACTGTATTTACCGATTACTGGAACAAACAAGCTTGCGATGAGTGGGATAATCCAGACGAACCATGCTGAGAATTCTTCAATTACCATTATGCTTCAACCTCGCTTTCTTCGACTTCTGTTTTTCTTGCATCTATCGCAACTATCTTTGCGATGTCGCTTGTGCCGTATCGTTTGGAGACGATGACAAGTAACGCTAAGATTACTGCGCTAACAGCCGTATCCACTGAGAACGCCAAAATCAACAATGCTTCCCCAATGCCTTGCGCTGATTGCAAGCATGATGAAGTTTATTGTTGCTGCTGTAGCGATTAATTCTATTGAAATGAAAACTTTGAGCAATTGACGGTTAGTTAGTAAACCGTAGATGCCGATTGCAAGCATTACCAATGATAATATGACAAAGTCCATTATTTTTTCCTCCTTTTTCTAATATAGGACAATGGCAATTCCTAACGCCACAGTCAAAATAACTATGGCCTGAAGTAAAACATCGAGGCCTCGCAGATTCCAAAGGGCATCACCAAATTCGACGTCCGCACCAACAGGGCTTACACCTGAAACTGATAGGAAAATTGCAGGTAAAGATAATAGCACACCTGCACCGACTAAGCCGCCGGTCGTGCAGGTGAAGTTTTCTTGTTGATTTTTCACTCAACATTTCGCCTGATAGAAACAAAATTGCTAATGTGCCTATGCTGACGGCGAATTGGAAGATACCTGCAAATATTGAGCCACTTAGGACGTAAATTATGGCTGTGAATGAGAAAGTTACCGCTAACGCGGCAACGGAATAAAGTACTTCATCTAGAAACAGGGCGAAGACTGGCTGAAACGATTAAACCTACAGATAAGATTTCAATGATCATTGTGATGCATCCTTTTTGGTATATTCGGGTTTCATGATTAAGGCGTCTCTTATCGGTTGTTGCTAACTCGTAAGAGGTCTGACTGTTTGATTGCGTTTCTTGGGCAGGTTTCTACGCATTGGTAGCAGAATACGCATTTGTTTAAGTCAATTTGGGGACGCTGTTTACCTTCTACTTCAACAATTGTTATTGCATCCGCTGGGCAGTCTCGTTGGCAAACTCTGCAGTCGGAACCCCGCATAGCTTTAACGTCAAATCGGAAATCTTCACCGCATTCGAAGTCGATGGCGTTGCATGCTTTGATTTCATAGACAAGTTTGCCTCGGCTTTCTGTTGGAAGTTGTGGTCTTACGAATGGATATTTTGTTGTAGCTGGCTTAGTGAATATGTGTGAAATTGCACGTTCTAAATATTGGAGATATCGCGTGATTTCGATTTCTTTTGTGTCATCTAAGTTACACTCCAATTCCAAATGGATAGTAGACCCACGTTACCAATGCTAACAGTTACCAATCAGCGAAATTATCGCTGCAGGCAACAGTATTTTCCAATTGCCAGTCAAGACTTGGTCGATGCGTAATCTTGCAAAGACTGTTGTGATGTATTCGCTGATTATTACAACGACGAGCAGTTTGAGTACGAACCATAGCGTGTACCAGAACCAGTCGAGTCCAAAGAATACTGGACCGTTTGATCCACCCAGGAATAACATTACAACTAAGGCTGAACCGAAGACCACTTGTACGTCACGTGTTAAGTGTAGGAAAGCAAGTTTTGCACCTGTATATTCGGTTTCTAAACCGCCGACAACCTCGGATTCAGAGTGAGGTACGTCGAATGGGTCTTTTTCAAGTTCAGCTTGCATAAGTGATTACGAATAGTACGAATGCCCATGGAGCTAACAGGATAAAGGGCAAGGGTGCATTGGCTATTTGGGATATACTTAGGCTGCCAGCGATGAATGCTGGTGTTAACGCCAGTAGGAACAAGGGGATGTCGTAGCCTAAGAATTGGGTTAAAACTCTTGCTGAGCCGATTGTTCCGTATGGGTTAGCTGATGCCCAGCCTGCGAGGAACAATAGGAAGTTTGCAATTGTTGCAAACATTAATATGACAATTAAATCGCCGTTAAAACCGCCAATGTTGGCGCCATATGATAGAACGCTTGCGCCGTCAATGGGTAAGAAACACATGGCAAAAACCATGATGGCAAAAGCTGCCAGTGGAGCAAATCTGAAAACCCATTTTTTGGTGTCTCTTGGTTCAATATCCTCTTTTGTTAATAGTTTGATAAAGTCCGCTAAAGGCTGAAGAATGCCGCCTGGACCCGCAACCATGGGACCGACGCGGTTTTGTATGCGTGCTTCGATTTTGCGTTCTATCCAATCGCAGAACAAAGTTAAGAAGAGGATGAATGTGAATCCTGGGAAGACTAGGATGCGGAAGATTAGTTCGAAGTCAATCATGTTGGGTCACCTATCACCGGTCTGTGCATGAGAAGCATGGGTCTAAGCTAACGAAGTTCGGCTGGAACGTCAGCTATGCTCTCGCCTATGGCTGTTTTGAGGAATGATGGAATGTTAGCGAATGTTGGTGTGCGGATTTTTACTCGGTCAGGCATGTCTGTGCCGTTGCTTCGTACGTAATAGAAGAGTTCGCCTCTGGGTGCTTCTAAACTTAAAACTGCTTCCCCTGCGGGTACGCTTCGGGCTACATCAACTCTGATTGGCCCTGAGGGTAAGTGGTCAATTGCATATTCGATGATGTTTATGCTTTCTTCAACTTCATCCATACGAACATTCATTCTTGCCCATGTGTCGCCGTCTGTGTAGACGATTTCTTTGAATGGAATTTCTCCGTATGCTTCGTAGGGTTCGTCTTTGCGTACGTCCATGTCTACGCCGGAGCCTCTTGCAACTGGACCCACAACCGAGAGTTTCAGATGCGTCTTCTCGCTTGAGTACACCAACGTCTTTCATGCGTAGCGTAAGTGTTGGTTCGTTCTGTGTAGATTTTTCTGTAGAAAGGCATTTTACCTTTCGAAGTCTTCTAGGACTGCTTTGATTTTTGGAGATATGCTCGTCGTTTAAGTCTCGTCTAACTCCGCCCACGGTCATAAGGGAACCGTACACGCGGTTGCCGCTGGTTAATTCAATTAGATCCATGATTGGTTCACGGTCTCTCCAGAAATACTGAAAGACTGTTTCGTAACCAATTTCTAAGCCTGCATGACCCAAAGTTAGAAGGTGACTGTGCAATCTGTTGAGCTCTAAAGCGATGACTCGGAGATACTTTGCTCTTTCGGGAACGGCTGGTTTGAGTATTTTTTCAACTGCACCGACGAAGCCATATGCGTGGCAGGGGTTGCAGATACCGCAGACACGTTCAACCAAGTAAACGTCTTGGAGGTATGTTCGGGATTCAGTGGTTTTTTCGATGCCACGGTGAACATAACCGATGCGTGGTTCAACTTTTGTTACGGTTTCGCCGTCTACTGTTACTGAGAATTTTTCGGGTTCCAACAATGCTGGATGCTGTGGACCTATTATGATTTTTACTTTTCGTCTCTTCGGCTGCTTTGTTTGCTTCGCGTTCTGGTGTTGGGACAAGTTTAACTTCGGTTGGATTTAACGTCTTTTCGTAGTGGATACACGCCTTCTGGCCAGTTTTCTGATAAGTACAAAGTGGCCGTTGAACTGGTTTCCAATCGAAGACTACGCCGAATAAGTCAGTAACTTCGAGTTCATGGAAGAGTGCGCCTGGATGAATATCGACAACTGTCTTGATTTTGGGGTTTTCTTGGGTACTCTCAGCTTTGATTGTGAAGAATGGTTTGGTTGTGTGAACGTGATAGTATACGCCAAAAGTTTGCGCCGAAGTCTAAGCCGGTGATGGCGGTTATGCCGGTTTTCTCATCGGCGGCAATCATGGCTTTTAGTGACGTCGTAGTGCAGGCCATTGTTTGCGGTTATGGCTGCTGCGCCTAGAGCGTCTTTTTGTATTTGGATTTTATCGCCGAATTTCGATTCGAGTAACCCTATCATGTCTACATTACTGTTTGCCATCTTGTTTTACCTCCGTAACTACTGGAGCTACCATTGGTTGGGCAACTTCAGCTTTAGGCTCCTCTTTGGGGGCTTTAACCTGTTTTTGCTTCTTTACTTTTGGCGGGTTTATTGCGTTAAGAAGCTTGACCAACCCGTCTATGATTGCTTCGGGACGTGGTGGACATCCAGGAATGTAAGCTGCTAACTGGAATAACTTTGTCTACGCCGCCTAACACGTTATAGTTTCCTTCGAAAACACCGCCGCTACATGCACATGCACCTATGGCGACAACGAATTTAGGCTGGGGCATTTGGTCATAGACGCGTTTTAGTCGTTCAGCACATTGCTGAGTAACGCATCCTGTAACTAGGCAAAACGTCTGCGTGTCTTGGTGAAGGTTCAAGTTTTATTCCGAAACGTTCAACGTCATATTTTGGCGTTAGTAACGCAACGATTTCTATATCGCAGCCGTTGCAGGCGCCAGAGTTAAAATGTAGGACCCAAGGAGATTTTACCCGTGCCCAAGTTTTTGTATCAGTCATTAATCTTTTCCTCCATCTAGAACAACTAATCCCGCGGCGAGGATTATGCCGAGGTAAAGGATTAACAGAAGTGGATTAGCTACCGGCAGATTGCAAACGCGGCAAACGCCAATACTAGTACTGATGAATCAAAGATTACGAAGTAAATCAGGTACTTGTATAGTGAAATGTTGATTTTGAGTCCTTGAAAAGATACTTTTTCTCCGCAAGCATAGGCAGCCTGTTCATTTTCGCTTATTGCGGTTTTAGGTGCGGATCGTTTACCTAAAATATAGATGGCGTAGGTTGATACGAAGATTAGAACGAATGCTATGAGAGCTTCAACAAGAGCGTCAACAACAATCATGCTATTTTCTCTCCGTACATGCTTTTTATCATTAAAGCTGCCTCAAGGATAGAGTCAAGTTTGCACTTGTTATATCCGAAAGCGTCTGTATGAGCATATTTAAGGTTATCTGCATGGGAACTATCCAAATGAAAAATGCCCAGCAAAGTCACGACTGAGATATTACTGGTGTTTTTCTGGAAACAGCCTAGCATAGTCTCTCCCACGCTATTTCTCTCCCCATACTACCCCGAGTTTATTCACTAAAAGCAACGCACTTGCATTTAAATTTTAAGAGCAAGAATGTGTAGAATTTCATGATTATGTCAATGATTTAAAATCTATATCCAAAAGAATGGATTAATTATTCATTGAAGTCTTAAACTGAGATTTCGTCGCTTAATCCATTCTCTGGATACGGAAACAGATGAGTTTTATCAAGCGGATAAGTGATAGTAACTTCCTGACCGATACTAACCCAATCCTCAGTTAAGGATGGACGATTGATCACGAAGCGGTCACCGTTAACAAGCCTAATCTCATAGCGAACAATTGTGCCCTCAAAAGTTGTTTTCTCGATTTGCCCAAACAATCCATTCCGCCCTTCGCCAATAAGGCCCAGCTTCATCTCGCATGTTTCAGGTCTAATCGCTAAAACGACGCGGTCGCCTAATTTCAAATTGCGTTTATTCATCGCGTTTATTCGGTAACCTTCGCGCAACTCAACCTCAGCTTTTTCGCCGTCTAGTTTTGTGACGTAACCTTCTAAGAGGTTAGATTCGCCAATGAAGAAAGCAACAAACAGGCTGTTCGGGTGCATATAGAGTTCTTTTGGAGAACCGATTTGCACGATTTTGCCTTTCTTCATGACGGCTATTCGATCAGAAATAGACATGGCTTCAGATTGGTCATGGGTAACGTGAATAGCGGTTAATTTTAGGTCTTTTGCCATCCTTCGTATTTCGTAGCGGATGTCATTGCGGACTTTAGCATCAAGTTGCCCCAGTGGCTCGTCTAGAAGCAAAGTTTTTGCACCAGCCGCCAAAGCACGGGCAACAGCGATGCGCTGCATCATACCGCCGCTAAGCTCACTAGGATAAGCAGTTACACGCTCGCTTAATTTTACCAGTTCAAGTACTTCATGCCCGATAGTTTCTGCCTGTTTAGCATCATAATTCTTGACTTTGGGACCGTAGAGCACGTTGCTCCAAGCAGTCATATGTGGAAAAAGAGCGAATGTTTGGAAAACAAAGCCGATGTCTCGGTCTTCAGGTGGGTCTTTGTCTACTCGGCGATCACCGATGTAGATTTCGCCGCCATCAGGATCAATTAATCCAGCAATTACGCGGAGAAGCGTGGTTTTGCCGCAGCCACTTGGCCCTAGAAGCGAAAAGTATTCTTGGTCATGTATGGTTAAGCTAACGTTGTTTAAGGCGTATACTTTACCGTATTTCTTTGTTACGTTTACTACTTTTACATCTGGCATACTTTGTTCGCTCCTTTTGTTGGATTTTTGATGTTATTATTGGTTATCATTCTATCCTTTTCCTTTTCTGGTTAAGATCCTTAAGCACGAACAGTATGATGAAGCTGAACAGGATCAGCAAGCCACAGGCTAAGGCAACGTTTAACGCAGTGACTCCAGCAATCGGCGATATTGCGCCTCTTACGGAGTTTACCCAGTTTACTATCAAGACAGGGGCAGTTTGCAATTGTGTAGCAACTGCTAAGGTTGCGCCTGTTTCGCTTATGCTACGAGTAAAGACGATGATTGCGCCTGAAAAGATGGAGTATTTTGTTATGGGCAAACGATTGTGCGGAAAACTGCTAGGGTTTGGCACCTAAGGTTTTGGATGCTTCTTCCATTTCTATGCTTATGCGTTCCATCGCAGCGGACATTGAGCGCACGAAGTAGGGGTAAGTGATGGCTAAGTGAGCAAAGATCAAGAGTAAAAACTCTGGAACACCTGGAAGGTTGGACCAGAAGAACTTCAATGAGACACCAAGTGCAATGGAGGGTACGATGATTGGTACATTGATTAATGTGTCAAGAATTATCGAAGGCCAGTTACCGAAGGTTTTACGTGAAATTAGAATAGCCATCGGTAAACCTAATGCAATACCCAACACCGTCACTATTGCAGCTAAAACGTATGAGAGACCAAGACTCTGCCAAAAACTTGCCCAAATCCCCGAAGCTGTAAAGGCTTCTACAAAAGTTGTTCCAGTTGTCAATGCTTGGAAAGCAGGTAATGCTACAAACATGGAAGGAATGAGCACAAGGAAAAAGAATACTGCTAACGCGATTCCGTTACGTGTCCATGTACCTTTTTTGTAGCTGAGTTTCTTCTCAAAGGGTACTAATCCGTGACCAAACGGTAACTTCATTCTTTTACCGATAACTCGTATCAAGACAAACAGGATTAATGAAACAACGATCAGGATAATGCTGGCAAATACAGTTGCACCTTCATAGGTTCCTTGGGAAATGGCACCACTCTTGTATTGGTTACTTACGGTTTGAATAAAGACGGGCCCGTTGAGAAACAAACCTGCCGCAACGATGAAGGTAGCTCCTGTTTCAGAAAGTGAACGTGCAAAAGCAAGTGTATAAGCCGCAATTAAGGAGGGTTTTAGGATTGGGAACGTTACGGTTCTTGCAGCAGTTAATGGCGGAGCACCAAGAGTGCGTGAGGCACGCTCATACTCCATCTTGTAATCCAGCATAGCACCAACCATAACACGAACAACGACTGGGAACGAGAAAGTGAAATGCAGAAGCATAACCAGCAGCCAACCAGGCGAAACAAAAGGCTGCCCGAATAAGTCAGATATTCCGCCGCTTGAACTCCAGAACAACAGAAGTGAATATCCCAAAGCGGCTGTCGGTACAACGAAGGGAAGGTCGGCTAAAGTATCTAGGACTGTTAGCCATCTTGATTTTCCGCGGCTGATAAGCCAAGCCAGTGGAACACCAGCCAAAAGGTCTAAAGCTGCTACAACAAGACCGATGATGAATGAAGCGGCAATTGCGCTTAAAGCGGTATTCATCAACTGCAGGATTATTAAAGACGTTTTGCAGTGATCCGGCTTTTGTTAGGATGCCAATGATTGGCGGAATTAAAATTAACCCGAAAAAGATGATGATCGCTGAGAGATAGAGAGTGTACTTTAAGGGTTTTTTGGAGGATAAGCCATTGAGAGTATTCCAAACTTTGGTAAGCAAGGTGCCGCTCCTGTGTTTCAGCGATGATTCTGCTCAAAAAGACACTTAATTGAACGTTCCACTATATTAGCTGTTACATAGAAGGCGCTTTTTTCTCGATATTCAGCAATAGAATTAGTATTTTTCTTATCGCTATTATGAAGCTTTGTTTTTCGGTAGGCAAATTATAAATTTTGTCCCTTTCCCGTTTTCACTTTCAAAGGTTACGGTACCGTTTAAAGCTTCAACCAAACGCTTTACAACGGCTAAACCAAATCCTTGCCCCTGAGCTTTAGTAGTGACCATAGGTAAAAACAGTTTAGGCTTGATGTCTTCAGGGATCCCAACACCTGTATCCTCTACACAAAGAAACACTTTATCACTACTATCATAAGCCCCGATTGTAAGGGTCCCCCCATCAGGCATAGCTTGGACAGCATTATTCACCAAATTAAACAATGCACGTTTGACCATAGACGAATCAGTGATAAGACCCGGGAAGGTCTTCTCTACCTCAATAACAACCTTAAGGTTATTGGGTATGGAAATGAGAACCATTATCTCCTCAATAATTTTCTCAATATTAACTTTCTCCAAAATTGGTTTTGGATTCTTGGCATAATCTTGAAGATCAGTTACAATCTTGTCAACATACAACAAGTTGGCTTGAATACTAGCTACACTTTCTTGCAAACTATTCTTCGTATCTCCAGGAGGTAAAGAAGCCACGTCACTATCAATTAAATACAGATCTCCAGCAATCGATTGCAGAGGATTACGGATATCATGCCCAACCATCCCTGCGGTGGCACCTATTACCGCTAAACGTTCATTTTCTTTCAGCCTGCGCTCCATTTCCTTCTGTGCCGTTAAGTCAACTGCAACACCTCGAGCCCCAATGATGGTTCCATTATTAACGATTGGTGAACTAGTAAGAAGAACAGAGAGTTTTGTTCCATCTTTTCGCATAAAGGTATATTCATTGCTTTGTCGCATGCGTCCAGAAAACATTTTTTTCATGTTTTCCCTTGATCGCTCAACATCCTCAGGAGCAACAAAACGATTCGCATCAAAATTATTTGTTAGTTCCTCCAATGTATATCCCAAGGCTTCAAGTGCTCTTGCATTAGCAAAAAAAACCCGACCGCGATTGTCTATTTCAAAAACCATCTCAGGCAACTTATTTACTAATTGCTCATATTTTTTTTCGCTTTCTCTCAGGGCATCCTCTGCTTTTTTATGCTCAGTAATGTCCAATGAGAAACCTATAAGCCCATTGACATTACCGTTTTCATCAAATATTGGTATCTTGTCGGTCCGTATCCATCGTAAACCTGTTGGGGATTCATATGGCTCTACAATCCCCAATTTAGGTTTCTTTGAACCCATAACGATGAGATCATCATTTCTCATCTGTTGAGCTAAATCAGAGGAATAAATGTCAAAAACTGTCTTACCTACCAAAGATTCTTTGGATACCCTGAGCGCCTCAGCAAAAGCTCTATTTGCCTGAATAAATTTTCCATCTTTATCTTTATAAAAAACTATAACCGGTGAGCAATCAAGAATTCGGTTGAGTTCTTCTTGCTTTTCCCTTAAAGTTTTTTCAGCTTGCTTCCGCTCCGTGATATCTTTAAAAAGAACACCAACTAATCCTTCGCCATAAGGAAAAAACTGAGCGTCATACCACCGAGCAGTGCGTTGATTGAAATTCTCAATTAGTAGGATTTTTCTTTTTTTGAGAACAACCATGCAAGCAGAAATCCAGTATTTTTCAAGGTTAGGTTCTATCTCACTGACTTTTTTTCCTAACACAACATCAATTCTTTTGCCTGTTTGAGTTTCATAAGCAGCATTCAGTTTCAAGAAAATCAGATCATTTATTTTTTTGTTTTCATAAACGGGCCTGAATAAGATAAAACC
Organism: uncultured archaeon; assembly: GCA_963800605.1. GTDB lineage: Archaea > Thermoproteota > Bathyarchaeia > Bathyarchaeales > Bathycorpusculaceae > Bathycorpusculum. Next base: position 13,912 of record CAWDBI010000004.1, on the reverse strand, counting down.
ATATTCACTGTTATCAAAAAGGGTGCGATAAAGCTGCTCACTTTCTAAAATTGCATTTTCAGATTTCTTCCGTTCAGTTACATCTCTACCAATTGCTGTTACGCCTTGCTCTGAAGGAAATAGTGAAGTTTCCCAGATAGCGATCTGTTTTTTTTCCTTGCCATTCAAAAGTTATAACTTCCTTTTTCTCAATACATCGGAGTACATTAGTATAAACCACAGTGTCTACTAGATGAGGTTGAAGCTTCCAGATATTTTTACCAATGGCTTCAGAAGGCTGTAAACCTAATAAAGTTGTAAAAGTGTTATTGGCATATTTTATGTTTCCAGAATTATCAATAGCCAGAATGTTTTCAGTTATTCTGTTTAAGACTTTTAATAATTCTTCAGATCTCGTTGTGATCCCGTAAACTAATTGTAGATAATAGTTTTTAAGATTTGTTAAAGAAATTTTAACAATATTTTTGTCAAGTCAACTATTTTTTAACTTGCCCCTTGTATTCCCTAAGATAGGGAAAGAGTGAGCGATGGAAATTCTTAGATTAACTAACATACATCCACAACCCGACCGCTTCTGCATGGAACCATGAAGGGCATGTGGAGAAAAACGCATATCACACAACCAAACAGGCGCAGAGAATGATTGCAAAAGTTAAATACAGCTTTTCCCTCAAGCAGACATGAGCAGAATTTTAAACGCGCCCTTACCCACAAAAAGAGAAAAAAGTTAACTAACGACTTTTCTGAACTGATACACAGTAGCACCCAAAGTTAAAACCCCCACGAGTGCAATAACGCCATATGCCTGAAGAATTATGCTCCAGTCAAAACCTGTAATCATCAAAACACGGCATGCATTTACGGCGTAGCTGATGGGGTTAAACGCTGAGATTGTTTGTATCCATTGGGGTTGAAAACTCTGCGGCACCAACGCTGTACTCAAAAAAAGCAGCGGAAAAGTAATGAAGCCCCCGATAGCAAAAACCGTTTCGGCACTCCGCGTCTTCATACCAATTGCTAAAGAAATCCCAGACCAAGCCAAACCGAAAAAGGCCACGGTTAATAAAATCAGTATTATACCGGGAACACCTGTTGCGTATGTGACGCCTACGAATGGTAAAAACGACAATGCAATAATAATGATCGATTGAATAACTACGCGGAAAGCATCACTTGTTAAACGACCGAGCAAAATTGCATATCGATTAACTGGTGTTACAAGCATTTTCTGTAGAAAACCCGAGTCAATATCAGCTACAATAGAATTTCCTGACTGTAAGGCACTCCCAAAGGCGTTCTGCAATAATATACCCGCCGTAGCGAAAATTGCATAGCTGGTCGTACCAGTCGCCGCTATGAATCCTGGGATTTCGGAGAATTGCCCAAAAAGTTGTGTAAATAAGAGCAAGAAAATAATCGGTTGAAAGAGCGAGAAGAAAAGAAGTATAGGATTACGTATTAGTTTTTTGAGGTAACGTACAAATAGATACCAAGTATCGGAGAGTAGAGTCAGTATCTTCTGCCTCCTATCATTGTGCTGGGTGCTTTAACAAGATCCTCAGTTCGTATTCGTCTACCTGTATGCTTGAGAAACACGTCATCCAGCGATGGTGAGGAGAAGGTGACTGAGAGTAATTTAATGTCGCTACTATCAAAGGCACGCACAATATCAGCAACTAAAAGCCCAGCGTTCTTGGCGAAAACGTTTAGGCATTCTTCTGGGCCAGAGTCGACGACGCTGGTTACGCCATCGAGAGTTTGGAGGATTTCTTTAGCTTTTGGTTTGACTTTCTCACAGTTTTCTATAGATAATTTGATGGAATCTGCGCCTATTTCCCGTTTCAACTCTGTGGGTGTGCCTTCGGCGACGATTTTGCCGAAATCAATAATTGCCAAACGTTTACACAGTTTATCGGCTTCTTCGAGATACTGCGTTGTCAAGAAAATCGTTATGCCTTCCTCCTTGTTGAGTCGTTCAAGATAAGCCCAAATCGCCTGACGTGATTGTGGGTCTAAGCCAGTCGTGGGTTCATCTAGAAAAACCAGTTTAGGCTTATGAACCAAAGCGGTGGCTAAATCGAGGCGTTTTTTCATGCCGCCTGAATAGTTTCGTGTTCGTTTATCAGCGGCACTTTCAAGTCCTACCAGCTTTAGGAGTTCTTCACAACGCGCCTTAAGTTTAATTCCGGGGATTTGCTGGAAGTGTCCTTGCAGCATAATATTTTCTCTGCCTGTTAAGTCCCCGTCAACGGTTGTTTCCTGGCTTTGCACACCGATTATCTTGCGTATCGCCGCTGCCCCCCCGTGAACGTCATGTCCGGCCACGGTTACGGTGCCAGAGGTTTTTCTAAGCAAAGTGGTGAGGATTTTGATGGCTGTACTCTTTCCGGCACCATTTGGCCCTAAGAAACCGAAGAATTCCCCTTCCTTAACATTAAAGGAGATATCGTCGACAGCTTTGGTACCGTCAGAATAGACTAAAACAAGGTTCTTAACAGAAATAATGTCTGACATCGTTTCCATAGGAGAATTAGCGTTTTAGGAAATAACCGTATGTGACTGTGGCAGGACAGCAACGCATTAAGCCAGACATACTTAATGAGCATTATATGCGTCCTCTCAATGGCTACCTATATTACTAGTAAATCGAAATTTAGGGCTTCTTATTTTTTTGGTTACTTTATATGGATCTCTTTTTTCTAACAATAAACAATAAGTGTGTTTTCATTTTTTCTATTGTAAATAATTGCAAAACCCCTTAGACGCATCCTCTTCTAGCGGGTTTGCTATACATTGCTTTTTGATATTGAGCTGGGGGATGGGCTGCAGGCTTGTTTAGCAATAAACCACAAGCTCAATAACCTAAAATTTTGATATATTAGTTTAAAAGTATTCGGGTAAGTACAAATTTAAAATGTTTACCATTCGGTTAACTATGGGTTTTAATCAGGGCATGAAAAGCAATTTAGATCTAACTTATTGGAGCTTTGAGTATTAAATGGATAAAATCGTTAATTTGTTGTTACTTGCATGTAACCACGAATGTTTTTAATAATCGCTGAAAAACATAGCATGGTGATAATATGGTTAAAATAGAAAAAATTAAAGGCAAAAAAGTCATAACAGTTAAGGGCATTGAGATCGGCAAAGTTGAAGATGTAGAAATAGATGACAATAACTGGGCGGTTTCAACAGTCACCGTTAAGCTAAATGATGATGTTGCAAAGATATTTGGAATGAAAGGCGGAATGATGACAAAATCAGAAGTGCCATTGCAAGCTAGTCTTATGGGTCCGATTGGTGAAGAAAGCATTATCTTAAAAGAAGCAATTTCTGATATTAACGCACTCCGTGAACAAGTAGAAATACATCATGCATTACGATAACTGTTCTGGGTAATTCTTTTTTCAAATAAAAGTGAACTCAAAGAACTCAATCTAGTTCTGTTGGTTCACACAAATTTTCTCACGTTTTTTTAGTTTTATTTTTACCCCTCGAAATCAATTATAAAAAAAATAACCACCATTAGCGTTGCGCTAATTTGCTTTTTCTAAAATGCGTTCAAAAATAATATTAAGCATATCAAGCCTATCTCGACGAAGAATACCTTAGGATAGTAAGTCTAAAAATGAGGCAACTAAAAAAGAAGTAAAGCTGTAAACAAATGCACAAGGAAACTGAAGTCAAAATTCTAAATGTCTACAAATCCAAAATAGTCAATTCACTTCTCAACATGAAGGCCGAAAAGATATTTGATGATGAAATAAACACGATTTTCTTTGATTTTAAAGACAACACTATCTTTAATGCAAATAACCTTTTACGGTTAAGGAAAGCTGGACCCAAATCAACGCTAACATTCAAAAAAATGTTAAATACAGAATTGGTAAAAGAAGCGGAAGAGTACGAAGTTGAAGTCTCAGATCAGCAAATCATGAAAATAATCCTTGAGTCATTAGGCTTGAGGAAGACAAGACAGCTATTGAAACATCGAACAAGCTACAAACTACAAAACACCCGATTCGACATAGACGCCTACGAGGGAGAACTCGATTATATTCCCACATTTCTTGAAATCGAATCAGACAACACTGATTCTATTTACAAATACGCTAAACTCTTAGGGTTCAGTCCCACAGAATGCCTTCCTTGGTCAACCGAGCAAGTAATCAGCCACTACTTAAAAGACACGCAACAAAAAATCAAGAGGACTTCAAAGCCGGACGGACAGAACGAGGCTTTGCAGCAGCCTTCTTAGGCTTCGGCGGCACTGGTTTAGCTTGCACCTTCTGGGTAACATTCCAAATCGGAGAATCTCCTTGTTCCTCAACGAACTTGCCCAAGAGACCGTTTTGAGTTGTTTTAGGGTCATCACTCACTATCCAGGTTACCGCTGACTTTTCAAAGGAACCATCATCAAATAATTTGGCGTTAATTTTTCGGCTACTTTTTCCCCCGTAACCAGCTATAACACTTCCCAAGAGTTTCCTTGCGGGTTTCTTAGCTCGACCTATAGTATACAATGTCAGTTCCTGATTTTCCAGTAAGTGATGTATTCACTATTGCAAATACAATGCCATTGTTTTGTGGCAAATCCGAAAAAGAAAGATCACTTAGAGAGAATAAATCAGAGAAGCCCATGGCTTTAAGTGTTGAAGAATTCATAATTATACCAAATTATACTTATTCTTTAGCAAGATATAACGATTACTTTTTATTAAAATGAAAATGGATATATCTAACAAGTTAGCCGGACGCTTCATAACCTTTATAGCTTTTCCCACGTTAATGACAATTAACAGCTTATTGTTCTCAAATTAACGCTAAAAATAGTCAACTAAACAGTAGAAACAAAAAACCATTAAGGTGAAGCTAATTGTCAACCCAAAGCAATGTTAGCGAAAACTATTCAATAGAGTTTCCAGAACGTAAAATTTCACTGGAAAATCCTGCCTTACTCTTGAACAGGGAGCTTAGCTGGGTACGATTTAACATCCGAGTCCTAGAAGAAGCCCAAGATACAACTCATCCAACCTTGGAACAGGTAAAATTCTTAGCAATATGTGGAAGCAACCTAGACGAGTTCTTCATGACTAGAATTCCCCGTCTACTAAAAAAATTAACCAAGGGCTTATTAGAGAAATCCCAAGACGGTATGACACCATTCCAACAGATTGAAGCCACGCGAAAAGAAATAATTCCGCTTATCGAAAAACATAGTCTATGCTGGAAAGACGAACTTTTATCTGCACTTGCATCCAATAAAATTTTGATTAAAAAAGTTGGAGATTTAGCGCTCTACCAAAAATTATTCCTCCGTGATCATTTCATTAAGAATATTTTACCTGTTCTGAAAACTTCAATCAGGGAATTATCTCAAACATTCATCGAAAGCTTACATCTAAACCTATTAGTAGTCACAAAAAAGCAGGGTCAAGTAACCTACCATATCGTTGATGTCCCTACGGCACAATTTGGAAGACTAATAGAAATTCCAAGAAACAATCAGTTAAAAACAGACGAAAACAAAGCATTCGGGCTTGAGCTAGTCTTCTTAGAAGAATTGGTTGCTTGCAACATAGGCCTTCTTTATCCAACCGAGAAAATAGTCGCCGCTTACCCCTTCAGACTAACAAGAAATGGCGAAATCGACTTCATAATAGACGAATCCTCGGATTTCCTAATCTCCTTCAAGAAAAATGTGCAAAGCCGAAAAGAAGGATTTGCGAGCCGACTCGAATTCGATAGAAGAATGCCAGAGAAACTAAAAGACCTTGTATCTAACTTGTCAGGCCTACCAAGTTATTTGCTATACACTTCTGATAGTCCACTTGGACTGGTGGATCTCTGGCAACTACTAAAAACAGACAGACCGAATCTCAAAGACACACCCTTCCAACCATTTACCCCACCCTCACTAGCGCCAGGAAAAGACCTTTTCAAAGCAATTGCCAAAAAAGATTATGTCCTATACCACCCCTATGACTCCTTCGAAATAATAAGTAACCTCTTAAAGCAAGCTGCACAAGACCCCGACGTAATAGAAATCTGCATAACACTTTACAGAATGGATTCCAAATCACCAGTAATAGACGCCTTAATTGAAGCCGCCGAGAACGGAAAAAAAGTTACGGCAGTAATAGAGCTGAAGGCTAAATTCGATGAAGAACACAATATAAACTTGGCCTCAAAACTCAGAGCAGCAGGCGTAAATGCTGTCTGCAACTTTCCAAATTACAAGGTTCACGCAAAACTATGCCTCATTGTACGAAAAGAAAAAAGGGGAATCATAAAATATTCACATATTGGCTCAGGAAACTATAATTCAGTAACGGCAAAAATCTACGCCGATATAGGCTACATAACGGCTAGACCTGAAATAGGCGAGGACCTATCCATGCTTTTCAACGTACTTTCAAAGAGAACGGAAATACCTGAATTCAAGCATCTACTTGTAGCACCAAAGAGCCTAAAGAAAGAGATTTTGCGGCGGATTAAAAGAGAAATCGAAGTGCAAAAAAAAACAGGTAACGGCTATATTGCCTTTAAACTCAACAACCTTGAAGAAAAAGAGGTAATCAAGGCACTCTATGAAGCTTCGATGGAAGGCGTTAAGATTGACCTCAACGTAAGGGGGCTTTGTTGCCTCAGACCAGGAGTGAAGGGTGTAAGCGAGAACATTTCCGTAAACTCTATAGTTGGACGATTCCTTGAACATGCCCGAATTTACTATTTCCAAAACGGGGGAGAAGACGAAATACTTATCGGAAGCTCAGATTTAATGTTTCGAAACCTCAATGAACGAATCGAAGTTGTATTCGTCGTTCCCGATCCACAAATAAAACAGTCAATCCTTGAAAAAATACTCAAAATTCACCTTAAAGACAATGTTAAATCCCGCAGGCTTCTCTCAGATGGAACCTACCAAAGAGTTAAACCCCAAGACGGCCAAGAAATCATCAATTCACAACAGTGGTTAATCCAAAATAGGGGAGTATGGCATGGAACCTCAGCTTGACCAACAAGAGAACCAGGAAGTCGACAGTTACTGCCAATACGGATGTCAAACACTCCTCAAATTAGTCCCCACATTAGAGTCACAAATAGAAGGGGTAGTCAAAGGCGAAGACGTTGAATACGTGCATAAAATTCGAGTCGCATCACGCAGAATCAGAGCAGCATTACCATTGTTTAAAGAATGTCTTCCTTCAAAAAAATATCGCAAATGGCTCAAACAGATAAAACGAATAACACAGTTCTTTGGAGAAGCAAGAGACCTTGACGTACAAATAAACTTCGCACAAGAATACATTAAAAACAATCAAACGTCGAGTTCCTACAGAAGTGTTGAATCCCTCTTAGCCAACCTAATAGATCGCCGAAAAAGCATTCAAGAAACCGTTCCTGCTAAAATTGATGAATTGAGAAGCTCGCGAATTTTAATAAATATAGAACGCTTTTGTGCAAAGCTACCTACTGAGCAGGCTAATATCCATTGATTCAAAGGCAACGCTCCAAGAAGCGCATTGGTACATATCAGCTAAAATTAACGACTTCTTAGCTATGGAATTCTGTGTCCATAACGAAGAGGATATTCTGAACCATCATAAAATGAGGATCCGCGCAAAATGGTTAAGGTATACCATGGAAGCGTTCTCGCCTCTGTATGCCGATGAGCTTTCGAGTGAAATAAAACTCGTCAAGCAATTTCAAGACACATTAGGGGAAATGCATGACTGTGATGTCTGGATCCAATCAATACCCAAATTCGAATCCCAGATTAAAATTGAAGGCAAAATAGATGGATCGCTTTCGGAGTTTACAGCGTTTATTAAACAGCGCAGAAAGATCCTGTACAACCAGTTTGTGAAGCTTTGGGACGAAAACAAAGCTAAAAGATCTTTTATACAAATCAGTCAAACGATGGGCGTTGGTGTAGCCAATAGGGAAGCTGAGTTTAGACAGATGCTCCATAACCCCGAAGCAAGAATAGGCATAATGGCAGACATTCATGGTAACCTTCATGCACTTAAAGCAGTTATACAGGATGCGGAGCAACATGGAGTTACCACTTTCTTAAATGCAGGCGATCTGACTGGATTCGGAGCGTTTCCTGACCAAGTAATTCAACTATTAAATGAGAAGAAAACGCTTAGCGTAATCGGCAACATCGATCTTGAAGTTTTAGGAGGTACAAAAAAAGACGAGGGAGAACGAAAACTTGCCTTAAAATTCACTAGAAAAGAATTAACTAGATCATCTAAGGAATACCTACAGAGTTTGCCTCAAAAAGTTACCTTTGAGGTTGGCAAAAAACGATTACTTATGGTCCACGGGAGCCCAAAAGCAATTGATGAGCACATATGCAAAGACACACCCTTAGAGAAACTCGTTGAGCTTGGTCAAGCTGCACACGCAGACATAGTTGTTGTGGGTCATTCGCATGAGCAGTTTTTAAAAGAAACAAATGAGGTTTCGTTTATCAATCCGGGAAGTGTCGGAAGACCATACGATGGAAAACCTCAAGCGGCATATGCCATCGTTGCTTTCAACCCTCTCGCTGTGGAATTGCTGCGTGTGAACTATGATGTCAAAGCTGCAGCATCCGCTATAAGGCATAAAAAATTGCCTGAAAGTCTTGCGCAGAGTCTTCTCCAAGGCTTGTCATCCGCTGCTATAGAAAAAGAAGACCAAACAAGAAATCAACAAACGCGAATAAACTACAAAAAAATGATTACAGTTTCAGAAAAGATAGCAAACCGATACCTAAAAGATATAACTCATCCTTGTCAAGTGAAGAATATAGCTTCAAAAATTTTTGATGACCTGAAGAATCTGCATAACCTCGGCAGACAAGAAAAAATCTGGCTAGAATGTGCAACGCTCCTCCATGATATTGGTATATCTGCGGGTGTTACTAAGCATCACAAGACCTCTCTTGAGTTAATATTAGATGACCCTGAAATGCCTTTTTCGTCAAAGCAAAGACGGATCATAGGAAGCATCGCGCGATATCATCGTAGGGGAGGCCCTAAAAATACTCATTACAACCTCGCATGCTTGGGCAAGCAAACAAAACGGAAAATAGCAATACTCTCGAGCATCCTGCGTGTAGCAGATGGATTGGATTATACGCATCAATCAATAGTTAGTCAGGTTATAGCAAAAGATGAAGCAAACAGCATAAACATTGTATGCGTGATTCAATGCAGACCCAATAGAAGAACAGCAAGCGTTCGACAAGAAAAAAGACTTATTTGAAGAGGTTTTCGGAAAAAAATTGGTGCTGACATGGAAGAAGTGATTGAAACCGGCAAAATCGTCGGGTTTGTTGACATAGGAACAAACGCCATTCGCCTATTAGTGGTCAGGATCAATCCTAATCTTTCTTACGTTACCGTTAGTAAAGAAAAAGAAGTAGTCAGATTGGGCGAAAACGAATTCAAAGATAACCTCCTAAAACCCGATGCTATGGATCGCGTTATTCTTGCATGCAAAAAATTCGTGGAACTTGCAAAAACCTATAACGTATCGGAAATAATTGCGGTAGGAACTTCTGCAATTCGAGAAGCACACAACAGAGAAGCGTTTCTACAACGGATCCTATCTGAGACAGGGTTAAATGTTCATATAATTTCTGGTTTAGAAGAAGCCCGACTGGTTTATTGTGGAATATCCAGCGAAGTGGATTTGGGTGAGGAAAATGCGGTATTCATCGATTTAGGCGGGGGCAGTACTGAGATAGCCATCGGAAACCAAAACGATATTTTGTACTTGGAAAGTCTCAAGTTAGGTGCAATAAGACTCACTAGCGAATTTATGGGCGAGGGTTGGACTGGTCGCATACGCTATAAATTGTACAAGCAAATGAGGGATGAAGCATGTGGTAGTATCATCAGAGTTTCATCAAAAGTTAAAGCTATAGGAGTAAAACGTGCTTTTGGATGCTCTGGAACAATCATTAACCTAGCAGACGTAGGCACTAGACTCTTCAAGAAGACCGATAACAACCCTAGTTCTATTCTCACAAGGAAAAACTTGAAGAAAACCGCTCAAATCCTCTGTGCGCTAACCCTTGAAGAAAGAAAGAAAATACCGGGCATAAACCCAGAAAGAGCCGACATACTTGTTGCAGGCGCTGCTATAATAGAGGCGATGATGGAAGAGTTTGGCCTTGAAGAAATCCATGTAAGCCATAAGGAACTAAGAGATGGGATGCTCGTCGATTACTTGTCAACATTTGAGGGTTTTCGAGAATTCCAAAAAACACCCATAAGAAAAAGAAGTGTGCTGGGTCTTAGCAGATCATGTAATTATGACGAAAAGCACTCAGAAACTGTTGCGATGTTGGCAACACAGCTTTTTGATAGCGCTAAAGCAGTGGGTTTGCATAACTTAGGGAAAGAAGAAAGAGAACTTCTCAAGTATGCAGCCATTATGCATGATGTTGGGGATTTCCTTTCATTTAATGATCATCATCTTCACGCCCACTATGTTATTAGTAATGCAGGAATGCTTGGATTTGATCAGAAAGAAATTGCTATAATGGCCAATGTTGCGAAGTATCATAGAAAAAAATACCCGACAAAAAAGTCCTTAAAATCTACGCATTTAGATGAACACTCCAAAGGTGTAATTGTAATTCTGGCTGTCTTTGTCAGGCTTGCTGAGAAGCTTGATAGAAGCCACAGTGGAATTATTAAAAAAGCGGAGTTTCTAAGTATAGAGAAAGATCGCGCGCTCTTGGCTCTTTTTTCAGATTCCGATTGTACTATGGAAGCATGGAGTGTGGAAAAAAATGGGCCTGCGTTCTATGGAGCATTCGGAAAAAGACTTAGCGTTCACTGCTCAAGAATTTAGCAACTCTACAAAATATGATTGACCATTCAGAATATCTTACGTTCATTGTAGACCAAAGTAGCTTATCAGCTAATGGCGCTTGAAGAATTTTATGACTTCTTCAATCGCAATTAAACCAGCGGCGAAAAGAACACAGATACCCCATTGCCTAAGTGCCAGACGGGGTAGTATTAAAGATACTCTGCAGCAAAATCGTCCCTAAGAAAACAAAAAACAAAGCCAAAGCAAATAGGCCTATTTGGCGCCAGCCGGGAAAGAGGTCTCGGGAGAATATGCTTTTAGTTTCACTTCTAGCATTGAGTCCAAGTGCAATACTGAGTAGCGAGAAGACAACATATCCCATTGTTATAGCCTGATTCGCCCCAGCTGGAGTGTAATACGCCTCCACGATCAATGTTATAGCCGCCATTATTACACCAAGAAAGACAATATGCATCCACTGATTACGTGACAACACTGGTTGTGATAGAGGTCGGGGTTTGCGCTTCATTAGACCAGGTGAGGGTTCATCAAAACCTAAAGCGATTGCAATTGGGACTTGAACAAGGAAATTTACCCAAAGAACCAAGATAGGACCAAATGGGATACCGCCTAAAATCGAGAATAATGCTGCACCCAGAAATGTTGCAATAAAAGCGACTAATGCACCCATCTGGAAACGGATATACTTGACTAAGTTGTCATAGATACCACGACCATATTCGACGGCCCTAACGATTGTGCTAAAATTATCATCGGTTAGAATCATAACTGCTGCGTCTTTGGATACTTCCGTACCGGTTATCCCCATTGCTACTCCGATATCCGCCTTCTTGAGGGCAGGTGCATCATTGACGCCATCTCCGGTCATGGCTACAACATTACCCTTCTTTTGAAGCAAAGAAACCAGTCGAATCTTGTCTTCTGGAGCAACTCGTGCGATCACACCGATATTATTCAAGTCCTTTTCTAACTCAGCATCACTCATGCCGGAAAACTGAGTACCAGTCAATGCTTTGCCTTGGATACCTAACTCTGCCCCAATGGCTGCGGCTGTGATGGCGTGGTCACCGGTAATCATGCGTACTTGGATGCCTGCACTGTGGCATTTGGCAATGGCGTCTTTTGCTTCGCTACGCGGTGGATCAACGATACCCACCATGGCTAAAAGTGTTAGATCATTCATTAAATCGATCAATTTACCATGTGGATCGAAAGTTGGGGGATCGAAATCTTTTCTCGCTACCACCATAACGCGTTCGCCGGCTTTGGCCATGCGCTCGTTTTCAGCGATTGCTAACGGACGGTTTTCTTCAGTAATCGGAAGAACACTTCCTCCGGGCATCCAATAGGAGCCTGCGCGGGCTATTAGAACGTCGGGTGCGCCCTTGATGAATGCACGCACTACAGGTTTGCCTTGGTGGTCAGTCACATTGTGGAAGGTTGCCATAAACTTGTATTCTGAGTCGAAGGGTATTTCGGCGATCCGGGGATAATTTTGTCGAGAACCTTGCACGCTAACGCCACCCTTCTCGGCTAGCACTATCAGCGCGCCTTCGGTTGGGTCGCCGATTAAGGTTTCACCGTCTAAAGTTGCATCGGCGCAAAGTGCCATCGGTAGCATTATCTCGTCGAGTTCAATTTTTGCTCCTCCGTCATGCAGTAATTTTCCTTGTATGCTGTATCCTTCGCCTGTTACATGGTAATGATTCTTGCCGGGTATGCTAAATTCTCGTGCGGTCATCTTATTCAGTGTTAACGTGCCTGTTTTATCGGAGCATATTGCAGAGACGGATCCCAAAGTCTCTACTGACGGTAGACGTTTGACAATGGCGTTATGGCTGGCTAGGACTCGGGTGCCCATTGAATACATGGTGGTAACTACTGCGGGCATGCCAGTTGGAATCGCTGAAATTGCCAAGGCTACCCCCGCAATGAATATTGTATCAAAAGGCTGTCCTTGACCTAAACCTAATATTACCATTAAAATGAAAGCGATCCCTGCTATTCCAGCGATGATAAGAGTAAGCCGGTCAAGTTGTTTTTGGAGAGGAGTCTTTTCAGCCTTAGTCTTGTTGAGCAGTTCAGCGATGTGCCCCATCTCTGTAGCCATCCCTGTTGCTGTGACAATCATTTCTCCTCGACCGCGCGTGACTGACGTGTTCATATAAGCCATACAGTGGCGATCACCCAGAGGGACATTAGGTGCAGTTATGGCTTCGATATCTTTTGGTGAGGCGACGCTTTCTCCGGTTAGTGCAGCTTCCTCAATCTCGAGCGTTGCACTGACAAATAAGCGGCCATCCGCTGGAACGCGGTTGCCTGCCTCGATTAAAACGATGTCGCCAGGCACCGTTTTTTCAGCTTCAATCTCGATTACTTGCCCATCGCGGCGCACTCGAGCGATATTTTTCATCATCTTTTCCAGAGCAGCCAGACTTGCTTGCGCCTTGGATTCCTGATTTAACCCCAATAAAGCGTTGAAAATTGTCAGAATAACCAACACAAGTGAGGTACCAAATTTGCCCGTGAAGACGAGACTGATTACAGCAGCTACAAGCAAAATAATCTGCATAAAATCTCTATATTGCCGCAAGAAAGAATGAATACCTGATTCTTTCTTTTTGCTATCCAATACGTTTGGGCCATATTTCTGTAGTCGAGATTGTGCTTCTGTTGTGCCCAAGCCACTTTGATGGTCTACCCCTAATTTACTAGCGGTTTGTTCAAAACTTAGTCTGTACCAAGCATCCTGTTCAACCGGTCGATTTAAAGGCGCAGATTTTTCATTCAATTAAAACGCTTCCAAAACAATCGAATTACTATTGGCAAAAAAAACTATTTAGACGACGTTTGCCTATTATATTTCAAAGAAGTCAGCGTACTAAAAGGTTGCTACAACCGTTATCAATAAGCTGACGAACATACATATCATCGCATTAGATTAGTGCTGCACTGCTTACCTGATTTTGTGTCAATGTTAAATTAGAGTTTAATTTGTGAAAAAAAGAGTACCGCCCAGAATGAGGAGTTAAGGAAAATATGAATCGTTTTGAACGAACAAAGAAATTTA
>CAWDBI010000003.1:0-56940 GCA_963800605.1 uncultured archaeon | reverse complement strand
TCACGTATCACGCATCACGATTGCCTTCGGGGAGAGACGAAGTCACCTTCGTTTCTCCCTGTTTTGTCATACGTGGGACGTGATGCTTTGCCTTCGCGCCATCTTACGGTATAATCGCGCCCAAGTGACCTCTGCCGTTATCAGATATTTCTGGTTGTCCATACGCTGGTTTATAGATAATCACCAGCCACCTATCAGGGTCACACTTAACAACATAACCATACTGCCCAGCTACCACCTCAAGACAACGCATTTTCGCCAAATCCGCCTTCATAATCAAATGCACCTGATACCCCTTTGAGAGCACATCCGACTCCTCAGGCAACTTTAACATAATAGATGTGCCCCGTATGCTTTCACATTCATCATTGATTTCTTTGATTAAATTGACTGCTTGTTGCCTATTCAAAAAAAGTTCTCCACAGAAAGGATGTTCAAATGTGCTCTTAATCTTTGCGAAAAACTCTAAATATGCGCTCGAGTTTTTAGAGGTGAGTATGGAAAATTAAATAAGCAATCAGAAACACGTCATCGATGAGGAGAGAGGAAAAAATCAATATGGATATTTGGATAATCATACAGGTGTTTGCTTTTGGAGCATTCCTATCGTTTAGTTCCTATTTGACTTATAGGCAAAGAACTAAACAGATCAAGAAGCTCAAACAGAAACAGGCAATGCTTGTGTAAAGGGCTACACCAAAAAACCTTAAAATAACAAGTTCCCCATCAGCCTGGCAATTGAGGGGCCACTTTGAGTTCAAAAAAAATATTATATTTTTTGAGCTACAATCATGGCATGCGCTTTATCGTAAGGGTCAAGCTCAACGATTTCTTTAACGTCATAGCCCCGTTTGCGTAAGATACGTGCTTCCTGTTCATAGACTGCTTGAGGTGCCATTGTCACATCGATGCTCTGAGATTTGCATGCTAACATAACCCATCCCTGTGGCTTCAGGAAAACGTCTGCGTTGTCAGCAAGAAGCTTTGCTTGTTCTGGCTGTGCTACGTCACAATAGATTACGTCTACTTTTCCTGAGATGAACATCGCATAGCGTTCGGGCATACGTGCATCTTCAAGCATTGGTGAGATGTTTGAGCGGAAAGCTGCGACATTGTTGACTAAGTCGCGTAGTGAGCGCTGTGCAAATTCGACGCAGTAAACATATCCTGTTTCACCAACGATATCTGAGACATGGCTAGGCGTTGTGCCTGAAGCTGCCCCCAAATAAAGCACTTTATTGCCTGGTTCAATTGGCACATTCTGCAAGCCCTTGATAATAGCGCCTGCAAGCTTGCTTCTAAAGGCATCCCAGATACGGTACTCAATATGTGCGAATTTGACAAGTCGTTCGCCATAGACGTTTAAGCCCGGCGTTAGGTTTTTTGTTGCTAACCGCTGGGCGCCGTCTTCAAGCATGACTTGATAGATTTCTTTGAATTTAGGATGCTCTTTAAGCTTGACGTGCACTTCTGTCTGGTCCCCGACTTTGACCGCCACCACTACCTCCACCACGGCGATCGCCTCTATCTCGTCCGCCACCACCGTGACCTCCACCGCCAAAGCGTCTTCCGCCTCCTCCGCCACCGTGACGTCTTGGTCCGCGGTCGCGTTCTCTAAAGCCGCCGCCTCCGCCTTCACGTCTTGGGGGTCTGTCGAAGCGTTGTTCGCCTCCTGCTTGACCGTCACGTCGGGGGATGCTGAATCTTTGTTCTTGACCGCCTTCTCTACGTTCGCCGCCCTCTCGGTAGCCGAAACCTTCACGTTTTTCCCTTGGTTTACTTCTTTTGGTGCTGGTGGTTCCTTGTATTTCTAGGTGGATTTCTTCTATGCGTTTGTTAATGTCTTCTTTTAGTCTGTCGCCGATGTAGTGGCCTTCTCCGAAAGCGTCTGCACGTGCTGCTATGGCGAGTTTGCCTGCGATCACTCGTGCAATCTTTCCACGTTGCCATCTTTTAGCGTCATGGAGTAGTGTGTGTTGGAAGATTAAGCCGTGTTTTGGTGGTCTTGCGCCTGTTTTTAGTGAACGGAATAATGCTTTTTCTGCGCCTAAGACTTGGATGGTACTTGCTGGTCGCATGGCTAGGTTTTGTAAGCCGCCAGCGATGGATATCATACGTGCACCCAGAAGGGCTCCTGCAACTGCTTTGATGTTAGGGGCCATTTCTTCCATTGTGTTTTCGACGTATTCTTCCATGCTTTTACGTAGCAAATAGAATGCTAATACGTCTTTAGCTAACTGTTGTACCTGTGCTAAATCGCGTTCAGCCATATCTGCGCCCATTGAGGACTCTGCGGCTTTGGCGACGAGTTGTGTGCGTTCTTTAGGTATGTTTTCTGCTTCCAGGTTTTCAACGGTGAAGCTTTCCCTGTTGCCCAAGTTAACAACTAATCGTGCTGTAGGTTTCGTGTTTCTCGATTAGGCGGTCGAGTTCTGGGAAGTAGACGCCGTACCATTCGCGAAGTCTGCCCATGAATAAGTTAACGGTTTGATCGAGGCTGTCGAGGGTTTGGATGCCCTGAGCGACGATTAAGTCGCGTTTGCCTGTTGCGCCTTTAATGCGAAGTTTGGATAATTCCATGCTTACGCTACGGTTCCAAACATCGAGTTCCTGCTGATCGGCTACGAAGCCTGATTCCACTGCTACTTCGCTCATACGTGAGCTATGAACTGCGGATTCTGCTGGTGTGGCAACTTCAACGGTGACTTTGAGTTTATTTTGTGCTTCCTCTGCCATTTTACCGTTAGAGAAAACAAACACGTCATATCCGATTGTTTTGAGTAATGTTATTAGTGATGTAACTTGATCTGTTAATTTGCCCGTTTCGGCTTTAAGGAGGCTTTTTGCTGCTGCCTGTGCCTTTTTTGGATAGAGCGCCTTCTCTACTAATTGGTTTTTTTCGTCGAAGGCCGCTACGCCGAATGGGAACTGTACTATGAAAGCTTTCATGTCTAATGCCCCAGTAAACTATGTATCTTCAACAGTTTGAGTTAATAAATAGTTTCTTCGCTTAAGCCAAAGTTGTATTGCAAACTTGTGGTTCGACATATATCCTGCCCTCAGCTAATAATAGCTTTCAGGTGGTTCTGCGCTCCCCAACGCGCCGCTAACATTTTGAAGCCTGAAACAACTTCTTGGTTTCCGATAATTAATCACCACAAAAATTTTGGGTTATTTGTTTTTAAATCAGCCAAAACAACACATTACTATAGGGCTTCTTGCGAAATAAGCATACTCACTGTCAGCATCCAAAGTAAATTGGGCTTAATTCCACGTTTTACACATGCAGAGGATTCAAAAAAGTTAATACGAACACTTGTGGAATATTCGAATCAAGGATGGAAAAAATATTAACACCCGCATATCACCCCAAAACAGCCTCCAACAAGACTGTAACAGTTGGGCTGATCCAAACAGCTGTCTCAGAAGACATAGCGGCAAACATGCAAAAAACCGAAGAAAAAATCGTCCAAGCCGCAAACCAAGGCGCACAACTCATTTGCCTCCAGGAACTTTATCGTTCACGCTATTTCCCACAAGAAGAAAACCTTGACGTCTCAGCGCTGGCTGAATCCATCCCCGGCGACTCCACCAAAGCGTTTTCCGAGTTAGCGAAAAAGTATCATGTTGTAATTATTGCGCCACTGTTTGAGAAGAACCCAAACGGCAAAACCTACAATACTGCCGTCGTAATCGACGCAGATGGCTCCATCGCAGGCGTCTACCGTAAAGCCCACATTCCCTATGACCCCTACTTCTACGAAAAAGACTACTTTGCACCGGGCGAAGAGCAATATCAGAGCTTACAATACCGCTTACGCACGTATCGGTGTGCTTATCTGTTATGACCAATGGTTCCCTGAACCAGCACGCATCAACGCGTTGGAGGGTGCAGAAATCATCTTTTACCCAACTGCTATCGGCTACATAAAAGGTCACACATCGGCAGACGGAGACTGGCATGATGCGTGGAGAACTGTCCAGCGAGCCCACGCCATCGCTAATGGCATCCATGTGGCTGCAGTGAATCGTGTTGGTGAAGAGGGTTGGCTGGAGTTCTGGGGAGGCTCGTTTGTCTGTGATTCGTTTGGTAAAGTTCTCGCTGAAGCAAGCATCCAAAACGAGGAGATCGTAATCGTCAAGGTTGATTTATCCAAGAACAAAAGCATCCAGGAGGGCTGGGGTTTTCTGCGCAACCGACGCCCAGACACATACAAGCCACTCATCGAGAAAAAAGCTGGGGATACACAGCAATGAGTTGCGATAAAACCCCCTGCGAACTCGGCTTTGCTATGCCCGCTGAATGGCAGTGCCATGATGCAATTTGGCTCGCATGGCCATATGACCCAACCACCTTCCCTAACCGCGTAGACCGCGTCGAAGCAACCTACGTACAAATCATCAAGGAGATACATGAGAGCGAAGAAGTAAACCTCTTCGTCATCGACGAACCTACAAAAAAGAAAGCTACAGCCATGTTCAAACAAGCAAGAATCAACCTTGAGAGGGTAACCATCTGGGTTTCCGATTACGCTGACGTATGGTTCCGCGACTATGGTCCTATATTCGTGAAAAATGCCAAGCATGAATTAGCTATGATTCATTGGGATTTCAACAGTTGGGGCGATAAATATGAAACATTGCTCAAAGACAAAGAAATCCCTAATGTAATAAATAAACAGATGAGGCTCAGATGCTTTACACCAGGCATTGTATTGGAGGGTGGCTCTATTGATGTCAACGGCGAAGGAACACTCCTAACCACCGAGCAGTGTCTGCTAAACAGCAACCGCAACCCACACCTAAACAAAGAAAAGATTGAGCAGTACCTCAAAGACTACTTGGGGGTACGGCATTTCATATGGCTCAAACGCGGTATCCTCGGCGATGACACCGACGGCCACATCGACGATTTAGCCCGCTTCGTAAACCCAACAACCATTGTCTGCGCTTATGAGGACAACGAAAACGACGCCGACTACGATGCACTTAAAGAAAACTATGACTTACTCACCAAATCTGTCGACCAAGACGGCAAAAAACTAACAATAATCAAGTTACCTATGCCCAAAGTCGTCAGCGACGAAGACTACCGCTTACCCGCAAGCTACACCAACTTCTACATAGGCAACACCAAAGTCCTCGTCCCAGTCTTTGACCACCCCAACGACCAAAAAGCGCTCTCGATCTTGCAGAAGCTGTTTCCAACCCGCAAAGTCGTCGGCATATGCTGCAAAGACCTAGTCTACGGCTTTGGCACACTGCACTGCATCAGCCAACAGCAGCCCTGCCCCGCCTAAGCAACTATCTGCTTAACACTTCCATTTTTGACCCCTTTTTAGTCAAGTTTATAGTCTCCAGTGGAATAATAGGTAGAGCACCACAAAATTGGGCAAGAGGGACTAGAGGGGTATGGTTAATCAGCAACCGCATCGAAGTCGCGGCGTTAAGGTGCTAAAAGCCGTTTCGTCACCCCTCAGGCTACAAATCCTAAATTTACTCTTCGACAAAAGTGCCCTCTCCTACACGGAACTTATGAATCAACTTAAAATGAATCCAAGCCGAGATGCAGGCCGATTTGCCTATCACCTAAAATTTCTGCTGAAAGCCGATTTGGTTGAAGCAGACGTTGAAGCAAAAAAATATTACCTAACCGACCTTGGCAAAATGGTACTCGATGTTGCTGATCGCGTGGAGAAGAAGGCAGTTAAACCCCGCGGTATGCTAGTACGCACCTCTCATTTAACGGTTGAAGAATTTGATGCCAACAAAATCGCCAACTCACTTATCAAAGAAGCCAAAGTCCCAGCTGAATTAGCCCAGAAAGCCGCTAAAGAAGCAGAGAAACGCCTAGTAAAATCCAAGACAAAGTATCTTACGGCATCGCTTATCCGCGAAGTCGTCAACGGCATCCTCGTCGAGAAAGGCTATGAAGATTACCGCCACAAACTAACCCGTGTCGGCATGCCCGTCCACGAAGTAACAGCACTTATCGAATCCAAAGACACACCCTTAGACTCCGAGGATACAATTAACAAAGCAGGCGAAACCGTCCTTGCCGAATATGCCCTCCTAAATATCTTCCCAAGAGACATCGCCGATGCACATCTCTCAGGCGCCATCCACATCGACGGGTTAGGCACTTGGTTACTAAAACCCAGCGAAGTCATCCATGAACTACGCTACTTCTACCAACACGGCATCAGACTCGACGATGCACACCACGTCTACATGGAGCCACCTAAGGATTTCAAATCAGCCCTCTCAGTAGCCTTCAACGTGCTACTGCATAGTTACAGAGAAACCAACCGAACGCAGACCTTCAACTACTTCAACCTATCACTTGCACCGTTTGTACAGGGCAACGAGGTTGTCAGCCTCAAAGAGAGCCTGCGCCTGTTCATACTCAACCTTAACCAGCATGTAGATGCAACCTTAGCGCTTGAACTCTGCATTTCCAAGTCGGCGGCGGAGAAAGAGGCAATTGGCTCTGAGGGGAAGGTCTGCGGCAAATATGGCGATTATTTGCAAGAAGCCCAGTTGCTTGCTTCAATAATAATTGATATTTTCTCGGAAGAAAGCGCCATTAAACCTCTACTGTGCCCTAAACTCGTCATTAAAGTTAGCAGCGACGTTTTGGGCGACGAAAAAGCCCTTGCGCTTCTTAGAAAAGCGCATGAATTAGCCGCAAAGAGTGGCTTACTATACTTCTCTAATTTGACAAAGAAGGAAACAGAGAACGCAGCCTTCTCATCAACAGGCGTTAAATTCATTGCTGACTCAACAGGCGACTGGGAAACCGATACACTACGCACTGGCTGCCTCGGTTGTGTAACCATCAATCTGCCCAGAATCGCTATTGAATGTGAAAAAGATAAAAACAAATTCATCGACTTAACCAAGGAACGCTACGAATTAGCTGCACGCGCATTAAGCCTAAAGAGTAATGCACTAAAGCAGTATGGGAAAAACTCGCTTCCGTTTCTGACGCAGAAGGGCAACGGCGACACATACTTCCGCTTCGAAAATTGCTCAAGAATAATCAATTTGGCAGGGTTGAAGGAAGCCATAGAAACATTCACCGAAAACAGCATGGGTCAGTGAGGAAGGCCGCAAATTCACCGAAGAAGTCATCACAGCTCTGCTGGCGTTTAAGCAGAAACTGGGCAGAAAATATGGCAAACGCCTCTACCCCGCAGTACTGGTTGACCGCGAAGCCGCAGAACGCCTAGCACAACTCGACATCGAAAGATACGGCGTTGCCAAAGTCAAATTCTCAGGTACCAGAGACAAACCCTACTACTCAACCATCAAACGCATCCAAATAAAAGCCGCCCAGAACCTCATCGCACCCACAGGCACAATAGAGATGGCTCAAACCACCAAAGGTCTCACTACGGGCGGAAGCTTGGATGTCTATGAGTTAGACGGCGACGAATTCAACCCCGAAGCCCTACTAGACTTAACAAAACGTATTATCGAGAATCAAGCCAGCGAATTCTTCACTTACAACCGCACAATATGCTTCTGCGGTAACTGCAAGAAAAACTGGGTCGGCACATTCATAAATGCCCATCTTGCGGATCTATGAGCACGCTAACGACATTTGATCGATTCACCTCAACTTAAGAACTACTGTACTGCACCGAGCACCAGCGACAGCAGCGCCATGCGTACGACCATTCCGTTCCAGACTTGGCTGAAATATTTCGCCTGAGGTGTGCTTCCACTTCGGGGGCGATTTCGTCTATACGAGGCAGCGGATGTAGAATAATCATGTCTTTTTTGGCTTTCTCAATCGCCTTTAAGTCAATGCGATAAGCGCCCTTGACTTTAGCGTATTCTGCCGCGTCTGGGAAGCGTTCTTTCTGTATGCGAGTAACATAGAGCACATCAAGTTGGGGCATGATTTTTTCTAGGTTAGCGTTCTCTGTTACTGGCACTTTGTTCTTGATGCCTTGAAGCACGTCTTTGCGCATACGTAGGGTTTCAGGCGACACGAAGAATAGCTCCACATTATACTTCGCCAGCCCATACGCTAAGGAATGTACTGTTCTGCCATATCGGAGGTCGCCGACGAGTGCGATTTTTAATCCGTCGATTTTGCCCTTCTCTTTACGGATGGTGTAGAGGTCGATTAGGGCTTGTGTGGGGTGTTCTTCTGCGCCTGTTCCGGCATTGATGATTGGAACTTTGCCGAATTCCGCCGCCAACTTTGCTGAGCCTTCCAAGCTATGGCGTAGCGCGATTGCGTCGGCATAGTTTTCTACTGTGCGGACGGTGTCGGCGAGGTTTTCACCCTTTTTTGCCGAGGTTAAGTCGGGCTCAGCGAAACCAATGTAATTGCCGCCCAATTTGAGCATGGCAGTTTCAAAACTTAGCCGAGTGCGTGTGCTGGGTTCGAAGAATAATGTCGCCAAAATTTTGCCTTTAAGCAAATCTGAGCCGCCCTTCGCAAGAGGCTCCATAAACTTGGTTACGTCTAGAATGTGGTTTATTTCTTGTTGGCTAAAGTCTTCGATTGAGATTATGTCTCTGCCTTTGAACTCCAATGTGGTGGCACCCCGAAGAGAAGATGCCTAAAACTGCTAATTAACACTTTGTATTCCAAAAGCGTTTGAGACTAGGTAGCTAATGCTAATACGGGTCCTTCTGTGATTGTTTTCTTTTCTTCGTGTTTGTAGCATTCAACGCAACTTGAAACAGCGATAAAAAGAAAGAATATGAGGCGCTTATGATTGTCCTATGCGGTTATTTCATCATTTTCTTAAACTGATGCATAGTCACGCCCAAACTCAAAAGCACAATAAAATATACCTAAATTCTTGGTTCGATGGTTGCTATGGTGGCAATGGGAATAGCGGCAATAAATACTATAGAAAGAATAGCAAAGTCTAGTTAGTGCTTATATGTTTTTGTTGTTGTACAACGTTAGCCACATTTTTTAATTAACTTCTCTATAGAAATACTAATTCAATTCAGGCTTGCAAAAAAGTTTGAGGTGTTTTTATGGAAGCGATTTTAAAACAAATCCAACAACGAGAGACCCCCCAAAGAGAAACTTTTAACAACTCCCACAGGTACATGCCCCGAGTCCACGAAGTACGCGCGCCTTGCCAATGGCTTGAACATTGTGAGGATGGAAAATGCCCTGCCTTTGTGCGGTTAAACGGTAACTTTTACTGCGCTAAAATACGTGCGCCAACCTAATTTTCCCTTTTTAGTAAACTACACTCGATAATCAAATTGCCCAAATACGACCGAAAAAGGGAAACATAACAAATTAAATTGGAATAATTATCTGACTAATACCACTGTGCAGATTAGCGAACGCATCACTTTCTCGCTTATACTACCCAAAAACATACCCTTAACCTTACCAAGACCCCGATGACCAACCACTACCACATCAAAATTTCCCTCAGTGGCAGTAGCAACAATCTCTGATGCAGGGTCACCTTCGAGTAAACTTGTTGAAACATTTACTGTAGGATGAGAACTCTTCGCATGTGATAGGGCTTTTTCTAATATGTCCTCGTGGATTTTGCGCAAATCACGGGCTACCGAAACCATGCCATCACCGCTATAAGCGGCAACCGCTGAGGATTCACTAACATTAACGACTGTTAGAGCAGCAGAATATTTTTCTGCAAAGTCTAAAGCGAAATCTAGTGCTCTCTCCGAATTTTCAGAGCCGTCCACTGCAACCAAAACATTACCTATCAAATATAGTACCCATAAAACAAAACCCAATTTGAAGCATTAAGCTTTTCTATTAACCGCTAACCCATCAGGGCGAGCATGAGTTTCGTTTAAGAAATATAAGGCTAAAGTGCTATGTTAATTAGCTAATAAAGAAACTTTGCGGGTGTACACCGATAAATAAGCCTAGCCAAATCCTAACTATTTTGCTTATTACATTAGCGTTTTTACCAGCACTCGTCCTGCCCTTCAACGTTTTACCGGCTCATGCTGCGGAAACCACCCAGGAATCTTCATGGTCTACTATGTCGCCGATGCCGACTGCGAGAGGAGCATTCGGTATAGCCGTGGTCAACGGAAGAATATACGCCATAGGAGGAGTAAACGGCGATAACAAAGCATTGAATACGGTTGAAGAATACAATCCACTGACGAATGAATGGTCAAGCAAAATGTCTATGCCGACGCCCAGAACAGGATTTGGTATAGCGGTATATGGCAACAAAATCTATGCAATAGGCGGAACCGTTGGAAACGGCTATGTTGGCAACAACGAGGTATACGATCCAGTAACTAACACTTGGACAACAAAAGCCTCCATGCCAACCCCTAGAGCAGATTTATCCGCTAATGTAGTTAACGATAAAATGTATCTTATTGGCGGAAAAAGATACATCGGACAAGATCCGTTCTATAAAGAAACTGACATAAACGAATGCTATGACCCCGCAACAGATAGCTGGAGCACAAAAGCGTCGCTCCCAACTGCGGCTCAAGGATACGGCTCAGCGGTTGTAGATAACAAAATCTACGTTATCGGCGGCTCAAAGACGCCCGTCTCAGCTGGTTTAAGTAACATAATCAACAATAACCAAGTGTACGATGCACAAACAGATCAATGGACTATTGCCGCACCTCTTAACAGTTTATCCAGCTATGGAGCAGCGGCTGCAACAGAAGGTTATCTTGCACCCAAAGCCATATACTATGTTGGCGGCTTCACCGGGAGCGAATTTAGCGATCAAACAAAAGTCTATACCTTATCTAATAATTCTTGGAGTTATGCTGAAGCGATGTCGATTTCCCGAGCATACTTGGGTTTAACAGTTATAAATGACGTTTTGTATGCAATCGGCGGTTTCGATGGAACCAACTGGTTAAACACTAATGAACAGTTCAAACCAGTAGGTTACGGATTAGTGGCGCCAAAAGTGCAGATTACCTCTCCCGAAAACAAAACTTACCAATCAGTGTCGCTGACTTTCACAGTCAACCGAGGTACTCAATGGATGGGTTACTGTTTAGATGGAAAAGCAAACGTAACTATAACATCGGAAACCAAACTGACTAGTCTTGCACAGGGACCCCACCAAATAGCAATCTATGCTAATGACAGCACAGGCAACATGGGCATCTCAAACATAGTTTACTTTTCAATTGATTCTCAAGCACCAACCATAGTGCTGATGCAACCAGGCAACCAATCATATGATTCAGCCGATGTACAGTTAATGTTTGCTATCGATGAAGCGAATGCAACTTTAGCCTACAGTTCTAGATGGGCAGACAAGTGTACCGATAATTGGGAACATGAGTTTGGTTGCACTTTCAAATGGCGCTCATCGGGTTACCGTTTTTGCAACCGATGAGGTGGGTAATAATGCGGAAAAAACAGTTTACTTTAACATAGCACCTTTTCCCTGGTTAGTGGTTGTTGCTGTATTGACTATCATAATTATTGTGGCATCTGTAGGTTACATTGTTTTTAAGAGGAGAAAAACAGGTGCTGATACGTCAGCATCTTCTTCACCAGTTATAAGGAAAGATTAGTTTAGTTTTGTTGTTTTATGCAACCTTCTATCAATGGAATATGGATAATTTTAATTAAACAGGACACCACGCAATTCAGGGAGGAGCCACATAGTAATGGGTTACCAAATTGATTACGCTGCAGGCGAACGGGCAGGTTGTTCATCACAGATAACAATCGCCGACAGAATCTTCTACTCTAAACACTTCGCTTCTTCGCCGTCACGGTTTTTCTCAGCGGATCAGCAAGCTGTCGTTGAAAAGGAAATTTCTAAAGCCGAATTTGAATTGTGGATAGGCATCTTAGCAGATAGCGAAGCAGAAGTAGCAGAAGTCATCAAAAAAATGTCACAGGGCAAAAAATATTAGCGCTTAAACATCTCTCCATCGTGTCTTCTTTACCGCTACGAATAGTATGACGGCGCAGACGCCTAAGAGAACTGCCCAATCCAGTGCAATTCTTGCGGTTGATAATTCAAGATAACCCATTGTTGAATGCATAAGTTCTGCTGCATATGTTGTCGGCGAGAGATATGCTAAATAATTGAGTGGATAAGGCACCAAAGTTATTGGGTAATAAACTGGCGGTAAAGTAGCAAACAGAAGCGATAGCAGTCTCGAGAATGCATAACTCTGCACTACATCACTGGAAAAAGTTGAGAGCATAAAGCCGATTGCGACTGATATAGCAAACATTAACGCCAAAACAGTGGTCAAGATGGCTATTTGGATTAGAGATGGCTGAAGATAGATCGCTGCCAGTGCAATAAGTATGGCTATGCCCGGGATTGAATAAACTATCTCCGCCAATGCCATGCCGCCCATGTACATTTTAGCGCTAGTCGGCGAACTCACAATCATATCCTGCAGTTTAAAGTCATTTTTTAGATGGGAAAGATCCGATTGTAGTGCAATGCCGCTTGAGAAGAAAATCATGATTAATCCACCTAAAATGGCTGTACCTAACAAGGCACCCCCGCTGACAAAAGTAATAACCGCCAACAGCGATAGCGGTGAAATCACAGTGCTAATGGTAACTACGGGGTAATTTTTCATTTCATAGATGGCATTGACCAGCACTCCCGCGAGGATTTGGCTTAGTCTGCTACGCTTCATTTTCATCCTCCGCTTTTTCCTCCACAAGAGTGAAGAAAATATCATCCAATGTAACGGGAGTAATAGAGAATTTTAGGCCTTGTTCTGAAAGCAATTTTGCTAAGGAGAAGGCTTCTTTTTCATTGGTCATTACTTGAGTGTAACCAGTTGGACTGATTGTTACTTCTGCATCCTTTAATGTTGGAATCTGCACTTTAGAGGATAATTTTACGCTGTATTGGTACTTTGAGCTTTTTCTCAGCTCTGAGAGTGTGCCAATTGAGATCAGCTTTCCTTCTTTTAGGATACCAATTCTATCTGCCAGTTGCTCTGCTTCTTCGAGGTAATGAGTCGTTAGAAAAATGAAGCGAGTTTTGCCTAAGTCACGCAGAATATCCCAGAGTTCCCGTCTGGAAATTGGATCAAGCCCTGTTGTGGGTTCATCGAGGAATATGATGTCTGCTTCTGATGCGGTTACGGTGGCGATGAGGACCTTGCGTTTTGTTCCACCGGACAGTTTACTGTTAAGCACATTGGCATATTGCTCCAACCCCAGCTTCACCAGTGACTCACAGGCAAGTCGATTTGCTTTTTTGTAGGGGTATCCCCGCCAGAGTAGATACGAGAAGACGGTTTGTTTAGGGGTCATCCATCTGATTGTGCGGGCTTCCTGTGGTACAATCGCAATCCTCTCGCGCAATTTACCGGTTTTAGTTAGTATGTCTAGGTCGTTTATGCTTGCTGAACCTGAAGTTGGTTCAAGTTCAGTGGAGAGTATGCGGATAAGCGTGGTTTTTCCTGCACCGTTTCTGCCGATTAACCCAAAAATGCCCTTAGTATCCACTGACAAGCTAACGTTATCTAGTGCTGTGTGGTGGTCATCGTAAACCTTCGTTAACCCATGGCATTCAAGCTTACCCATGGCTCAATCCCAAGAAACACGCGTTTATCTTTTTATGGAGTTACGTAGCCCCGACTAAAAACATTCCTCATTACCGACAAACATATTTTATACCTTTTCAAAGTGCTAAATGTTAAAGAGAGGAATACGTATGACTGTTCACTTATTACCATGGGATACCAGCCGCAACTTACTCGAGGAAGCAAACAAACTCTATGATGCCGCAGGTACATTCAGGGGCATCGAGAAAGGTGACTTAGTAGCAATCAAACTCCATGTAGGCGAACTAGGGAACCCCTACTATGTACAACCCTTCTTTGTGCATGAAATCGTACGTAGAGCAAAAGAGTTGGGTGCTAAACCGTTCTTAACGGACTGCCAATACTTACTATATGGCGCAACGTCACAATGCCTACGACCACATGAACAACGCCTTAATGAACGGATTCAACATGGCACCATTCATAGTAGCCGATGGTCTTAAAAGCGAAAATTTTACGCTTGTTAAAACTAAGGGTATACTTTCAGAAATTGAGGTTTCAGGCGTCATCGCCCAAGCCGACGCCATGATAGTAATTTCCCACTGCAAAGGCCACGAAATAAGCGGATTCGGCGGTGCAATAAAAAACCTTGCCATGGGATGCACACCCCACGCTGGAAAACTACGCCAGCACCGAACAATAGGTTTAGAAATCGACACCAGCAAATGCAGTGGCTGCGGCAAATGCAAAGAAACCTGTGCACTCCACCTCCCCGACATAATCGAAGGCAAAGCCTATAATCGCTCAAAAAAATGCATGCGATGCCCCGTATGTATAGAGAATTGCCCAATGGATGCCATCCGCTTTACTGACAAACAAAACATGTGCAAGGCTCTTGCATCGGCGGCTTATGGTGTACTCTCGACTTTTAAAGCGGAAAAAGTATCTTACGTTAACTTTGCCAAGGATATATCCGCTAATTGTGATTGTTTGCCTTCTCCCGGCGATATAATTCTAAAAGATGTGGGCATCTTTGCTTCCGATTCTCCTGTGTCAGTCGATGCTGCGTTTTTGCTGTCAGTTGATTACAAGGTGTTCAATGAGGCTTCGAAAGTGGATTGTATGGTGCAAGTCTCTGAAGCTAAAACGTTAGGTATACCTGGAGAGCTTAAGCCCAAAATTGAGGTCATAAGTTAATTAGCTCGATGTATTTGGGTTTGTCCTGCCCCGCCTTCTTTATTCTACTTGTTTTTCTAACAAGATAAACCGCAAATATTATCGCCACCACAGCCACTACTGCTATGACGATGTAATGTGCGAAATCTGCGACTTCCTGCCAGTTACCACCCAAATAGTAGCCTATGTAGATTAGAAGACTGTTCCAGAGTATACATCCTGCGAGGGTGTATGAGATGAACTTGGCCAATGGCATCCGAACGGCACCTGCAGGGAACGAAATAAGTGTTCTCACTACGGGAATTAGTCGTCCGACCAAAACCATGACTGAACCGTATTTGTTGAAGTAGTTTGCAGCAACTTTTAGTTGGTTTTCTGAGACTATTGCTCTGCCTAATAGGCGGTATTTTGTTAGAACCTGAACACCTTTTAGTCCTATGTAGTAGTCTATTAGGGAACCGGCTATTGCAGCTATGGTTGCAACGATAAGTGTTATCCAGAAATCAAGGTGCCCCGAAAATACGAGGTAGCCTGCGAAAGGTAATATGATTTCACTGGGTATGGGCAGTGAACTGGCTTCTAGTATCATTAATCCGAAGACGCCGCCATATCCCCATGAGCGTACTGTGTGGGTGAAGGATATGGGGACCCCTTTGACTAATGTATCTGCTAAAACCTCAAGCACAACGTAGGCGCAAAGGATAAGGGCGATTGCTATCACGACCAGTAGCGGCGCTTTCTTTTTTAGCTTAGATATGCTTGTCTGCGAGACCAAAGGTAACCGGTTTACCTAGTGACAAACCCAGATTTAACTTAGACTATATTCTCCGCTGGAAATCCAAAATATGCTTATCATTAGAAGCCACATCTAAACTGAACAGTATTAAGGCACGATTTAATGGAAATCGTTGAAGGAATACCTCGGTAGACAAAGCCAGCGGCAACTTCCT
Organism: uncultured archaeon; assembly: GCA_963800605.1. Taxonomy (GTDB): domain Archaea; phylum Thermoproteota; class Bathyarchaeia; order Bathyarchaeales; family Bathycorpusculaceae; genus Bathycorpusculum. Next base: position 41,326 of record CAWDBI010000003.1, on the reverse strand, counting down.
CCAACCTCAACGTCTTACAGAGTAGTCGATGGTAAAGAATTGCTTGCAGTGCACAATGGCATAGGCAGCAAACGCCAAAAAACTGTTGCCTACATCAAAAAATTAGGCTTTACAGCGCCTACTTTCAATGTGCAGATTTGCCTAAAGTATTTTAATAAAAGCCTCTGTACTTTTAGAGGCAGTAACCCAAACCAAGTAGATGTTTACTATGCCCTTTCAAAGTGCAGTCGAATACGTTATGGGTCGGTTTCTCCGCTTATTAACCAAGCTGCCCTTGCAGAGGCTGGTTTCTTTGGTTGCTCAAGAACGCTCTTTTCTGGAGTACTTCAGTGGCTTTGAGAATAATGTAGCTGTGCGCGGAATATTCGGAGCGCAAACCGAGGAAGTTCTCACGAACCTCAAAGTGGATTTCATCTGGTTTGGCTACATGGGCGTGAGCGACAGTAACGGGCACCTGCTTGTAAACAAGCGTTACTTGACCAACGGAAGCAGAGAAGATATCTATCTTGATATCATTCATGAACTCTACCATGTAAAACAGCACCTGGAAGGCAGAGACCTTTTCGACCCACGCTACGACTACGTCGATAGACCAACCGAAATCGAAGCTTACCGTTACGCCGTGCAGGAAGCCAAGCGCATCGGGGTAAGCGACTCATATATTCGGATTTACCTTAAAGCTGGACCGATTGGCACTGTTGCTTTAGAGAAGTTGATTAGAAATATGGGTGTGCCGCTTGAAGTATCCTGATTTATTACCTAACTTGGTTGGGTTACAGTTACCTCAATGTCAAAGCTGTAAATGAAGCTATAGGTTGGGGTTCCACTGGGAGCATTACTTGATTGGCTTAAAACCACTTGCACGCCCAAGTACATGTATTGTCCTGGGGTAACTGGGTTTTGATTAGCCACGTTGCCATTTCCATACCAGCTATTACTGTAAGGAGCATAGGTTGCTGGCGGCATCGGAAAGAATACAAGTCCTATTGAGATGTTTGACGGTGCGTTGACGTTTTTGAGTGTAGCATTGACTGTTATAGCGGTATCTCCGTCGTTTCTCAGTACCACTACGTTTGTGGTGGGTGCAAACAGGCTCCCGTAATTGGATACTGAATGCTGTATTCCTCCTATGTTTAGGTACATTCCGCCGTTGACATAGCCAGCGCAGTTTGAGTCGCTGCCTGGAAAAGCGGTGCCGTTGGTGAACCATAGAGAAAACTTGGGTGCTGCGGCTGTTTGTGTTGGAGTTGGCACTGGTTGGGCAACCGATACTTCAACGAGGCAAGCGATCAGCAATCCCGCAATAAGCATCATGTTTACTGCCGACTTTAACTTGCCCACGCCGATTTTCTTGAGGGCTACTGTAATTGCTGGTAGTAGGATAAACAATGCTAAAACTATGGTTAGCCTTGAGAGTTCTGGTATCTCGGGGCTAGGTGTTGTAGTTGGGGTTGGTGTTGGGGTTGAATCCGTAGTTGATGGTGCTGCTGTGAGAGTTGGGTTTGTGATTGTAGGTTCAGCGGGTGGTGTTGACTGCGGTGTCGCGGTAGGTGTTGTTGTAGGAGTTTTCGTTGGCGTAGGCGTTGGCGTTAATGTAGCTGGGTTGTAGGTGGCGTCTATGTGAATTCGTTGTGTGCTGGTTGAAGCGGCGAATACATTGGGGATAGCTATACCTGTGATTAAAATGGTTATTATAAGCAAAAGCTTCTTTTGCATACCCATTCACCCGCTAAAAAGTCGATAAAGGGTTAGAGGTACTTGGGCGATTTAAACAAAATGACAACCTATGGCAGCCTCAAGATAGCGCAAAATAGCTCAAGCGAACTATTTTCGCTGATTCATGCTGAAATTTGCTAAGATAGCTATTTGTATTTGGTTTTTAAGAATAGCATAGTTGCCGCCTGTACGAAAACCAGCGAATTCGCAGCTATGATCGATAAATCATTCATGAAGACTCCATAGATTGCCCATAATGAAACTGAACTGCATTGAAGCGTGAACATGCCAACTGAGATGTCTTTGGCTGATTTTGTCCTCCACACCCTCATCAATTGAGGTAGAAGGGCGATCGTGGTTAAGACTGCGGCAAATAACCCTATTATTGTGATATATTCCATGTTGAGTCAGTCCAGGTGACTTCGCATGATTATTTTTTAATCTTTCGTTTGATGGAAAAATAATTTGGCAAAAAGATATTTTTCGACATACTAAGCGCTTACTTTAATTGCAAAACACCAGTGTTACACTATTAAAGTTATTGAAAACACATTTTTCCATTTTGGTGCTACAGCGGAAAAATAGGTTATCGCCTCTTTGCGAGAATACAAAACATTATATGGAAACAGACCACAACTTCTGAGGATGAAGCCCGAAGAAAATCAAGCAACCGGCAGCCATAATGGACTAGCAGTCGAGGAAATAGAAAAAAGAATAGTCAAAGAGTTCCTTGATGTAATTATTCTATGTGAATTAAAAGAGCATAGCGAATTAACCGGTTATGACCTTGCACTTATGGAGCATGAGAAATTTGGGATTTCATTGAGTCCAGGCACCGTATATGCAACTATGTATAATATGGAACGCAAAGGCTTGATTTGTGGGCACACAAGCGCAAAGAAAACAACCTATATTCTTACTGACAAGGGTGAAACCGCTTTGGGTAACCTTGGAAAGTCTAGCGAGCGTCTTGTTGATTTTATGAAATGTATCTTTTCAGTTTTCTCCAAGCCCTCATAGGCTTCTAAAGCGTTATCCTTCTGGGACCTTAATAGCAAACTTGACGAAAAGGTCGATTAGTAAAATTAAGTAGCTGTTTCGTTGTTCCTAATGTGTATCTGTCATAGCGATTAAACTGCATCTAAGAAAATCCTGAACTGCTAAAGCCACCCGAAGGTGTGGTGGGGCCGGCCGGATTTGAACCGACGACCTTTACCCAACAGTGGCGCAAGGCCAATGTTTACGGGTTTCTTCATGACCGCTCCAGAGATTCGTCATCCCTTTCGGTCAGCAAACCCATTAGTTCGCTTTCTGGAGCCCGTCGTCATACCTGTCTAGACTACGACCCCACCGTGTCTAGGCGTAATGCATTAAGTGGGTGGGCATCAATAAAAATATAACTGCGAAAAGAAAATCGTCTGCCATAGCTCAAACAACTCGCCGCATAGTACTACAAAAAACTATGGCGCTTAATATCACGGGTTGTGTATGTGAATTAATTTCTGTTAGCGGTAATTATGGGCATAAACTGATTATAAGACAATAAAAAAAAAAAAAAATTATAATGTTGGTACTGGGTTTGTGTTGGCTAAGTTCGAACTGTGGTTGTGGGTTTTGGTGTTTGTGTTGGGTGGGTTGTTGGTTTGGTTTTGGTGTGGTGAGGTTATTGGTGTTGGTGTCTGGGTTGGTCATGTGGCTTAAAAATAGGGTTAACCCGCTCTAATTGTGCGGGTTGGTGAAAAAGAAGGATTCCGCAACAACCATATAAAAAACAGGTAACCCCCAAATTTTGATCTACCCATAAGAAAGACGGTCTCTCTGTGAGGTGCTGCATAGTCTTCAACATTGCATATGTACGGTTTAATGGTTGCCCGCCGCATATACAACCGGGAAAACGCTCAAAAAGATCCTATGCGTCTACATTTAACCCCAAAAACACCATATAAATTGGCATTTTCAAGGATTGATTAGGCTAAAAACATAACGCTTATAAGGAATAGACCTACAGTAGAGGTAGGTTTGCCGGTCAAAGGGCACGGGTTCCACCTGATCCCATTCCGAACTCAGAAGTTAAACCGTGTTCCGTTTCCAGCTGTAGTGTGGTCTTAGGCCACGTGAACCTGGGAAAGCTGGCAACCTACTTCTTATTAATCCTAATATATTCAAGCGTAGATTTAGCATAGCTTTATAACTGACCAATAGTTTTTGGAGAAGTGGTGTTTACAATTGAGTCTTATTCCAGGAAGCAGATTCTATAACCCAAATTATCAGCTTACTATCCTACGTATTCTTCATAGTGTTCATTTTCTACGGACAACGCATCCAAATGTACGTCATGATCCGAGAAGTCGAAAACTGCTCTACATAAACTTCGGCATCATAAAAGAAGAAGGCAGAAAAACCGCCATCGAAACCATAAAAGAAATCGGCAAACCAACCACCGACCCCTCCGCACGCGTCGACCGCTACCTAGACTACTTTACCATCGGGCCCCAAAGCATGGATCCTGCAGGGCATAGTCAACAAACTTGACCACATCCTTGACGTACAGAGATGAACGCCTAAAAGAAGAAGTCAGACTAATGGCGCCAGCAATGCCAGAACGACGAGTCCAAGTCAACAACTTAGAAAACACACTTGAAGCCGCCATGGCACTTAACTTCATCTACAAAGTCGTACGCCACTACTACATCCAAGGCAAAAAAACCCTAAGCCTCTACGTAATCATGCAACTGCAAATGATTTTGCCCATGGTTATGAAAGAAGCAGAAGCCTACTCAAGCGCGCTCAAAGCATTCGCATATGGTCAACCCATCGGAGACGGTGCTGGACCACTTATAGCAGCAAAACTCATGCACGGATACGAAATCCGCAAAGTACCCAAAGACTGCGTTGTGGCAACAGTTCCATTTGAAGGACGCACAGCATTAGTCATTAAAGCTGAAGGTCCAGGCGGAAACGTCGGCAAACCAGGCGACGCCAGTTGAAGCAGTCATCGAAGAAAACGAAGGCAAAATCGGCCTGCTTAATCATGATTGACGCAGGTCTCAAACTTGAAGGCGAAATAGTCGGCGAAGTCTCAGAAGGCATTGGCGCAGCAATCGGCGGACCAGGCGTAGACGCATACAAAATAGAAGAGAAACTAACCAAATACAAGATCCGCAACTACGCAGTAATCGTCAAAGAAGACATCGGCGACGCAGTTTCACCAATGCGCAAAGAAATCAACGATGCAACCGACAAAGTCATCGAACGCGTCAAGAGACGTCATCGTAGAACGCACCAAAGAAGGCGACAAAGTCATAATCGTCGGCGTCGGCAACTCCATCGGAGTTGGACAATAATGAGGTTAAAAAAATGACTCAAAACCAAACCCAACAACATCCGCAAGCAAAAAAATCAGCACCTACCTCACAATCATAGTGCTAATAGTCTGGCACTCTCAGTAATTGCACTGTTCGTAGCATTCGAAACCTACTTAGCAGGCGACCACATAACCGCAGGTTTATTCGCAGGTATAGGCGCCATCGCCATTGGCAATGTCAGTATATTCCTACTCTACCAATCAAGGAGGCAAGCAGCAGAAGTGAAAATTGAAGTACCCAAAGTAATGACAACCATCGAATGCAAAACAAAGGATGCGAAACAAAACAGTAAGGGAATTCCAACGCGGCGACTACGTATTCAAAGAACTTAGATATTGCATGCGGTAAATGCGGCGGCAAACAAATGATAACAGCCATCTACAAAGAAGTCAAAGAAAAAGAAAAAACCTATGCAACGTTTAAGAAGTTAACTTTTCTTTAGGTTAAAACTTCACAACCATTTTCTTTTATTAGCAATGTATGCTCGGCTTGAGCAACGGGTTTTTTACTTACTTCAACAAAAACTGGGTAAGCCATTATCGCTTTTGATTCCAATAATTCTTTGAAGGCAGCTTTATGCTGCTCTTGAGGTACGACACCGATTGGCCATCGTTCCGCAAACGGCAATGTGCGGAAATTGGTTTCGATGTATTTGAGCAATTTTTTTGCTGAGTCAGTTTTGAGTGATTTAGCTTTTAGGTAAGCGGTAAATAGTGCATTTGTGGATTGTCATCTACTCATGCCAATTGCGTCGGGCAATGTAACGAACGGTTCTACTGCATATACTCCGCCAGTTTCAACTTTGTGGGGATTAAATCCTGAAACGTTGGGGATGGATGTTCCAGCGTGGATGAGGTATCGTGCCAACGCTGATGCCCAGTGAGGTTGCTGATCGGTTTGAATCCGCGGTTTTTTATGGTTGTTTCCACTAAGCGCCCCAATTTCGCCTAGTGCCATGTCACCGTGGATGTTGTCGATGGCTGTTTTGAGCGCCAATTCAGCTGTGGTCGTCATGCTTCTGCCTTCCGGACTAAAAGGTGCGGTGAATGCGGTGTCGGTGACGTAACCGTCAACTTGTACGCCTATGTCCACTTTAACTGTTGAGCCTACTGGGAATGGTCGATTTGTCGCCTGGAATTGCCGTGTAGTGTGCTGCGACTTCATTGATACTTACGTTGACAGGGAAAAGCGGGTTTGCCTCCTTTGGCTCGGATGAGTCCCTCAGCTTTCTCACAGACATCGATGATGAGCATGTTTTCTTTGACGTAGCTTCGCATTTCTTCGCGTGTTTCACGCAGGATTTTGCCAGATAAGCGGAATTTTTCAAGTTCTTCTTTATCGTATAGCATTAAGTTCACTATTGATAATTTGGTTAATGCGTTGGATACTTAAATGCATAGCCACAAGCTTGGCTTGTTGATATTTTAGTTTTTTCTAAAACGCTATTCCCTACCCTGTTGAACTTGCTACCTACCTCAGAGGTACCTCTCGCGCCCTTATAAGTAGGTTAAATCTTTGTTTTGTGTCTGTTTTTCTAAGGGTTGGTTGTTTTCTGAACTTATAAGCTTCTTTTGCCTTTTTTCTAATATATGTTTTTTAGCTATTTTAGCCTGCTCTTGCTTTTATCTGGAGCAGGTCTTTAATGATAAAACAAAAATTAATATAAAAATTAGCTTCTGGCGCTCTTCGTGTTACCCCTCCCTCAACATGTGGCAGCTAAAACAACTTTCATTATCGGGAATCAATGTTTGTACAAAAACCTCTAAGCGACGATAATATGTGCTATCGGTTCTCAGACCATTATCGTAACTGAGGGTTAAAGATACGCCTCGGTTACGTATCGGCGCATCATTCTGTGACTGTTAAAGTAGTAAGCAACTTTGCCGATGGAATTCTTCATTAGCCAAACCCATTCATCCCGACGATCATAAAATGCAGGCGTTATAACATATTCAAGTTTATTATAGAGGTCCTCGAGTTCCTTTCGGAAACAAACGGCGGCATCAACGGTTTCATCTCCCTGGAGTCCGATTGCCCAGCCGGTGAGGTTCTCTATCCAGCCTTCAATCCACCAACCATCTAGCACACTAAAGTTCATGACGCCATTATGCGCTGCCTTCATGCCGCTGGTGCCTGAAGCTTCCATGGGCCGCAATGGCGTATTAAGCCAAACATCGACTCCGCCAACCATCTTGGCGGCTATATCCATGTCATAGTTTTCTAAGTAAACAATTTCTACGTCGCCTTTTAGTTGACGTGCATAATCATAAATTTGTTCAATGAGTTTTTTCCCGCCTACATCCCGGGGATGCGCTTTACCGGCGAATACAGCTTGCAGTTTTCTTTTGCGACTAATCGAACGTAATCTATCAAGATTGGAGAACAGTAAAGTTGCCCGTTTGTATTCGGTTGCTCGTCTTGCGAAACCTAACGTGAATATTTCGGGGTCGAGATTAGCGTTTTTAGCTTTGTTGGCATAATCGATTAAGGTTTGTTTTTGTTGTTGATGCGCCTGCCAGATTTCGCCGTCAGGAATCAAATCAACCTTCGCTAGCAGTTCAGGCTCTATTGCCCAACCTGGCAGGTATTTATCGAAAATTTTTCGGAAACTATCGCCAGTCCAACTGTAAGAATGAACTCCGTTGGTTACTGCGTGAATTTCATATCCAGCGAACATTTTTCTAGAAATTTCTTGGTGCCGCTTAGCTACGCCGTTAACGTAGTTGCTTAAGTTAAGTGCTAGGGAAGTCATGTTTAGGCGTTCTTCGCCGCCATAATTCCTTAAGCACATTTAGATCAACGGTTTCTAGCACTTCACGGATTAAGTCATAGCTGAATTTGTCATGCCCAGCCTCAACTGGTGTATGGGTGGTGAAGACACAGAGTTCCTTGACTTTTTCTACATCCATGGCGTATTTGCGCATGAGTTCCACTGCTAAAAAGCTAGAGTGACCCTCATTCATGTGATACTTTCTAACGCTGAACCCCAAGGCGTCAAGCATGCGTACGCCGCCAAAACCCAAGATGGCTTCCTGTTTTAGGCGGTAGCGTTCATCACCGCCATAGAGGTAAAAAGAGATTTCCCGATCCTGAGGCGCGTTACCATCAAAGTCTGTATCTAAGAATAGCACGGGAACGACTCCGCCGGCTATGCTTTGGTACTTGTAGAGCCAAGCTTTGACTTTGACGGTGCGTTCTTCAATCTGAACGTTAACTTCGTTGGGCAACAGTGTCATCTGTTTTTCTGGTGACCACTCATTCTGCAATTCGGTTTGTCCGCCGTTGGCATCAAGTTTTTGCTTAAAATAGTTACGTTTGCTGATTAGAGTGACTGCGACTAAGGGGAATTGTTAGGTCAGCGCTGGATCGGATAGCGTCACCTGCAAGGGTTCCTAAACCGCCGGCATAGGTTGGAATTGAGTTGGTTAAACCTACTTCCATCGAGAAATAAGCAATTTTATGTCCTTTAAGTACACCTTGAAGTTCATCCATCCAATGTTCCCCTCCCTTGATTGAATCTTTAAGCGCGACGCATAGCTTTTAGCTCAGCGTTACTTAGCTGTGCAGTGGATGCCGTTTAATATCTACCTTTCCATAAGCACATGATGGTTTGCGCTCGACAAACTGAAGTAAAAAACGTTGAAAAAAGTACCATCTTAGGTTGATGCGGCGGGTCGAGTGCCCAAAGTCAACTCTACAGATACGGGTGTGTTGTTTCTAATGACCGTTAAGCCCAAGGTGTCGCCTGGTTGAGTGTGTTCTTCAAGGTAGCTTGCTAAGTCATCATTGTTTCTGATGGTTTGATCGTTCATTGCGATTATTATGTCGTCAACGGTTAATTTGCCATCGCTTGGACCACCGCGAGTTATGGTGACGATTTTCCAGCCATAGGTATAGTCTGGGGTGCCGCTTTCTTGAGCTAAACTATAACTCATGTCTGTTCCCGTGACGCCCAAGTATGAGTGCCCCTTGTAGGAACCTGTATTGATTAAAGCCGAGATTTCTCTTAAAATCGTGTTTGATGGGATTGCGAAGCCTAAGCCTTGCGAGTCAGAAACGATTGCTGTGGTTATTCCTACTACGTTTCCCACGGAATTTAGCAGTGGATCCGCCTGAGTTTCCAGGGTTAATGGGTGTGCTTGTTTGGATTATGTTAGCGATTGCATATCCTCCTGCCGTGTCCTCAGTTATGGTTCTTCCTATTGCACTAACAACACCGGTGGTCAATGGAGCCAACAAGTCCATAGGGGTTTCCGATGGCGATTACTGGTTCACCAACACGTAAAGATGAAGAACTTACGATTGTTACTGGTTTAAACTCTGAAGCTAGGCGCATTAGGAACAGAAAGAACCGCTAAATCCGAGTATGGGTCAGTTCCAAGAACGGTGGCTGAATAGCCATTGCCATCTGAGAAGGTAACGCTTAAACCGGTTGTCCCTCGACTACATGGTAATTGGTTAACACGACGTTTCGACTGCAAAATTATAAATAAATCCTGAACCCGCACGCCACCATCGCTGGTTTCGCCCTGAACTAAGACAACTGAATCCCGCACATTAGCATATAATCTCTGCAAGTGAGGTTCCATTCTGCAGTATTGTGATGTTCTGGTAGGTGGCGTTTTGGATGCCTTCTAGAATATCCGAAATTGAATTCTGCAGATTTGAACTTGACTGTTTAGGCTGGTTACTTGCCGGTAATTCGATAGTAGAAGATGAGCAATCCTCCAACGAGCAATCCTGCAACAAAGAGTAGGATAAGAATGCTGGCTGATGCTTTACTGTGCCTTTCAGACGTTAACATGCAGTTTGCCTCGAAAAAGGATAAACGAATATAGGAAATAAAAGTTGCTATGCTCGGCGGTCAATGATATCTAAAGCTTCAGGACCAGTACCGATCAAAGATGATTGGTACACCTGTTCTGTTTTCAACTTCTTTTATGAATTCTTTAGCTTCCTTTGGCAAGTCATTGTATTTTCGTGCAGCCCTTGCAGGCTGGGATATATAACAGTCGAGTTTTGTCATTGCAGCTTGTGTGGCACCGTTTATTTTTGCGGTTTTCTTGGCTAAATCAAAGTCGAAGGGTGCGATGCGGCGGTCGCGTCCTGTTCCAGCGGCAACTTCAAACCAGCCTCTTTTCAGGGCTTCTTCTTTGGTTATTTCTCCTGGTAATGGTCCAGCGCCGACTCGGGTCATGAATGACTTGTAAACTATTATTACATCGTCGACTCTTGTTGGTCCAACGCCTGCTTCTGAAGCGATAGCTGATGCACCTGTGTCTCTGCCAGTAACATATGGGTAGCCGCCGCCTAAGAAAAGCGATAACATAAAACCCTGTGTGCCTTCAAGAAGCACTCTTTTACCTGCATCTAAGCCATCGTTGACTTCCTGGATTCCGTCAGCAAGGTACGGTTTGAGTTCAGGAATATCTTTGGCAAGTTTAGCTGTGCGTCTTACACGTTCTTCAATGGCTGGTCCAACGCCTCAACCTGTGGTTCCTATGCCTTTGTTGACGGCGCTTGCTTTGTCTTGTTCGCTGTGTTTCTGCTCAATTATTGAGGCGTTCTGGTCTATGCCCATTCGTTTTGGGTCAACTTGAGTTAGTTCAATTTCTTTGAAGAATGTCCACATCAACGTTTGCACCTGCAGCAATTAGTAAACGTGTTTTTGGGTTTATGAAAGCTGCTGGAACCATGTGTAAAGCATATTTTTTGCCTTCATACCAGACGGTGTGAGCTGCATTTACTGAGCCTGTTCGAACGCAGAAATCAAGGTTATCTTTTAGGGCTAAGTACGAAATTATTTTTCCTTTGCCTTCGTCTCCCCAGAAGGCGCCAACAATTACTGAGCAAGGCATAGACTATTCACCCTCTACAAGTCAGCTTAAGGATTATTTAAAGTTGTAGGATTTTCGGAGAATGCTTTACTCTTTTAGATTGGTATCTTGGCTGCATCAGCTGGGTTCACGGCGGTCAATTGCAAACAAGCCAATGCAGCAAGAAATGGGCACTAACATTATAACCCTTTACCTTTCTAGTAGCGCCTCTCAAGCGCCTCAGCATCAATTACTTCCAGAAGCTGCAATCACACGTTTGCCCTTAGATTTTTTTCTCTGATCGGTTATTGTATTCCTCAGACTCACAAATATCATCTAAAATTATCCCTTTTTCCTCATCAAAAATAACTGGGTAAACTCTGCAACCCGAAGGCCGATCAACATATACGCTGCATTGACGGTTTTTAAGATCATAGAAGATACAGTAACCATCACGATTCTTAAGCGTGGCATAACCATGTTTATCATAGTTGCACAAATTGGTTTTGGCTAAAACCCTCTCTCTTCTAAGCGTTTGATATCTTTTTTTGAGAGCAACATTTCAGTTTCTGTGCAGCATACTCCACAGTTTGAACAATCGCATAAACGGTGAATTATGTTTGCGGCTATTTGTGTTTTTATCTTGATCTTTAACGATTAAGCTGAGTTTTATCAGGATATTAGCGTTTAAGCATTTCAGCCCATGCAATGTTTCTGAGTGGTATGCGAGTGGCTTTGCGTTCCCATAAGCTGTACTCGATTTGATTGTTGTTTTTTCCTACACATTTGCGTAGTTTTGTTAATTGAACGTTTACTATTACTGCTCCATCTTTTAGGTGTAGGTTAACGTTTCTTCCGATGTATGATCTTGCGCTGTTGGCGCTGAAGCTCTCCATTTCTACCATTCCTCTTCTTGGTCAGCGATTTTGCTCCAGCATTGCTGGCATATTGGCAGGTTTTCGCCTTTTATTTGGATGTAGAGTTTGATGTTTTCGCTTTTGCAGGTTCTTTCCATGGGTTTTTACAATGTTCCATTTTTTGTCATCAATGTAGCTGTGGCGTTTTTTGCTTTTAAGGGCTGCAGAAGCACTGTATGATGGCGGGGAGGGGTGAGTGAAAGTAAAACTTATATATTTAGTCTTCAATTGGTTGATAGAGGTAGTGATTGTTCATGTCTCTTTCTGAGGATGTAATTACTTATAATTGGAACAGCTAGTTTAGTTATTCAAATCGTTGTCCTGGCTTATTGGTGTATGGTGCTACATTTATTAGTAAAACTAAAATTTCGAAAGCATGGAATTATAATGTCTACTGCTCTTATTTTGCATCTGGTAATGGTGTTTTGTGATGATGATTCCCTCGTTTATTTTTGCAGTTGATACCCAGAGTATATTGTTCCTATGCCTCTAGCAGTTATCTCTCTGTTGGGCTGATTCATGGAATCACTGGGATGCCTCAATTGTCGCTGGTGTGGGGTTTAGTTGGTGGCTTGGCGATTTAGCAAAGAACTTCACAGGATGCTTTAAAGGAAAAAATACATGCTGAGAACCCGTGACCGTTTGGGTTACTAGCGTTAATTTTTGGAATAATCTCTTTACGCAATTTTTATTGGACCCGTTTTGAATTGGGTTAAAGTTCAATTATTTGTGGGTGATGGTTTCTTTGGTGATTTTTAGCAATCCAACCGAAGGCTTACTCATAATGACGCTGGGTCAGTTGGGCTGCCTGGGTTTATGTAGAGGATTTTTCCTTCCCATTTAATATCTGCTATATGTGTATGTCCATAAACAAACACGTCAAAATCCTTGCTCCTTAACAAGTTCCCGCATCTTGTCTAATCCATCGAGAATATCTTGGTCATGAATGACGCCGATTTTCCAATCAAAAACTTTTAGTGAGTTGAGTCTTGGAAGTGCACTTGCAACTTCTAAGCCATCCATGTTGCCGTGAACCGCTAAAACTGGTGCAATCTGCTCCAATCTCATCAATCACTGCCAACTCAACCAAGTCGCCAGCATGAATGATATAGTCTACATTTTGAAAGATTTCAAAAACTCTTTTAGGAATGCACTGTGCTCTTTTGGGCACATGCGTATCGGAGATTAAGCCGACGGTTTTGACGGACTTTGAAGTTTGGGGGTTCTTTGTCTACTAATGCTTGTTCCACCGAACATTTTTAGGGTTGCCTCTCTAGCAGGCGAGTGCTTGATAATAATAGAGATGTATGGCAATAAAAATTGAACTGTTAAAAAAGCTGAAAATGTAGTGAGTTGGTTTAAGTCATGAATCTCTTAACTGTCTCGTAGAATATGCTTGTTCCAAAAACAAGGTTCTCAATTGTTATGCGTTCATCAATGCCATGCATCCGTTTTTCCAGTATATCGTTGGGTTCATCTGGTCGCATCGGGTGAAAACCATAGCATACGCTTCCTGTTTCTCTAAAGAAGCGTGAATCTGTCCCGCCTGTTGTTAAGGTCGGGGTTACTCCGCAGTTTGGTTCAAACTCTTTTAAAACACTCGTTATGGTGCTGTAGAGGGGAGTTTGTGTGGTTGATTCGTTGCCGTCATGCATCTGTATGATTTCAAAACTTAACTTGTCCATACCCACATCCTTGAGTAAGCCTTTGATTAATGCAAGTGTTTCATCCACACTTTGCCCTGGCAGTACTCGACAATCGAAGACTGCTTCGCACTCGGAAGGAATTATATTTTCTTTTACATCCACCATGAATTATGGTTGGGGTTATGGTGGTTTTAGTTCTGGGTCTGATTTCTTCAGCCAACGCCTTGTCTGTTTTAGCTAATTCGTCAAGTATTTGTTCGCTTTGCGTAGGGTTGCTAAGTAAACGTGAAAAGTCTCTTTAAGGTCTGGGTTAATTTTTGCTATTTCCGCTAAGAACTGTCTAAGGGTTGGCACATAAATTGTTTCTGGTTGGTATTCTCCAAGTTTGTTATGACTTTGTTCATGCGCACAATTGCGTTGTCAGCCAGTGTTTGGCGTAGAGCCATGTCCTGGGGTGCCTTTGGCTTTTATTTTAAACCATAAAATGCCTTTTTCCGCAGTTTGCACTGGATAAACGTTGCCTTTTTTCTGGGGGATAGCTAATCCTCCGCCTTCGTTGAGTACATATGGGCACCAAACTTTTTCTTTATGGTGCCGTAGGAGGTAGCCTGCGCCTTCTTCTCCGCCTTTTTCCTCATCAGCGGTAGCTGCCAAGCACAACGTCGCCTTTTAGGGGGATGTTATTTCTTTTAAGGAGCAGAAGGGTGAAGACTTCGACGGCGGTCATGCCTTTCATGTCATATGCGCCTCTGCCATAGACATAACCGTCTTTTACTGTGCCAGCAAAGGGGTCAACTGCTCCATTCAGCGGGGTTTGCTGCAACAACGTCAATGTGTGAGAGCAAAAGCAGGTTAGGTTTTTCGCCTGAACCCTTTAGCCGTGTTATTACGCTGCCTCTGCCTGGCGCTGACTCGATGATTTCTGTTTTAAAGCCTTCTTTGGATAGGTATTGCGCTATGAAGTTGGCTGCTACGGTTTCGTTTCCAGGTGGGTTAGTTGTGTTTATACGGATTAAATCGCTTAGGAAACGTGTGATTTCTTGTTCAATCTCGTTTAGCATTTGTATCGGCATGTTTTAGGCGCTCCTGCATGTTTAAAGGGGTTTTTTCTCTTAAGAGTTCCTGTTGCTGTCTACCTGTTGTACTGGGAGATTTTTTGATTATTCAACATGATGTTTATATATGATGGCAAAAAATGCTATTGGATAACAAAAAATCGGTTAAGTTGATTGCAATGAAAGAACTAAAACCAATAGATTACAAGATTCTGTTTGAGCTCATGAAGGACTCACATAGAAGCGACAGGCAACTTGCAAAAGCCTTGGGTGTTTCTCAGCCTACAGTGACCCGAAGACGCGCCATGCTTGAAGAAAACTTTATCGAAGGATACACTGTTATTCCGAAATTTGGTCAAATCGGATTTGAAATTGCAGCTATAACATTTTTGAAAAGTAAACTAAAATATACAACAGGCGAGGAGAAAACTCAGGCATTACAGAAAATGAAAGAATGGTTCATGAAACAAACCAACGTGATTCTGGCTTTAGACGGCAGAGGCATGGGTTGGGATACAGTTTGCATTTCGCTTCATGAAAACTTTGAGAACTTTGCAGAATTTATCAGGGCTCTTGATTCAGAATTGTCAGATTGGGTTGTTGAAAGCCAAACATTCAACGCTGACTTGAAGGGCGGAATAGTGATTAAGCCATTCCACCTCAAATACCTCGCTTCAGCGAAGCCACAGTAATTTTTTATATTATCCAAATCTATTTCTTTTTTGTTTTTTACAACTATTTTAAGACTCAACGATTATGCTAAAGATTTAGTTTGCATGAATCATAGAGTGCTCAATGAGGGATTATCTTTGCTGTACTTTTTTGAGTAAGCGCTTCTTTGGCAGTTTAGGCTTCTTTACTCTGGTTGCATCAGCAGTCAAATCATTCAACCCATGCTCTATTGGGTACAAAGTACTTATATCCTAAATGAAACTCAAGTTTAAAGCAAAAAATGCTTCAGTTTGGCTTAAAAACGCCAAGTGCACTACCCGTCCATAGGTACTGCAACAAAATTCTATTAGGATCCAAACATGCTTCTTCGGATTTATTTTTTCCAGTTGCTACCGGAAGACCATTTGTAGAAGCTTGTGGGGGTAACCTTGATTATTGGTAAGTCGCCTTCTTTCCAACCGCCGTCCTCAGTTTGGTATTCGGGGAATTTTTCTTTGAGGAGTTCATGGGCGTATCGGTATTCTTCGCCGTTCCACATGAGTTCTGCTTCGCCTTGGACGCGGATGCCTTTGATGTTGGACCAGTTGGCTCTGTCATAGTCATCGATGACCAGTGAAATCTGGGGGTTTGCTTCGATGTGTTCTAGTTTGGGGGTGTCTGGGTCGGATGCAATGTAGAAGTATACACCGTCGAAGACTGGCCAAACAGGCCGCACGACTGGTTCGCAGTCTTCGGTTGCTGTTGCTAATCTGCCAACTGGTAATTCGGATATGAAGGCTTTATCGGATTTTGATAGTTTTATTCCCATTCGACCACAACACGGGGTTAATTGAACCTGACTGAATAGTTTATTGGTCTCCCTTTTAAAACTTGATGTTCAGAGCCCGCATTATTCAATTAATGAATCAGTTGAATTTACTGTTACCGTTGACATTTTGGGCAGAGAAAGACCAATCCGAAGCCAAAACTCAGCTTCACCACCTCTGAGCCGCATTCAGTGCAGATTTTACCCATCATGTTGGGACCATAGCTGGCGTGTAGCTGCCCTGTTTGCCAGCGAGTTCTGCATTCATCTGTTAAGAGAGCATGTATGCTGCGGGGAGCAAAATACTCAAATCCAAATACCACTAAGCAGATGTGTTTAGGGTGTATCTTAGGTTTGTGTTTGATTAGGTTTGGAGGTTACATAAACTGTGACTGCAACTGCCACAAGAACAAGTAGTCCAACGGGCAAAAACACTCCAAAGAATACATCGCCGATTTGATTACCGAACACTAACATGTAAACAGTTGAGATAACTGTGACTGCTAACCAGCAGCTAGCAATGGTTATAGATTTGTAGTCCAAAAAAGTTCATCTCTCCAATCAATTAAACAAGTTAGCCTATTTATAGCTTAAGCAAGCCCCTAAAGCATAACTCTAATATCTCGCAGCTAAATCCTTGATTAATCATGATTCGACTCGTCCAATTGGGTAACAACAGCGAAAATATACTCCAACCAAAAGAGTTGCCAACCCAAAAGTTGGCTAATGTTTGGTTGGAACGTAGTGGACCCAACCCAGGACGAGTTACGAGCCGTAGCAGACAGCACCCAAATATCAATCGGTTTCTTACGATTACCACAAACTGGCGAAGTCGATTTACGCATCCAAACAGGATACGGAATAATCAATTTCCTCGTAATGCAAGATATAACGAGTACAAAAAAGACCCACCCCATTACCCTTGTCTTCTCTAAAGAATTCTTAATTACAGTAGCACCAAAAGAAATCCAATACATAATAAATTTAGCTAAAGAACGCATGAGCAAATCCAGACTCGAATCCCCCGCCCAAGTAGCCTACTTCGTTATAGACGAAATTGTATCAAGTCATTATGGGCATCTGGAAACTCTTGAGACCCTCACCGGAGACATAGAGGAAGAAATCATCGAAAAACCCAGCCCGCAAATACTAAAAAAAATCCTCTCACTAAAATCGAACATGATTAGTTTCAATAAAACACTCTGGTACGAACGTGACCTAGTTTTTAATATTCGCAAATATGAAAGCTTCATGCCACAAAGGACACGTGAGTTCTTCGATACAACCCATGAGGATCTGACCAGACAAATCGACATTGCAGACACCTACCGTGAAATCCTCTCAGACGCGATTAATGTACACCTATCAGCCTCATCTAACAAGATTAACTTCTCAATCAACAGCTTAACAATAGTAATCTTCTATTTGACCATCATAACAACTGTGACTTCTTTTCCTAACACCGTCGCTACCTTCTTTGGGATTGCCCAGTTCGGCAACAGCCATGTCGGCATAATTATTGCAGCACTTTTAGCTTCAACGATCCTTGCCCTTCGTTTGGCTTTGGAGAAAGAAGTGGCTTAGCTCCAAAACGGCTTTGAGGCAAGCTGATGTCAAAGACGATTAAGCCACCCACTTTTAGAGGTAAAAGCTTAGGCATCACTGCCCTAACAGCTGCGCAGTTGCTAATCGGTGTCATCCACATATTCTCAGGCGCCCTATTGTTTGCGTTCGAGAATTTTTCTGCTCTTCCCGCAACCGCAGCCTATGACATCTACACGCTAATTTATGGTTTGCTGGTTCTGGTTTTCGCCGTTTTCTTCTGGCAAGGCAAGAAAGCCGGTTGGATTGGCACATTCTTGGTTTCCTTATTCGTTATTGTCGCAGATTCTTTAACTGTTCTAGATTTGCCTATTATCCCAGGGATCCCAAAGGGTCCCGCATTCGTTGAGATTACTTATAGTCTTCTGGTTATCTTTTACTTGATTCAACCCTATGTCAGGAAAAAATATTTGGATTAGCTGGCTATGGCTGTTCAGTTGCAATCACAATCGTTTATAGCTAAAGTACCGTAAACTTGATTACGTTTAAGTGATTGTCTTTTTGGATAAAGTAATTCATTTTAAAATCCCCGTAGATAACCTTGAGAGAGCTCAAAAATTCTATAAACAAGGTTTCGGCTGGATTTCCAGAGCTTGAATATCCGCTTCTAAGTACCGTGGAAGTTGACGAGAATAACATGCCTAAAGAGTATGGAGCTGTCAACGGCGGCATGATGCAGCGCTCTGAGGAAATCAAGTGTCCTGTGTTAACGATTGGTGTGGAAAACATAGATGAAGCAATCAAGAAGCTTGAGGGTTTATGCGGCAAAATAGTGCAGGGCAAAAATGGAAGTCCCAAACATGGGAGTAACCGCCTACTTCAAAGACACCGAGGGCAATGTTTTGGGGCTATGGCAAGCAATAAAACCGCAATAGCCTCAGCTTAGGATTATCGAAGCGTTGCGTTGTTGGGGAAACCGCGGCTCTCCCAGTAACCCAGATAATCAGGATTGTCGGTTAACTCAATTTTTGTTATCCACTTTATCCATTTGTAACCATACTGGCTCTCCGCCACCAACTCAAAGGGGAACCCCCGCTCCGGCGGCAAAGTCAACCCGTTCATCTTGTACGCGATGAGGATGTCGTTGTCGGTGATGTAATCAAGCGGCAGCGAGGTAGAGTAGCCATCGTAAGCGTAAAAGATAACGGCTACAGCGCTCGAATTAACTCCAGCTTCTTGGAGTAAATCATTTACGAGGAAGCCTTCCCAGAGAATATTAACTGACCAACCTTCCACACAATGCAGAGTTACTACTTTTTGGTAATTCTGGAATTTCGCTAAAACTTCCTCGTAAGTGTACTCTATGGTACGGTTTACTAGTCCTGTTATTTGAAGGCGATAGGTAGATGCGTTAAGGTGTTGGGGTCCCTTGATCGAGTTTTCGCGGAAATCAGAGATAGATGAAAGGTCCTCACCTTGGTAATCTCGGATTTCTTCGGGGTAGAGATTTCTGGGCTGATTCTGAAGGGCATAATAAACTCCGATGAATAGCATGACTACGAGTGTGATTGCTATAAAAGCTGAGAATAACTGTTTATAACGTTTAGTCTTCTCCATTTTTTCTCATCACAGAATCGGCATAAAGATGCCTTTAAACATGACTCTGCAGCAATAGAAAATTGCCTAAAACCTGAATTGATCACGCGGATTGGTACTTCTTTTAAGTTAGCCATGTTTTATCTTAATTCGTTTAGCAATTAACCAAAACAGCCATATTCCGTTGATAGGATCGCTGTAAACGCACACATAAACAATCCCCTACCCAGCAACCTTTCAATAGAAATAGACAGTACTCAATGAATGCAGCGTTTCAAAACAAGCTAATCAACAAACGTCCGTCTCATAAATAAGTGAGGGGGTCTAGCTGAGAGGAATAAAACAACTGTTGCTATTTCAACCAAATTTTTCCAAAGCAGCCAAAAGATAAGCTGGTAAACTCTCGATGCATTGAACCTCATGACCCACCAGCGCCCGCAGTTCACGGCGAAACCTAACGTTTGCCTTAATTTTCAGCCGTTCAAGGTCACGCTGTAACCGCTCCGTGCCTTCTCTACCCCGGCGGTCAAAATCCAACAAAAGAATAACCTCCCGTGCGCCAAGGGCTTCAATTTCGGCGATGGCTTCCAAAAAAGATTTGCCGCCAGTCTTCACAGTATATATGGTCCCGTTTATGCCGAGTTCTTGGAGAGCTTGGGCATCTTTTTTGCCCTCAACCACAATCGGTTTACCCTTAGCAGACTCCTCAACAAGTTTAGCTATGATTAACCCAATTTTTTCTAAGCGGTCTTTTTGGTGCGTAGACAAGGCTTTTACCTTGTAATTTTAGCTTGACGTACCGTTTCCAAGCAGTCTGCGGCTTCCTTGTTGTTTGCGAAGTATCTGCGAACTGGCTCAAAATATCGCCCAAGTTCGAAGTGGCGACGCCGTTTTTGAGGTCCATCGGATGTAGTTTGCCCTCCACGTAGCATGCTTCGAGTTCTTGGAAACTATGGAATTCTACGTTGCCGCCGAATTTCGCTGGCCGCTCGATTGTGAAGGCAGGTTTTTCGCGGAAGACAATGTATTTGCAGATGTCCATGATAGGATTGTACTTGACGGTTTTTTCTGGGCAGAATGCTTTCGATCATTTTCTGCTTGATTTCCTCAGGTGTGTCATAGATGAAGATGCATGTGTCGGGTTTGCTCTTTGACATCTTGGCGGATGCTATGGCTTCGCGTTCTTGTCCTTCGGGAATTGGCCAAACAGCGGGTTTTGCTAAGCCTTGGAGAAGGTGATGGTGGATGCAGACGGGTTTCCAGTAACCGATTTTTTCGCCGATTTCTCTGGCAACCATGTTTGCTTTGCGTTGATCCATTCCGAGTTGGCACATTTTAACTTTCATTTCGAAAATGTCTGCGACTTGCATGGGTGTGTAGAGGTAGTCGCTGACGTAGTGGGCTTCGCCTTCTTTTCGCCCCGCAATTTCCAGTGTGCGGGTGGTTCGTGCGATGGTGAGTTCTTTGGCGATTGCCATTGTTTTTGCCCAGTAAGCTAAATCATTGTATAACTCGTCAGAGTAGATGAATTCTACTTTGTCCGCTGGGACGCCTAAGTGCGATCCAGCTGTGGCGGAAAAGGTCCGCTGCTTTGCGGATGAGTGCGAGGTCGCCGCCGAGTTTGTTGTTTAAGTAAGCATGCCATGTGGCGAGAAAAACTTTGAAGTGAATGCCTGCTTCGGCGAAGTCCTTCATTTTGTAAGCGCAGATGACGCCTGTTCCCAAATGTACGAGTCCTGAGGGTTCAAAGCCGTTGTAGGCGATTGGGTGCTCCTCTGTTTCCAGTAGTGCTCGTAGGTCTTCTTGGGTTACGACTTCTTCGGTTGGTAGTCTGCAGATAAGCTCAATTTTTCTTTCGATGTCCACTATTATTCCAGCTTTCTCTTGATTATTAGCCTTTAATGTATATTGTTGAACTTAAGAATTTAGGGTTAATTTTCGCGGGCGGATTGTCTCCCGACGTAACCTAACACTTTACCTCATAGCTGAGCGTCGCTTTAAGCTTGGTAAAGCTCTCTCGGCGCAGGAATTTATGCCCGTGCCCACCGTGTCCCTTGTTTGGGTGAACCCTTCGTCACGGCAGCGCAAGCTTTGTGTGTCTTGCAGCTCTGTTGGGTCCGTCGTCATGGGTGGATTTAACCAGTGGGGAAATGTAATAGCTGAACCAGCAAAGTTAAGCATTCCTATCCCAAACGAAAATAAAACAGTCTAAACCAAAAATTTTACAGAAACTAAATTTTGGTGGGGCCGAGATTTGAACTCGGGCGAAAGGCTCCACAGGCCTCTATGCTGCCAAGCTACACCACCCCGGCCGCTCTATCTGCTTGCCTGTGTTTTTCGATTGCCTTTTTTGTGTAGCGCTATGATTGAGTGACAAACCCCTTATTTTTGCTTTCGGAACCTTTTTGGATAAAGCATATCAGGCATATGCTCGCCGGTCAATCTTAGCATATGTATTTATACCGAAAAGTGTTCAATTTGGGAATTAGTTTATTAACAAAAAGCGGTAAGCGGTTAATCTAACATGCGACGTGCCCCCACACAACTCTTCGGTCCAGTCTGCAGAAATCCTGCATTGCTCATGAGTTTTGGCAGAGGCGCCTATCGACAATTCGTCAAATGCAAACTCGACTACGGAAAAGAGGATGGTAGTAGTTCTTCATTTTGGCTTTTGAGTCTAAGGATTACTCATCGCTGCAATCACCGATGTGCAATCTGTGCACAATGGGGCGAAAACGGTTACAACGCAAGAGGCGACACCCCAAAAGTTACCGGT
Source organism: uncultured archaeon (assembly GCA_963800605.1). Taxonomy (GTDB): domain Archaea; phylum Thermoproteota; class Bathyarchaeia; order Bathyarchaeales; family Bathycorpusculaceae; genus Bathycorpusculum. The sequence continues at coordinate 19,420 of CAWDBI010000003.1, read as the reverse complement.
GAAGTTCCAGTTGAGGTTTACAGAAGAGTCATCGATGAAGTGGCGCCAAAAAAAGTTCACGTCTACATAACCGGCGGGGAACCGTTCCTCTATGAACCACTTGTGCCCTTGGTTAATTACATGAAGGAGAAGGGGTTAACAGTTCAAATCGTCACCAACGGCGTTGGACTGGAAAAGAATGCTGAAACGATTGTGGATAACGGGTGGGATATGATCTGCGTCTCCTTCGATGGTCCAAGGGAAGTTCATGATAAATGCCGAGGCGTCCAAGGCGCATTAGATACTGCAATCAAAGGCATGTCTGAGATACAGAGACTAAAGGCACTCAAGAATAAGAAAAAACCAGCTCTCTTTGTTTTAACTACCATTTCTAAAAATAATCAGGATATGCTGCTTGAAACCGTTAAGGAAGCAGAGAAGATACGGCCTGACGGTATGATAGTCTATTATTCATGGTTCACTAAAGAATGGATTGGCCAGAGGCATACAGAAATAATGAATGAAAAATTGGGCATATCACCCTTTGCTTGGAAAGGATATGTTCGAGACACCTCAACGTTGGATATTGACAGAATTGCCGAAGAAGTTCATGAAATTAAGTCTCAGAAATTCAAGATGCCTATAATTTTTGTTCCCGATCTTGGAGTTGAAGACATAAAAACATACTATACTCATCCTGAGGACTTTTTTGGCTATAAAAAATGCATCTCTCCATGGTTCCAACTCGATGTTATGCCAAACGGTGACACCGTAACCTGCAGAGATTTCCCCGATTTCGTTACTGGAAACATTAAAGAATCAACTATCCAAGAGATATATAACGGCGAGAAGCACCGGAAATTCAGGCGGGCGCTGCGAAGCTGCGAAAATGGAGTTTTCCCGATATGCTCACGTTGCTGCGGATTAATGGGTTACTAATAGATTCATTAGCCAAGAATTCGTATTGTGATATGGTTAGCGGTAACTTTGGAAACCCCTGGTGATTGGCATGGAACCCATTGATGTTGCCATCTTAACTTTGAATAGCGAACGTAAACTAAGACAATGCCTAAACTCAGTTTACGCCTATGTGCCGGTTAAACGGTTACTTGTCGTCGATGGCTTCTCCACCGATGGCACAATGGCTATTTTTGGGGAGTTCCAAGCAAAATACGGCAATGTTGTCATTGTCCAGGAGAAGGGAACGCGTGGTAGCGCAAGACAAACCGCTATTGAGATGGTGCAGACGGAATGGTTCCTGTTCGTGGACAGCGATGTGGTGCTGTGCAAGGACTGGTTTGCTCAAGCTGAAAAGCTGGTTCGGTCTGATGTGGGTGCAGTTTGGGGGATTGAAATCTGGTCGGTTCTGTATAAATCTAAGGTGCTTCCGATTTTTGAGCGTATTACGCTTGAAGATTTTTGAGAAACGGGGCGGAACCCACGACTTGCTAGTTAGGCGTAAATCCGTTGAGGGCATCAAGATACCTTTTAAGTTGCACACTTACGAGGATGGATACATTAAAAATTGGATTGAGCATAACGGCTACAAAGTACTTGGCGTCTATGAGCCTTACTGTATGCATTATCGCCCTGAAAGCACCTGGAATGTACAGACAAACATTGGCTTTCATGGTTAGTGACCTCAAGTATGCTATTCGACGTCCAATGCTGCTGCTCTCATATGGATTCTATTCGGGGATTGTTGGGGTACAAATATTTTTGAATAAGCAGAAGCAAAATCGAGCGAAGAGAATCAGATAAGACCAATTAGCATCAATTGTGAAAAGCGTTGCTGCTCCTTACCTTTATTTAAAACAGCCACTTTTTGCTAACTCGTAAGTGTTTTCATCGTCATGTAGCTTCAACGGTGTACGCTTGGATAAAAACGATATAATACTCTGTCAGCTTTTGCTTGCAAACTCGAGAACGTCTTATAGGTAACTAGCTGAAAAACTGGATTTATCTGACCGCAGTGCACAATCGTATCCAATCACAGACTGAGGTAGGTATAATTCCTCGATACAACACAACCATTAGCTTAATCGCAAAACCTGCAGTGCACATCCTAATTTTCGGAACCTCAAAAATAACCTCCGTTACTAATTTAAAACCAAAATTGGCTGCAAATGGCTCAATTTATTGGTTAGCTGTTGCAGGCGGAAATACCTTTTTAATAGGCGCTTATCTGCGAGATATTGCCGAGTTGGATGAGTTGGTTCGTTTTGCGAGGGAAACCGCCGAGATAGCGGAACCAACCGTGGGCATAACAACCTCACCCATACCTCTCGGCATGAAAATGATGACTGTCAAAACATAACTTTCCGACTTAGACTACAAAGTCCTTAGGGCACTAAAAGATGACTCACCCAAAGCCACCTCAGACATCGCAGCAGAAGTCGGAGTCTCAGCAAAAACAGTCAGTCACAGACTCGCATACATGGCCAAAAAATTCCTCGTACAATTCTCAATAGATTGGTACCCTGATGCTTCTAACGATATAATGAGCATTTTTCACATCAACTTAAAAAACGATTCCAACCCCAACTCAGTTAACCAGATTTTACAGAACCACTACCCCAATGCACTCTTCTACTGGGGCTTCAGCAATCTCCCAAACAGCTACTTCTTTATGGTTTGGACCCCAACAAGCAAGGAACTGAAAGATGTCCGAGAAAAAATCGAGCAGAACCCGGCCGTCCAATTCGTCTCTCCCAACGTTGTCTTCACCGGCTATATCTTTTCGACCTAGCGAGAACAAATCCCCTATCTTCCACTTTATCAATCACCTATAGTTGAAATGAGAACTTTTTCTTTACTATAGATGCCTTTTTATTCACTTAGCGATAAACAAGAAACTAAATTCCAAATTACGCAATATAGCATCAAAAATGGAGGCATAAAATTGACTGAATTAGCCATAATAATCGAGAATTTAACCAAAAAATTTGAAGACAAATTGGCACTTGACAACCTCAGCTTACAAGTAGCCAAAGGAGAACTCTTCGGGTTGCTGGGACCAAACGGCGCAGGTAAAACCACCGCTATTAACATCCTTTGTGGACTTATTAAATCCACAAGTGGAACCGCCCAGATCAACGGCTATGACGTGCAGAAAGATGCACAAAAGGTTAAGGAGCAAATCGGTGTATGCATCCAAGAAACCGCCATTTACCCATACTTGAACGGAAAAGAAAACCTTGAGTTCTTCGGCAAACTTTATGGCATGAACAAGAAAGACATCAAAGAAAGAAGCACCATGCTTCTTAACTAAGATGGGGCTAACCGAGGATGCGAAACGGTTAACTGCAAAGTATAGTGGCGGCATGAAACGGCGTTTAAGCTTAGCTCTTGCACTTATTCATGATCCGCAAATCGCTTTTTTGGATGAACCCACTGTCGCCATGGATCCGCAGTCTCGCCATGCAGTCTGGGATCTTATCAAAGAACAGAAAACCAACGGCATAACCATCATCTTAACCACGCATTATATGGAGGAAGCGGAGGAACTCTGCGACCGCGTCGGCATAATCGATAATGGCAAACTCATCGCGCTTGGGCACGCCCAAAGAACTCATCGCTAAAAATCACGTTAAAAACCTTGAAGAAGTCTTCATCCATTTGACTGGTAGAAACATGCGGGAGGAACTCTAATTGAACACTTCAAAGAGTTTTCGCGGTAACCAAGAAAGAGCTCAAAAAAACTATTCGAGAACCGGCAGCGCTGTTCATGATTTTCTTGTTTCCAGTAGTGTTTGTGCTTGCGTTTGGCTTATCGTTTGGCGGTGTAGGAGGAGGCACACCAGACGTAACTTATCAGGTTGGCGTCGTTAACCTTGACGGGGGCAGTCAGCAATGGTCACATGTGTTTATCAATAATTTATCTAACATCACAATGCTGTAACTGTCAGCCTTTACAGTGACAATGCTACAGCGCAGGCTGATTTAAGTCAAGGCAAAATGCAAGCATTAGTAATTATTCCCAGCGTCTTTAGCTGACAGCATAAACAGTCTACACCGCCTCACCCACTGATGCAAGCCAATGGACCAACAGCACAATTCAATGTATCTAGACAAAGGCTCGCTCATTGCAACCCAAGCTAGTTCCACCAATCATTCATCAAGTACTCGCAGGAATAGTTAACCAAAACCAGCAAGCACCCCAAAGCCCTATACAGCTACAAACCGCATCGCTCGAAGTAAAACAGACATCAAAGCTTCGACTACTTTGCACCCGGTATGTTCACGTTTTCATCGATCTTCCTGATTATGATAGTTGCACAATCGTTCGCTACCGACAGAGAAAACGGCATGATGAAACGCATCCGTATAACCCCGATTACACCCTCAGAGTTCATGACAGCCCAAGTCGCCTCTTACCTCGTAATCGCTCTAATCCAATCTATAATCATGTTCGCGATGACCTATGGTTTAGGCTTTAAACCAAACATTGGAATACCCGAATATGCATTTGCCTTCATACTGGTGCTAGTGTTTTCGCTGTCTAACATAGGCTTTGGCTTAATCACCGCTACCATCGCAAAATCTTCAGGCGTCGCCACAGGGTTGAGCTTCCTTTTTCTGCTGCCACAGATGTTCCTCGGTACATTCGTGGGTGCATCACTCTCAGGTGCAGCACAGGTAGCAGGCAAAGCGGTTCCAAGCTACTACGTCACAGACGCTCTGACCTCAGTGTTCCTACGAGGCGCAAGCTTAGCAAGCGCAACGGTGCTGCTGGATTTCGCAGTCGTGTGCGTATCATGTGTTGGCATCCTGGCAGTTGGCATAGTGCTCTACGCTAAATACTACAAAATCTAAACCAACCATCTGTTTCTTCTTTTTATGATTATCTTTAAGGGCACCTTTTTTCATTATCTTGGCGGGCTGATTAGATTTGACTGACGCTTGGCGAGAACCCTACCATATAGTAATCGAAATCGAAAACAATGAGTGCAAAATGGTAGAGAAACTGGCATCTTTGGGTTTTAAGCATCTTAAAGTGGTTGATGTACGCAGCTCCAGTACTGGCTCCGTTCGGCACCTCATGGATGTAGGTGAAGACCAAGCTAAAAAAGTCCCCAAAGAACTTGCCGCCCCCGGACAGGTCGAGGGCAAATCAGCTGTTTGGCTGGAAAGCAAAGGCTGTGGCGTCTGCAACACCATCCTTGGACACGACGCTTTTCTAGTATCAGGCAAGAGTATGCAGGATAACATCATTTCCTACAGTTTCATGGTACCCACACATGAGGCTTATCGGGGTATTATTGAGGATTTAGAGAAGGCGGGTTACAAGGTGAATGTGCGTAAGGTGGGTAAGTTTGAGCAACAGATTGGGGTTTTGACTGAGAATCAGGAGCGGATTTTTTGGTTGGCTTTGAAAAGTGGTTTTTTTGATTATCCCCGGCAGGTTGGGTTGGCTGAGTTGTCCTCTAAGTTGGGGATTAGTCCGGCGACGCTCTCGGAGATTATGCGGCGGGGTACAAGGCGGCTACTTGAGCATTACTTCAAGCGAGAACTCTAAATCTCAATTTTGCTATGTTGAAAACCTCTACTTAACCCAAACAGCCAATACTGGTCTCTATTCTATTCTTTATCTAAGCAGTAATCTATAACTCCAATTTCAATTCTGCATATATTGAGTCAGCAATTATCTGGGCACCTTGACCGTTTGGGTGAACTCCATCCGTGAAGTAGTTTGGGTAATCTAGCAGTGGCGTATTAGCGTCTATGAGGTGTACGCCTGTCTGGTTAGCTACCTTTTGGATACTGGGTAAAATAGTGTACACAAGAATGTTATTTTTTAGCGGCAGGGTGTTATCGAAGATTGGTGGAGGCTGCACAATCCATATTTGAGGGTTGCTTGGAAGCGATTGAAATGCAGTTATTAGTTTAATATAATCAGAAATGAATGCTGGGGCTGACTCGTTTAGGTCTGTGTTTGCATCGTTAGTGCCCAGCATAATGATTACTATGGTTGGTTGGAATTCTTTGGCGAGGTTAAATGCTGAGGAGTTCATGTATGGGTTGCCCATGTTTATCGATACGGTTGTTCCGCCGACGCCGAAGTCTCCTATGATGTAGTCGGACCCTAAGTTGCTCCAGAGGTCAAGGGTATATTCGGTGCCTCTTGTTATGCTATCGCCAACACAGGCCACGCGGATAGGCGCAGGTTGGTTGCTGGTTTTTGGTGTTGTGTGTAGTACATATGCTTCTGTTCCTGCTAAAACGATTAGAACTGCGATTGTAAGGGATAGTAGCTTAGTTGTGTGATTCATGCCTTTTCATGTAGTGGCTTTGCTCTTTTAAGCATTAAAAAAGAAGCGCAAAAAGTACCACTCCATTCATGATTCAAGTATCTGTTTTAGTCAAATAACTTAATATCCCCCGACTATGATTAAAGCCAATAAAAACGTGAAAGACTAAACATTCTAAGTTTAGTATGTCTTAAGGTTGGATTATATAACTATAACCAATTTTATCAAGACTATACGTTCTAACAATTACGGACTGAACTATACTTGAAAATTGAAGTGCTCGGAGGAGCTAGAGAAGTAGGAGGCTCCTGCATATCAGTCGAAACCGACTCCGCAAAGGTCGCGCTAGACTACGGTACGAAAATTGAAGAAGAAATGAAAAAGTTACCCAGAGATTTCGACGCCGTAGTAATCAGCCACGCCCATTTAGACCACACCGGTAGTCTCTTGAGTTTATGCAAAAATAACAGCCCAACAATAATCGGCTCAGATATCACCCGCGAAGTCACAGTGGATCTTCTACATGACATGGTGAAAATCCAGAATGAAAAAGGCGTGTTTGACTTCGACGATAGTATCGCTGAGAAGGTTGGTGCATGCTGGTGGAACAGAGACTCTGTGGCATTACCCGGATTAAGCATTAAGTTGCAATCTGCTGGTCACGTTGCCGGAGCAAAAATCACCAGCCTCGAATCTGAAAACAAAAGAATCATCTATACAGGCGATATCTGCATGCACGACTCCGAAATCCTGCAGGGCTGCCGACTAGAAACACTCCCCAAAAAACCCGACCTACTAATCACTGAATCAACCTATGGCGGCAAAGTTAGGTTGCCCCGAGAGGAACTGGTAAACCAATTCATGCAACAGTTGCACATTACCATGAAGCGGGGAGGAAACGTGTTGATCCCCACATTTGCCTTCCACCGTAGCCAAGAAATGGCCAAACGAATCGATAGTGCAATGCAAGCTGGGCTTTTACCACGTTATAACGTCTACACGATCTCTAACTTAGCACACAGAATAAACGGCTACTTCAACAAGAACAAATTCCTATTCACTAAAGAGATTAAACAGCAAAAACAACCCTTCACATACCGCTACGTAAAACACCTCTACAGAACCTCACAGATTGAATCGCCCGCCATAGTCATCTGCACTTCAGGATTCGGCCACGCAGGCGCAAGCCTACGGTTACTAACTGAATGGGCAGAAAACAAAGACAACTCCATAATCTTAACCTCAGGCTACCTACCACCAGACAGCCCACTAAAACAGGCCAAAGAGGAACACTTCTTCAAAACTGATGAAGGCTCTTTTGATGTCAACGCCGAAGTAAAGCAGATAGAGCTTTCAGGCCACGCTGACCAAAACGAACTAATCCAGATGGTAAGTAAACTTAAGCCAAAACGTACAGTGCTCGTCCATGGAGACTTAGAACAAGCAGAATTGCTTTCCGAGAAAATCGGCGAAATGACTGATGTCTACATTCCCGAAAGGGATGATGTAATAGACGTTTAAGCCCGAGTGCCTGTCTATTTTCCTTTTTCCACACTGGCATAAATCATGATAGTTTTTTTGTTTACCTTTTTTTGTATCTTAAAAGCGCTGCGAACCCTCCCAGCGCAATCAAATGATCTTTTTCTTTTGAAGCACTAGAAATTACTTCAACCGCCGAATCTTTTTGGGCTGCCAAATCCTCAAGGACATCCACAATATCCCTCTCACTTAACTCATAGGAGACTGACCCACATTTTTCGCATGGAGTCCTCGTCATTTCCTCTTCCTTTTTAGTTTTCGAATGGGTGATGGCTTTTTTTGTGTAGCCACAGTTCCTGCATACCGCAACTATTTCGATCGTGTCTGTGTCATCTGTTACCAACACAATTTGTGCTTCTCCCTTGAATAGTACATCCAAAACAGGATCCAAGCCATACGTAGCTAAACCCTCCTGTTTAGCTAATGCCGTCGATAATCGCTGGATGAGTTTTTTCTCTTCAGACCCACACATGTTGCTCAGTAACTCGGTGGATTTGGCGTAAATCTCCCTAAGTGCCGCCTTATCTGCCGATTGGATATCTACAACGTTTAGAAGCATGTTACTTAGCTCATAATGCAGGAATTCGCCCTTCAGAAAATCATTCTTTGTTTGCCCTGGACCACCAGCTATCAAAACGTTAACGTTGTTTTCAAGAAAATCCTTGGTTGCATGTTCTGCGATTCGGTGAAAGAAGTATGTGAGTTCCATGTCGCGTTCTCTTTCATATCTTCTCTGGCTTTGTCCGCCTTTCCTCGTTTTTCCGGGAACCCCTGAGGATATAGTTTCGATTAATTCTACCTGTTCGCCCTTGAGTAGTCCAAAGCTTGCCTGTTTGGCGTCTAGGGCGAGGACGCCAACGATTTTTTGGTCTCTTAGCATTTCTCTTAGGGGTTCTAGGTGGAAATGGTCATCTGCATAGTAGCGGTAGGCGTTGATGGGTTCGGGCGGGATTAGTTCTTCAACTGTTATCGTCTCTTTTTCTGCTCCGTCAGCGGTGTAGGTTCCGGCAAATAAGGCTAATCCATTCTCTGGGCTTTCTTTGTGCCGCTTAAGTTGTTGAACTACAATTTTTAGGGTGTCTTGAAGCTTTTGTTTTTCCCTCTCAGACTCCGAGGTGGCGCATTCAGATTCCTTCTTTATAGTAGAGATAATTTGATCCAATGCTGTCTTTGGTGGCAGGTAGAGTGAGATGAAATCTTTGGTCTTGCCTTCTTTATCGGAAAGGTATGCTATGCGTTTGCGGAGTTTATGCTGCTTAACGGAGTGAGTGGATGCTATTTGGCACGAATAGAAATGGGTATTTCCCGTAGGTAAAATTTTCACCAGAATTACCAGAATGGTGCAGGGATTTAAACCTGCAACCTTATTAGAATGGTGCCTAAGCTAAATAAGCAATTTCTTTCTCTTCGGCACAGTTTAGCCTATGACTCTTTTTATTTGAGGTACCTTATTCAGCGGTAGAATCACAGCTAAGCAGATGAGAAGAGTTACCACTGAAATTAAGGGGATTTCCACTATGGGATTCATGGTGGTTAAGCTAATTTTGAAGCCAAAATAACCTACCTGCAAAGCTTCAAGCACAATAACATGGAGGAAGAATATTGGTAGAGTGTTCTGGCCGATCACCTTGACGAGGCGGTCAAAACGGGGGTATTTGGTTTCTATTGTTTGCTTTGGAATCGTTGATTGCAGTAGGAATAGAGATGCTGATGCTTATTTAGGATTAAAAAGAGAAGATGAAGACAAAGCGCACAGCAAAAAGTTGCTCATCGATCTTCTCAATAAACCTGAAGAATTGCCCAGTAGCGCGCGCCAAAGTCGATTTTCTACTTATTTTGCTGCTTGCGCCTGTTTTTTTGCTGCTTGCTCTTCTTTCTCATCTCGCCTGTTCTTAATCGCTGCAGCCTTCACTATTCCTCTTACCATTTTTCCATACACCTCCTTTCATCATTCGTCCGTGCTTTAGCCTAATTATTTTTCAATATATGAGAAAGTATCAATCAATAATTTACCTATGTGGAAACGTTTTGTAACAACATGAAAAATGCATTGCCAGAAAGATTCGGGAGCAATGTTACTCCATTCGCGCGCGAATTAAAAGAGTCCTTTCAGCCCCAGTTTGAAACTCAAATTTAAACTAAAAAAGGGAGGGAAAGTAGTTCGCATCTTGTTTTCAATTTATGGACGCTTTCTTATGATAAGCAATCCGACAACTGCGATAGCAATGATAATCGCGATGGTAGCACCTATTATGTACATCATTATTTCAGAGCTTGTTGCTAAGCCTGTTGTTAGCTGTTGTGTTGGAGCTGGAGTAGCTGCTGGTTCGGCAATTGCGAACGCTGTGGTTGCTTGTGATGACCAGTAGGATTCGCTGCCTGCAAACGTAGCATAAACTGTGTATTTACCAGCAATGTCTGGTGTCCATTGTAAACTATAGAAACCGGTCGCGTCAGAAGTAGTTGCGCCTATGCTTCGGTAGTTTCCATTTGCGTCGACTACGAATATTTCAACAGGGACACCTGTAGCGTTTGTTGGCATAGGTTTCTGTTGATACAAGTATGCCATCCATTCCGTCATAAATGGATCAGCGATAGCAGGAGTGCCTTCTTCATTCAGTCGATTTCCAGCATAGTCGATTGGACCTGGAGATTTATCCATAATTGTACCTTTGATTATGATTTCGCTGCCTAGGTTTACAGCTGTGTCTGGTGCGGTAACTGTCATGGCTGTTTGGCCTTTGCCGAAGCAGTATATTGTTCCACTATAGGTGTTTTCGTCAAGAAGGTAGCCGTCAGCAATGAATGGACTTGTAGACCACCAACCGCCCATCTTGAATATTAATTCGCCAGTTGTAGCGTTAATGCAGTACATTGCCGCGCCAAGCCATTGCGGTGAGTTAGGGGTATGTTCACCAGTTGCCGCGTAGATTTTTCCGTCAGCGATAGTAGTGCCAGCTAAGAGAGGGTACCCGCCATATGGTGTATTGATGCCGCTTGATGGAAGATTGTATGTCCAGAGATGGGTTCCATTTTTGATATCATAGCAGTAAATATTGCCGGCGTAGGTTGAAACGAAGAGTTTGCCATAGCCGCAGTTTGCTGCTGTGAAGGTGTCCCATGCCGCTGGTAGAGCTGCTGTTGGTCCCCATAGTCTTTTTCCAGTCATTTCGTCATAGCCGTACCATTCCCGTGTGTTTCTTTGGTATAGAACCATTACACCGTCGTAGACTGTGCCGAAGAATTCGAACAGTGTTGTGCCTGGAAGGAATACATCTGAGAATTCGCTGTGCCATAGTTCAGCTCCGGTATCGCAGCTGTAGGCCACCATGGTAAAGTTGTTTATTGCTTGTGAGGTGATGGTTGCGGTTGCTGCAAAAATGACTTTTCCGTCGCTTGGTGTTATCTCCATTGTTAGACCCGGGCGATCCTGATATGCCAAAGCTGTAGATGCCGTTTCCACTGTGCGGTATTGTTACGTTCCATTGTATCCCTCTTCGCCAGTCTAATGTTTGGCCATAAGGTGCGCTGTATAGATTAACGGCACCTGAGCCAGCATAAGTTGCTAGCATTTGCGTTGAATTCCATTTTAGTAACCAGTTGTTTGTACCGTCAATATAGTAAGTAATTATTGAGTTCATGGAGTCTAGTCCGCCGCTTAAGATTTGGGGTCCTGAAATAGTGCCCACTGCCGCTGTTACGTTAGCTATTGAATAGAGCTGTTGTCCGGTGTTTGCGTCGTGTACTTTCCATGTTGTTCCAAAGTGTTCCAGAGGTATGCAAAGCTTCCTGCTCCGTTAGGCATATTGGGCGAGAATATCTGGCCATAGAATGTATTTGTGCTGCCTATTTCCGAAGCGTTTTGGAACCATAGTTGGTTGCCAGTTCGTATGTCAACACAGGACATTCCCGTAAATGCGTTGCCTGAACTAGATCGTATTAAGTAGTATACTTTTCCGTCAATGATTAGCGGTGGTACGAAGTAGTTTTGGTAGATTGGCCCCTGGTAATATGTTAAGTCTTGATCGCTTGCATCAATGTAATTGCCTCCTCCGACTATTCCTCCCATATATTGTTGTTTTTGCCCAAACTACGTGTGCAGTAGTAGGCGCTGTAGTGTAGGGGTTGAATTTTACAGTATTGTTATAGAAATTCTGTAACCAGTTACCCCCAATCTTGTACCATCCTCTTCTTCACCATAGATGGGTCGAGTCCAGTAAACTAGTGGGGAGTGGAGAAGTTTGGTAAAATGGAATGGCATCCTGTTGCACGGTCAGATTTGTCGTTGCATTCTGAGGAAGGTAATAGTTGTTGCCGTATTTTTGTCCAGGGTAAGTAAATATCAAGGTGTGGTTGCCGAGTTCTTGGGTGTATAGTAAAAGTAATATCCGCCAGATGCATCGGAGGTGTAAGGTCCAAACTTTTCTACTTTATTGCTCGGAGAAGTAATTGTCACTTCAAAAACCATCCCAGTTTTTAGTCGGGTCATAGCCTGGTACTGCTTGCGGTGGAAGAGTCAACTAAGCCAAAAGGTTAGCCAATATAGCTTGACCTATGCCTGTGGGGTTGCATGAAAGAGCTATCCCTGCAGGATTTGTATAGGAGTATCCTTAGCGTCAGCGGTGTTGTTAAATGATGGTAGTGAAAAGAGCGTTAGAACAATAGATGCTACAAAAAGAGTCGTAATAAAAATCTTAGATTTACTTTTCATACTTTTCTTTTCCTAACAATTTAAACGAGATAACTCTCGCTAAATAGTACGTATCAAGCCATAAACTATTTAACATTTATGACATTTTGTATATCCAAAGATAATTATTTTTAAAAAGTGTTCGTTAGCGGTCGGTACTACGTATCATCTACAACTAAACACTCGAAAAAGAACCATCAATCCAGCTAACAGACAAGGGCAAACAACTAGCCATCGCATTATTATTCTCATCTTAGCTTTGTTAGGTACACAAGTTAGCTATTCTTATTTGAATGCTCATTTATCGTGTATCTCTTGGGATGGCAAACATATGGTGAATTTTGTTCCTTTGCCTACTTGACTTTCAAATGATATTGTGCCACCTTGGGCTTCTATGACTCGTTTGCAGACTGCTAAGCCAAAGCCTTGACCTTTAGATTTGGTGGTAAATAGTGGAGTGAAAATTTTAGGCTTAATTTCTTCAGGTATGCCTGTGCCAGTGTCTTCAACTGATAATTTGAACTTGCTCTTTATCGTTAGCTTTTGCTTTTATGGTTAATTCTCCGCCTTTAGGCATAGCTTGCACTGCATTAGTTACCAAGTTGATTAGCACTCGCTTTAACAACTGCACATCAGCTTTACTATTAATTTGTCATCTACTTGCATGCTTGCTTGGATGTTTTTTGGGAAATCTGTTTGTGCTAAGAGCGCAATAATTACTGGTTTTAAATTGACAATTTCCATTTTGGCTTCAACCGGTTTAACAAAAGTCTGTAAATCAGAAACAATTTTGTCCATATAGCCAACTTGCTCTTCTATGGTTTGGATGCTTTCTTGCAAGCAACTCTTGGTTTCACCATCTGGCAATGAATCTAATTCGCTTTTCGCTAAGTATACTTCGCCAGTGATTGATTGCAACGGGTTGCGCAAATCATGCCCAACCATACCAGCAGTTTGACCAATAGCTGCCATACGCTCCTTATCCTGAAGCTGCTTCTCCAGCATTTTTTGTCTCAGTAATATCTTTTTACATCCTCACAATGGTTACCACGTTGCCTCTACCGTTCCTAATAGGTTAAATAATGCTCCAAAGCATCTCTTTCTACCTTTGCCTAAAGACGATGATTCTCCAAAGCATCAAACTCAGTCTCTGGAACAGTGACAATCTCTCCATCATATGCTCCTCTAAGCAATTGGAGCCAACCGATTTCACTAATTTGTTTACTTGCAAGATCATTCTATTTCCAAACACTTACTCTCCAGGAATCCTCCATATTTATCCCAAGCAGGGTTAACCATAAACCTGAAAACCATTTTTATCGTAGAGTCCAATTTCAACATACGTGAGATTGGTCAATAATTCTTTGCAGTCTCCGTTCAGCCTCTTTTAACCCTTTTTCCGCTTTCTTGCGTTCCGTAATATCAATTACTACTCCTCTTAGACCGACAGGACGCTCTTTTTCAACAACCAATCTCGCTAAATAATAACTGGGAAAGTACTACCGTCTTTTCTGGCAGCTGTCAATTCAAAATATGGAGTGAGCTATGTATATTATTTGTCTAAAATAATCGAATGCCTTCTCTCTATCTTGTGGCACAATCAAACTAAAAGCATAAAAGCCTTTGGCTAAATCCTCTTCTGTGTAACCAGTGATTTTGAAGCCATGCTGATTTGTGAATGTTATTTTGCCATTAATGTCTGTTTCAAAGACAATTTCAGGCAAAGAATCAGCAAGACTTTCCTAAATCGCTCCTTCTCCATCAATAAAGCTTCTTCTGCTTTCTTGCGCTCTGTAATTTTTTCGCTGTTTGCTCTTATGTTCCATCAGGCAACCTGGTAGCGTTCAAAATGACAAAAACAGGCGAACCATCTTTTCTCTTAAAACGCAATTCACCAAAAGCTTTGCCTGTTTTCCTAGTTCATTAAACCTCTCAAGATTTACGTTTCGCTCATCTAAAAGTGACGTCAAAACACCCATGTTTAGAAACTCTTCTTTTAGAATATCCCCAATAATTTGCCAGCCGCCTCATTCACATACAAAAATCTTCCATCTGGGTTTGCTACAAATACAGCGGCTGGAGAACCCTTCAAGATATATTTTGAGTCTTTCCTCGCTTTCTCTCAAAGCTTCTTTTCAGCTTTTTTGCGCTCTGTTATATCTCTAAATAGTGCGCCGACTTGGTCTTTTACGTACAGAAAAGCGTACACATCATACCAGCGGTTGGTACCTTGGTTATAATTTTCAACGTGTGTAGATTTGCCTGTTTTAGCAACGTTGCCATATACAGTAATCCAGTAAAGCTCTACGTTGGGAAGATACTCTTACTGTTTTGCCTACAACATCAACTGCTTTAAGACCTGCTTGGCGCTCATATGCTTTGTTAACTTTTAAAAGCAGCAAATCACAGTAGGCTTGCCAGCTTCATCATATAGCGGCTTTAAAACTTTGAAAAGCATCCTCCGTATTCTCAAACAATTTGCGGTAAAGCTGCTCACTTTCTTTTAGTGTCTCTTCATCTTTTTTTCGTTCAGTTATGTCTTTAAAAATAGCAACTGCCGCTATAACCTCGCCTTTCTCATCTCTAATCGGCTTAGCCAACCCTCAGTAATTACCCGTGAGCCATCAGGTCGTTCGATTACAACCTCAGCTTAGACATCTTTCCCCGTTGACAAAGCTATACTTGCTGGAAGCTGCTCAGGCAAAAAAACATCCCCATTTAGAGTTAGAAGCTTCATTAGTTTAGTTGAATGCTCAGGTATTTCAAGCCCACTTGGGTCAGTCCCAAAAAGCTCTATGGCACGTTCATTAACGTAAATCGTTCTGCCTTTCTCTTTTGCTATGACTACTACGCCTGCAGGAATAGAACCCACGATTGCTTCTAAAGTATTCCAATTTAACTCTTGCATAAACATTGCTTTCCTTCAAAAATTCTTGCCAAAAACTCACATTTTCGTAGCCTTTGTGTTCTTGGCATTAAACCATATATTTCGTTTCTTTAAGTATATAAAATTATAGCAAGCAAACAACCGCTATATTATATAACTTTGACTTTTGGTTAAGAAGCAGCACTGACCACCTGACTAACAAACCACACTTTTTTTCGACCCGTACCTTAGGTCAGTCCATTCTATTTTCCATACCCTTCTTTTAGGAATACAAAAAACCCTCTCTAAGAAAGATTGGTCTATCCAAGCACTCTAAACCAAACGGATACCGACAACAAAAGCATAAAAATCGTCATCTTTACAGGCAGGGGAAACAAAACCATGCCCTTTTTGATAATCCTAAATTCTAAGTTCCTTTAGCATTAGTGACTTCAAAAATTGCTAAAAAACAAAGTGGTCTTGAAATAACATACTATGCAAGCCTCAACAAGAGAATACATTGCCCTAGAGAAGGGTGGTTATATTGCGCAGGTACCTTTCGCTGCTTCAAGTCATAGGGGCTTTAAAGTGGCTTTGTATGAAGTGCGGGCGAAATTCTGATCTGCTGTTTCTTAAACGGCAATAGCAGCGAAGAAATCCTTAGAAACATAACAGATACAATACGCATCTTTAAATCATATTAGCAGATCTTGTTGATGCGATGCCACAAACAAAAGAAAAAAAAAGCCCAATTTTTTGTTAACACTCCTAATTTTCAAGTATTTGATTAATTTTATACATTATGAATCCTTCTTATTGCTTGGTTTTGACATTTTTGATTAGTTTCCTTTGGGGGTCTCTTAGACAACAAAATAAGTCAGAATAATCAAACAACATCGCCAATGGGACCCCTCTTTTCATTTATATTGGTGCAGGGGGTGGGATTCGAACCCACGAACCTCTGCAGGATAGGCTCCTGAAGCCTACGCCTTTGACCTGGCTCGGCGACCCCTGCACGCGTTTATTTGCTCTATTGAAAAATAATTCGGACTGATAAATATATGCCGTTTAGCATTCGGTATCTTCTCGGTTGTTAAAGCTTAAATCGCTTTCTCGCCAGCTATACATCCTAAGATGCATTGTTATGGCTCTTGGTTGGAAGGATTGGAACAAAAAAAAGACCATTCCAAAAGAAAAATCTTGGCAAAACGGTGGTTCTTTGCTGTATGGTTGTTAAAACAATGGGTTAATCTTGAGCAAGCTACTGAGCATCAAAGCCAACGTAAAAACAATAGCAACAATCACGAAGTCTTTTGCAAGTACTTCACCGAGTTTTAGAAGCTTTGAATTATCTGCTGTATCATCAGTAAAGAGGGTTTTTCTCTTCTGGATTAATCGCAGGGTGATGAAGCTTGCTAATGCAGTTAGAGCGATATAATAGATAAGCGGCAGATTAAACAGGACCCCCACCAGTACCATCAGCGGAATCATGACGTAGCCCATCGCCACTGTGAAGAGCAAACCACGTCGGAAACCTAAAATAATCGGCAAAGTCCTCGAGCCGCTATTGAAATCCGAGGCGTAATCTGCTAAGTCTTCCCATAGACTATTGATGGCTGTGGTTACGCCGATTAACAAAACTAACATGACAACGTTTATTGAGAATGCGTTAAAGAAAGCCGCAATAATCATAACTGGCACCGCACCGACAGTAAAGTTCACAATTGGCTTATACGGCGTTTTTCGCAGTCGGAAAGGCGGTACAGAGTAAACTACGCCAAAGAATAAACCTAAACCCACAAACAACACCACGTAAGGCATCAAAGTTAAGGCACCAAGTGTAAAAGATAACGCTGTAAACCCAACAGCGATAAACAATCCCGCCTTGCCCAAGCGCTTCGTAAACTTGGCTCGCAGAGGATCAGAGAGCACATCCAAGTCAACATCGCAAAGGTTATTCATAGCATCTACGGCGCTCCAAACACAGAAAACAATAGCACCCAAAAACAACGCTGCAGGCCACGCAAACGCTTCACCGGCAAGAAAGGTTGCGCCGATTGAAATCATGAAAAGCATGATTCCGCGTTCAACGGATATAAACTGAGCGAAGCCCCTGATATTCTGAAGCATACCCACGTAGGCAAGGTAAGGCTTCTTAAGTCTTCCCCAAAATTAGTACCTATTTCGCCTGAATTTAGTTATCCATTTGTCGTGAACCCGCGTCTTTATCTTTAGCTAAGAAAATCAGAATCGAAAATAGCACCATTAACAAAAGTGGCTCTGTAGCGGCTGGAAATTCTGGAATAACCGATGAGGTTAATCTATATATTTTGCCTTCATAAGCGCAGAAGTAGAGCTCATTGTTTTGATCTATGCCAAACGAAGCGATGCTAAAACTGGAATCAACAAGTAAAGAGTTCTCCACCGCTGCACCGTTAACGTGGATTGCCCAGATTCTGCCAGAACCATAATCGCCATAAATATAAGCGCCTTCAAACTGGGTAACGCAGAGCCATGGTAGACATAGCCGCCGATTATGGTTGTTCCCTGATCTCGAGTATAATTCCAAATTGGCAACGTAAGCCCTGTCTGGTTACAATCCACCGCTGGGTCATAGCATAAAGTGCCCTCCATAATGTTCCAGCCGTAATTCTTACCCTTCTCTACACTGTCGATTTCTTCAAGCGTATTCTGCCCCACATCCCCAACCCAAAGCGCCCCCGTAGCCGAGTCAAAGCTGAAACGCCAAGGGTTTCGAAAACCATAAGCGTAAATTTCTTCTCGTACCCTAAAGTGTTGCCAAAGTAGGGGTTGTCATTTGGGATACCATAACTTTGTCCTGAAGACGAATCAACATCGATTCGAAGGATTTTGCCCAGCAATGTGGAGCGGTTTTGTCCATTCCCAAAGGGGTCGCCTCCTGAACCGCCGTCTCCCATGCCAATGTATAGGTAACCGTCTGGTCCGAATGCTAATTGCCCCCCTTTATGGTTGGAAAACGGTTGATTTATTTCCAACACCACTTGCTGGCTGCTTAGTCGGCAATATTAGTTTCATTAACTGAGTAAATCGTGCAATCACAGTTCGCCTCGGGTTATCCATCACATAATCCACATAGAAATATCCATTTGACTGGAGTTAGGGTGAAGAGCTAATCCTAAAAGCCCCTGTTCGCCGCCATAGAGCACTCGTCCGCTGATGTCAAGAAAAACCGTTGAGACTTGACATTTTGTGTGTTATCAAAGACTCTGATTACGCCTGCTTGTTCCATAACAAACAGCCTATTGTCGTTTGTGGGGTCAGAAATATTCCATCAGGTTGGTTGAAGGTCAAATTTGGAAAGGCCTCTCAAACGAGTACACCCTTGGGCTCTGTATTTGCCAGTTAGCACGAAAGAATTCCAGATGCTAACAACAATAAGTAGCATATCAAAACTGAATAAAGCAAATTTTCTTTATTCAATTTTATTTCAGATTAGCTTTATTGAATAGAGTTAAGGTACTACCGTTAGATTTAATAGCAAAATCAAACTTAATGGCTTACTTCGGCTGGTTTCTTCACGATTCTTAAGTTTTTCTTCTAGAAGAACCAATAGTTCCTGAGGCTTCACTGGCTTAACCAAGTAAGCATCCGCACCCTCATCGAGCGCTTTAACTCCTGTTTCTAAAGATGGAAAACCCGTAATCATGATTTTAACGGTGTGTTGGAGTTGTTTTTTGAGTTTTGCAAGTAAGTCTGTGCCATCCATGTCCGGAAGCCTAATGTCTACAAGGGCTAGGTCGTAGTGACTGTTTTCAGCTTTTTCAATAGCTTCTTTGCCCGTTTCGGCTGTCTCAATCTCGTAACCGCTTTTTTGAAGAATACGTGTGAAAGTTCGAAGTATCGATTTATCATCGTCGACAACGAGAATTGTTTTTTTAGGTGCCGCCACTTCTAACATTCCTTCTGTTCATAATAGGCTTCTTGACATACCAAAAGGCTGTCGATTTGCCGATATTTTCTTTATCAACCAAACCATTACCTCAACAATTGGATATGACAAAGAACTCTATATTCCTGTTTCGCTAATCCTAACAATGATTTTCGAGATTAATA
>CAWDBI010000002.1:0-35518 GCA_963800605.1 uncultured archaeon | reverse complement strand
TATCGTTTGAGGAATGGGTGGTCGGCTTTCTGCTTGAGTTTCTCGTAGACTTCGCGTTGATCGTTTGGCTTTGCCATTAAGGCTTCAAAAAGTCTTGGTTTCATTTCAGGTCATTTCGTGACATCGATGAAGAGTAGGTCGCCGTCGGTGGTTGTTGTTTCAAGGGCTGTGCCTAGTTTGCGGTTGTAGAATATGGTCAGTGTAGCTGCTCCGCCTTCGTTTACTGCCTGATCCACTAGCGAGGTGACTTTGCCAGCGGCAGCACTGCATACAGCTTTGCCCCGAGTTATGGCTCCATCAGCCACTACTTTGACTCTTCCTTTTTTTAGGACTGGGCACATTTCGGTGGCAAGAACTGTTTTTGTTGCTATGCCTATGGCGTCGTCTCCGCCTGGACTAGGCGAGACCTTGTCATCAGCGCTAAGATAGACTGGTGAGCCTTTGGTGATGCCAGCTGCGGCTTCAAAGGATTCTATGAGTGCGGTTGGGTCGTCGGTTTCTCCTGCAGCCATCCAAGCTTTGCCTGTTTTATCGGCCATTTAATTCATATCGATTGTTTGTTTGAATTTCCCAAAGTTCGTCCTTTGGTACTCTTCCCCACAAAAGTGAGCATGATCATTTCTCGTTCAAACGCTCCTGTGCTTTGAAAATTTTACCTCGGGATTTTTTGGCAGAGCTGCTGCATACCGCCTGAACCACTACGCTCAACCATTAAGGGCACACGTAATTCTTCAAGGTCAGACGAGATGCTCAGAAACAAGCATCATCTTTGGAGGATTCTTTAGCAAGCCACCACCGGGCAGTTGACCGCGTAAATCTTCAATCGTTCTTTGCGCTTCAGTTAGCTTGCCTTCTGTTTGAGAGAGTTTTTCTTGAAGCTGTTTCTCTTCGACTCTCTCCAATACATGCACGTTTGTTTCAGGGATACCTGGAACAGCTACGAGCGATAACTCGGGATTAGAAAGACCATGTGGAACTTTGCGTCCACTACATCGAGGGCATCATAGTCGGCGCCGACACTAACATGCTGGATCAAGCCATTTCGAACTTTATCGGCTATGACTGGGTCGTAAATTTCAGCCTCATACAGTAAGCATCTGGAAGTTGCGTCATAGGTGCATTTGGTGACTTTTCCAGCAGCGTAATCAACAGCGACATGCTCAATGTACACTGGAGCACCAACCAGCTTATGAGCAAAAACTGAAAGTTCCTCAGATGTGTAAACATTAAAATTCCGAGACATACCAGCAGCCATAGCAACCCCGGAAATCCGCAGCGGCTTACCAGCTGCAGATTCCAAAACTTTAAACGGTAAAAGTGAAGCCACATGCTCACGTCTTACACCGTTACAGTTATCCGTTTGCGATATTAGGCAAGAATTAAGCTTGTTTTGCTGAAAAAGGCTGTTGTTAAGCTCTGTTAAGGTTTAACAACAATTGTTAAATATTAACAGGCAATCTATAATCAATTAGGGAATAGACCGATGAGAAAACATCCAGTAAGCATAGCCCTTTCAAATCGCGTATTAGAGAAAATAGACAAAGAAGCCTCAAAACAGAAAAGGTCAAGAAGCGAGTTTGTAGAGCTGCACTTCGAAGCTATTTTCTTCGCTAAACAAGAATTCGAAAACTAAACCTTATTTGTAGGTCCATTTACCGTTTAGCTCTTTGGGGGGGGGCAAACGTATAATGAACTTTGTTCCTTTTCCTTCTTGGCTCTCGAAAGTTACGGTGCCGCCTAAAGCCTCGGTCATACGTTTAATTACAGCTAAACCGAATCCCTGACCTTTAGCTTTAGTCGTGAACATTGGCGTGAATAATTTGTTTTTCACGCTTTCAGGTATGCCAACGCCTGTGTCTTCGACAGTTATGACCGAATCATGTTTTTTCTTGTCTCTGTAAGCCTTTATCGTTAATTGTGCCACCATTCGGCATTGCTTGAACCGCATTATTAACCAAATTGTACATAATACGGTTTATGAAGGTAGAGTCAGCCATAACTTTCCTAGCCTCAGTTTCCACTGCAACGCTTATCTTAACATTCTCAGGCAAACCATTCTTGGCAATCAATTCATCAATTATGAGTTTTAGGTCTGTTTCCTCAGCTCGAGGGCTAAGTGGTCTGGCAAAATCTTGCAGGTCCTGAACAATTTTGTTGATGTAGTCAACGTTTTTTTCAATTTCTTTCAGGCTTTCCAATGCATTCTTTTTCTCTTCGCTTTCAGAAGTCGAAGCCAATTCTGTCTTAGCCAAATAAACATCGCTAGTTATAGCCTGCAACGGATTTCGAATATCATGACCAACCATCCCGGCAGTTGTGCCGATTGCGGCTAACCGTTCAGAATCTCTAAGCTGGCTTGATCGTTCTTCAACGAGTTTTTCTAAATTTTCACTATATTCTTTGAGTTTTTCTTGTATTGTTTTGCGCTCTGTAATATCAGTAAATAAAGACGCAAACAGCCCTTTAGTTGGACTAAAGGAATAAACTTCATAGTATCGCTGGGTATTTTGGTTATAGTTTTCAAAATGAATGGGTTCACCAGTCAACGCGACATTACAATAAGCTTGGACCCAACTATCCTCAAGTCCAGGAAGAGCTTGTTTTATTGTTTTTCCTATTAGTTCCGTCAGTTTAAGACCGGTTTGCTTCTCAAAAGCATTATTTGCTTCAAGTATGCGAAAATCAACAGGATTTCCTTTACTATCTGGGATTGGTTCACCTAAAAAGAAGGCTTCATCCATATTAGTAAAAAGAGTACGATAGCGCAACTCACTGTCACGAAGAGCCGACTCAACCTTTTGGCGTTCAGTTATATCTGTGAAGGATAAAACTGCGCCATCAATTTTTTTCTCCTCACTTAAGTACGGGCGAACCCTCATTTCACATAATCTGTCTCCACTGAGTGCAACTTCTCGGTTAACAGCCATTAATTTATTGACCGTATTCATGATTGGTCTTCTAATTCTATACCCTGCACACCGATGTTTACCTTAGAGATTGATAGCACCCACATCGGATGGCGAAATTCTTCAAGTAACTTTGAGCAGAAGCAGTAAAACGCCTAATCTTCAGGTCACTATCAACAATAACCACTGGCAAATCAATGTTCGTTTGCAGATTAGCTAAGTCATCATTTAGGCGACCAAGAGCCTGATTGCGGTTCTTAAGCTCCTCATTTAAGTGTCTGCAGCTCCTCGTTGCCTGACTGCAACTCCTCTTTTGCTGTTTCCAACTCTTCATTTGTGCTCTGCAACTCTTCATTGCTAGACTGAACTTCTTCCATAGACGACCGCAATTCCTCATTGGTTGCCTCCTGCCCTCAACAAGGTCTGCAAAGACTGCTTAGTTGCCTCCAAATCCTCCCTAAGCTCACGAATCTGTCTATCCTTAAAGACTCCTTTTCACCAGGCGAAACTTGCAGATTCAGTTTCTTGAGATAAATGTGCATCTTGTAAAGTTGCTTCGGTAAATAACACAAGGAAAAAGGGTTCTTCGTAATCCGCTGTTTCTAATGGTCTTACCTCGATAGTTACGGTTTTTGGTTGCCCTTTTTGTTTGAAGTGAACCGTTTCTTTGATGAGCTTTCTTTTCTTTTTTTGCTCTATAAAGTGCAGTTTGAACGTTGGACCTCAACTCTTTTCGAATCATCTTTGTTACATTAAAGCTTGCGGCTCCTGATTCATGCGTGAGATATGGAGCAACTTCTCCGCGGAAAAACAAGAATATCCAAGTTATTGTTTACCAAGCAGAGTCGCTGGACCATACTCTGCCGTTATATAGACGGTCAACTTCTTCTTTGCCTAAAACAGTCATAGAATTGATCTTTTCAGGCTGTTTTAGCAGTCTTCTTTGGAAACTGTAGGGAATAAAGGTTTCTGGATGTAAAAACGATTTGCGGCTGGGCTTGCTTCTTTCTGTAGATTAAGCCTCTTGGTGGTAATTGGTTCAAACAAGTATTGGAATTTGCCGATGCTTTCGGATTCGCCCAGAACTAAGAAAACCATTGGGCTTTAACCCATAATGGAAGATTGGAAATACTCTTTCATGAAGGAAAGAATCAAAATAAATGAGTACATTTCGGCACATGATGAGGTCTAAGTTAGAGAAAGGCGGATCGGTTGTTATGTCCTGCTTTGCGAATATGCACATGTCACGGATGAGTTTTGTTATTTGGTAATTTCCGTTTTGTCTGCTAAAGAATCGTTTTAGCCTGCTTTCGGAAACGTTGTCTTCTATGGTCTTTGGGTATATTCCTTGGCGAGCTTTCTCAATGTTTTTCTCATTTGCATCAGTGCCAAAAATTTGAACCCGTATCTCAGGTTATGGCTTTTTCTTCTAGGAATTCTTGAATTGCTATGGCAAAGGAATAGACTTCTTCGCCTGTTGAACAACCGGGAACCCAAACTCGAATGGACTCATTAGCTGAGCCTGTTTTTGACTAGTTCAGGAAAAACTTTTTCTTTCAAGGTCTCGAAAGTTTTTGGTTCTCTAAAGAAACTTGTGACACCTATTAGCAGGTCATCAAACAATGCCTGGAGCTCATTTGGGTGCGTCCGCAAATACTCGACATATTCTTTCATGTTTTCGGTCTTGTTGATTACCATGCGGCGTGTGATGCGCCGGTTTATGGTTGTTTCTTTGTAGTGGGTAAAATCAACGCCGAAAGAAGCTTTGAGCATCATGATGATTTTTTTAAGGTCAGTTTCACTTTCTTCTTGCTTTGAGACTTTTGTTTCGGAAGGAACTGAGTTGAGGGTTCTTGGCGATTCTGACTAATTCTTTTGCTATCTGTTCTGGGGAAAGAATAAAATCAGGGTGTTTCAGCATGCTATGGCGTTTTTGGGCATGTCGGGATATTGAGCTGTTTCAGGGTCTTGTGCGAAAGTTATTCCACCTTCAGCTTTGATTGCTTTTAGTCCTTCGGTTCCGTCATTGCCTGTTCCTGACAGCACGATTCCGATTGCTTGGGTTTTTCGCTCTGAAGCTAGGGAAATCATGAAGTCGTTGATGGGTTTGAGAGCTGCACCTTTGGGAACAAGCTTTAAGGCAACCGTTCTTTAATGGTCATTGTTGTTCCTGGGGTGATTACGTAAACGTGATTTTTTTCAACTCTGCATGCCATCTTTTACTTGGAGAACCTTCATTTTGGTGGATCTTGAGAGGATTTCGGGCAGCATGCTTTCTTGTCCAGGAGCTAAATGCTGGATAACAACAAACGCCATACCCGTATCGACGGGCAAGTTCTCTAGCAGTTTCCTGATGGGGTCTAATCCGCCTGCAGAAGCGCCAATCCCAACAATCGGAAACTCATTTTCAACTTTGATTTCAGAAGAGTTTTGCATATTCAAACCTTTTTTTGTTTCCACTTGTAGACCTCACAGCAATAAACCGACACAAATCGTAAACAAGTTAGAAGAAATGTGTATTTAAAACTGATGCCAGTCTAATAGAGCGCGCGCTTAAACGCTCCAACAAAACAGTGATAAAAATCAACCACAACTCAGCGCACGCTTATCTGTTTAAGTGTAGTGCTTGCGCTTAGCAGCCACTGGTTAACAGTAAAATATTAATACTCAATACATCGCCATATTGAGTTTTGCTACAGTTATGGGGGATAATGTGTGGCAGAAAATAAAATAATAATTAGAGAGGTCTCGGCTGGTGTTTTTGAACTTTCTATTCCTCAAGATGTGTATCAGAGACTTAAGGTAGCTTCTGAGTTTGCTGGGGCTGAGTCTGTTGGTTCTTTCGTTTCAGAGTCTCTTCTGCCAACTCGTTTAGTCGAAACATTACATATCCGCTAAAGCTGCTTATGCCATGTCGGACTAGCCATTCTTTTGACATGGATTCGTAGTCTTCTTTTAGGATGTTGTAGGCTTCTTCTCGAATGGTGAAGTTCTTGTAATGTTTTGGTGGCATTGAATTTCTTCTCCTAGCGATTAATCGCTCAATTTACTGTAATTTACAGTAAAATTAGCTCCGTAGTATTTAAGTTCCTAGTCAAATTTCGGAGCTTTGGTATGTATGTCTTTTAAGTTAACTAAAAGATTGATTTGATATATAACTACTGTAAGTTGCAGTAAGTTTTATAAAGACAACGCTATCTATATGGCTATTTAACTACTGCAAATTGAGGTAAGGGGGTTGGGGGAATGCCAGTAGCAGGGTACAAAAACATAACCATAACCGAAGAGATCTATGGAAAGCTCCAAATTTTAGCCAAAGAAGACCACAGAAGCGTCAGCAACGAAGCGGAATTTTTAATAATAAACGCTTACAGAAACCGCCGAAAAACCCGAAAAAAAGCAGAAGAGATTGACGTTTCAGTTCCCCTTGACCGTAAGGAGTGCACAATTCAGCTACAGGAGGCGCCATAGATTTTGACTCTTCGAAATCTACGACGCTCCCCATTATTCTCGGCAAAAGCAGCCAGACAAAACTGGAGTGAGTCAGGTGGAATTGGAGGCTTCTGTTTGAATCGTGTGCTGCGGGCTTGGCGTTTCCATCGTTGCCACTGCCTCTTCAAGTCAGCCTGTAGCCTGATAGATCTGCGCTCCAAGACATGTATGAATGGCAAGGGTAAGGGATATTGTGGCCAGTTCCGCAAATTCATCAAAGATTTCGAGACAGCTTTAGTTGAGCGTTTTGGACCCGTGCATAGGGTGGATGGGGCTGACTGCATAATTATCTTAAAGTCTGAATTCAAGCGGGATTTGGAACGGTTGATTTTGGGGCAAAAGTATCTGGGGTATTATCAATCACTCGATGGGCAGCCTGCGGTCTTTGTAGTCTTGAAGCATCAGCGGAGGGCGTCTGATTTTTGAGCACGCGCCAAAAAGCAGTTTATGTTAGATATTGGGACCATGTTTTTTTCAGAAATATTCAGACACCTGGTGCTGTGGCAGTCATACGTGAAACCGTAGGCTGGGTTAAAAAAGAGAATGATCAGGTTATGCTTATTGAGTGTGACAGACCTCTCCGTAAAGGCTGCGGTGGCTTAAATGGTCTGGTCATTCTTAAAATTGCATCATTACAACGTTTGAGTTGCCGCTACAGGCGGATTTTGAGCACAATTTAAATTGCCAAAACCACATAGTTAGAACTCGAGTTCCAACCGCGCTTCCGCCAAAGAAGCGAAAAACTAAAAAATAGGAGAGATGAAAAATATAGCGCTGACCATAACCCATAGCCCACTCGGTAAAAGACTCAAAAACCCTGTGTACCTTTCGATTCCAGAACCGCAAACTAAAGCCGACGAAAAACTGCAAGAATACATTATCGGCAGTATGATTACAAAGCATCCATTACTGATAGCTTTTACATTCAAGAATCAATCACTAGTACGACTAGCTAAGCATCTGTTGCGCCATAGATCAGGCAGCGAATTAACTCTTCAAGAATACGTCTACGACATCTACCGCTTCAGCAAATATCTCAACACTGAACCCGACCAGATGATTAAAAACTGCCAAGACGTCGACGGCGACCCCAACCCAAAAGCCATCGCAAAATATAACCGGCTAATAGATGACTATGTCGGCGAACTGCAAGCAAATGAACTAGCACCAGGCACCATAAACGGTCATGTCAAAGCTGTCAAAGCACTATTCCGCTCTAATGGATTGCGCATAGAATCACCATACGGATTAACCAATAAAGTCATAAACAAAGACCGCGCACCATCACCCGAAGAACTCGCCACGATCCTCGACGTCGCAGCCATCCGCGAAAAAGTAATCGCATCTTTGCTAGCCCTAGGCGGTTTCCGAGAAGGAACCCTATGTAAACTCAAGTATAGACACGTTAAAAAAGACCTTGAAGCCGGCATCGTTCCACTGCATATACACGTAGAATATGAAATTACAAAAGGCAAATACGGCGACTACGATACTTTTCTGAGCGAAGAAGCAGTTAACTACCTAAAAATCTACTTACAGATGAGACGCCGTGGGACATACAAAATACCGCCTGAACAAATCACCGACGAATCACCCCTAATCAGAAATGAAGTTTCCGCATTCCTAGTGCCCATTACAACAACAGCCGTCTACGATTCGATTCATGACCTATACGTTAAAGCTGGCATTACTCTCAAAAAAGTTGGAAGACGGTATGATATTCGAGTTCATAGCATACAGAAATTCTTCCGCACACAACTAGCATCCTTAAACGTTCAA
The DNA here is from genome assembly GCA_963800605.1 of uncultured archaeon. Classification (GTDB taxonomy): domain Archaea; phylum Thermoproteota; class Bathyarchaeia; order Bathyarchaeales; family Bathycorpusculaceae; genus Bathycorpusculum. The sequence continues at coordinate 27,341 of CAWDBI010000002.1, read as the reverse complement.
GCCGATTACATCGAATACATGATGGGACACCAAGTTAGCACATATGACGTACAGATGAAGGGCATAGAGTTTTTACGCGGCATCTACAGAGCTGCTGGCTTATGCATAAAACCGAAATTGCGAATAAATAAAATGGATGCACTCAAAGAACTCATACGCGCATGGGGTATGAACCCTGAAGAAATCCTCACAAGGGATGCCATGACTAAACCTAACGCCACAGTAATCCAGAAAGAGCAAGTAGAACAGAATGAAATACAACAACTTAGCTCCATTTTAAAACAGCAGATACTAAAAGACTTAAAGAGTGGGATAAATGGTCAATAAAATATCTCTAAAAAAGTATGAATTCTTCTCCGGGCGCTCAGAGTCTTGTGGTGTAACGATTCAGGGGTCTAATTGGCTAAAAAACCCAAGTTTGACTTGTATCCACGGCAAAACAGCCCCATTTACCCTTCAACTTAAATAACTATAACAACAAAAGAGAATACGATACCCAGATGAGCCTGCACCTTAACCCAGAATACGACCATCTCCTACCCCGAATGTCAGAAGAAGAATTCGCTGAACTAAAAAAATCCATACAAAGCGAAGGCCAACACTACCCCATCATTGTTAACGAAAATCTTGAAGTCCTCGACGGACACCACCGCTTCCGCGCCTGCACAGAACTCGGTTTAGAACCCGACTTCGAAGTCAAACAATTCGACGACAAACTGCTTGAAAAGAAATTCGTGATAGAAGCTAACTTGAGACGCCGACACCTAAACAACTTCCAACTCGTCGAATTAGCCGTCCCACTGCTCGAAATCGAGAAAGCTTTGGCAAAAAAGAGACAAGCAAAAGGCGCAAAAAACGGTCGCGACTTCCAATATGGCTTAACCACAGAAGGGTTAGCGCCGGAAGACACAGAGTTTATTCCGGAGTCGATGGGAAAAGCCACTGAAGTAGTTGCTAAAAAAGCAGGCGTTTCAACCCGTACACTTGAGCGAGGCAAAAGAATTCTCGAAGAAGCCAGCGAAGATGACAAGCAGAAACTTAGGGAAGGCAAAACAAGTATCTCTAAGGTTTATCAGGAAATAGTTGGAGAAAGCAAACCTCAGCCTCAGGCTGAACCATTTGTGAAGCAAGATACCGAGCGTGACTTGCATAACAAAGAGGAGCTCTTAGCCATTCTGGAGCGATTCATAGATGAGGAGCTGTATTGTCCTTCCTGCGGAAACACTATGTTTGAATGCAGTAAATGCCACCGAACACTCAGAGAGTTGCTTGCCAAGTACAAGGCAGATAAACTCTAACATCTCCCCCAAAACCTGGGTTTTTAGTAATCAGCCGCCAGAAAACTACATAAGAACATCCTGTACCTTGAGCATTTAATGAAAGCTATCATAGACCCAAACAAATGCAGTCACTGCAAAAAATGCAATGTCGCCAAGGAATGCCCCATCAAAGCTGTTTTCCGCATAAGCGACGACGAATCAGCAGTGATCGACATGGGTATTTGCCATGGATGCGGATTATGTGTGGCTAAGTGTCCCGCACACGCTGTCCTTTTAAGAGAAGGCTAACATAGAATGGACACAGACAACTAGAAACCCTCCGAAGCTGTAACTAACGCTTAACGAAAACACAATAAACATAATTGGGAACCAGCGAGCGCGCGCGTTGACTGCACTAACACAAGCCTTCATAATCGGCGCAGTTCTCTGCTTCATAGCAGCTATATGCTCAGCGCTGGGATGCTCCAAAAAAACCTCAGCCAGCACAAGCAAATAAACCTAAAATTTTCTTTTTTATTTTTGTCTTCTTCTAAAAACAAGCACCATCATTAAAGATGCAAAAGCTATTGACAGTAGAGCTAACGCAACTGGTAACTCTGCAACAGGCGTAGGCGACATTTGGGCGTTTGTCTGTGATGGGGCTGTTTGAGTTGGAGTAGGAGCCGCCGTTGGTGAAGCTGTAGGCGAGACGGTTACTAGCGGTGTCGGTGAAGCCTGCGGCGTTTGAAGGATCACTACACAAGTGTATGTTGACACTAATCCCGCGTTATCCCGGAACTGAACAAAGACGGTTTTTGCACCATCATAACCCTGTAGTGTCCAACCTTTCGTGGTTGCATATGCTTCCCAGTTGGTCCAATCGCCGTTCTGGTGGGCAAAATGCATCTCAGAAACCCCTGAAGTGTCATCTATCGCGTCAAGATAGAGGGTGATGTCTGCGGTTTGTGTGAAGCTGTTTGATATGATTGAGCCAGAAGGCGCAGTTTTATCCAGTTTAATTCCACTCACGATTTTATGGGGCGTTTCTATGAGTGCTGATCCGTCAGGGCTCCATGTGGTCCAGTACTCGACTGTATTGTTAGCGGCTTCCGTAGTGATTAAGGGTTGTCCGTTTGCTGTAACGGTCTGGATTGGACCGCCATTTATCCTATAGAACGTCTCGTTTACTGTATAGTTAGGCGTTAAATTTACCGAATAATCGGTTGTATACCAGTTGTCCGTATTATTGGTGGCTACCGAAGGATAACGTGAGATGTTAACGCAGAAACTGGTTGTTGAATCCTGGATGGTTAGTGTATGTTGACCAACAGAGGCGGCTGGTACAATTATGCTTGAGTTGAATTGCCCCGCTCCATCGATTGTTGTGGTGCTCAGGTTTGTGTTATCCCAGAGCAAGGTTGCGGTGCCGGGGCTAAACCATTTACCACCAACCGCGAGGGCATCGCCGTTTTGAACGAAAACCTTGGTTGCCAAATTAGTGTTATTGCCATAAAGCCCTTGGGCGGTTAAGTTGTCGACCTGAATTAAGCCTCGGCGATATTGGTTGTATGGTGTTGAAGCGTTGTATGAGCGGCTATTGCTGTTGTCTGTGACGCGAAAAACGATGCCATCAAAGCTTTGGGGGTTGTCGCCTGATGGGTTGCATTGCATAAGGTCAGGTGCACTCATAGACATTGAGAAGCTTCCCGATGCCGTGGCTGTGTTATTGCTTACTGAAACCCAACTATCTGAGATAGGATTAAGGTAAGAAACATTGACTGAACCACCAGATAAGCCCGATCCGCTCAGCGTTAACGCACTTCCCGCTGTTCCTGATATAGGTGCCACAGCCACATTAACACCGAAATTGAAGGTCAATGGACTACCTAAACCCGTCACGCAATCGTAACCCGAAGACGCATTGTACTCGCCGTTGGACCCAGAAGTTATGTCACGGAAATAGCTGCCATAATCTAATTTTGCTTTTTGATAAATGTTAACGATTGATGCTGAACGCGATAAAGCCTGTATTGCAGCCCACTGAGGTGCACCTGCGCTGGTGCCTCCGACTTTATACCAATTGCCATTATAGTAGACAGGTACTCCTGTTGAAGGGTTTCCGTTATATGAAACATCTGGGACATTACGTTTTGATCCAGTGATGCCGTAATTTGCTTGGTAAGTAGGAATTTTTTCATAAGTACATATTCCTCCTCCGCTTCCAGTCCAAGCCGTCTCGGAAACTGTACCATCAGCGTTCAAATTTAGCGTGGTTCCTCCGACTCCCACTACGTTAACTGAACTTGCAGGCCAACATATTCCTGAACCATTATCTCCTGAAGATGCAAAAAATACGGCGCCATAACTGCTCGTCAGTTTACTGTCAAGATAAGCTGGGGTAACTGGTTCATCGCCACCCCAACTCATCGAGATTGCAACGACATCTGAACGGTCTTTGGCATAATCGATCGCATCAAGCAAATGGACTTGATTGTTTGAAACAGCTTCAACAAGCAGTATTTTTGCTTCCGGAGCGATGGCGTGTGCCCATTCAACATCAAGGCTAGCTTCTTGTGCCCAACCGCTGTCAGAGCTGATATTCTCTGCCATTTTGTGGATTTCAAAGTTACTTGAAGTCGGCGTTGGCAGGTTGAATTGGTTGCAGAAAACCGTAAAGTCCGCTAAAATTGTTGGGGCGTCATAGGCGTCTATTATGGCTATTGTAGTTCCGTTCCCTCCACCTAAGGGTAGGTTATATGCTGTTTTTATTTGGGTTGGAGTGTACCCGTTGTATATTGCGGAGGGTTCGATTTGTTGAGCGATATACATGGGTTTTGCATACCATTCTTGATCTTGCTGTTGCACAGAAATGGTTCGGTCCGAAATAGCAAAAGCTGTAATTAACAGAAAACAAGTGCTTAACACCAAGATCTTAATTGGGTGGACATGCCTCACTTTAATTCATTATTCCCTTTTTTGTTTGCCCTAACCCTTCCCCTAATTATCTATACCATCAACTAAGTTGGCGCCCGCATTTTTTTAGGTTTTGTAACAACCGCAACCAATATAGCACCATACACAGCAACATTAAGCACAGTGAAAAGTTATGCAAAGGTCCTACTCACGTTTACTTGGTGTAGTTGGAAAACCAAACACGGGAAAATCCACTTTCTTTAGCGCCGCAACCTTAGCCGCGGCTGAAATAGCCAATTACCCCTTCACAACCATTAAACCAAACCGAGGCGTCGGCTACGTGCGAACCCCCTGCGTCCACGAAGAATTCAAAGTCCAAGATAACCCAAGAAACTCGCCTCTGCCTAAACGGCACACGACTTGTCCCAGTCGAATTAATCGACATCGCAGGAATCGTGCCAGGCGCCTGGGAAGGACGCGGCTTAGGCAACCAGTTCCTCGACGAAATCCGCCGAGCAGACGCCCTCATCCACGTCGTTGACGCTTCAGGCGGAACAGACTGCGAAGGAAAAAGCTGCAAACCCGGCGAACACGACCCACTCGAAGATGTGCAGTTTCTGGAAAAAGAAATCAACCATGTGGATGGTTAACTATCCTCAAGAAAGATTGGTCAAAAATCGCAAGAACCGCAGAAGCAGACAAAAAAGGCATCGCTCACCATCTTGAAGACCGTTTAACTGGTTTAAGCATAAAACGCCAATTCGTAGCTGAAGCAGTTCGAAGAGCCAACTTGAACCTTGATAAACCTGCCATCTTGGACTGATGATGACTTTTACCGTTTCGTAGACAACTTACGGCGCATTTCTAAACCAATGCTTATTGTTGCAAACAAAATTGATTTGCCAACCGCCCAAGCAAACGTTGAACGACTGAAAAAACTCGATTACATCGTTATCCCGCGTCAGCGCAGAAGCCGAATTGGTGCTGAGACGTGCAGCAGAGAAACAGCTTGATTGATTATAAACCAGGCGATAAAGACTTCAAAATAACTCATCCCGAAAAGCTTTCAGCTGGTCAAATCAAAGCGCTTGAGCAAGTAAAAGAAAAAATCCTCAAAACCAACGGCTCCACAGGCGTTCAAGAAGCCATAAACACTGCATACTTCAAACTCTTAGACATGATAACCGTTTACCCAGTCGAAGACCTTGAGCATTTATCCGACCACAACGGACGCGTCTTACCCGACACATACCTTGTTCCCAAAGGCACAACCGCCCACCTATTCGCCTATGTAATCCACAGTGAACTCGGCGAAAACTTCCTCTATGCAATAGATGCCCGAGACAAACGCAGAATCGGCGAAGACGCTATACTAAAAGACCGAGACGTCATATCTATAGTCAGCGCCAAAAAACGCGCTTAACTTTTTTTATGCTCCAAACGGCGTTTTCGGTGCTGAAATACCCTGATTGCCCTTAACAAATCAATTAAGCGGAAGTCTGGCCAGTAAACATCCAAGAAAAGCAGTTCACTGTATGCAGCTTGCCAAAGTAGGAACCCGCTTAATCGTTCTTCCCCTGAAGTTCGTAATAATCATGTCAGGGTCCTGTTTGGTCATGTGCGATGTGTAGAGATATTTTTCAAATGTGCTTTCGTTCATGTCTTCGACGTTTAATTCGCCGCTTTCACTTTTTCTGGCAATTGTTTTAGCTGCATCCACAATTTCTGCTCTGCCGCCATATGCAAAAGCAAAATTCCAGAAGTAACTATCATAATTCTGCTGTGCTTTTTCAACGTCTGCGATGGCTTTCTGGAAGCTTGCAGGTAAGAGGTTGGTTCTGCCGATAACTTTTACATGAACCTTATTTCTGTGGACTCGTTCATCTAGTTAGCAGTTTTCGGAATCTTTCTTCGGCAATCTGCATTATCTTTGGTATTTCTTCTGATTGCGTGTAAAATTCTCTGTGGAAAAAGTGTAGAGTGTTACATATTTTACGTCGACATTTGGCACCAGTCTAAAAGCTGTTCAACTGTGTCAGCACCTTGTTTGTGACCCCATTTATCTCCAAGCCAAGGGTTGACTTTCCTGTTCGTTTGCCCATCGTCTGTTTCCATCTAAGAATTATGGCTATATGTTCGGGTTTAATGCCGTTTTTAACTTGTAGCCATAGCCATTTCTCATAAACCTTGTAGGCGCCGATGACGGAAAGAATTCTTTTAAGCACTACTTGAACCTCTCATGTCTGAAGGATTTGCACTGCATAATTTTAATGTGCACTATAGCTAAAGCCTTGATGGGTTCAATTAAAGCTTCCTCTAAATCAGAAATGACGAAACTTGACTATGAAATTTAGAGTTCTTCTGGTTTTTCTTCTCTTTTTCTTAAAGAAACCTCTTGCTGACCTGTTAACTATGTAAATTAGTAGTACCGAAGCAACACCGATTAGAATGCCGACTATTATTGTGAACAGGAAATTTGAGAAAACTTGGTCATTTAACCCAACTACTGCTGATGTATCCTGTGTAATAATGAATTATTACGTTTGCTGTTCCATCAAGGATCCAATGTGACCATGCAACTGAAACGATTAAAGCAACGTTTCGCAGTAGTTTTGAATCTCTCTCAAAGTATAATCGTATACTTCTTCCAAGAAGAACAATGCATTATGCCTACAATCAGTAAGATCTATGATTCCTTTAATGAAGTAACACTGCTATTTTTGGAGTAGCGCCTAACCAGCCAGCCTAAATCAGTGGGAAATGGTGCTGCATTGATGTTGACGTTTGCTATACCAAGGTAAACGCTTACGGCAATGCAGAGTATTCCTGCGATGACTGTGTAATTTGAAATTTGCATTGGAACGCGGGGCGGTGAATAGTCTCTTGCCCATTTGTAGAAGTCTTTAGTTGCTTTATCAACGCCAAAGCCTTTGAGCAGCAAGAAACCGCCAAGAACTATTACTAATGGCAATGCCGTAAAGTAAATTGCGCCTGGATAAGAAGTAGTTAATTCCCCAAAGAATACCGAAAATTAAAACTAAAATCCCAGGTAAACCCAAAGCCATTCGTGCATATCTTGGATTATCTACCAGTAAACGAATGTATTTTGTGAAGACCGCCGCTGTTTCTTCGATTGATTCGCTGTGCTTTATTACTATGCGTCTAACTGAAGAAACTGGCACTCTTGATTCGACCAGCGGCAAAACTGCTTCATCAGAGATAGCCATCAGAAACCAAAATAACTTCGTTGGCGTTGAAAGATTCAAGCAGATTGTTTAGTTCCGCAGACCAGTTTTCGGTCAGCGCTAACTCCGCCTAATTCGGTTCCCGAAATTGTTGCTACTTCAAAGATTTCTTCTGGTTGCTTTTCATCTCTGCAATCGGTCATAGAGTCTGATGGCTTCAAACATTGCGTTGGCGTCTGGTTCTTCAGGATCCTTGAAGGCTAAGGCAACTGCACCGTCAAGGTTGGCGGTTCTGCCAAAAAGCGGGGTTTTTATGGCTGCTTTAACTTCTAGATCGCCATCTCTATCAACACATAAAATTAGGATACGCTTTTGCGTCTGCTGTTGCGTTTCCTTCTTAGCCATCGCAAATCTCTATCTCTCTTAATACAGGTACTTAACTTTAATCTTGTGTTTCTGATTCGTCCTCTTCTTCGTCGCCAAGCATCATTGGAATTCTTCCCAGTTGACTTTTTCGCCGCGGCTTAATTTTTCTCTAGCTTCGGCGCCAATTTTTTCTTTAATCTCTTTTTCTTTAACTGCTCGTTGGGCTTGTTCCTCTTTCCGTCTTAGTCTTCTTCGTCTTTGCGTCTGAGCTTCCTCTTCTCTTTCTTCTAGCTCTGGTATTGCTCACGCATTGTAGCTCTAAGGCCTGTGCTTTGGCCAATTAATTGGCGTGATCTGTTCATACAAAGGTTGTTTTGTTCCTTGGCTTTAATGAATGCTTGATGTAGGCTGTCTGCTTCTTCGCGGTCTCTTTTCATGGCATTAACTTTTTCCATCATTTCAGCGTGCAGATTCTTGGCTTTTCTTAGCTAAATCTGTTAATTCTTTATGAAAAACATCTGCTTGAGCATCGAAGGTTTTGCGTTGTGCAAGTAATTCTTTGATTTTTTTATGTTGTTTATCAATTTTTTTGTAACCGCTTAGTTGAATTTCGAGTTCTTTCACTTGCTCGACGAGTCTTTTCTCTTCTTGTAGATCCACTGAAGTTGTGGCAATTTTACACTCGAGATCTTCAAGATCCTTCTTGTATTTCTCGGTAGTTAATGTGAGGTAGATTCTTTTTGAGGGTCGTCTATTTTTTCGTCTATAGCGTTTACTTCCGCCATGATTGGGGTTACTTTAACTCTAACGGCGTCTCGTTGTTGCTTTAGCTGCTTTACCTTCTCGTTTAAGGCATCTCTTTCAGTTTTCATTAGGTTTATTTCTTCACGGGTCTTGCGGACTTTCTCGTGCAGCATGGTCTCGTTTTTCAATGAACTTTTTGATCTGAGTGTTTGCTTCACGAATTTGCTTTTTTAGTCTATCTATCTGGAGGTTGATGTTTCCTTCTTGGCTTGGTTTTGATTCTCTGTCAAGCGTTAGCCTCTGTAATGTGAGTAGTAGTTACCTACGATTTACTTTCCGAATTTATATTGTTTACTTTAAAATCAATCATTAAAACCCATCGGAAAGCCTGTTTCTGGCATATTTCTATTATAATTTTAAATATGTGCTTGGCACCATCTTTGGTGTGAAGTGTAAACATGACCTTCAACTACGATGATCTGCTAAAACGTGCGTGCGAACAAATGCCAGAAGTTCAGCCAAAAAGGAACGCTTAGAACTACCCAGAATCCAGATTCAAACAGTTGGCATGCGCACAATAATCTCAAACTTCAAAGAAATAGCTGACGCTTTAGACCGCGATCCACAGCACTTATAAAATTCCTAACCCGCGAAATGGCCACAGCCGCCACTTTCCATGATTCACGCGCTATCTTCCAAGGTAAATTCCGATCGAGACAGCTTCGAACGACTAATACTAAGATACCTTGAAGGCTATGTTGTTTGTCCAGTTTGTAAACGGCCAGATACCAAAATCGTTAAAGAAAAACGTTTATCCTTCCTTGTCTGCAATGCATGCGGCGCAAAATCATCGATCAAACAATTATAGGGCGAAACTGAATTTGGATGTTTACCTAAACGTTAAAAAGTCGGACAAAACGTGGTCTTAGCAGTCTGTGACTGCGATTTCTTAGGTAAAACGCTTCGGGAAGGAAAAATTGTTTTCCATATTAAAAACGAATTCTACAACGGAAGAAAAGCAACCTTGATGAAGCAGTGGGTTTGATCGGTAATTCCACAATCGTGAATTTTGTCGGTAAGAATTGTGTGGAGAAAGCCATCGCTCAGGGTTATGTTCATCCTGAAGCAGTTATAAAAATTGAAGGCGTTCCCCACGCCCAAATCATGAAATTTTGACCATGCTTTTGGACAAATAGTGAAACTTTTCTCTATTTGCGTTTTCTGAAGTATTGTGTTCCGTCTGGGTCTGCGCTGACAAACTCAAATCCAGCTTCAATTAGTTTTAGCTTCTCTTCTCTTGTGTTGCTACTTTTCCAGTGAATTCGTCTCCGCCTTTTGAGAAACATGCGATCTCCAAGTTGATGTAGATTAGCGTGTTTTTGATGCTTCTGTGTCCCAGAAAGTTCATGACGTATAAGATGTCTCTTGTTTGATGGTAGAGTTGGGTTGCTTTCCAGTGTCTAAAGGTGTGATAGTGGATCTTTAGTATTCGTGGGTTTTTTAGTTTTTCAGCAACATTATCCTCTTAGCGGTATTAGAGATAAGTAACGAGTTTAGTGCAAAAAAACTTGGCGCTAAAACGCAATAGTCCGCACGGGGTCAAATGCTATATCCCGCATTTTTCGCAAGTTGGTACAAATACTCGGTTTTGAGCACCACAACTACTGCAAGACTTACAAAATGATGTTTGGGGTGTGGGCGGGGATGTATGTAGCTGTTTAGGGGGAAAAAATTCGTGGGGGCACTTGTTTTCTTCGAAACATAGGAAATTGTTAGTGCCAAGGCCACGCCTAACCCCATTATTGCAGAAATAGAATAGATCCAAGCGTTAAATTCTTTTGAGTAAACGCCGTCGGTTGCTACTGATGGAAGAACAAGTAAACTTCCAAAGAGGCATATTATTAAGATGCATAGAGCTAAGTAGACTTTTTTCATCTTGTTCATCGCTAAATGCAACTATTATATCGTAAGAAACACTAATATATTTTTCGTTGCAATAGTGACTGAAAAACCAATAACGCTTAATTAAAAAAGTGAAAAATTGGTCTTATGTCGATTATTTCTTGTTTTTTGGTTTTGTCGTTACTTGGGCTTTATTTTTTGGTTTACGTTTATCTGCTTTTAGTTTTGCGCAACAGGCGGAGTATTCTTTGCCGTCAATTACTGTTTTCTCGTTTGCAACTTCTTCATGTTCTGATTCCAATTTAGTTTCTCTCCAATAGTTCGGGGTATATACGCGGTCCCCTAGATTATAACATCTCTATTTCGTACAGTTTATTTATAAGACTTTGGAAAAATTTTGCATTGCACAACGTGCGCTATAAGCAACCGCCTCGTTCATTTAGCAAAATTAACCCGTGGAAAAAAGCGCGTGTTTATCAGTGGTTATTCTATGCTTCAAAAAATGGGGATTGTGTCGCGGGAGATAGATGTGACCACTATGTTGTTATACGCCCAAATCATGAAATTCTAGATTACTTTTACTTGTTCAACAATTAAGGGCTTAATAACGCCTGTTGCAACGTACTTTTTTGGTTCAATTATGCCTCCTTTAAGGAGTATATCCTTAGCCTTCGGGCCTTCATTGAACAGTAAATCAATAATAGACATGTTAGGCTCGAAACCGCTGAAACATTGATTATATGTTGGGTGTTCGTAGCTGTGCCATTGCACATCAATGTTAGCTTCGGTGAAAATGTTCTCGTTGACGTAGTTTTTTCCGCCTGAACCAGATAAGTAGGAGTCTGCGCCTAGGAATTTGCACATAGACACTAATTTTTCGTTCTTTTCTTTACCCCCATAAGGAAATTCGGAAGAACGCATCATCTGGACTTTTATTTTTAAGCATTCAGCTATTGTTTTAATGAAATGGAGATTTAACCCGATTAGTAGTTCATGATTGAAGTTTATTGCATCTTTTATGAGTGGATAGAATTCTTTAAAGTAGGGTGTTTTTTGATAGTAGTATTGTATGCTGTTTAGTTGTTTGTTTTTCCATTGGTCACCGAAGATTTTTGTGTTTTTTATTGTTTGCGGGTGACCATGGGTGATGGGGACTGTTAGCCATTCCCAACCTCTGGCGGTTCGGATGCGGTTTCGGTTATGGAATCCACCGTGTTGGTATTGTGCATCATCGTAGATAACGTAGGTGTCGCATCTGGATAGCTTGTCAAAGAAGCCCAGCCATGGTATGTATTCAGGTTGATGAACAAAAACTATCATCGCTACTCCTCAAATGGGGAAGCTGCAATGTCTTTTACAATGGATACTACCTTGTAAGCAACAATGTTGACAGGCACGGGACTTGAAAGGGATTTTTAAGGTGTTTGTTTTTAGGTCACATTTAGATTGCTTTTGAAATTGTCTTCAAAAACAAAACAGCCTCTGCTAATAATATGAACAAAAATCGTTTTTATAAGGACTAGTTACACTCACATGTAACTACAAGTATCCCTACCCCTGTAGGCTTGCGACGGCTTCGGTTAGCAGTTTACGCACCGGCAGATGTTGGGGGCATATGTTTTCGCATTGTCCGCAGTGGATGCAGTTGTTTGCTCTACGCTCAAAGGGTACTGCTGCGGCGTATTGCTGCTTTATTCGTTGCTGCTCTTGTGGTTCTCTGCGTTTGGTTGCGTACTCATTTAGAAATGCTAAGGTTACTGGTATGTCGATACTTTGAGGGCAATTGCTACAATAGCGACATTTACTGCATCCGATGTAGCCGTATTGCTGGAATAATTCCCGCGATTTGTTTAGGGCAGCGATTTCTATTTGGGATAGCGTGTTTGGGCCTGAATTGTTGGCGCTTGCCAGATTCTGTTGCACCTGTGCCATGGAGTTCATACCACTTAATGCCGCTGTGACTTCCGGTTGGTTCCAGACCCATTGCAGGCCCCAATCGGCTGGCTGGCGTTTTATGCCGGTTTTGTCCCATTCCTGCTGGATTTCCGCTGGAGGCTTAACAGCCAATAAGCCGCCTGCAAGCGGCTCCATAACGATGACCGCTAAACCTTTTTGGGTTGCATACTTCAAGCCGAGTACTCCCGCTTGATAATATTCGTCGAGGTAGTTGTATTGGATTTGGCAAAACGTCCAACCCTTATAACTATCCACTATTTCTTTGAAGACCTCGTATTCGTCGTGGAAGCTAAAGCCCAAATAACCAATTTTGCCCTCGGCTATTTGATGTTCTGCCCAGTCGATAATATTGAGTTCTTTGACTTTATCCCATGTAGGCTTCATCAGGGCATGTAAGAGGTAGAAGTCTATGCAGTCGGTTTTTAAACGCTTAAGCTGTGTTTCAAATATCCTGTCTAACTCTTCCTTGTTTTGTACTGAGAAAACCGGCATTTTAGTGGCGATTTTTACCTTCTCCCGGAATCCATCCTCTAATGCTTTACCCAGCACGGTTTCACTGTTACCTTCATGGTAAACGTAGGCTGAGTCAATGTAGTTTACACCTTGGTCTATGGCATAGCGGATCAGTTGTATGGCTTCAGGCTCGTTTATGGCTGATTGGTCTGCGCCGATGATGGGCAAACGCATGGTTCCAAAGCCAAGTGCCGAAACCTTCCAGTCGAGTTTTCCGAAGGGACGATACTGCAATAAAACACCAAAAGAACTACGCTCAATATGTGATTAATAGCTTTAGGGTAGTCAGCAAGCAGCATACTCCTAAATTTTTATCAGTTGTTGTTGCCGGAATCCCAGCTTTTTTTATCAACAACCAACGGCGTATGCAGGCGACAGCTTTTATTGCTAAGCAACCGAATAAGGCTGCAGGCTGGCTGTGGAATTCAAAGAGCCAATAAGCAGACCTCCAAAATAACTATTTCTAATATTTCTCCACTTCAATTATTATTTTTTGTAGACAGTAATTAATCTATAATCCCTTTCTATAATTCCAAATTCTACTCCAAGTCGCACGCAGCAAATAACACGCTATAAATTATTTTATGCCCGGATCAAAGCTCATGTTCGAGATGAATATTTTATGGTTAACAATGGCTTCCAATCTTCCTCTTTAACTATTTCCTTTAAACGAGCAATGTGTTCTTCCAATTTTGCTATAATTTCCCTTCTTAGTGCTTCATCGGAAAAATGCGGTTTGATTAACCCTATGTCTTCTGCTAATTCTGAAGCGCACAATAGTGTTCTTATCCACCTCTGAAAATCTCCACGCTCAAAATGGAACCTGACAGAGCGAAGACTGATTGAGCGCATTTTTTGGGCAAGGTCTTGGAGGCTTACCGCAGTCACTCCCGTGTAGTCTCCGATAGCTGTGTAAAAATGGAAGCCACAATCATAGTTAAAAGTGCTTAGTGCTCGACGTGCTTTTGCAACTGCCGTTGATTGCTGTTTTTCCACTGAAACACTTTCGGTCATATCTAACACTCGATAACCACTTCTTTACTATCTCTATATCCCTTTGTGATTACAGCAGATTGTTACAGAATTAACTGGAATCATGTAATACTGTTTTTCTTTTAGTTTTTCTGCTTTCGGCATAAACAACACTTGGGCAAGGGGTGACTTGTTAGACTTGTCGCGTGTTTTCAAAGCCACAGCCCTTCAATAGATAGCACACTAACTTCCTAAAGATAGGTTGATTATCAATGAAAGTCGGTGTTTGTGGAATAGCTTGCGAAAAATGCCCCAAAATGCAAAAAGGCACATGCCCTAACGGAGACATCGGCTGCGTAGCACGCGAAAACAAGTTCTGCCATATATGTAACTGCGCCTACACTAAAGGTGTCACGCTCTGTTTTGAATGCAGCGAATTTCCCTGCGAGACCACCAAGCAAGGCCCCATAAGCTATGGCTACTGTCAATACCTCTCGGGGAAGCAGTAAGCGCTAGTCTTAAGTGGGCGCATATAAATCTAGAATTGGTTGCTTATGAGTTCTAGAGAAGTTCTAATCGAAGCAAAGGGCTTAACCAAGAAATATGACGACTTCTTAGCAGTCGATAACATAGACTTCAAAGTCTACAAAGGTGAATGCGTCGGTTTTTTGGGGCCAAACGGCGCAGGAAAAACCACCACTGTGAGGATGATTTACTGTTTTCTAATACCAACCTCTGGCGAATTGAGTGTTGCAGGTTTAGATGTGCATACGCAATGCCGAGAAATCAAAGCATAATCGGCGTAGCTCCACAAGAAGATAACTTGGACCCCGACTTCTCAGTCCTCAAAAACCTCACCGTTTATGCACGGTACTTTGACATTCCAAAAGATGAAGCACTCAAAACGAGCAGAGGCGCAACTCAAGTTTTTCCAGTTGGAAGAAAAACGAGATGTACCTATAATGGCATTGTCCACAGGTATGAAGCGCAGATTGATTTTTGCAAGGGCACTGCTTAATCAGCCGCAAATTCTGCTTTTGGATGAACCCACAACCGGTTTGGACCCTCAGGCAAGGCACCTCGTTTGGGATGAAGTACGACACCTCAAAAAACAGCAAGTCACCATCATCCTAACCACCCATTACATGGATGAAGCCCAAATCCTCTGCGACCGCATCCTAATCGTTGACCACGGCAAAATCATTGAGCAAGGCACCCCCACGGAACTTATAAAGAAACATGTTGGCAGAAGAAGTTTTGGAACTGGATTACGACGAAAAGCTGATTCCACTTCTCAAAGAAGCTTTTCCAGATGCACGCATCGAAAGACTGGGCGATCGCATGCAAATCTTCACCGACCAACCACACGGCGTCTTTGAGGGTTTTCTTAGAGAGCATAAGCTGCAGAATGTTTCGATTCGCAACGCCAACGTCGAAGATGTTTTTCTTAAATTAACTGGACGGGGGTTGCGTGAAGAATGACTCAACCAAATATCCGCAAATCACCAGCGCCATTTTCGATTCCCAGACTATCTTATCGGGTCTGGAAGGTTTGGCGCCGCAACTTTGATGTCTTCCTAAAAACCATAAAAGTCAATTTTTTACCCTCGCTTTTTGAACCCATACTCTACCTAGCAGCGTTCGGCTTCGGCCTTAGGCGGATTCATTCCCAAGCATTAAGGACAACCATACATCAACTTTATTGCACCAGCATTGGTAGCGATTGCCATCATGAACGGCTCATTTTTTGAATGCACTTTCGCTTCGTTTGTACGTATGTACTTCCAAAAAACCTTCGACGCCATAGTCGCCACACCTGTAAGCGTGGAAGAAGTCGTAGCAGGAGAACTGCTCTGGGGCGCAACCCGTTCAACCATCAACGCCACCATCGTCTTAGGTGTCATTGTTGGAGCCGGATTCTTTACACCTACACCGCTGGTTACTTCACCACTGTTTCTACTAGTGCCGTTGATTGCTTTTTTTGGAGGCTTACTATTCTCTTCCATAGCAATGTGCTTCACAGCTGTCGCGCCAAACATCGATTTCTTCAATTATCCCTCATTTCTCTTTGTGACACCAATGTTGTTTTTATGCGGAACATTTTTCCCCTTAACTTCTTTGCCTACTAGCGGCACAAGGATTCGCCCTGATAGCTCTGCCTCTAACGCACGTTGTAAATGTGACTCGTGGAGTAGTTAGTGGCAGTGTTGAACCTATCTTGGGTTTAAGCACTGAAGCGGTGGTGCTTATCAGCGTTGGATTGTTGGCGCTGTTCACAGTTTCATTTTTCGTTTTAAGCATTAACTTGATGAAAAAACGCTTAACAGGCTAAACTGTGACCCCGTTGGCTTCAGCTGCTAAGAGGTAAAAAGCGGCTAAGCCCCTCCATTTTCCCCATGCTTCCGCGATTTTTCGGGCTTCAGCGGCTTTGATGGGTTTTCCACCGCAATAATAGTTTGAGATGACTCGTCTTATTCCAAAATCGTCGGCGGGTAATACGTCTAGGCGTTGCATACCCCGGAAGATCGTGAGTTCTGCTGTCCATACTCCAATTCCTTTGATTTCATCGAGTGCTGTAACAGTCGCCTCGAGGTCAGGGTTGCTTTTCATTGCTTCAAGATCCAACTTACCCTCGACAATCATTTTGGCTGCGCCATAGATGTATTCAGCTTTACGTTGGCTCAAACCACAACAGCGGATTTCAGCTATGCTTGCTTGGGTAAGGTTTTGTGGTGTTGGAAAGGCAAAGTAAGTTGTGTTGCCAATTTCTATGGAGTCGCCAAATTTTTTAGCTAAGCGGTCTTCGATGGTGCGGGCGATTTTTATGGAGATTTGCTGCTCAACGATGGAATCCACGAGTGATTCAAAGGCGGTGGCGGTTGTTGGATATTTGAATCCACAGAGTTGGCGGGTTATTTTGTGCAAGACAGAGTCATTTTCTACTTGTTTGTAGAAGAGGTTGAGGTCTAAGTTTAGGTTGAAGATGTACTCGATTGTCGCTTGCGCTGCTTTTTTCGTATCTGCTGTTATGGGTTGATTCGAAGCTAATTCAATACCCATTTTAGGTTGCTCTACCGTTCCCTCAGACGTTACCTTTACCAAAACAAGATTACCATCAGTTCTTAGCACTTGACTAAGCATGCTATTGGTATATGTGCGCACTTGCTCGTCAAGACCCAAAAAAATCTGAGCAGACAAACCCAAACTAAACGGCACAGACGGTTCAACGGTAACGGTTTCAGTGAAAGCCATATTATTTCGCCCTAAAGAATACCCTAAACTGCCGCTTGAAGGGTTTAAAGATTTTTAACCCCAAAAACACATTACAAGCCACACAAGAGGAACACAGTCATGCGCATAGTAGTAAGGATAGGTGGAAGCGTCATAGCCAACCCAATTAACACCGATTTAATGGGCAAATACGCAGACATCATCAAACAAATCAAAGCTCAGGGACATGAGGTTGCAGTGGTTTTGGGCGGCGGTGCTTTGGCACGGCAATTTATTGGGTTAGCTAAGGATTTGGGTTTGGATATGAATGCGCAGGACGAAGTAGCCATTTCCTGTTCAAGGCTGTTTGCTCAGCTTTTCCTCAAAAGATTGGGAGACGCTGGTTGTAGCAAAGTGGCTGTATCGCTTGAAGAAGCAGAAGCGTGTGTCGAGGAGGGCAAAATTATCGTTATGGGTGGATTGCGTCCCGGAATCACAACCGACACAGTCGCCACATTGTTAGCAGAAAAGATTCATGCAAAATTGCTGCTCAAGGGCAGTGACCAAAACGGCGTCTACAACAAAGACCCGCGAAAAAATTTGGATGCAGTAAAACTTGACTATCTATCTTTCGATGATTTAGCAAAAGTATTCGAGCAAAACGAGCACAAAGCAGGAATCCACCAAATAATCGACCCAGAAGCCATCAAAGTACTCAAACGCATCCACATCAAAACCGTAGTCGTCAGCGGGTTTGAACCGCAGAACATTTTGTTAGCTGTTGAGGGCAAAAACGTAGGCACAGTCATAAGCTAATTGTGCCTTATTCAGAGGGCGCTGTTGTTCCCTGCGAGCTATCCCCCTCTATTTATAGGCTTAGAAATCCTTTTGGGCTTGCTGTCGAGTCTGGAGAGCGTACACTTGTCAAAATTATTATAACTGACTTTGAGACTTAGATACTGGTGAATTTTTTGGTAAGCGCGAATGACCTTACAGGTAAAAAGGTTGTGGGTTTAAACGGTGACGCTATTGGTGAGGTAAAAGATGTCGAATTTGATATGCGAACATGGAAAATTCATAACCTCTTATTGAAACTATCTGAAAAAGCAGCTTCAGAGCTTGGTTACAAAAAAACTACAGGCAGTCTTGGTGCTCTTAGTGTGACTCATGGAAGCAAATCCGTATTCATGCCAGTCGATCTTATTTCATCAATTAGCGATGTTATAACAGTCAATAAGTCACTTCTTGAAATAACTGAGGGTCAGTTAGTTAAAAAATACTCTGAATAACTTAAACTACGGGTAATTGAGCGGATTATTATTCTTTCTTTTGTATCCCTTACGTGAAGGTACTTCTCAGAGTATTATAAAGCGAACTAACAAATTTAACAGAATTCCATAATGTCCTGAACTTCTTACAAAAATTAAATCAAAGAAAAACTCCTTTCAAAGAAAAATTAATAATTGTAATAATCCAATCGCTTCAGGATTAGCCGGAACTTTACTTGCTATTTACATTTTTGAAAGTATACCGAAAAAAAATGTCAATCAAAAATTCCAGTCGTTGAAGCAATAGACGTTAAAAAAACTTACATGCTGGGCAAAGTTCCAGTGGAAGCACTTACGAGGGGTTAACCTTACGGTTGAAACAGGAGACTTCGTTTCAATTCTTGGTCCATCAGGCAGTGGTAAATCTACCATGCTAAACCTCATTGGTGCCTTAGATAAGCCAACTTCAGGCACCCTGCTAATCGATGGAGTAGACATCGGTAAATTAAATGATAATCAACTTGCAGAGTTACGGCTAAAGAATTGGTTTTGTTTTCCAATTCTTCAATTTAATCCCCCGATTAACCGCACATGATAACGTTGAATTATCCATGTCAATAGCCAACATCAGTAAAGGGAACAGAAAGAAACGCGCCATTGAACTTCTTGGAAACCGTTGGTTTAAAAGACAGAATTAACCATAAACCTGCCGAACTTAGCGGTGGACAACAACAACGAGTCGCCATCGCACGGGCCTTAGCAAATAATCCCAAATTCCTGTTACTGGATGAACCCACGGGAAACGTGGATTCCAAAACTGCAAGCGAAGTTTTAACGCTAATCAGAGAAACTAAACATCGAACAAAACGTTAGCATAATCATGGTTACTCATGACCAGCATTTAGCGCGGGAAGCAAGAAGAACCGTGCAAATGTTTGATGGTGAAATATCTTCAGATGTGGTGAATGAACAATGAAAACGATAGATATTTTCGGTTATTCTTTTAGCGCAATTAAACTACGCAAACTCCGTGCAGCACTAACTACCTTAGGCGTTATCATCGGCATTGCAGCTATTGTAGCGTTGCTCTCGATTACCCAGGGATTGCAGGCAACCATAACTGGCCAGCTTAACCAGGGCTTATCCGCTAACACCCTAATTGTTACGCCCGGCTCCAGTGGCGGTATTGGCGGTGGAGCAGGATTTGGCGGAGGCGAGGTCGGCAGTGCAGGCGGACGGCGGTGAACCCATTTGGCGGAGGCGGAACAAGTGACAACTCAGGTTTCAATCTATACGTCAATTATACCAGTGAAATTAACGCCTTATCACCCGATATAGAATCTTCCGTTGCTATAATGAGCCGATGGCGGATTCATCCAAACCGATAACCTAAACCGAACGGTCACCATCTACGGCGTTGACTATCAACACGTACTCTCAAATCTACACCACCACCTTCACAGCAGCATCCGGCACCATCCCAACCAACCCCTCTAGACAAACAAATCGTAGTAGGCACACGGGTAAATCAACCCGGACAAAACGGCACAATATTCTTCAATGTCAGGCGACAAAGTCAACGTTTCATGGACAAACGCAACTGTTCTACCACCAGTTAACGAAACCTATACCGCTGATGTTTCAGGCGTACTTGCACAAAATCGGCGGCTTTGGTATCGGCGGACCCTCAGACACAGGCGTCTACATTCCAATAAACAAAGCCGAAAGCTTCTTCGGAACTGACCAATGTGACATGATAATAGTTAAACTCAAGAACAGCGACAACGCAACCATAACCAATGTCACCAAAACTCATAACTGACCACTTCAGCAACCAAGTCTCAGTAGTATCCTCAACAGCAGTTCTAAGTTTGCTTACAAGCATCTTTAGTATCCTACAATTGTTCCTTGGCGGCATCGCAGCAATTTCACTACTCGTCGCAGGCATAGGTATAATGAACATAATGATTGTCTCGCTGATTGAACGTACACGCGAAATCGGTATCCTCAAAGCACTTAGGCATGAAAAGTAGAACAGTCCTAACCATATTCCTCGGTGAATCAGTAATCATCGGTTTAATCGGTGCAATAATCGGCATAATACTAGGCTGGACCTTAGCCATCGTTACAGCAAGAGTTTTAGGATCAGGCGTTTTCGGCGGAGGCGGAGGATTCACCATAACGCCCCTCTTGACTCCTGAAGTACTTGTTGGCGCTTTAGGATTCGGCGTCGGTGTCAGCGTAATCTTTGCACTCTATCCAGCATGGCGTGCATCGAAACTAAAACCAGTCGAAGCGCTAAGATACGAATAGCGGCGCCATCCGCCCTTTATTTCTTTTTTCTTTTTCTTATTTATCAACATTGTCCAACCCATTCAAGTTTTAAGATAGAACCTACATTAAACCCGCAGGTGCTCTAATTGAAGCGTCTCTACCCCGACCAACCCATCGTAGGCATCGGCGTCGTCATAGTCAAAGAAGACAAAATCGCACTGATAAAGCGAGGTAACGAACCCGCTAGAGGAAAATGGACAATTCCCGGTGGTCTGGTAGAATTAGGTGAACCAACTGAATTAGCCGTTATTCGGGAAGCCAAAGAAGAAACACTGCTTGATGTTGAAAATCCCACGTTAGTCGATGTGGTTAGTCAAGTGGAAGTTGACCCCGAGGGCAAAGTGAAATATCACTATGTCATCATCGACTATCTCGTCCACGTGGTTGGCGGTACAATTGCTGCTGCAAGCGACGCTGCCGAATTGCGTTGGGTACCTTTTGATGAAGTGGAAAGTTATGATTTGACTACTTCTTTTCGATTGTTTTTTAGAAATAACCGAGAAAAACTTTCTAAAGCTTCCTCATATCGATAATCTAGACTTTTTAAAAATTTTGTATTTAAATGTGCAAAAGGACTGGGTTTTATTGTCTTGGTGTGTGGCTTACAGGCACTTTCAGGCGGTGAATTACGCATAGACAACAAACGTTGGCATCTGCATAGAAACATGAAAGTTAATGGTGCAAACATCATAAAAACCGACTTAGCTGTTGATAATGGTGTGTGTCATGCCATCGATAAAGTGTTGATGCCTAATATGGAGCAAACGATGAATCAACCAATGTAGCGGTATACAATGCCCCTAAACCCTTTTTTTAAAAAATAAATTATCCTTAAATACCAAGCAACTTCTAATTGACTTATGACTTCTCAGAACGCCAAGATTGCAGGGGCACTTCTAACCGTTGGCGGTATACAATTCGTTTTAGCCCTAATAATCGCCGAAGCGATCTATCCCGGCTACATTATAGCAGACAATTACATAAGCGACTTAGGCGTATGGGGCAAACCCTCCGCAGCCATCTTCAACCCATCGGTAATGATTTTTGGCATTGCAATTATTGTAGCATCAGTCTTCATCAAAAGATACTTTCACTTAGGGAAGTTGGCCTATCTCTATACTATCGCTGGTGCAGGCACTTTGGGAGTCGGAATCTTTCCAGAAAACACATTCATCATCAACGGTGTATCAGTACTGCATAGCATTTCAGCGCTCTTAGCCTTTGTTGTCGGAGCACTATCAGCTATAGTCACATATAAAATAACCAAGACGCCGTTTCGGTACATATCTGCTTTTTTGGGTGCTTTTTCGTTAGTGGCTTTAGTTGTATTCTTAGCCACAAGAGATGCGAGTGCTTTAGGAATCGGAGCCGGTGGTTTAGAACGTATGGTTGCTTATCCCATGACTTTGGGCTTGATTGGATTTGGCGGATATTTACTTGGCAGTCAAGACTGATTGGTTTAGCAGGTGATTAGTACTTCTATAAGTGAATCTGCACCAAATGACCGCATCATCCAAGAATACATATTATAACATACTGGAGGAACAAAGAACAACATTGTACTCTTACCTTATTCCAAGATGATTTAGCCTCTATCTTTAGAAGGTTCGTATAGAGAAGTTTGTGTTTGCTAACTAAGCTATAACTAAGCGCCAGATTAACAGGACCTAAGAGAACTGCCCAAAGAGCATCCAGAATTTTGATAGTTTTTTATGAAGGGACTCCGCTAACAATTAGTACTGCAAAAACTGGGAACACCCTTAAATCTACCCAATATTCAAATTCAATAAGCGAAAAACAATGCCAATCGCCATCCAAACCCATCAACTAACAAAAGCATACAACTCATTCAAAGCAGTTGATAGCCTCGAAATATCCGTTGAACGAGGCGAAATCTTTGGACTGCTAGGACCAAACGGAGCAGGCAAAACAACCACCGTCTCTATGCTATGTACAATCCTTAAGCCGACTTCTGGTACAGCAACCATAAATGGGTTTGACCTTGTCAAAGAAGCCAACAAAGTCCGTAAAACAATCGGCATTGTCTTCCAAGACCCCAGCATAGATGACCGCTTAACCGCAAGAGAAAACCTCTACATGCACGCAAACCTCTACGGCGTCCCTGTCTCAGAACAGCGCGAACGCATAGATCGCATCTTAAATCTCGTCGAACTCGAAGACAGAGCCGACGATTTACTCCGCACATATTCAGGCGGAATGCGTCGACGGCTTGAACTCGGCCGAGGTTTAATTCATTACCCCAAAGTATTATTCCTCGACGAACCAACCGTGGGACTGGACCCGCAGACGCGTGACCACATCTGGAAATATATCCGTGAACTAAAAAAAGCCCACGATATCACCGTTGTCCTAACAACTCATTATATGGATGAGGCAGATCGGCTTTCAGACCGCATTGCAATTATGGATCATGGCAAAATCGTCGTCTTGGATACGCCATCGAAGCTCAAGGATACTTTGGAAGGCGACGTTGTCACTGTTAGGGCAAACAACATCGATGAGTTAGCGCAGTTGGTATCTAAGTGGTTGGGATTCAACAAAACCCGCGTAGTGGATGGCGCCTTAGAGATTACAATACATAATGGCAAATCAGCGATGCCCCGTATCATGGAAATAGCCACCCAAAACAACATCTATGTAGAATCCTTGTCTTCAAGAGAACCCAACTTGGAAGATGTCTTTCTGCATTACACCGGGCGCTCAATCCGAGAAGACCCAACAAAGGAGTTGCATGGATTCGCTGCGGCGCAAAGGAGAGCGATACGATGACTGAGTTTCGTGCCCTCTATACACTTTGGCTGCGAGAAATCAAACGCTTCATCCGCGACCGAGCAAGAGTCATCATCAGCTTTGTTCAGCCGCTGCTTTGGTTGGTAGTTTTCGCCGCCGGCTTCGGCGCCAGATTAGTAATTCCAGGGATTGAGTATCAACAGTACCTTTTCCCAGGCATCATCGGGCAGACGCTGCTCTTCACAGCGATGTTCATGGGTATAAGCGTGATTTGGGATAAAGAATTCGGTTTCATGAAGGAAGTCCTTGTCTCACCCGTTTCGCGATTTACGATTTTTCTAGGCAAAATGTTCGGCGACAGCACAGCGGCGCTTCTACAGGGAATAATCGTTTTTGCATTCGGCTTCATCTTAGGTATACCCTTCAATCCCTTAACGATCTTCGCCGCTCTACCAATTATGTTGTTAATCACCTTTGGTCTTAGTTAGCGTGGGTTTAATCATCGCCAGTTTCATCGGCAGCCTAGAAAATTTTGGTGCAATACAGACCTTCATCAATTTACCCTTGTTCTTTCTCAGCGGTGCATTGTTTCCAGTCTCGGGTCCCGGTACACCTGAGTGGCTGCGTGTTGCTTCAGCGTTTGATCCATTAACGTATGGGATTGATGCTTTGCGTACGGTTATTTTGGGTTCTGCTTGGACACCACTTCAACCACTGTACGTTAACATAGGCGTAGTTGTTGTGTTTGATTTGGTAATGATTGGGATTGGTACATGGGCGTTTAGCAGAATGAAGTAAAAAATAAATTAAAAAATAAAACAAGTCTATTGCTTGTTTGTCATTTCGTTGATTTGCTCTTCCATTGCATGACCACGGCAGTAGACAACAGCTTTTTTTATGCCTGGAACAGTTTTGGCGGCGTCACGTATGTCTGACGGCGAGTTTAAACGCGATTGGACAAAATGGGCTTGTTGGAACGAATTCAACGGTGACTGTGCCGGGTTCGGTTTCTTTAACGCTCTGGATCATCTGCATTTCCTCAAATGATTGACCAGTCTCTGGATCTTGGACTTTACCTACTTCCTGGCGTACTTTATTTTCTAATTCAGTCATAGCTTTTTACCTCAAATAGGTTAAAAGAATTATGAAGTGCCCCGTGATATAAACAATAGCATCTATTTTTCTTAGCCTAATTTTTATGGCTAAACAAGATATCGCAAGTATGGTAAGTGCGATAATGATCGTTTGGGTGTTTAATTCTGGAATGTGCGGTGTTGTTGGTTGTGTGTTTTGGTTTGGGTTAGTTGTGGAGTCTGCGGTGAACAAACGAGTATAGCTATGGACCACTTTGATGGTAGCATAAGCATTCGAGTTATTGACTGTGATTTCTCATAAAGCAATGTGACTGTAACTAAGTAACACCAATTTAATGCCTGAGCGGCATCCAAAAATTTAAGTCAGTTTTACATATAATCGATTGTCGGAGAATAGACACGTGGCATTCGACGATTCCTGTATATTCTGCAAAATAGTAGCTAAACAAGCACCTTCAAGCATACTCTATGAAGACGAATTAGTGATGACTTTCTTAGATATAAGACCCCTAAACATGGGACACACACTCATCATTCCTAAAGCCCACTACGTTGACATCTTTGATATTCCAGCGAAGGAACTTGCAGCGGTACTACTTGGTTGCCAAACAGCTTTCTTTTGCAGTAAAGAAGGCTACAGGTGCCGAAGGTATAAGTATCATTCAGCAGAATGGCAAAGCCGCTGGACAGGATGTCTTCCATTTGCATGTGCATGTGGTTCCACGTTTCGAGGGACAGAAACTGCCGAGTTTTCATGACCTTAAAGTGGTTCAACGTTCAGTGCTAGAAGAGATGGCTGCTATAATTAGGCAGCAACTATAGCATCCTAAAAAAACATCTCTCTACGGGTTGTGTATTGATTCTCTAATAAGCCCAAATGGTTTGGTGATTAGTAAATTGTTTGATTCCAATAGAATACTTCATGGTAATTTCCAAGCTTAGCCGCCGTTTGCGGTTCATCATAGAGGATGTTGAATTTTGCGCCGTAGTGTATAGTTAGCTTTTCTATGTCGCCAAATATTTTTCCTGAAAGCTGATCTGGTGGGAAAAATCCCCATAACCCATCGTCTGCGCTGCGTAATCCAGAACCATAATCGGTGGGTAACACGTAAGCTACTTCAGCGTTGTTACTGCCAAAGCTTCTGGGGGTACTTCTTGATGTATTCCAAAGCGCTCTAAGCGCTAAAGTGTTCTTCGGTTAGGATACCATAGGGGGTGATTTCGGGGTCGCTATAACTAAAAACAACGATGTATTTGGAGCCTGCACTGTATGCCAACGCTAAGTCATTATAGAGTTCTTCACCGTTTTCAAGATAGGGGGTCTTGATTGTATTTCCAAGTTACTATTTACCCCAGTCTTTGTCGAACGTTTCTGCTGCTCCTCGGCAAAGCGCGATGTGGCGTTCTCTGCTTTGGTTGCCTACGAATTCACCGAAAACAGTTGTGTAATTTGCTTTGTAATCAAACCAGTAGAGTGCATAGTCGGATGTGAAGATTCTGGGGAATAGTTGAGGTAGTAGGTGGGGAAAGCGGAGAGGTTGCCTGTGTAGCTTTGTTCCATCTGCTTGTATGTCATGTCTGGGTTGAATACGGTGCTGTTTACGATTTGAGCTGGCCCATGTCTATTTGGTTTCCGCCGGGTTCATCATAACGGTATATCCCCAAAAATTGGCTACCATAGCGTTGATGTGCAGCTTGCATCCAATCAGTGATGCTGTAATTGTAGGTGTCTAAGCCTCTAAACTGCACTACAAAATTTAATTTTGCGCCATAGATGTAGTCGCATGATTCGATAAGGGCTGTTTCATTAAACAGTAGACCTACTGAGCCTAATATGAAAAAGTTGGTGTAATCTTTCACTTTGTCAACTAAGGCTTTTACCTGTGAGGTTTCGTTGCCATAGGCAAACATTACCCCGACATAGACTTCTGGGGTGGCGGTTTTCGGTTTTGGCTAAACCAGTTCTGCACCAAAAAAAGTGATAAAACAACAATTACAACTAAACCTACACCAATGGAAACGGTTAATTTACGGTTCAAGTTTCCTCGACTAACGTAATCGGTAGTGTACCTATTTAACATTAAAGAAAAAACAGTTTATAGGTTTTAACGTTTTTATCGGCCAAACAAGCCAATGAGTTTACCCTCAGCTAAAACATGGCCGTTCATTGCTTTTTCTAAGCCGGTTTTACTTGAGTTCGACCCTAAACTCAACATGGTATCTAACGCGTAAACTTTGAAGGTGTAGTGGTGGGGTTTGCCTGGTGGCGGGCAGGGTCCTATGTAGCTGTGTTCTCGATCGGTGTTTAAGCCTTCAGTGCCAGGTGTGGTGTTTTCGGCGATGCTTTTCTGTGATGGAGGGATGTTCCATACTATCCAGTGGTCGAATGTGCCGCTTGGTGCATCGGGGTCGTCGAGTATAAGTGTGAGGCTTTTTGTGCCTTCAGGAATACCCTCGATGGATAGGGGCGGGTTGAATCCTTCGCAGGTATATTTCTCGGGAATCATTTGGTTAGCTTGGAAGGCTGGGCTGGTTATTGTTAATTGCTTCATTCGAATCCTCAATGGTGTTATGTTTTGTTTCAGATAAATAGTTAATGAACAGGACAATTATTACAACAGATATCTTCAAGTGCCACAAAACAAAGATTAAAGAAACTCAGGTAGATGAACCGATTTTTGCTTCGGTACTCTGGCCTTTATGTACGTTCATCCGATGTTGCCTTAGCTCCTCAGGGTTTTTAAATTCCTTTTTGCATATTGGGCACTTGTAGGTTTCGTACATCTGCTACATCTCTTTGCCAAGCAAAGGCTATTAAAAGTTAAAATAAATTTGTGGTTGTTGTTAGACTACAAAATAGGTTAAAATAGAGTC
>CAWDBI010000001.1:0-92585 GCA_963800605.1 uncultured archaeon | reverse complement strand
GAACCAATACTGCCAATTACTACCAAACTCTTGCTAATCAAGTCCAAAGGTTAACTGCCCAGCCTCTGGGTTTCAAATATTCTGTTAAGGAATATAAAAGCAATAACTTGGAAAAGTTTCGTATTTTGATATAATGTATTTTTTGGCTGCACACGCCTGCATTTCCATTGTTGTTTGATTATTCCACTTGAGCAGACTTGGAAGCAATTACGGCTGGATTGACTCCTTTGTACAGCCTTTTGTATAGATAGCCAATAACTATTCCAACAAAGAGAAACCTTGGAATGTTCATTACTGTGCGCGCGCACCCTAAACAGGGCGGCCTCCAAGAGTTGATTACGTTTTGCGCCAAAGATAGAAAGCTAAAGCTATTATGACAAGTTTACAGGCTGACCAGATTAGCCAAGCAACGTTTGGCTCAAAAATAACCCCCAAAGCAAGCGCGCGATTCACTACCGAAACGGCAATAACCAGAGGCGGTGCCCACTTTAATTTACCTAACAACCCAAAGACAGAAACAGCGTAAACCACCGCGTAGCCTAAAAGAATGGCACTTGTTATCATAACGGCACCATTTTGTCCCGCAAAACTTGCAATCAAACCGCCGTATACTGACAACTCTCCTAAGGAAGGGTCCCACAGAAAAAACGCCGCAGCTAAAACATCCCCAGCAATGTTGAGTATGACCAGAACTATCAGAATTTTGGTAATTAAGCTAGCACAATTTGGCTTTGAAGTATTGGCGCCCATGACTTGCCTTATGTTTTTTTCATTTATTTAACACTTGTCTTAGAGCGCGTGCGCCCCTCATCATAAAATCAAGATGACTCCTGGTACGCTGGGGTTTTTTACTCTTGTGGCAAGTACAAGGGAGTTGAAAACTGCAATATAGGTGGTATCTTGAATTTGGTTAGTGCTTGTCTGATTGGCGTAAACTCTCTGATCCGTACAGCCTTTTGTAAGATAGCCAACAACTTGAATCTGGCAGACCCGCTTTCTTCCAAGTTTGCTTTGTCAGGTTCTGTTACTATGTTCCATAGTTATTACAATTTTTCCTCGTGGGTGTCCTTCTTCAAAATACTGGAAAGCTTCAGCAACCTCATTTAGCGGGTAACGTCTATCTATGACAGGAACTAATTTGCCGGATTCAATAAGCTCTTTTATAAAATCCAAATCTTCTTTATTATTCGGTTTCCAAGCCATAAGACTCATTTTCTTACTACCAACCAATGAAATTAATGGACCTATAAACAAAGTTTGGAAAATTATAAATCTGGAGCCCCCAACTAAAGAATAAATTCCATTGGAACTTAATGCACGCCTATAATCGAAAATCGAATGATATCCTGCAATATCAAGAATCAGGTCATAATGTTGCCCATTCTTTGTGAAATCTTCCTGAGTGTAATCGATAACATGGTCTGCACCAATCGAACGCAGCATGTCAAATTTTTTTGAATTGTCCACACCAGTTACTTCAGCTCCAAAGTACTTCGCAATTTGGACCGCAAATGGACCTACACCACCACCAGCACCATTAATCAAAACCTTTTGTCCTGACTGAATCCGTCTTTTATTGCGAAGACCTTGGAGGGCAATGATTGCTCTTGAGGGTATTGTTGCTGCTTCTTCGAATGACAAACTAACTGGTTTCAATGCTAAAGCTTTTTCAGGGGCGCATACAAACTCAGCAAAAGCACCAAAACCATAATTGAATAAGTCCCCAAATACCTCATCACCCGGATGGAATTGCTTTACGTTTGTACCAACCGCTTCAACCCGACCCGCTATGTCAAATCCGAGTACCTTGTATTTTGGTTTTAGAGGACCCAAGAAACGAGCAGACCATGCCCTTCCTCTCAGAAAATCCAGGTCTTCTACATTTAGGGATGCCGCATATACTTTTATTAGTACTTCATTGTTATTTGGAGTTGGTTTTTCTATGTCTTTAAGTTGAAGAACATCTGGAGATCCATATTTTGTGCATACTATTGCTTTCATTTCAACCACTCCATAATATTTTATTTGAACTATATATCGATCCGAAAAAAATAGGAACAAAAATAGAAGGAAAAGGCTAACCTTCTTGTTTAGGCCACTTCCATGCATACCGGATAATTAGTGCAATACACACAGCTTCTAAAATCTCATAAAATACATAATAAGCCCAAGTCTCTGGTACAAGCATCACTATAGGACCAAAACAACAGCATAGGCTATACCCACAATGATGTTTACCCGGCGATTCACTTTAGCCGGCAATGATAGGGACAAGAAAATCATAAAAATCGGAATAGCCATTAATATTGCAGCTCCAAATAAAGGTCGATCCCTAAATTCAATTGGGATATTGCTCGCTTTATAAAATTTGAGATGCACTCAAAATAAAAGCATTTTTCCCATTACTTAAAAAAGCCCAACCTTTGGTTTACAGCTTGCGGATTTTTTGTTTAAGTCATTACTGACCTCTTAAAGCGCGCGAGAACCCTCCTGAAATTGTGTAGTGTGCGCTTTAATGCAAGTGCTAATAAGCGGCAGAAGCAATTGTGAACATAGGATGGTTCCATGAAGAAGAATTCACAAGAATCTCCTGATGAAGTAACACACTAGATCCAGAAAATTGGGACAAATTAAGAGCGCTAAGTCACAGAATGCTTGATAGCATGTTAGATTACACTAAGGATATTAGGTCTCAACCAACATTGCTTCCCACCAAAGAAGCCATTGAAGACATTTGCGTCCCCCTTACAGATGAAGGCGAAGGAGAAGAACAAGTATACGAAATATTTCAAAGAAGCATTCTTCCCTATTCATTAGTCTTAACTACACCAAAATTATGGGGCACGGTTTTAGGACAAGGGTCACCCTATGGAATGCTAACTGAAATGCTTCGGGCAGGCATGAATGGAGCCCAAGAATTTTCCTTTGCGGAGGCAAAAGTCAACACACAGGTAATTAGTTGGATTAAGGAAATGCTTGGGTTCCCAAAGGAAGCAGGCGGAGTCCTTGTAAGCGGAGGTTCAGAAGCCAATTTACGGCGTTGAGCTTGTAGCCCGAAACGCAAAAGCTGAAGGTGATGTCAAGGCAAAAGGTGTTCAGGGGCTTAAAAAAAAGATGACTCTTTATTGCGGAGATGAAACACACCGCTGTCTAGAGCGTTCAGTGGAGCTGCTTGGTTTGGGAAACGAGGCTCTGCGGAAAATTCCCACAGATAATGATTGCCGAATAGAAGTAGACGCTCTTAAATTAGCGATTACTAAAGATAGGGAACAGGGATATTATCCTTTTTGCATAATTGGGTGCGCTGGAACCACAAACACTGGAGCATTTGATGACCTTAACGCTTTAGCTAATATAGCTCAAAAAGAGAAAATGTGGTTTCATATAGACGGGGCCTTCGGAGCTTGGGTCAAAATCAGCCGCACTCACAAACACCTCGCTGACGGCATGGAACGGGCTGATTCCTTAGCTGTAGATTTTCACAAATGGATGAACATGCCATATGGAATAGGTTGTACTTTAGTGAAAGACCGCATAGCTCATTTTAGCACGTTTGTTTACGGTCACGAAGCTGAGTATCTCAAATCAGCGTTTGACCTAAGCGAAGATCAACTAACCAACCCCCATAATCTGGCACTTCCGCTCTCAAGAAACTTTAGCAGCCTCAAAGCCTACATGCTTCTAAGGGCCTATGGAAAAAACAAATACAGCAATCTTGTGCAACAGAACCTTGACCAAATTAAATATCTTGCCGAATTGATAGAGAAAGACCCGGAATTAGAGCTCACCGCCCCAGTTGTTTCTAATGTTGCATGCTTCCGCTTCAAACCGACTAACATAGAGGAGATAAAGATAGAGAATCTGAATAGACTAATCATGGACGAGGTTAACAAGAAAGCCTTCTGGATGATATCAGACACAACTATCAAAGGAAAATACATGCTACGAGCATGCAATGTAAACCATCGGCACTAGAAGGCATGATATGGATTTCTTGGTTAAGGAAATAAAAAGAATAGGGGATAAGCAACTTTCTCTGATTGGGAATTAATCGTAAAGTAGACGCGATGGTTCTATTTGCATGCGCTTAGGTTTTTATCGAAAAAATATGTGGATTAAGCGGTTCTTTTTGCACCGCAATGAGGACAAAAAGTTGCTGTCTGAGGAAAAAGGGTTCCACAATACTTGCAAGGAATCACAACTACTTCTCGTATTACCTCTCGAGTTCCACTCATTATCCTGTCTGGAGCCAAATATAGAACCGAATATTGAGCCACAACCACAACCAAACATTTTTTATTCGCTCCTATTGGAAACTTTGGGCGAGTTCATGTCTTTGGTTTAACTGATCTATTAGGACCTCTCGCACGGTATCGCAGGCTTGATTGATTTTTGGGTTAGTGACGCTGTAGTAGATGTTTGTGCCTTGTTTTCTTGTTTTAAGGATGCTTTTCTGTCTCATTAATGCTAAGTGTTGAGATAGATTTGATTGGCTGATTCCCAAGATTTCAGTGAGCTCATTTACGCTCTTTTCTCCATCTCTTAGGTTGTGCAGAATTGCCAATCGGATAGGATTCGCCAAGGTTTTTGATATCTCTGCTTGCAAGTTGTAGATTGTCATGTCGATCTTTGGTTTCTCAGTCATCGCTTGTTCCTTCGAATATTCTAACATACTAACCCTCTCTTAAATTTTAACCATAAAAAGAAAAAGAAAAGTTGGTTTTAGCCGACTACTTGTTCTTGTACGAAGGCGCCATGCCAGTTGTGGTACCAGACTTGTCCGGTGACGCTGTTAACGCTTAGCATGCCGTAGGGTGTTCCGTTTTGTAGGACTTCGATTGTGTAGTGTCCGCTAAAGGTTGTGACATCGCCAACAGTTGCGCCTGGTAAGTATGCGGTTAGGTATTGCTGTGCATTGGTTTTTGCTTGGTCAACTGTTACGGTTGGTGTTGCTGTGTTGTGCCTTGGAGCCAGTTGCAGAATCCTCTTCCGAAACTGTACTCTGTGTTCCACATCATGTTTGGTCCTGGTTCAGGGGTAACTATGCCAGTTGCTTTGTTGATTAGTAGTTCGAATGCTCCATTGCCTGTGCTTACTTGAGTAACTGGTACGTAGAAGTTGTTGGTGTATTCTTCGATTTCTTTTACTGCTAGGTCAGGGTTGTTTAGTGATGCGACATAGGTTTTTGCTATTTCTGCTGCTTGAGTTATTGTCAGAGGAGTTGCAGTTGTTCCAGTTGTTGGGTATCCTGCGCCATTACCCCATCCGCCGCGTCCCATGCATCCACCCCATCCACCGTATTGTTGTGGATTGGTGTAGCTTGGTGTGTAGAGCGTTGGTGTCTCTGTGTTAGTTTGGGTTACAGGCGCATTAACTTGTGGACCCTGTTGGTACATGCGGTTTTGCATCCCTACTTGGGGGCCATATGGTGTTTGTGCACCCCATCCAAAGGCTAATGCCGATGCTAATGTTGCACCCACTACAACGAGTGCTAAGAGCAATACTGCTCCAACTATTTTCAAAGTTTTCATTTTTTTTATTCCACTCCATTTGTTCTTGTTTAATATTATACTATTCGAATGATATGATAGTTCGGTGAAACAGAAATGAAACAGTTTTGAAACACATTTTTAATGGTTCAAAACCGTTTTGACGGATGTTTTAATGGCTGTTTCTTGCCCCAACCAACACATCATTGCATACATTATAATATTCTAATGTTACTTATACGGGTTGTGGTTTAAAATTACGGAATACTCGAAGAAAGAAGTAATCCTTTTAAGCAATCCGCTTTTTAGATTTGTTTTTAACCGAACCAGCGCTCATAAGGTAAATCTTACGGAAAGTTGGTGATATTATTGGATTTTAAAAGACGAAGGGGCACAGCTATTGTAGATACTCCAAAGGGAATACTTGTAGTTAGCCATAACAATCGAACTTTCTATTTGCCGGGAGGCGGCGCAGAAAAAGGTGAAACCCGAAAAAACGCTGCGATAAGAGAACTAAAAGAAGAAACTAACCTACAAACACTTACTTGCAGATTTCTTTTTGAATACGAATCATTAACCAACAACCATAAAGTTTTCTTAATAGAGAGCACTGGGAGTGCTAAACCAAGCAGCGAAATCAAATACATAGATTACTTTAACGGATCAAACCTAAAAGTTTCAAACACTGCATGGGAAATTCTTGAGCTATACCGTGCAAGCACGCGCTAAGTTAGATGCTCAAACGCTGCATGATGTATGAGATCTCATTAAGGGGACACTTATATCAAATATACACTTCTGCCTCCTCGAGCGTGCTATAAGGGCATTGTTGCTTAACCCCTATTCGTTTGACCGCTCCTAGCAATAACTACAATTTTTTAGAATAAAAGGGGAATGCAGTAAAATCTCCATGGTACATGGTTTCAATTCGATTCTCCACCTAAAAACACCTGGATTTTCGGGTCAACTCTGAGATGGCAGTTCTAAAGAGAATTTTGTTCCTTTGCCAACTTGGCTCTCATAGGTTATTGTACCATTTAGAGCCTCAACCAATCGTTTCACAACGGCTAATCCAAAACCTTGCCCTTGAGATTTAGTTGTCATCATTGGAGTAAACAATTTAGGCTTAAAATCATCAGGTATCCCAACACCCGTGTCTTCTACCATGATTAGTACTTTGTTTTCTTTCTTTGAAGCCCCTATAATTAGTTTGCCGCCGTTGGGCATCGCTTGAATTGCATTAATAATTAAATTCGTCAATATACGGCTAAGGACAGTGGGGTCAGAATATATTCGAAAAGAAGAATCAATATCAATGGACATTGACAAGTTGTCGGGTATAGTCATTGGCACAAAAACGCTTGTAACCAACTCATACAAATCAACATCCATATAATCCAGCTTCGCTTCCTTGGCATAATCTTGCAAGTCAGCCACAATCTTGTTAATGTATACAATATTTTTTTCAATTCCTTCCAAACTTTCTACAATATCAGGCTTATATTGCATGTCAGGATTAGCAGCCAAATAATCCTTAAGCAGATAAACATCGCTAATCATGGCTTGAAGCGGATTACGAATATCATGACCAACCATACCCGCTGTAGCCCCAATAGCAGCCAAACGCTCCTTAGCCTTAAGTTGATTTGTGCGCTCTTCAACAAGCCTCTCCAAATCATTAGCATACTTTTCAAGCTGAAACTGAAGCCTCTTCCGCTCATCTATATTCATATTATAAAGACGAACCCGTGAGCGCTCTGGAACAAGATAAAATTGTTCATGGTACCAATGCCCATTGACTTCCACTTCTCTACCAATAGTCTTTTTGTTATCAGCTTTGAGAGTTTCAACTACATTATTCCATTCTAAGAGTAAGGGATGGTGCAATTTTGCAGTTTCAAGGTCAGGAAATATTTTTTTGCTCGCAGGGTTCGCATAAGTTAAGTTGCCCTCGTAGTCTATTTCAACAATAGAGTTAGGGTTAAGGGTTGGAAAGGAAGCTAATCTTGCGATTTCCTCTTCATTTTTCTTGCGTTCAGTAATATCTTCCAATTCAGCTATGAAAAGCACAGGTTTACTTTTGTTCCTAACGGCACTTACTGTGATTCTTCCATGAATTATTGTTCCATCTTTTCTGATGTAATGTTTCTCTTGGCTAAAAACAGGGATTTGCCCCAAACTAAGTTTTTTGAGAAGGTTAATGCTTTCTTTGATGTCATCTGGGTGTGTAAAGTCCATGAAAGTTAATTTTCTTAGCTCATTCTCTGAGAAACCAAGTATTTTGCAAAAAGACTCGTTAGCGCTTAGTATATATTTGTTAGAATCGGTGGTTGCTATACCGATTGGCGCATTTTGGATAATTGCTTCCAATTGCTCCTCGTTTTTCTTAAGCATCTCCTCGGCCATTTTACGTACCGTGATGTTTACGCCATATACCGTTATTCCCTCCGCTGAAGGAAAGACTTTGAATTCCAAAAATCCACCAGTTGCGTAGATTGTTTTCCACTCAAAACGCCTAATTTCTCTTTTAGACATAGCTTCGCGATAGTTCTTCTCAAGGTCAGTGCCAATAAATTTGGGAAAAGACTTCCAAAAGTTTTTCCCAATTAGCTCCTCTGGCTTAAATCCAAAATCGTTAGCGGTAGCCTTGTTAACATAAATAAAATTCCAGTCCTTATCAAAGGCGCTAACATAGTCATCAATACTTTCAAGAATATCGGCAGCTGTTCTTAGTCTATGTTGGTTTGTCTCTTGTTTGTTTCTGAGAGAATTTTTGTAAAATTCGCTTGGGGCATTAACCATTAAGGTTACCGCATAAATGAAAGTTTTATCAGAGAAAAAAACATTTGGCTACTAATGTATCCTAAATTTATTTCTTATCAATTTAAATAAGAATTCTCGAAAATGACACTTTTAAGAGGGGTTTGCTGGCCTATTTGGCATAATTATCACGGATACCAACATAATTCTTAATAAGGATGTAATCAGCACAAGATTGTTGGTTTGGTAGTTGTTGGTTGAAAAATTTAATCTCGTTTATCTGAGTTTGATATTGCTTTAAAATATTGGCTTTAACTGAAAAATAATAAAATGTGTTTTAGAGTACTGACACAAGGTTTGAGCCCCATAATCCTTGTCATTTAAGTTTTAACTTAAACTCCAAATTCATGGTCTTGATATGTGTCACTTTGACCTTCAAGTTTTGACCGTATTAAACTCTAAAGCCAATTTTGTGTTTAAACTAACTTTTTAAAAAAAGAGATTGCTTGTCTAAGGGTTTGCTGGGCTCTGGAAACATAATTAGAAAGAGCAAATGCATAACCTCTCCCACATACTTTCTGGGCGGGCAGCCCTTTCTTTATAATAATGAGCGTTTAAATAATGAGTCGGTCTGTTTATTTTTGGGTTTGCTTGTGGTTGAGATTGTACAGTTTGGGTCTGATTGGATAAGCGTGCGATGGAGCATGTTGTTAAGCGGAACTAAACCCTAATTAGTGTTGAATATAAGCAATATAAGTCGTTTACATATTTTCTATGTTTAGCATTGCTGACGATCTACTTTACGCTTGTAAATGATGGATCTTTACGCTATTTCCAATTTGCCTTAACTCAAAGAATAAGAATTATTCCAATTTGGGTTAATATTAGATAAGTTAACATTTTAACATTAATATAGATTTACTGAGAAAAACTACATAGATTTTTTGGTACCTCTTTCCTTTTACTTGGGTAACAGGACTTTGTCGATTACATGGATAACGCCGTTGTCGGTGCCAATGTCTGCTTTAACTATTTCAGCGTCATTTATCTTCACGTTCTTATGCAAATGCCATTTAGACGCGTCGACTTTTCAGACTTGACCTTGCAGCGTTGTTAATTTTGGATGTTGTACTACATCGCTTGCTGGAACGTTTCCCGCCACGACATGGTATGTAAGAACAGCCGTCAACTTTGGTATATCTTTGAGAAGCCCTTCAACTGTACCTTTGGGCAATTTTGCGAATGCTTCGTCAGTTGGCGCAAAAACCGTAAAAGGACCTTGCCTTTTAATGTGTCAACTAATTTTGCAGCTGTAACAGCCGCTACAAGAGTTGTGAATGTACCTGCCGCTACTGCGGTATCAACTATATCTGCCATAAAAATTCATCTCTTACTATATATAGGCTATACCACTAGTTAAGGATTTGTTAATTTGTGAACTCCTCACTATACCTGCTCTTTTGACCGTTTTATCTAATTCAAGTTGTTTCACATTGGTACGGCTTCTAAGAACTTCCATATGTTCTGCTTTTCTTAACTATAATTTCCTCTATTTTTTTACCGAATTTTAAATTGCTCAACTACCTACAATTGCTATAAGCCTTTAGATAATTATCATAGTTACCAACTAATTACTTAACTACCGAGCCAAAGCTTGACAACACCATCAAGGTATCTGACTCATAATTATCTTGGGAATTCCACACAATTCTTATTATCAAGCGCAATGTGTCCAAATGTTAGATTATATCGGTTATTTTGCGTGCTTGCGTTAAGTAGCGTGGGGCAGCTTGCTTTCAAAATAAAAATAAAATTGGGTGCGGTCATTCGCCTGTATGGAATTCCGCTTGCATAGCTCTTTTCTAGATCGTACGATTTCTTAAGTCCAGATTTTTACGCACTTGTGGCTTGCGGAGTTGTAGCTTGCGTCTCAATTGCTTTGTCGGTTTCTATAGTAGCTCCCGTTTTGGATGCTTAATGCGACTGCGCGTTTGCCGCTATACAAAGAATTAACCGTACCAGTGCCGCGTTGAGTAGTTTACGGATGGTTTGGCACGACTCAAATACACTATTTTCTTTTCACATCAGCGGCAACGTAGATTCTTCTGTTAATCTAGGTAACATGTGCTTAATAGTTAACCCCTTTTTAATAACTCGAATAATCGAATACATGGCACAGTGCGCGCGATTTGAACCCATGAACCCCTGCGGGATAGGCGCCGCAGTCTATTTTATGAAAACTACGTTTTTGAGCTTTTTGAAATGCTCATCTCCAGTTACAACCTCTGCTTTTTTAACGATTGCAGTTGCGTACACAACTGAGTCTGCCAATCCCCAACCGTCAATTTCTCTTTTCATCCGAACGTTCACTTTAGCAGATTCAACAGCGATCGCTTCGTCCAGATAGGCAAGCGCACTTTTTTCTTTGATGAAACACCTTTGCCTCTCAGCAACCTCTTGGCTTTCAACCTTGAGAGCTTTTCCGTAGACTTCTGCCAAACAGATAGTAGGGGTTATTTTTTCTTCGGAGTTTTCAATTATGGTTTTTATCTTTTCACCTGTTTTTGTTCCCATAAAATACTCTAGCCAAGCGTAGGAGTCGATGACATACTTCATAAGCAGCGGTCCTTGTGGTCTCTGAGGTCGGAAATATCAGTTTTTTTCATTGTTCCAAACATGCTTTCAGTCTTGGCAAAGTGCTCAATGAGAATTTTGTTTATTTCTTTGGAAACGTTGCGGGGGCCTGCTTTGTCTTTCAGCGTTTGGTAAACATCGTCACGTAAGATTACAGTCGTTTTCTTAGACATATACATCACCATAAACATATATGGCGTATGATAATTTTAAGATTGTCATCACCTAAAAAAGCACGTCACCCCTACCTAACCATGAGAAAAGGTCTACTAACTTTTTATTTAAAAATGTACTTAGTTTCATTCCATTCTTTAGAAGCTACAAGTATTCTTGGATTATCCGTACTCATTGTATATTGATAGACATCAACTTTGATTTCTATTATAGTTCCATTAGCGATTGCTGGAAGTATTCCGTTGGTTGTATTGATTGGATTTGTTGAAAGGGTAATGGGTAATTTGGTTGTGGTAAAATTTGCTTCAGAAATATTTTGTTCGTTTTGTAGGTTTGATGATGGAGCGATGAATTTCAGGTTTATTTCAGCGACACCAAAACCCAATCCCACATGCTCGTTCACTCTGTATATTTCTGGAATAGTTATCGAGTAGTTAGTCATCAGTTGGGTGCTGGATTCGTTATTTGGATAATTTGTTGGAGTAGGTGAGGCTGTAGGTGTTGGGATAATATTGTTGTGGATTTCTGTGTATGCGAAATATCCTGTGAATATTATGAAAATGGTTAAAAAGCTCAAAGACAGGATTAATTTTCTCGATAGTTGGAAAGACATTGATGTTCTCTTCTTTTTAACATTGGTTGATTTTAAGTGAAGGGCAATAAAAGATTATTCGTCAAGCTTTCTTGACATAGCGGTTTTTCGATGCCTTCTAAAAAGCAGTAGTACAAGGCTTATGCCCACCGCTAAAATTAATGCACAAACGCCTTCTATCATGATTGGAGACTGCTGTATGACTGTAAAAGTGATTGTTTGAGAACTTATATTGTCGAAACTATCCATGGCGTAAATAGTTATTCTATGAGTGCCCTCTGTTAAACCATTTAGAGTTGTGTTTGAAGTTAAAGTGATATTGCTTTGATTATCTATGCAGTATTGAAGTCGAGGGTTTTTATCATCCACATTAAAGCTAAGAGGAAGTTCCGATGAGTAGTAGGTGCTGTTTTCGATTGATAAAGCTGAGATAGTGGGTGAAATCGTATCTATAGAGAAGTCAATTGTTGAAGTTTCGTTTATTACAAAAGAGTATGCGTAGTAGCGGTTGTTCTGGTGTCGGATGTAGCTTCCAATTTCCCCTGCATTCACCGTTAAGGTGTGGTTTCCTTCAGGTATTGCTGTGAGGTTAATTGTTGCGCAGTATTCTTCGATTGATGACATTCTGGGTCTTGAACCATTCATAAACGCTGGCAAATATCGATAAAGTTCAGTAATATTATCTTGCCAGTCACCTTTGTAGTAAATTAGGTCTAACTGTTTTGACTTTGCTGAAATTGAATCCCCGACTTTAATCTCAACAGGCAAGGATATGTTTGAAGAATTAAATGCTGTGACGTTTGAGAGATAAGCCATAGTTGGGGGTTGTGTGAAGCTATCTGGCTTTAGGATACCACCCGGGATAGGCTGGTCCCATATAGGTATGGGATTTGCATTAGCCAACATAGTTATCGATGCTAAGACGGCTAAACTAAGAACTGGAATAATAATAGCTTTCATTCTCATTGCATTCTCTATTTGATTTCTTGACGCTAAAAGGTTTGTCGTATAGGTTTCTTGACTAAGGCTTGTCATGGTTTCTTGACCACTATCTTAGGCGAAAATTTAGCTGATTTTTGTCCGCTTATCTGATTTGCAAGACTCGGTTCTAAATGCTTGATTTCCCAAGTATTCCAGCGAAACGGTGAGGCGATTCTCAGTTCCGTTACTATAGGGTATCTTCATCATCTTTTGAAAATTGGCATTTTTGATTTTATCCCCACGGCCTGCTCTTGTGGCTCTCCAGCCTGGTTACTTGTAATAATGACAAACTCCGCTTGTCTTGGGAGCATAAGATGCCAAGTTGTTATTATCGGGGGATAACAACTAGGAATGGTTCGGGTTCTGTTTCTTTGCTTGCATAACATGCCAGCGCGAGTGCAAAGAGTTGGTCGTCATGGCGGCCTCTGGGATGTTGGAATTTGATGTGGATGCGTTCTTGCGCTGTGGTGGGTTTTAGGTATTCGTATTGTTGCTCGTTAATTTGGGCTATGAGTTGCTTGTCTTCTCCGCGGATAGCGAGCTGTTTCTTTTCCATAAGCAGTTTGAGGTAGTTTAGCATATTTTCTTTCTCAGCGTCCGTAAAGAATACCCCTTGCACATTTGGGATTTCGATGCTTTCCAATTCATCCACCACTGCGTCTCCAATTCCTGTCTTATCGACAAATAAGCCATTTAAATCGAAAGTTTGGTGAGCCTTAGCAGTGTATGCGACTACTTCAGGGTACGGTGTACCCAATGGAAACTCACGTTTATGTACAAGCCTAACCTGCTCTGTGTCGGTTAAATCCACTATAGCTAAGACAGAGTGGTCAACTTGTTTACCTAAATCGAGTCCGCCGAAGTATTTGCGACCAGTTTGTTCGGGTTTTATCTCGTCGAGTTCTTGGATGTACTGGTTTGGAGAGTTAGGATTGTCGAGTTCTGGGTCGATAATGGATGCGATAAGATCCATGGGGAAAAATGTTTGCTTAGTTTCTGTCCAAAGAGCTTCTACTTCGCGTTCCCATTCTTCTTTTGTCATCATTTGCCGCCATTCTTGTAGCTGAGGTTTGCTTACTAATGGGCTGGTATCGCTTGGATAGTGATGAACTGAATAGTGCTGTGTGTCTAGGAATGCTTTGCGAAAGACATGATCAAAAGCCATAGGGGTTCCACTCATAACTAATGAAGCGTTAGGTTTTGTGAGCATCATTATTATTTCGCTTGTAATCATTTCAGAGGGGACAATGCTAGCTTCATCGACGAAAATCCAGTCGGGGTGGTAGCCTCTTAGTTTATTGGGGGAGCAGGGTAGGGCGATAAGTCGGCTGTTAAGGGGTGGCTTGAGTTTTATTATGGTTCGAGTTGACCCCGGATGCTCAATCATCTCACGTAGAAGCGGATTACCTAGAATAGTTGAGTAGCAGTAATCAAACATAATCATACTCTGGCGTTGGGTACTGCTTATGATTAGGCTCTCGATGTTGGGTTTGGTGAAAAGTAGCCAAAGATTTTTTCTGCTAA
The DNA here is from genome assembly GCA_963800605.1 of uncultured archaeon. Taxonomy (GTDB): domain Archaea; phylum Thermoproteota; class Bathyarchaeia; order Bathyarchaeales; family Bathycorpusculaceae; genus Bathycorpusculum. Next base: position 78,431 of record CAWDBI010000001.1, on the reverse strand, counting down.
AAACAAGGCTTTTACCCCACCCCCTACCGCAGACAGCCACTTGCCTTGAACTCATATCTCTTAGAAGTTTTTGGTGATTAGGCGAATCAACTAGCCAGCTGTCCCCGCACATTAAAGTGGCGAAGAATGTGGGGTCGTGGACTATTTTTTGTGCGATTTCTTTGTGAGCGAGAAGTTGTTTAAAGGCTTTGGGTCTATGCCGCAGATCAGTGTAGATTTTAGCAGAGAAACTTGGATCGTCTATGACCTTCTTAACGAAAGTGTCCTCTGCCATACTCTAACATCACACCTAAAACGTCTAGCAATCCGCGGCTCAATACCTCTAATAAAATCGCCTAAATTTTGCTCATCAAACTCTAACCCTTGACCCGCCTGCAACAAAAGCTTATTTAATATGGTGACGTGGAAAGCAAGGACATTAGCCACACCTGTTTTTTCTTTAACTGTGAGTTGTGGATCACGTAGCATCTTCTCTAACTGTTTAATTGTTGCCCATTCACTTGAAATTAATTTTTCCTGTGTTGGGCGTTTAGTTCGTGATTTCTTTGGCGGGCTCTTAGGTTCCATTCCTTGCTACCCTTTTCAGCCAACAGATAGTTTGGTTAATTGATTGTATAGTTTTCAAGCTATAAGGTTTATTGTTAGTTACGATAATAAAATCTCTATTTGAGTCGATGATACAATACTCGAAGAAAGGCTCAAGCTTAAAAAGAAGATTGCTGGCGGAATCGAACGTTTAACGGGGTGGTCGAGTAGAAATGGCAAACTCTTATGATGGAAATGTTGAACGCTGATTCGCCAGCTATTGCTCGTTTGTGTCTTCATGGGCTACAATTACCAATTACAAACACTTTGCTCTTAATAGTTACACAAATAATCTATAGAGACTCTGTTGGGTTCATTTATTTCTCGCTTTCAACGGATATTCTGTACTAAAACCAGTAGGTTCAACTGTGCCACTAGCAGGACATCGGTCACCCTTCGATTGGATTTCCAATAGCGATCTCTGCTAAAGCCGCCCTACGTCTAAGAATAGCTTTTTGATCCCCAATACCAATTCCTCTAGACGCAGCTACAAATTAACCGTGTCAATGGTTTTTTCAACTTCCCACTGAGCAAAACATTTCCACTAAAATGATATATGCCTTTACGGCAATTATTTATGTTATTAACTTGACGGTGATTATTCAAGCCTGAAGGATCAGTTATATTTTACGTCATCGAATTTCAGCGGTTTTGCTTATTGGGCAAGTCTTGAAGTCCCGGCGATTTTATTCTACGTACAGTAAAGAATTCGTATTCGAAAAGTGGAACTCTTTTAGCCATCGAAATTTCTCCTATTTCGTGTATAGTCGCTTTCTGCGGCAATAAGGGCTTTGACAGTAGAATATATAGCCAAATATAGTCTATATAGGAAAGATTAAATTTTTCACCAATTTACCTTCATTCATGAATTCATCATCCCTTAAGGAAAAAGGCTTCACAGAATTTGTTCCAATAAAACAGTTATCGTTCACTGCTGTTCCTTTAGACAAACCCGTCGTTTTAGCTATCGCAGAAAATTCACCTTCTGGAAAACCGGAATCAGACATTATATTCATAGGTAAATCAAAGAAACCAGCAAAAAGAATCTTCGCCGGATACTTCGCTGGGTATGGTGGAAAAACAAGCACGAAAATCAACTCCAAACTATTCAAAGATGGATACATGGAGAAGGTTTCAGTCAGCTGGATGCTAAGTGATGATCCCAAGACAGCCCAGGAGCAATTACTTGAAGAGTTCAAGAAAGAGCACGGGCAATATCCTGAATGGAATTCAAATAGTAAAAAAGCTGAAAACCCAAGGGTGGAAAAGAAAAAAATGCGGGCTCATCCATCTAACAAGCCAGCTAAAGCGACTAAATCTCGAGCTTAACCTCTAAAACTAATTTGATTTCAGTTTCACCCCCTCTCTCTACGGGTCTTGTTACTGTTACAGCAGGCTATATGCGGCATCCTCTTCAGACAGTAAAGCTTAAGATTAATTCCTTGATTTGCCAATAACGCCTTTTACATTTAGGGTCCAAAAAATTAGCGGACGCCTTAGGCGATAACTTGAGTATTGAAACAAAAGTATGCAAAGGCTCGACGTTATCGTTGAGTTGCCTTTGCTTTCTAATGGTTTAACCTAAGCTGATTTTTTCGCCTGTAACTATGTAAACGATGGATTCACAGACGTAAACGGCATGGTCAGCTATGCGCTCAAGGTATCGGGTGACCAGGATGCTTGAGATGTCACATTTGCAGTCGGCATGTTCTTTGCTGGTTACTTTGTTTAGGAATTCAAGGTACATGCGGTCTACTTCCCGTTCTGTTGGGGTGATGGTTTTCGCGAGCGCTACGTCATGCTTTCGCATGGAATTAACGCTGATTTTTACCATTGATAGAACTTTTTCACTCATTTCAACAAGATGTTTTCTGGTCCAAGGTTCACAGAGGGTTAAAGAGTTGAGTTGATCGTTGATGGATGATATATCTAAGGCGTATCTCCCGTATCTTGCGAAGTCATTGCCGATTTTCATGTATGATTTTATGGCACGCAAGTCCGAAGCGACGGGTTGGAACCGCGCAATTAACTCAAAAGTTTTATCCTCCGTTTTGGCTGCCATAGCGACGAGCACATCAGACATTTCTCTAACTTGGACGTGTACACTTCTGCCTTCTAAGTAGCCATGTATTGATAATGCAAGAGTTTCGTAGGTTAACTCGCCCATCTTTGCGAGCAAGGTTGATTGTTCTTCTAATCCACTGTCAATTATTCTGCTCATCGTATGTTCCTCTTAGCTGAATTCTCCTGTTATATACTTCTCCGTAAGTTCGTTTTTGGGGGATTCAAAGATGTCTTTGGTTCTGCCATACTCAATTAGGCTGCCCAGATACATGAAGGCTGTGTTTTCTGAAACACGGGACGCCTGCTGCATATTATGAGTTACTATAATCACTGTGTAATCACGCTTTAATTCTACTACTAGTCGCTCGATTTTTGCGGTGGCAATAGGGTCTAACGCGGAGCAGGGTTCATCCATTAGGATGACTTCAGGTTGTAGGGCGATGGCGCGGGCTATGCAGAGTCGCTGTTGTTGACCGCCTGAGATGCTTGTACCCGGTTTTTTTAAGTCGTCTTTGACTTCCTCCCAAAGGGAAGCTTTCTCTAAGCTATGTTTGACGATTTCATCTAGGTTTTTGCCTTTTTTTGCGCCCGTTAGTTTGAGTCCTGCGGCGACGTTATCGTAGATGGACATTGTTGGGAAAGGGTTTGGTTTCTGAAATACCATGCCGACTCTTCGACGTACCATGACCGGGTCAACGTTTTTGCTGTAAATGTCTTCGCCGTCCAGCAAGATTCGCCCAGTCATTTTGGCGTTTGGGACGAGTTCATGCATGCGGTTTAGGCATCGAATAAGGGTGGATTTGCCGCAGCCTGAAGGTCCGATGATGGCGGTTACAGCGTTGGCTTTGAAGCCTATGTTTATTTCTTTTAGGACTTGCTTGGTAGCGAACCAGGCGTTTAAGTCGATGCACTGCATTTTATAGGTTAAATCTACTTTTTCTTGTGTGGTTGTCATTTTTTGAGTCTTCCTCTACTTGCAACTCTAACTGCAATGTTTAGTGTTAACACCATTAAGATGAGAATCAACGCGGCTCCCCAACCTTGGGCTTGCACGTTTGCGTATGGTTGAAGGGAATCACGCCATATTTCAAGGGGTAATGCCGCCATGGGTTCGGTTAAGCCCTGGAAGAAGTACCGATTGCCCAAAACCGTCATGATCAACGGAGCTGTTTCGCCGGCGACTCGGGCTATTGCGAGGAGTGTGCCCGTGACTAAGCCGCTTTTAGCTGAGGGCAACACGACGCTTAGGGTTGTTCGCCATTTGTGTACACCCAACGCGAGGGATGCTTCACGGATGTTGTTTGGTACTAGTTTGAGTGATTCTTCTGTTGTTCGGGCAACGATTGGGACTAGGATGAATGCTAATGCGATAGCGCCTGCGATTGCGCTGTAGCTTCCAATTATTGCGATGACTATGACACCGTAGGCGGTTATGCCAATAATGATTGAGGGGAACCCTGTTAGGGCATTGTTTATGCTGCGCATGGCTGATCCATAATGGTTGTCGCCGTATTCAGCTATGTATATGCCTGAGATTATGCCGACGGGGACGCCGATTAGACTGGTTAAGCCGATTAGGATTAGTGTACCTTGTATGGCGGGTCCGATGCCGCCGGTTGAGTTGGTTCCAGTTATGAAACCGATGCTTAGCTGTGGTGCACCACGCAATATGACTTCCCAAAGGATGCTAAGTAGGGGCACAACGGCTAATACTACGCATATGGCGCATATGACAAAGAAGAGGCGGTTCTTGAATTTTCTAAAGCCGTAACTGTTTAGGTTCACTCTATGGCGCCTCCTTTAACTTTGAGTACGCGTGTTACCATGAAGTGGGCGCCAAAGTTGATTACTAAGCTCATGATTAGCAGGATTAAGCCTACACCTATGTAGGCTGATACTTCCAGTGAACCTGTGGCTTCCATGAAACCGTTGGCGATGAGCGATGCCATGGTTTGTCCGGATTTGAAGAGTGAGGTTGGCATTGCAGCTGTACCTGTTGCGTTGCCGATGACCATTGCTACGGCCATTGTTTCGCCAACTGCTCTGCCTAAGCCCAAAATAACTGCAGCAAAGATACCTGATCGGCCATAGTTCAGTACCCAGTGGCGGGTGACTTCCCATTTTGTTGCTCCTATGCTGTATGCGCCTTCTCGGATACTGTTTGGTACGGCGCTTATTACTTCCCGTGTGATTGAGGCAACGGTAGGAATTATCATGATGGCTAGGATGCATCCAGCGGTGAATATGTCTAAACCGATGGGTGTTCCACTAAAAATTGGAATCCAACCTAAGTAAGTGTTGATGGGTATTTCTATGTAGTTTAGTATGAAGAAGCGGAAGATGAATAGTCCCCAGAGGCCATAGATGACGCTTGGAACCGCCGCTAAAAGTTCAACAAGGTAACTAATTGGAACCCGAAGTGTACGTGGAGCCATTTCGACAAGGAAAATTGCTATGCCTATGCTCAGCGGTACCCCAATGAGGAGGGCTATGCCTGAAGTTACGAGTGTACCTAAAAGATAGGGTAATGCACCGTAGACTTCTCGGCCTTCTACCGGATTCCATGCGGTTCCCACAAAGAAGTCTGCGCCAAAAGTGTCAATAACTGGCGCTGAACCTGATGCGAGGACATATCCTATAATGATTAGAATAACTAAGGCTGAAGCTGCGACTACGGCGGCTAAGTTTTTGAAGACGAAGTCGCCCGTGACTTTGATTTTTTCAGTAAGAAACTTGGGGTAATTTTTTTGGGGCAGGGCTATTCCACCTAAGAAGTGGGTAGAGTATGCCCGTTGAAGGTTATCGATGCAATCGTTACTTCATCTAATTGTACAACGTTGCTTGGTAGCGGTGCATATTCAAGTTCAGGTCCTAAGCTTTGTCCATCGTGAACTATGTACCAGAGGAACTGTACAAGTGCTGTGGCTTGTTGTTCTGTTAAGTTTGGTATGACGTTGAGTTCTTTGTAGACTATGATGTAGCTAAAGCTGACAATTGGGTATGCATCTGAAGCGTCGGTGTTGAGTATGTTCACGTTTGTCCAACTTGCATCTCCTGCTGGTAATCCACTTGTTGCTCCTGCTTGGGCTGCTGCGGTTGTAGATTCAAGTGTTGGCAGAATGTAATTTCCTGATGGGTTCTGGACTGCTGCTACGGTCATGCCTGTTGTTACTGCATATGCAAGTTCAACATAGCCAATTGAATATTGTGTTGAGCTGACTGATGATGCAACGCCTGTGTTGCCGGTTGAGCCGATTCCGCCTGCTGGCCAAGCGACTGATTTGCCTGAGCCGACTGCGGTATTCCATTCAGTGCTTACTTTGCTTAGGTAGCTTGTGAAGATGAATGTGGTTCCTGAGCCGTCTGAGCGGTGGACTGTAGTGATGGCTTGGTCTGGAAGGGTAATTTCCGGGTTTAGGTTCTGGATTGCGGCATCGTTCCATTTGGTGATCGTTCCTTGGAAAATATCGGCGATAACTGGTCCATTTAGTTTGAGTCCGGTGGATACGCCGGGGAGGTTGTATGCGATGGTTACTGCACCGATTGTTTCAGGAATGTGAAGTGCGTTTGGTGCGTCTGCGCTTTCAGAAGCGGTTAAGGGAGCATCTGAGCCTGCGAAATCAGTGTTTTTACTCTTTAAATCCGAGATTCCGCCGCCGCTTCCGATAGGTTGATAGTTGATTTGGACGTTTGATTTTATGTTCTGGTATTCTGTTATCATGTTACTTAGAAGTGGCTGTGGGAATGATGCGCCTGAACCGTTTAGTGTTATTATGGGTTCGTTTGTGCCTGGTTGGGAAAGGTATGCGTATGCTGCTACTGCGCTTATTGCTATGATTATTGCAAGGATTGCGCCTATAATGGTATATTTAGTACTCATATTTTTCACTCTTGTTTTTGTTTACCATTAAAACCTTCATTTGTTATATAGGAAATCTCCATAAAATTTATAGTCTATATAGGTCTAACTAATATAATGACAAATCATAGAAAGAGTAACTTGGAGTCAAGCGTGACAACAATAGCAACAGAAAAAAATGAAGAACAACGTAAACTACAGGTCACCGGCGGATCAACCTTTATTCTGTCACTTCCCAAGGATTGGGCCATCAAAAACGAGCTTAAACGAGGCAGCTCTATGCTGGTCCGAGAAGAAGAAGACGGCTCACTATCAATCACACCTTCCAGTTTCCCACAAAAAGAAAAACAAGACGAAGCTTACATCAAAGTAACACAAAACGACAATCCCGACGCAGTAATGCGAACAGCAATCTCAGCCTACCTAAACGGCTACAACGTCCTACACGTAAAAGCACAGGGACAAAAATTGCTCTCCTCCAAAACACGCAACCACCTCAAAAATTTTGCACGCAACTACCTAGTCGGCACAGAAATAGTCATCGACACCCAAACCGAACTAACCCTGCAAGTACTGCTCAACTATCCAGAACTAACTGTACAAAATGCACTAAGCCGAATGTCCATCATAGCTTCTTCTATGCATAAAGAAGCCATGGCTGCACTCAAAGAACTCGACTATGGCAGCGCCAAAGAAGTCATCGAAACAGACCGCGAAGTCAACCGTTTTGCACTCTACATTGTGCGGTTGCTGAAACTGGCGGTTTCTAACCAGAGAATCGTTCGAGATATTGGCATAGAATCGCAGAAGGAATGTTTGGGTTACAGGTTGATTGCGAAATCTGTAGAGAGAACAGCGGATCACTCCACAAAAATTGCTGAGAACACTATGTTGCTAAAGGACCCTGTAAATCCGGAAGTCCTTGAGAAATTATATTCCCTTAGCAATTTAGCAAATTCGATGTTTGAGAGTTCCATGGAAGCGCTCTTCAAACATGACTTTAACTTGGCTGAAAATGTTATTGAAAGGATAAGTCAAGTTCAGCAGTTGGACAAAGAAACGGTTCTCAGCTTACCCAACGCAAATGTTGATGAGATGGTGAATTTGAGGTTGATTATTGAAAGTATCCGGCGAATTGCGGAGTATGCCAGTGATATCTCGGAAGTTGTGCTCAACATGAACGTTGAATCTGTTCTAAGTTAAATTATTTTTTTTATTTTACTCTTTAGAAGAAACAGCTGAGTCTTCTGTCTTACTCCCATCAAGTTACTATATACAATCTCTAGGGGGATAAACACCAATAAGTTTGGTATAAAACGGAAAGTTACTAAAATAATAAAGAAAAGATTTGGGGATTTTTAGGTTGTGGGCAAAGATTGCCCGTTGAAAGTTATCGATCGTATTGTAGCTTCATTGATTTGCACTACGTTGGCAGGCAATGGTGCATAAGATAAGCCGGATGCTAAGCTTTGGCCATCATGAACCATGTACCAGAGGAATCTTGAGAGCGCTGATGCTTCTGCTTGTGTCATGTTTGGTATGTCACTGAGTTCTTTGTAGACTATGATGTAGCTAAAGCTCACGATTGGATAGGACGTTTCGCCTGGCGCATTGAGGATGTTTACGCTTGTCCAACTCGCACTGCCTGCTGGTAAGCCTGCAGAAGCAACTGATTGAGCCGCTGCGGTTGTGGATGCAAGTGTTGGCATTACCCAAGCTCCAGTGGGGTTCTGAACTGCTGCAACCTTCATGCTGTTGGCTATCGTGTAGGCTAACTCGACATAGCCGATGGTGTAGGCGTTGCCTTCAATGACACCTGCGACGCCGGAGTTGCCGCTAGAGGCTGCTCCTGCAACTGGCCATGCGACTGATTTGCCTTGTCCAACATTTGTACTCCAAGTGGTGCTTACTGCACTGAGGTAACCCGTGAAGACAAAGCTTGTTCCTGAACCGTCTGAGCGGTGAACTGGAATTATATCTTTGTCTGGTAGAGTTGTGGTTGGGTTGAGGCTTTTGATTGCTGCATCGTTCCATTTTGTGATGGTTCCAAGGTAAATGTTTGCGATTACTTCACCTGTTAAGTGTAGACCTGTTGAGACGCCGGGTAGGTTGTATGCGATGGTGACTGCGCCGATTGTTTCAGGAATGTGGAGTGTGTTTGGTGCGTTTGTTCTTTCAGTGGCGCTTAATGGTGCATCTGAGCCTGCGAAGTCAACGGTTTTTTCTGTTAATGCTTTGATTCCAGCTCCGCTGCCTTGGGGTTGATAGTTTACTTGTGCCCAGGTTCTTGTTGCTGTGTATTGGGTAATCATAGATTCGATGAGTGGATATGGGAATGATGCGCCTGAGCCGGTGAGTGATGCTGGTTCAGGGGTTGGTGTTGGGCTAGGTGATGCTGTAGGAGCCGCAGTCGGGGCTACTGTTGGCTTTGGTGTTGGGGTGTGGGTTGGGCTGGTTGTCGGTGAAGCCGTTGGAGTTGCTGTTGGGGTGGCTGTTGATGAAACAGTCGGGGTTGCTGTCGGAGTTGGTGTTGGGTTTGTGTCTTGCCCTTGAGTTGGGTTTGATAAGTATACATAACTGAACACTGCTACGACGATTACAACGATCGCGAGTGCGCCTATAATTTGATACGATTTTTGCATTGTTTTTCGTTCTCCCTATAGCTTCCTTGTAGGGGAACGGGGTAAAATAATCGACCAGCATAGAATACAGATCACACTATAGCTCAATATAGAGGAACATAGAATATAGCGATTGGTTGTTTCAAAAGCAAAACATTGAGCTCAAAAATAAGATTTAAAAAAAGACAAAATCTGGTTTTTTCGCTTCTCTTTCAGGCACTGCTATGCCGTCTGCTGATTAGCTAGAATGTTTCAAAGAAACAGATGACTTCTGGACTTGGGTAGACGCTTGCGCTGTCTATTAGATGGGCTGTGCCGTCGGGACAGTAGACTTTGTCGCCTTGGTTTGCTCTTTGGTAGCGTTTGTTGCATGATTTTAGGCTTGAGCAGCCATCACAATCTCGTGATAACATTTCTTGTTTTCATCTCCACTCTATTCAAGAATATCATACTCAAAAGTTACCTATAGAGCTAATCTCAATAAAATATATAGTAATATAGAGAAGACTATGGGGTGAAAATTCTCGAAAGCCTTAAAGTACCGTTTTACTCAAACCTATATGGAACAGTTTGCACTTTTGGAGGATTTTTATGTACTGTGAAATAATGGAATGCGAGGTCGGGGTGGAAATGGGTAAATGCAACATGAAGGTAGGTTCGTTGCTTGGCCAAAGTTCTTGCCCCTACAAAAACAGCGTTGCCTGCCCATTATCAAAAATTGGCGAGTCAAAGCCAATTAGCCAACCCAGCTAGCAAAAACAGAAACTTTTCGCCCACAATAGAAACAATCAGATGGGCGCCCTGCTTTTCAATACACTGTTAGATCATATTGTTGTTTCCAATTGAATCCACAATGCTATTTATTTTTCAAAAGCCACATTGCAGATGAACAAGCAAATCACTGGTTTAATTTTTCGCACACAGACTAAAAAGGGCTTTTGAGCGTAGAGATTGATAAAATGATTAAGACAAAACGTGCTGTTAAGGGTGTTAGTTTTACAGTGATTGTACTTATAGCACTATCCATGTTAGCCATAGCAGGAACCCAATTTATGAGCACCACTGCAGCTCAAGTATTACCAACACTTAGTCCAACCCCAAAGCCCTCTTCAACTCCAACACCACGCCCCACCGCAACTCCAATTCCAGGTCTTATATTAACGAACGGTTACGTCAGCCCAACATCAGGAAATACTTCAACAATTTTCACCTATGATGTTACTTACTACGACCCAAATGGAATGAAGCCCATGGCAGCATACGCTATTATCGATAACACACCTCATTTGATGACTGTCTACAATGGCATTCCATCAATGGGTATCTACCGTTATTCAACAACTCTTGTTTCGAGCGTTCATACATATTACTTTATGTTCACTAGCGGTTATGGACAAACAATCTGGTATGGTTGGCCAAATCAACTTTCAGGTCCGACAGTAATAATACCCATGCCTACCCCTACACCCACCCCATCTCCAACCCCAACGGTTACGCCTTCACCAACTCCAAGTCCCACACCGTCCCCAACACCCACGCCGACCCCAACGCCAACACCAACCGCTACTCCGACACCAACTCCAAGCCCAACACCCACTCCAACACCAACCCCGACTCCAACACCAACAGCTTCCCCAACCCCAATACCCTCCCCAATGCCCACACAAACCCAAGCCCCCACTCCTCAACCAATTAACCCCACCACCGTACCCACCCCTACAGATCATTCACTTACGCCTAGTCCTTCACCAAGACAAACACAAGTACCCACACCTATCCAAACAACCAAACCTACCCCAACACCGACTGCTTCAATTAACCCCAATGAATTTTATGCAACTAGCACACCCAATTTTCCATGGATAATAGTCACTATCGGTTTTTTTGTAATCATAATAGTTGCCACTTTTCTATTCAAAAAGAAACAAAATAATGAAATGACGGACGAAATTGATTTCTAATAACCTGTCAGGAACAAAATAGTAGCACCAGTGTTAGTTTAGGAAGCGTTAGCTTGACTTCAATGTAAACTTTGGTTAATCGGAAGCCCACAAGTTTACAAATGTTTGCAACTACGGTTAACCTTACTTTAAATAAAAGAGAGAGGTTGCCACCTTACTGCAGTGGTAAACACTTAATAAGTCCGTGCAAATTCTTCACATACCAAAGGAGAAAAAAGAATTGTTTCTCAACGACATCCTCCAAGTCATATATGCACCAAAAAAAGCATTCAAAAACATAATCACCAACCCAAAATATCTAGGCGTAATCGTAATCCTCGTCTTATTCATGGGTCTACAGTTAGGCTATGAAGCTTCTCAATTCAGTAAGGTCCACATTGAAACCACCTCGCCAGTAGCTGGTGCAATGCAGGACTATAACAACGCCACATACTGGCAAAGCGACCCAAATGTAGCTTTAACGAATAACTTTAACGATTACTTCAACAACACAGTATTTCTCGCAGATTATAATCAATACCTCTCATTATTTGGCAACAATAGCATGCAGATACAAGCCAACAACACCAACACCTTCCTTGTAGCCCTAACAAACACATCAAACGTTGACTGCACAGCAAACGGCTTCCAAAATCTCTCCATAACCATGAAACTTGTAGAGCCACAGTCAGCACCTTCAAGCGCAACTTTAACACTCTACTCACTAGGCGATGCTAACTACTACACCTATGACTTAACAGGCACACTATCTAGTGCAGATGCAATCAACCAATGGGGCAACCTAACCATTCCATTGGGACCAAACGCAACTGATTGGATAGCCTCAGGTAACCCAACATGGCAAAACATCACTTCACTAACACTCCAACTAACCTACCCCAGCAGCCAAGACATAACAGTCCGCATCGGCGCATTGTTCTTCCGAGGCGAATACGTACAGCCACTCATAGCAAACGCAAGCGGATTCCTCTATACCTTCCTGCTTCAATTCTCTTTGCAATTCCTCGCATCATGGCTCATCCTAACAGGCATGATATTTGTAATGTTCAAAGTACTAAAAAGCACCGTTACATGGAAGCCAATATTCATTGCAGCAGGCTTCGCCTTAATCGTAATGGTTATCCGCGCACTAGTAAATGTCATCGCAACATTAACCCTGCCTGCGCTCTACTATCCATACGACGCAGCATTGGGTGTAGTCTATGACACATTTGGATCACTCAACTACCCAGCCGCATTAACTCTACCAGTAGCAGAATCAGCAGCCGCCATAACTAGCATCAGTGCATCGATGGCAGCATTCAAAGCAATCTTAACAGGCATGTTCATAGTATCCTACATCTGGCTAGCAGGTTTAGCTGCTTTGATAGTCAAGGAACTACAACCAGAATACACAACCATGAAATGCCTGCTAATCGCTGCGGTAAGCGTCGGTGTCACCCTTCTGGTACTGTTCCTCTTCATCGGCTTTGTTTAGCCGATCCATCTTTTTCTTATCAATTTTTTTGTCTTCAACTGTTTAGTTAGCAAGATTTATATCATTGAAAGAGGAAAAGCGTTAAGCGAACAGTTCGAAGTGAAGTAAATTGACTGATATTAAAGACCTCAATGATGGAATGAAGCGGGTTAGTGTTGAAGCTAAAGTCGTCGAGAAAGGCGATGCCCGTGAAGTCAAATCTAAATTCAAAGATGAAACTTATCGAATAGTTGATGCTGTTATTGCTGATGAGACTGGCAGCATAAAATTGACCCTTTGGAACGAGCAAGCTGATCAGGTCAATGTGGGCGACAACATTAAAATCGAAAATGGATATGTCACCAGCTTCAAAGGCGAAATTCAGCTCAACGTCGGCAAATTCGGCAAAATGACCGTTAACTAAACTTTTTCTTTCTTTCTAATTTGCAAGCAACTTTTTGTTTCCTATTAGCAGTAGGTTGTTTGCTGCTTCACTGGCAGCATTTGGTCTGAAGGTTGAGCAGTTCTATCGGTTGAAGGCAAAGCGAAAAAAAATTCAAGGTCTTTAGCTTTCGGCATAAGTGTCAAATTTCCACGTGAGGTAACTTTTTCGCGAATGCTTTGAAAAATCCGTCAAAGTTGTTCTTCTCGTGTCATTAGTTGTTGGTTGTCTCCATTGGCGTGGGTTGCATCTTGGAGCTGGGCAAGCCGAATTCATTGCTTATATGGGTTCACCGGTGTACTGATGACAGATTGATGGGGTTGATCGGAAACGAATGGGATGATTCAGGCCAAATACTCAATGCTTCAATCTTCGGTAATAGAGCACTGCAGATGTTTGGATGAAACATGATAACGCAAACTTTTACTTGGCATATAGATTTAAGGCTGACTCCAACGATCCTTGGACAGCAGTGGAACTAATCAGAAATGGCTGCATGGTTCCAAGACGCTGATGGTGTATTCTTTGGGCATACGACGAATATTCTCCCAACGGTTATCAGGACATGCACTTTCTCGGGATTGGTATCGATACGAGATGGATGCAAATCAAGACGGCAAAGGTGCACAATTGCTGTAAGTCTTCAAACGGTAGTTACTGTAGAGTTAAAAAAGCCCCTTAACAGCGGCGACAAAACTGGCAGTTGACATCGCTTGGTTAGCAGGCTAATGATTACTGGTTTTAGAATTATGTGGGATTCAAATGGTGATGGAAGTAGCGGTGGAATGCATGGCGCCTCATAAAGAGACCGGTATTAAAAATAGACATGTTCCTCAGTTCAGAAGCTGTACCAGAATTATCCAGCTGTTGTGCGGTCGGACTTTTTTGGCTGTCAGCATAGGTGGTAGCAGTCTGCATTAGCATGTAATGAACGAACCCAATGGATGTATCAAAACTAAACCCTAATTTTCCTAGACAACTATACTCGCGCTTGTGCTCTCCCGACTCTATCCCCATCTCTTATAGGCTAAACAAACGCATGAGTGAACCAGAAAGGGCGGCGTTAGTTGTTTGTCAGCGGTGGGGGTATGGGTTGCAGTTTGATTTGGGGTTTGATAGGCATCTGTTATCGGAACCTTTTACTATTCGGTGTACCTGCAGGACTTTGCTGCCCATGTAAAACGGAGAAATGAAAGATGACTTTACATCAACCGATTTCTGCTAGAAGCAAGTACCGCCTGAATTTGCGTTGTTTGGTGCAAAAACTTATTAATCCAAATGCTTGGGTCAATTTGTCGTTTATCGGAAGTAGATTAGAGTGCAATTCGAACTTGTATCGCCATACAAAATCTCGCCAGGACAGGAAACCGCCGTTGAGCAGCTAATCGAAAACTTTAGAACGAAAGACAAAGCAGACGCTACTGGGCATAACGGGCAGCGGCAAAACTTTGTTATGGCAAACGTGATTAACAAGCTTCAGAAACCTACTTTGATTTTGGCGCATAACAAAACCTTGGCAGCTCAGCTCTATGGCGAATTAAAGGAATTCTTTCCTCATAATCGAGTAGAATTCTTCATTAGCTTTTACGATTATTACCAACCCGAATCCTATTTGCCAGCACAGGACATGTACATCGAAAAGGATTCGTCAGTTAACGATGAAATAGAAAAAATGCGTATGCACGCCGTCTCAAGCATAGTAAGCCGCAACGACACCATCATTGTGGCTTCCATCAGTTGCATCTACAGCTTAGGCAACCCTGACGACTTCCGCACCATGGCCATGAAACTCCAAGTCGGCGCAACAGATGAACAGACAGAAACTCATCGCTTCGCTGGTGGATATGCAGTATGAACGCAACGACATGGTATTGGAGCCGGGCAGGTTCCGAGTAAGAGGCGACACAGTAGATATAGTGCCCTCCTATGAGAATGACATTTTACGCGTCGAACTAACAGGTAACACAATCAGCAAAATCAAAGAAGTTCACGCTATAACGGGCAACGTTAAAAACAGCCTCGACAAACTAACCCTCTACCCAGCACGCCAATACGTTGTCCCTGAAGAAAAGCATGCCCTCGCCCTTGAGCACATTCAACAGGAACTTGAGGCACGGTTGCCCAATCTTCCACCGCTTGAAGCACAGCGGCTGAAACAACGCACAAACTACGATTTAGAAATGATTCGGGAAGTCGGCTTCTGTGCTGGCATGGAAAACTACAGTCGCCATTTCGACGGACGCAAACCAGGCGAAGCCACCTTTCACGTTGATCGATTATTTCCCCAAAGATTACTTGCTCATTATCGACGAAAGCCACCAGACCATTCCCCAAGCCCGTGGCATGTATAACGGTGACTATGCACGCAAAAAGAACCTCGTTGACTTCGGTTTCCGCCTCCCAAGCGCATTGGATAACCGTCCCTTGCAGTTTGACGAATTCGAGAGGAAAATGGGCAAAGCCCTCTTTGTCTCCGCAACCCCTGCTGAGTATGAACTCCAAAAGAGTGGACCACCAGTCGAATTAATCACCCGACCAACAGGGCTTCTGGATCCAGAAGTGGAGACGCATCCGATCGAAGGGCAAATGCAGCATCTGATGGCTGAAGCTAAGAAAACGATTGAACGCGGCGACCGCGTCCTAGTAACAACTTTGACGAAGCGCATGGCTGAAGACTTAGCCGATTACCTCGTTAAAGAAGGCTTCCGCGTACGCTATATGCACAGTGAAATCGAGAGCCTCGACCGCATCGAACTCATACGGCAACTCCGAGTGGGCGAATTTGACATCCTTGTAGGCATTAACCTCCTGCGCGAAGGCTTAGATATTCCAGAAGTCGCCACCATATTCATCTTAGATGCTGACAAAGAAGGCTTCCTGCGTGACGAACGCAGTCTCATCCAAACTATCGGGCGAGCAGCACGTAACGTCAACGGCAAAGTCATACCTATACGCTGACGTACAAACCAAATCAATCAAACGTGCCATGGAAATCACCTATTACCGCCGAAACCTTCAGAAACGCTATAACGAGAAATCATGGCATCACACCAACAACCATCATCAAATCGGTCTCAATTAAAGAAGAGCACTATCAAGGGCACAAAGCACTTGGCTAAATCGGATATTCAGCGTCAAATGATCGAGTTAGACGCTAAAATGAGGGAAGCCGCTGAAAAGCTGGAATTCGAAAAAGCCATCCAATTGCGTGACGCGATTGCTGAGCTGCAGAAGTCTTTGGCTCATAAGCTGGAAAATGAAGCAGTTAAACCCAGAAATTTAGGGGTTTGATGCAATAAAGTTCTAATCTCGGAGGCTAAAAGAAAATAGAATCTGCATAGAAGCGGAGAGGGAATAAAGAGTTATGAGTGATAATATTTCGATTAAGGGTGCAAGGGAACATAACCTGAAAAATATTGATTTAGAGTTGCCCCGTAACAAGTTGATAGTGATTACTGGGCTCTCCGGCTCAGGAAAATCCACTTTAGCGTTTGATACTATCTACGCTGAAGGCCAACGCCGCTATGTGGAAAGTCTATCTGCGTATGCACGCCAATTTTTGGGTTTAATGGATAAACCCGATGTGGACTCTATCGAAGGCTTATCCCCAGCCATATCGATTGAGCAGAAGAGTACAAGCAAAAACCCCCGCTCAACCGTCGGCACCGTCACAGAAATCTACGATTATCTAAGACTACTTTTCGCCCGTATCGGCACACATCACTGCCCCAAATGCGGCAGCTCATTCACCCCCAAAGCCCCGAAAACATCACCAGCCTCATCATGGCTGACAAAGGCAAAACGCTCGTGTTCCTTGCCCCAATCATACGAGGCATGAAAGGCACACATGAACAGATTTTTGACGACCTCAAAAAAGAAGGCTACACAAAAATTCGGGTTGACCAAAAAATCTACGAAACCGACCACAATCAAAGAAGAAGTCAAACTTGTACGTTACGAGAAGCACTGGATTGAAGCAGTAATTGACACAGTCATCATCTCAGATGAGGAACGCTCCCGAATCGCCGAAGCTGTCGAAGGCGCACTCAAAACAGGCAAAGGCACCATGATAGTGATCGACGCCGCAAGACTCAGACGCTGACAAAAAGAAGGAACTCGAACGCTTCGAAGGCGAAACAATGTACAGCACCTTTGGTGCATGCCCCAACCACCCTGAAATCGTCTTCGAAAGCCTTGAACCCCGCATGTTCAGCTTCAACTCACCATTCGGAGCATGCCCAACCTGCCACGGCTTAGGGGAAATCACCGAAGTCACCGCAGACAAAGTCATTCCCGACAAAAACCTATCCATCATGGATGGCGCATTGGCAGTTTACGGCACAATGGATCTCAGCTGGCGAGCACAGCAACTTGCCACTGTAGGCAAAAAACACGGCTTTGATGTTTTCACTCCAATCAAAGACTTTACCGAAGAGCAACTACAAGTGCTTCTTTACGGCGACCGTGAACCCATTAACGGCAACTGGTCCAATGGCGCTAACATGTGGATGCGTGAAGGCTGGGAAGGCGTCATCCCGCAAACAATGCGGCTTTATCGCCAAACTGAAAGTGAATGGCGCAAAGAAGACATAGAAAAATTCATGACTGCACGTCCCTGCAACAGCCTGCAACGGCAAAAAACTGCAGCCTGTCGTTTTGGCGGTGCAAATTCTTGGATAAAAGCATCATTGACGCCACCGACCTATCCATCGAAGAAGCGGTGGATTTCTTCCGAGACCTACCACCTAAACTCAACGAGAAAGAACTCTCGATTGCCAAGCAGGTGCTAAAAGAAATCAACGAGCGGCTTGGGTTTCCTCAAAAACGTCGGCTTAGGCTACCTCTCACTTTCACGTGCCGCAAAAACGCTTTCAGGAGGAGAAGCACAACGTATCCGGTTGGCCACGCAAATCGGCAGCAACCTCATGGGCGTCCTCTACATTCTTGACGAACCCAGCATCGGCTTGCACCAACGAGACAACGCCAAACTCATCAGCACATTTGCACGGCTCCGCGACTTAGGCAACACCCTAATCGTAGTAGAACACGACGAAGACACGATGCGCCATGCTGACTACATTGTTGACATGGGACCAGGCGCAGGAGTCCATGGCGGGCACATCGTCGCAGAAGGCTCACCACAAGAAGTAATGGCTAACACACGCAGCCTCACAGGCAAATACCTCTCAGGCGAACTCAAAATTGAGGTGCCCTCGGAACGCCGCAAACCCGTCGGCTACATCAACGTCAAAGGCGCAAAGAAAACAACCTCAAACAACTCAACCTCCAACTGCCACTGGGAGTACTCTGCGGAGTCACAGGCGTTTCAGGCTCAGGCAAAAGCACACTGATGAACCTAACAGTTATACCTGCACTACGCCAAATGTTCGGAGAACAAGTAGACAAAATCGGCAAACATGACAGCCTCGAAGTACCCAGAAGTTGTCCGCAACGTCATAGTTATTGACCAAGACCCAATCGGCAGAACACCCCGAAGCAACCCCGCCACCTACACTAAACTCTTCGATGAAATCCGCAAAATCTTCGCTTCCACCAAAGAAGCCAAAGCACGCGGCTACAAAGAAGGCCGATTCAGCTTCAACGTCAAAGGCGGCAGATGCGAAACCTGCCAAGGCGACGGAGTTCTACGCATAGAAATGAACTTCCTGCCAGACGTTTATGTGCAATGTAGCGAATGCAAAGGCAAACGCTACAACAAAGAAACCCTCTCGCGTGCTCTACAAGGGCAAAAACATCGCTGAAGTCCTCGACATGACTGTGGAGGAAGCAGCTAAATTCTTTGAGAACACGCCACGGGTTGCACGTAAACTTCAGACGCTGCTGGATGTCGGTTTAGGCTACATTAAACTGGGGCAAAGCTCAACTCACACTCTCAGGCGGAGAAAGCCAACGCATCAAAATCACCCGTGAACTCAGCAAACACAAAACAGGACACGTCGTTTACATGCTTGACGAACCCACCACTGGCTTACACTTTGACGACACGAAACGCCTAATCAGAGTCTCAATCGCCTTGTGGACAACGGCAACACTGTCTACATCATCGAACACAACCTCGACGTAATCAAAAGCTGCGATTACCTTGTCGATTTAGGTCCAGAAGGAGGAGCAGCAGGCGGAGAACTCCTTGCACAAGGCACACCAGAAGAAGTCGCAAAAGAACCGCGAAGCTACACTGGGCACTTCTTAGAAAAGATACTTAACCACAAACCCCAAGAAGCAATAGCAGTGAAGCAGCCTGCATGATCCAAATAAATGGACCCGAAGACTTCAAAAGCTAGCGAAATCCCAACTGACCCCGGCGTCTACCTGTACCGAGATGAAGCAGGCGAAATTATCTATGTCGGCAAAGCTAAAAACCTCCGCTCGACGGTTAAAAGCTACTTTTTAACCAATGACCATCCAGCCAAAACACGGCAGCTCGTCATGCATATTCGAAGCATCGACTGGATAGTTGTCAACAACTGAAGTCGAAGCCCTGCTCTTAGAAAACAAACTCATCAAGCAGCACACCCCCAAATACAACATTGACCTAAAAGACGCCAAAAGCTACGCCTACATCTCCCTAACAAGAGAACCATATCCGCGGGTTCTGACCAGCCGCAAAGTCTCACGGAAACTCGAATCGTTTGGACCCTACACCGAAGGCTTCACACGCCAAGACCTGCAACGTGCTCGTTGTTCGAGTCTTCAAGCTCCGGACCTGCAAGAACATGCATAAACGCGCCTGCCTAAACTATCACATCCACACTATGCACTGCCCCATGCGTCGGCAACGTATCAGCCGAACAATATAAAAACCAAGTCAAACAAGCCCGTTCTTTTCTAAACGGCAACTACGAGCAAACAATACAGCAGCTTAAACACTCAAATGCAAGATGCTTCAACGAACCAAAAATTTGAAGAAGCCCTTGATCTGCGCAACCAAATTGCCTCGATTAGGCTTCTCACTGAACGCCAAATTGTGGATAATGAACGCCGCTTTGACCAAGACGTTATGGTTTTTAGGCGAGTAGGCGAGAAAATGCTGGCTTTGCAGATGGGAGTCGCAAAGGCGTATTGCTGGGTAAAAAAGAGTTCAGTGTTGACTTGCAACCACATGTTGAACAGGAATTCCTCAAAGCATTCTACAGCACCAATCAGATTCCCCGCGAAATCCTACTCAACAAGCCCTGCTGGCAAGAACCCGAAGAGAAAAAGGCGCTTGAAGAATTCCTCTCAACAAAGAGGCTTGCACCAGTATCATTAACTATTCCCAGAAAGGCGGATAAACTGGCGCTGATTCAGTTGGCGGAGAAAAATCTAGAATCAACCCTAGAATTCGACAGCGCACTTGTGGACTTGCAGTTTAACCTCAACCTGCCCGCGCTGCCACGCATAATCGAATGCTTTGACATCTCCAACTTGGGCACAGAACACGTCGTTTCAGGCATGGTGGTCTTTAAAGATGCGAAGCCCGACAAGAAGAACTATCGCAAATTCAAAATCAAAACCTTTGTAGGACAAGATGACTTTGCCGCAGTCAACGAAGTTGTGTCTCGCCGCTATAAACGACAGGTTGAAGAGAAAAACCCAGCTGCCTGATCTTGGTGATGATTGACGGCGGACCCGGACAAGTAAACGCAGCCAAAGCGGCACTTGCAGTCACTGGGGCTAAAGTTTCCGTTGATTGGATTAGCCAAGGAACGTGAAGAAATCTATCTACCCAAACGACCCGGCACCCAAAGTCTTTGACAAAAACAGCCGCATGATGCTACTGCTCCGGAAAATCCGAGATGCCACCCATGACTTCTCATTAGGCTACAACCGCAAACGCAGACAAATGCAGATGAGAGAAGAATTCAAACCCGCAAAAAAGCAGAAACCTAAGCGAGCAAATGTTCCAACAGAATCCGCAAACCAATAAGAATCAACACAACGCCACCTACGATTTTTATTCTATGTCCGAAACGTTTGCCAAGTCCACAGCCAAAGTAGAAGCCGACGAACGAAAGCGCAAACGTTACCGCCCCAATCGCGATTATGGGTTCGAAAATGGACGTCTGCAGGAACGCTAAGCTAAGGCCCACCATTAGGGCGTCGATGCTTGTTGCAACCGCCAAAATCAACAAGGTACGCAATTTGAGGTTTGTAGGTCCATTTTCCGGTTTCTCTTTCTTTACGCCGTCATAGAGCATTTTGGCGCCGATAAATGTGAGGAGACCAAAAGCTACCCAATGGTCCACACCTGAGATGATGACTTCGAGGCTAAGACCTGCCGCATACCCGATTACGGGCATCAGCATCTGGAAGCCCCCAAACGCTGTCGCCGTTAGCAAAGCAGCTTTTCGCCGATTGCTAGTTATAGTCATGCCGTTTGCTATTGAAACCGCAAAAGCATCCATCGCTAAGCCGACAGCAATCAAGATGATGGTTAAGAGCGTCCACTGTTTCACCGTAAATGTTCTCTTTGCTATTTTTCGGTAAATATAGGCTTTTTCAAGGAACTAAATGAATTTCCTCAAAGCCTCTTCTAATTCGCTAAAACTCTTGATTATCATGTCTGAGTGGAATACTATCCACGGGCTCAGGCAGGGCAGTTGCGAAACAACGATGACTTTTTTGCCTTTGCGTTTAGCATAGAACATCTCCATACATGCCCCCGCAGAGAGAATCGGCAAATACACAACCATTACATCGCAAAGGTCGGCGTCGTCGAGGTCACGCTGAACAAAATCAAACGTCGGCACTTTATCCCACCAGCACTCCTCGGTGCCATTATAGATGACGCGTTCCCTCTTCCATGGGTCAATGATGTTAAAGCCCAGTTTTGTGGCGACTTCAGTGACTACTATGCGGTAGTCCTGCTGCTTTTCCATACCGATGATAGGCCCCGAAATAAACAATTGCTTCTTCATATGCCTAACCCAATACAGTTATGCTATATCGGGCAATTTAATAATTAGCCCTCCCTTACTTTTAAGTGGCAAACTCCCTGATAGATATGACCTTAAAGAAAGTCTTTTAAACGTACACAACCTAACGTTGGCTAGATCCTATCATGCCCTACTGCGAGAACTGTGGACAACCCCTTAACCTAAACGCCAACTTCTGTGGTAATTGTGGAACACCCCGAAAGCAGCAATCACCCATCAATCAGCCACTACCCCCGCCACCGCCTTCATTTAGTCCTGGGTCGCCAAAAATACAAACACAAAATCTACAACCAACTACCGAGCAGATTCTGGGCTTCATCATAGCCACTAAAGCAAAGCGGTTCGGTAACGAAGAGTACTATACAGGCATCCTAACAAACAATCAACTAATTTTTGCGCCAATGACAAAAGATATGCTAAAAGAAATCACAAACATCTCTCGCCAGTTAGCCAAAAGCAACTCTAACGATTTGCCAATTTATCCATATCAACAGAGATACCTCGCATCGTCACCATCTTTGATATTAGCTCAGACACAAGGCTGTCTAATAATCCCTAACGCATCAATCCGCGAAATTACAATAAAAATAGTTAACAGATCAGACAGCGAAGGGTACTCAGTTACCCCAGATTTCGAAATGCAAATACTTTCCGATTCTGGCGCTCAAACCTATCATATGACCAAAAGAGACGAATATATCACAAGACTTAGACAAGTCTATCAAGGCAAAGTTAAGATAGCCTGAGAATTCTTCCAATCGCTGCCGTGTTGTTGGCTAAAAACTCGTCAAAAAAAAGACCCACCAACAGCTACTGTATAGAAAAACGGGACACCCCAAAACTGATTCAAAGAATTGCAAATGCGAAGCTGAAAAATTAGCGGCGGGAAAGTTTAACCGTTATACCCGCCTCTTTTATGAATGCTTAATGTTGTGGTGGAAATGTTTCGAAGTACAGTCATCGAGAAAGTGAATGCTTACGACAAAGTTGGGGTCGCTCGTGCAGACGCCAACAAAGCACTTACATACCTCAAAGAGCTCAGAGCAAAGTATCCATTCACTGAAAACCTCCGAGAAATCGAGTGGCTAGACGCCGATAAACTGTTCAAAGTGAACCCTGATGAAACAGGCCAATTCTTCCATCTCATCGAAGGCTATCTTAAACCACTACGTTACGCAACCCCTAACAGCTCCAACGTCTATCGCAACGCCAGATTGCAACTCAAGGAATTCAAAAACTTGCTACGCATCGCAGTAGATGAACGAAAGTCATTGGCAGAAAAAGTTGATGCACCATGGGAAAGAATAGGCGGCATTGCACCAGACAAGCAGCTTGCCAAAGAAATCATTTTCTGCTTCAACTATGAACATGGAACAGTCTTGCCTATCTTTAGTAACCAGCATTTGCGACACTTCGTTAACCGAGTCGTTGAAGGAGTAAGTGGGCAAACAAAATATTTCTCACCTGGACAAGAATATGAACACTTCACCACTGAATTGATAAAAGCAAAGAATAGCTTGCCCATCACTAAGACTTGGGAC
This sequence comes from uncultured archaeon, assembly GCA_963800605.1. Taxonomy (GTDB): domain Archaea; phylum Thermoproteota; class Bathyarchaeia; order Bathyarchaeales; family Bathycorpusculaceae; genus Bathycorpusculum. The sequence continues at coordinate 54,966 of CAWDBI010000001.1, read as the reverse complement.
CCCACTTACTTTGCCCTTTTCTTGTATCAAACTTATTCGCCGCCAGACAGTGAACCCATCGGAGTTACCATATCAAGCGGCAGAACTGTTGGGCATGAGGTGTCTAATGAGCAGTTGGAGCTTCAGGGCTTTATGAGGCTGCTTGGTGAGTTACAGAAGCAGGGTAAAATAGATGGGGAGCAGTTCAGGGAATATCGGAGTTTGTGGAATCAGCAACCCAGTGACCGTGAAGGACAAATTCAACGTTTAAAGAGGCTGCTTAATCCCGAATAGTTTTTCTGGGATTGCATTAGGATTGGGTGGTAGCCTCAAACCTTTTACCATCCACCTTGCAGAGGTCTCGGATGAGGTTGCGTCCCATCAAACAGACCGTGTTTAATCCGATTGTTCCGCCTGCCCACTGCCCAACCATATAGAAATTCTGCAGTCCGGGCAAGGTTTTGCTTACTCCGTTTTTGGTAACTTCTTTTTGGTATTCTTTAGGTGCACCCCACGCTTGGCAGCCTCGAAAGACTCCGGTCCAATGCTCAGCAGAAATAGGTGTTACTACATCGATGGCTTCTATGTGGCTTTGGAATCCAGCAAACCGTTTCTCCAGTTGCTTCAGCTATCAAATCTGCGACTTTCTGTTTTTCTAGCCCGATACTTTTCTGCGTCCAGTGCTTTCCAGTAATCATAGTTGGAATCCAAAACCACTTTAACCACAGTTTTGCCTTTAGGCGCAAGTGAGGGGTCAAAATTGAAGATTTCAACATCAAGCCTATCTCGTGCAACGTCTTCTACGGTAATGGGTCTTCTCGAGAAAATGCACTATGGCATGCGGTTCAGCTTGAGAATTCATGGGAGACTACCATACCAGACTTCGAGGCCGAATGGCTGAGTTTTAGGGTACGCTTTGTAGTAGGCTTCGATGGTTCGATTCACGTATTTTCCTTCGAGCATCCTGTATATCGTGGAGTAACCGTCTGCCGCAGAAACAACCAATTCAGCAAAATGCTCGGAGCCATCCTGCAAGTGAACACCAACAGCTTTGCTGTCTCTAACAATTATTTTTGCGACTTTTGACGGTAAGTGACTTCGCCGCCGAGTTCTAAGATATCGTTTTCGATGTTTTTTGAAAGCGCCATTGAGCCTCCGATTGGCCATCCGCCGTCACCCTTGTTTAAGGTTGCTAAGAATATCAGGGTAATTACCACTGGGACCTCTGGAATATCATATTGTATTGTTGCAATCGCTTTGCGGAGGAATGGGTCACTGAATTGTTCTGAGAAGTCTTTGAGGGTTATTTTGCTGTACTTCATTAAAGAACCCAAGTAAGCGGAAGCATCTTTAGTTTGGTGCCTATTCCTCCTGAAATTGCAGCGAATAGGTCGTAGCCGCTGAATCGTCTGGCTGCTTGATGTATTCTTCTATGAGTTTTTTGTCTGTGTGGAGCAAGTTCTTCCATGTGTTTTTCAAGTTTGTGAAGGTTAGTGTGAACCGTGAAGACTTTGCCGTTTGGGTCTTCGACTTGGACAAACTCTTTAAAACTGTAAGCTTCAAGCCCTTTGAGTGCACCGAGTTCCTGCCACATATCGTTGTTCACAGAGTTTGGTGTGACGCCAAAAACATTGTGTACTGCATAGTCGAAAGTGTAGCCTTTGCGTTTCCATGAGACGCATACGCCGCCGGGTTTGTCTTGCATTTCAAAAATCTTGGTTTTGTAACCGTTCATTTGAGCATAGCAGCCTGTGGCTAAACCTGCAAGGCCTGCACCGATTATTATTACTGATTTGGGCATCTGTAGTGTAAGCTCCAAGTGCTTTTTTGCTTAAGAATTATTATATCTTTTGTGTACGTGAAGTAGTGGCAACAACGAGCACTCACAATTCTTTAAGAGCGAACCTTCGGGTGTTCATATGAAACACAGAAATTATCCTAATTACTTGCCCAATATCAAGTATTTGTGAGGTGTTTAATCATGAAAATGTTTCAAGAATATCTTCAATTTGAAGAGCCACCTACGCCATATCCGCCACAGCCAAATCCGGAACCAGAGCCCGAACCTAATCCAAAACCGGAACCGCAACCGTCTAAGCCTCAACCAGAACAAACCCAACTCATAAACAGCATTTCCTTTCCTTTTGCCAATAAAATCAAGTAATAACGCGTGATAAGCTGTGAATGCTAAGATAGTTGAGAATTCAGCTTATAGAGATCAGAACATCCGTTTTTAGGGACAGGTTTGAGGCTGGCAATGTTTTAGCTGACGAGCTTAAGGAGTATGCCGCATGTAAGCCCTGAAGTTATTGTTTTAGCGGTTCCCTGCTGGTGGAGACCAAGTCGGCTATGTAATTGCCATAGAGATAGCTGTTCCAATGGATGTAATAGTGGCTGCGGAAAGTTCAGATATTCCTTGGAGTCCCGAAGCAGGTTTTGGTGCAGCGCGCGCGCTACACGATGCTTGTGGCGATTAGATCGGTGAAGGAGAAAGTCCCTAAAAAAATAGTTGTTGCAGTTCCAACGGCTTCGTTGGGTGCTATTGGAGTTGCTTGTGCCTGAGGTCGATGAAATCGTGTGCCCTAACATTAGAAGCGGTGAATTATTTGCTGTTGCGGAAGCCTATGAGGACTGTGTATTGGTATGATTTGACCGACGAAGAGGTTATAGAGTTAATCGCAGAAAAATAAAGAACTGCCTAAGGTATTTTATTTTCCTCTTTAGAGCCCAAAAGCCTAATTATTGCTTTACAAAACTCAGGCAAATCATTAGGCGAACGAGAAGTAACAAGATTACCATCAACTACAGCAGGTTCATCAACGACTTTTGCACCCTGCATTTCTCAAATCTGTCTAACTGAAGGCCAACTTGTAGCGGTTTTCCCTCGAACAATGTCTGCTTCAATAAGCATTTGAGGTCCATGACAAACTGCAGCGATTACTTTGCCTTTACTATTTGCTTCCTTTACTATTTCCACCAAGTTTCGATGGATACGCATGCGATCAGGTGCTTGGCCGCCCGGAATAATTACCGCGTCGTCATCTGTCTACCTTGACATCGTCTGGTGAGTACTCTGAGAAAAAGGACCCACCTCGTTTGCCTATGTATTCTGTCTTAGCTTTTGGAGCAACAATGTCCATTTTATAGCCCTCTTCTTGAAAGCGGTAGTAAGGATAAATGAACTCTGAGTCCTCTACGCCTTTTTCTAACATAATCAAGATTTTTTTCATAAAAAAATACCTCAAATAAAAGTATGAAAGGTGTAGATATAAGAAATTGCTACATCGATTCGAGACAATCCATAAGCCTTGCCTTTTTTAACTAAAAAAGGAATAAAGCGAACTCAAAGTCGCAGAATGGACATTATTTTTTCAATAATTCCTATGAACTTAGCGATTCTCTGACCGATTACACCCATTCCATTAACCATAGATCTCAAATTATTGAGGTCGGACTTGGTAATAGCTCGCGTTAACACCAAACATACGGCTAAAGTTGGAACAAAAATAACTAACCCTATCAAAAGTTCCACCCAACTGCTAAAAGGCAGAACAGAAATCGCTGAATATGCTAAAGCCGCAGCGATAGCAGATGAGAGGAGGATCATTGCTGATGAGAACCAATCCACTGTTACACCATAGCGTTTTCTTATCCAATAAAGAGAAATAACCAGACTAGGAAGCCCCTCGATTAGTGAGGTTATGATTAATCCTATGACGCCGAATTGGAGAACAAGTACTGAACCGACGGGAATACCTATGCATGCTGTTAGAATGGTTGTTTTTAGGATGAATCTTGTGTGGCCTTGACTGTTAATCAGGTTATATGTGCTCAGGTTTCCAAAAGCTGTGTAAGAGTAGCCTATTGCGAGCAACGCCAAAAACAATGGTGCATCGGCATAGGTGCTGCCAAAGAGCACGCTCACTCCAGGTAGAGCTAACGCCATTATCAATGCTACCACCGGCACTACAAGAAGAGAAGCGTACTTGACAGAGAACTGGTAAACCTGTTTTAGCGTCTCTTTGTCTTTTTGGTAGTCAAGTTTCGAGAAGGCTGGAAACATCATGGTTGTTATTGGAGTTGAGAAGAAGCCGATTAGGACAATAAATGTCTGTGCTATGCCATAATTACCGATCATGGCGTTATCTGAAACATAATAAATTGGCAACAAAAACGCGTAGTATTGTGCCATAAAGCTGGCGACTAAAACAGCTAAAGAGAGGGGGATGCCGTAGCGGAGCATCTCTTTTAGATATTCTTTGATTTCAAGTTTAAAGCTGAATGGTTTTGGCAGCGACTTATAGATCACTAACAGAAAGGTTACGCCAATCAATCCAGCCAGGAAAGTTGCAGTAGTCAAACCTATGACTGCCCCGGAAGTACTGAAACCCAAGAGAACAAGCAAAATGATTAGGACCGTCTTAATGATTGATTGACAAATAGTCATAACACTGTTTAGTGCCATACGCTCTAAGCCCGTAAAAGCAGCTGAGACAGCACTAACAACTGCACTGGCCAAAATATAGAAAGACGCAATTTGCATTATCGGCGCTAAAGTTGGGCGATTAAAAACAGTGCCCGCCAAATAATTGGACAGACCCACAGATACTATGCAAAGCACTAAACCTGATGCTAACTCAAAAATCAAGCCCGAAAACAGAACACTTCTAACTTCATCGATCCGACCCTCGGCGCGATACTTAGCGGTGAAACGTATCATCGCGTAGGTCATGCCCCAATCTCTGAAAATTATTATCAAATTTGGAGCAGTTAAGGCGATAGTGTATAGACCATAAGCGTCCGGTCCAAGTAGGCGAGCGATGAAGATTACGCCGACAGCTGAAATAATCGATGAGAGAACAAGACCCCAAAGGACGTTAAATCCGCCTTTTGCTGAAACCTTTGCGATGTCTGCGGCGTTACTCATCAAACGTGGCCTCTTTAGCCTGTTTGCTGGTTGCGAGGGGTTTATCGTTTGCGGTAGAAATCAATTAAAACCGTTTGGTTTGGTCATTACCATATTGTTTATGGGGAAGATTGAAAAAAATCCTAAAGTGGTCTATAACTATGAAATGTTTAGATACGTACTGCGGTCGCTTGTAGTAAAGATTCAAAAAAAATTGATGAAGAAAAATAGACTTTTTAGTGATTTATTTTTTTCCTAAAAGTCCAAGGATTGCTCCGATAGCGATGAGCCAGCCTATATACCATGCTCCCAGTAGACTAGCTATTATTGCAAGGAAAATTAGCCAAAGTGCGGGGAGAAGCCTGTTACAGAATGGGGCAGCTGCTGCTCCTAAAAATCCCAAAACAACCATAATAATACCCCAAGTAAATGCACCAATTGAATATAATGGATAGAAAATCAAAAGAAATATCCCTAGTGCGGCCAAACCTCCGGCTATTATCAAAATTATGCTGCCAATCATCGCCATTGCAAACCCAATATTAAAAAGTGCGCTTCGAAAAGTTTTCACCTCCACAAAGAAGATGTTTAAACGGTAGAACTTTTTACCGCTTTACTGCAACTCCGTTTACACTGTAAATCTTGAGGAAGCCAATATCTTAAACGTTAGTGGTTACATCAGGCAATAACAACAAAATTTCAGGGCTGTCCCTCCAAGGAGCTAAGACTTCTTAATAATCAAAGCCAAGAGGTTGAACTTCCCGCCTCTGGCAATTTAGGCAGGGGATTGTATAGACTTTGTAATTGGCTGGGACGAATAACTGAGGCTTGCAAAAAGTCTATTCAATATTTTAACTATTTAGCTTCTAATTGAGCCTACAAATTCATAACGATTACTGAAAGTAGTTTTCAATTTATTTACTGCACAAGAAACCGCCATTAGTATACACTATATAGGATTATCGTATTGCTTCGTCGATGCTTTGTTTTCGTTTAGTGCTTGTCACTTCATTGAAGAGCTCCAAACACTCTTCCTTTGTTGGTGCTTCAATACCTATACTACCATAGGCGCCAATATCAATCCGATAACTTCTATCTCTTCTCTCTATCTTTTCATTTTGAGCCACTATATTTTCCCCTCTGAATTCAATAACCTGCACACTATGCCCCTCCAGTTATATCCTTAATGTCAATTCAGCGATCCACAGGATTTATAGATCTAACTCGAAATATTTCCTACCATTAATATGATCAAAACATTATTTTGATTTGGAAAAGGGAAAAAGTAGAGTTAAGCTGGCTTAGCCATATACTAACATCGATAAGACAAAAGGGAGGGGAACCGGCTTATCTTTGTTAGCAGCCAAACCATCCCAACTTGGGGGCATCTCGTCTAAGCAACCAATTACAGCTGGTTTTGATATAAGATGATGTTGTTACACGCTGTAGCAACAACCGGTAAAAAGCTATAATTTTCCCCTTCCCCACTTAAGGGTATCTTCCTACCATAACCGTTGAGTTAGCCGCAGTTGGCAAGCTTCATTTTTCTTTCGGCGCCCCTTCTGGCTTCAAAGTGGTATCTTCTCATAACGATATTAGCGAAAAGTAAGAGGTTTAGAATAAAGAAATTTGGGACTTGCCTATTCGTTAGTGCTCATTTATCTTTAAGGTTAAGAATGATTGGCGCAAGGCTGTGTGTTACTCCGGGCAGGCTAGCAAGAATGGCCACAATATAAGCAGGGTTAACTTCCGAGTTCCCTAAATCTCGAACTTCTGAACTAGTCATTTTTTTCTTTTTCTTCAAATGGTTCCATGCGGATGCTATTTCTTTGAGAGGTATGGGATGTTGTGGTTCTGTTGAGGTTTTAAGAATTATTTGGTTATTGGAAACTTGGGTAATTTCGAAGGGTTTGTTTTGGTAAAGGGTTGTCAAACGCTTGCCCTGAAGGTTCCTGAGCTCGGTTGTTAAGTCCATAATTTCATATCCGGTGATGTTTTCTATGGTTTGTTATCGTTGAGATTGGATTTATCCTTTTGTAGACTGGCTATTGGTAAGAGGGTTTAAATTTGAATATCCTAAATCCAAAACTGCAGTTTCTTGATAATTCTTCATTTTTCCCATATAATTGTCAAAAAAGCAATATCATATATAATAACTACGTCACATCTTTAGATAGATTGCGCGGATCGCATTATCATTTTTTATGTCCTGAAGAGGGGATTTTATGACTACGTGACGATTCTGGGCAAATGAATTGAGTTGAAAAAATGAGAATAACCCAAGTTAATATAATCAAAGAAGTCCCTAAAACGCCTCAGCGCTTAGCTGATAAGTGCCCTGAATGTGCAAGTATAAATCTTGTTCACGATTATGACACTGGCGAAACTATCTGCGGCGACTGCGGTCTCGTTTTATATGAGCAGATGTTAGATAAGGGACCTGAATGGCGCGCTTTCACTCAACAAGAGAAAGCGTCGAGAAGCCGCGTCGGCATGCCAACATCGTATTCAATTCATGATAAAGGATTATCCACAACTATTAGTCAAATTGATAGAGATGCATTTGGAAGAAAACTACCCTTATCTACAAGACTGCAGATGTGGCGTCTGAGGAAATGGCAAATACGCAGCAGAGTACACTCATCCATCGACCGAAACCTCGCTCAAGCTATGGGTGAACTTGACCGTTTATCCGGCAATGTCAACGTTTCACCGCCTATCAAAGAAAAAGCCGCAGTTATTTACCGAAAAGCACTCGAAAAAGGTTTAGTCCGAGGAAGATCAATAAACGCTGTCGCTGCCGCCTCATTGTATGCTGCTTGCCGCAAAAGCGGATCACCTCGAACCCTTCGCGAAATCGCTGAAGCTAGTCTTGTTGATAAGAAAGATGTTGCACGTTGCTATAGATTGCTGCTGCAAGAACTCGATTTTCATATGCCAATTTCTGACCCGTTGACATACGTTTCAAAGATTGCAGAGAAAAATAAAATATCAGGCAAAACACAGGGTACAGCCATAGCAATTCTAAGGGAAGCGAGGCTAAAACGATTTGCATCAGGAAAAGATCCAATGGGTATGGCTGCAGCTGCCCTCTACATAGCTTGCCTTCAGAATAATGAAAAAATAACACAAAAAGACATTGCAGAGGCAGCCGGCGTCACTGAAGTTACGGTTAGAAACAGATACAAGGCACTAAAGAAGCAGCTAAACCTCGAAATACCCAATTAAAAGTTTGTCTGAAGGAGAAGATGTCCTGTAGTTTCAGGTCTTCTTCGCATGAATAAGACTCGCTCAGAACTAAGGCAAAAAAACCTAAAAAAACCGGCTATTGCCTGAAAAAGCACACCTAAGGAAATGAACAAGATAATAATCGCTTGTTTCTTTTCTTCTTGAAAGTGTTGTTCGGCAGATCTTGATTCATGTTTCTTGTGTTCTATATCCAATTTGTTAAAGCTATACGAGACCATTCTAGCCGCCCAACCTAGTGCTACTACCTCAAAGACTACGCCTATAAAATTGAACACAAAACTAATAGAAAGAGACATTTTTTTAATTCCTAGAAGCGTTTTATTTCAGGAAACTAGATTTTACAGAATAGCCTGTCTATAAGAGAGTTCTTATTTAAAATTCAGTTTTGCTTAACAAAAATCAGTGCCAAAGACTGCAAATCCAGTATAAGAATCAAGCAACTAAACAACCCTTTACAACTCAACTGAGTTGGTAAGCTTTAAGCGCCGATATTCATTTTCTGAAATGTTCAAATTGCAGTTCTATGTTTTCCTGGCACGAATCGCGTTCCAGTCGGATTTTCTCTTCCTACAAACTTTTACGGCTCCGAACCCGGCAAAATACAAAATCCTCTCCATTTCCTCCAAAGGCACAAGACGTACCTGTGTTTTAGCGATCAATTCTGCATTCTCCACTTCGTACCTTCCATCCTTAATCATTTCATTTATGATAAGCAGGTGTCCTCCTTTCTTTAGGATGCGTTTTATCTCTTTGAAGGTATCTGCAAGGTTAGGCCAGAAATAGTAAGTTTCGAACGCTGTTACTAAATCAAAGAATTCGTCTTTGAAAGCGGTTTTCTCAACTGAGCCCTGGACAATTTCTACACGATTTTTAGCAATGAAAGTTCTGTTGATTTGTTTTGCATAATCAACCATTTCTGCAGACTGGTCTAAGCCATACACTTTGCCTTGCTTTGCCCTTCTTGCAAGACGGCTTATGGTTTTGCCTCCCCCGCAGCCAACATCCAAAATTACAGAATCCGGTTTGATGCTTACGTGTTTTAGTCCCCATGTAGTTAGGTTCCAATGTCCTTTGTTCATGTTTGCAGCAACTGTTCTGCCTAACGCACCGGTGGGGTAGCTGTATTGGCTCCAATATTCTTCTGTGGGTGTGTTTTTGTTTTGGGGTTGCATTTCGTAAAAAACAAGAATACAATTTAATAAACTATATGTGATTACTCTGCTCCGTTTTAAAAAAGATGGAGGGATTATGGGTTGACTGAAGAAAAAAAATGTAGGAACTGCAAAGTGTGTGGAAAGGAAATCAAGCAGGAAGACGAAAACTTTGATGATGTATGTTGGGATTGTTGGGATGAATAGTTGACGTCCTGAAGCCCTTTTGATAGGCTTTATCGGATGCACTTTTTGTTTTTAATTAGGCAGAGTGTAGCGGTTACCCAAGTTTTCGTTGTCTGGTTTTGTTACTCAAATGTTAAATGTTTTTGTAATCACTGCAAGGATTGCGGGAAGCCATTATCTTTTAGCAACTACTGAAATCAAACCTAACCAATGATGTAAACAAAACTGACAAACATTCACTATCGGTCCATAAGTAGATAAGAAACAGCAAAAATTTGGCGGGTCCGACGGTTATTAGATCAAATGAAGATTCCCCACCAAAGTGCGAAAGCTATTTTTATCTAATGCCTCTTTAAAAAAGAAGTAACAGGTGCATTGTATGAGTCAAAATCAGATGTTTTGTTTTCAATGTGAACAAACTGCCAAAGGGCAAGGTTGCACAGTAATGGGTGTTTGCGGGAAAACCCCTGAAACCGCTAATCTCCAAGACCTTCTTGTTTACAAACTTCGTGAACTAAGCCAACTTCTAATAGAGGCAGAAAAAGCAGGTAAAGGTGACGAAAAAAGTAGTGTCTTTACAGTTGAAGCACTGTTTGCAACGTTAACAAACGTCAATTTTGATTCAGAGGTAATAGTTGCTTACCTGCAAAAAACAGGACAACTACAAAAGCAACTCCAAAGTCAACTACATTCAAACGGTGTTTATTTACCGCTTGAAGCAACAATTGATGGCTTAGTTGCTCAGGGCAAAAAAGTCGGAGTACATGCCGACACAGCAATTGATCCAGATTTAAACTCTCTTCAGTGGATTTTGACTTATGGATTGAAAGGAGTCGCTGCCTACACTTATCACGCTTATCTGTTGGGTAAAAAAGATCCAGCTATCTTTAGCTTTATACATGAAGGATTAGCTGCACCACTAAACAAGTCACTTGGCGTTAACGAATTTTTAAATCTAGTTCTGAAATGCGGAGAAATCAACTTACGCGCAATGGAATTACTTGACGCTGGAAACACTGAAACATACGGTCACCCAGTGCCTACTAAAGTTCCGCTAGGCCATAAGGTAGGCAAAGCAATTCTGGTATCAGGTCACGACTTAAAAGACCTAGAAGAAGTTCTAAAACAAAGCGCTGGCAAAGACATCTATGTTTACACTCACGGAGAAATGCTCCCTGCACACGGATATCCTAAACTAAAGAATTATTCCCACTTTTACGGTCACTATGGTACTGCCTGGCAAAATCAACAAAAAGACTTCTTGAATTTTCCAGGTCCAATTCTGATGACGACAAACTGCATTCAAAAACCTGCAGAAAAATACAAAGGAACAATATTCACTTCCGGTCCCGTAGCTTGGTCAGGTGTAACGCACATCGATTGCTCCAAAACAGGACCCACAGACTTTTCACCACTAATTAACAAAGCCTTAGAAATGCCAGGATTTAACGAAGACAAGAATGAAAGATACGTGACCGTTGGTTTTGGCAGGAACAGTGTCTTATCATTATCAGACAAGATAGTTGACTCAGTAATGAACGGCCATATCAACTCCTTCTTTTTAGTAGCCGGCTGTGATGGTGCAAAACCAGGAAGAAACTACTATACTGAATTTGCTGAGAAAGCACCCAAGGACTCAATCATTCTGACTTTGGCATGTGGAAAATTTAGATTCTTCGACAAAGAATTAGGAGAAATCGACGGCATCCCCCGATTACTGGACATTGGACAATGCAACGACGCTTACTCAGCAGTCAAAATAGCCCAAGCTTTTGCAGAAATCTTCAAATGCGACATAAATCAATTGCCTCTGTTTTTCATACTTTCATGGTATGAACAAAAAGCTGTAGCCATTCTGCTATCGCTATTCTACTTAGGCGTTAAAAACATTCACTTGGGACCAAGCCTGCCTGCCTTTATAACTCCAAATATTCTAAAGGTGCTGGTGGAAAAATTCAATATAATGCCAATAAAAACTCCAGACCAAGACATAAAAGCAATCACAGATTACGTCAACGGTGTTATTTCCTAAGCATATAATCAGCGCAGGCTTAAACAAATCAAGTAGAATAAGGCCCCTCAAGATCGGGGATTTTCCTTTTTTTGCAATAACATTTTCCCTATCAGAAGAGAACATTATACTTTAAGCGTCATTTTTCATAATAACCGCGGAATGAGCGGTAACATTAAGAATATCTTTGATTAATACTTAGAGAAGAAATTGGAGTTGATTTGAAATGGCTTGGCTTAAAGCTATGCGAGAGAAAGAACCCCCGGAACCAATCAATCCGATTGGGACTATTGTCATAGGTACTCTTCACCCTGACGTGATGGACGCGGCCAAAGAAATGGTCCGAAGGTCACTCAAAGCAGCCCAGTTTAAAACTGTTGATGCTGGACGGGGAATTACCCCAACAGTCTTAGCTTCAAAAGCCAAAGAGTCAAATGCTGACATAATAGTTGTCTCTATGTTGCTTTCTGCTGCTAAAGAGAATCTTCCAAAGTTGGTTTCTGCAATAGATGATTTAGGGCTAAAAGGTAAAGTTACCCTGCTGATAGGGGGCGCTGGTGTCAATAAAGAAGATGCTGACAAAATAGGTGCGCTTTTTGGCAAGACAAGAGAAGAAGCAGTTGCTCTTGCAAGAAAAGTTATGGAACAAAAAAAGAACAAATCCTAAGCGGAAAGACTACTAAAAGTAATAATTATCCGCTATTTTGTTGTTACAAGCCGTAACAACATTATCTTATATTCAATCAAAGGGTAACATTTGCTGGTAAGAGCATGCCCAGAGTTGGGCGGTTTGGCTGCTAACAAAAAATAAGCATGTATGTGCCCATTCTCATCTGCCTTATCGATGTTAGCACACAGCTAAACTGACCTAACCCCTACTTTTCCCCTACAACCACATTGTTGTAGTGCTTGTGCAATCACAACGTTATTTATCCTTCAAAGGCGCCATACTGTGTTAAGTGAAATTGGCTTAGACGCAGGTGAATCCCCCTCTCTCTTCCTGATTTCCTTTTGCCTGCGCTTAAGTCATCTTTCTCTTTTTCAATCAAACAATATTTTATCTTATAGTATAGTGCAGCGATGCTGTGCACTTTATTTTACTTGCCAAATGAGGTTGCGTTTTGGATAATGATACTTTAGAAACTTCTTATGGGCATAAGAAGAAAGAAAACGGATGGCAAGAAGTACCCTTAAGGAAACTTTCAAAAGTTAATCCCTAATGAACAGACAATCAAGGGGAGACAAGCATTAAAAGAGATGACAAAAAGGGCAACCAACGATATACCCGATAAAGAAAAAAGCCAAAGGCTATAAAGCGTTAGTATCATTTGGAATATAAGACACTTGTGAAGGACAAGGTCGCTACCAAACAGTCTTCCTTGTCCACCATTTTAATAGAAGTAATTTTCTATGGCTAATCGGTCAATTAGGAGATGATTTTGTGGATTCCAAAGAGGCGCAACTTGTTATTAATGAAGTATTAGCTGTCCTTGAAGAAACAGAATTGGATAAATACTCAGTTATGGGCATCAAAGGCAAGAAAGAATATTCTGAGGATTATACAGTATGCATAAAAGGATTTCTAGGCGCCGTTAGAAAGCAACGTATTTACGAAATAGCAAAGAAACATGGCTTGCAAGCACAAGAAGATATAGAAGGTCTTACCATCTATAAGTCAAATGCTACTTAGTTAATCGAGCATCTATCAAAGCCCTTTGCTTATGTGCTGTTTCCATCAAGAGCGCGCAACATATGCAATAATGCGGTAGCGTATCTACCATCAGAACTTTTAACTCTGTCCTAACAGATTTTAGATGTGTTCGGTAAAAGGAACATTTGTGATAGCCTATGAGTGAGTTTCCATTAGAGAAATGTACAGTGGTTTGGCAAAAGGATTCTACCACTGAAATTGAACGACAAGCGATAATCAAAGAGCTAGGAAAAATGGCAGTTGAGTTTCAAGAAGCCATAGACTTTACTATAAAGCTAAGCAACAAAAAACCTAATGAGATCAAATATTGGCTGGAAACCGGTGCAGAAACTGATTTTACCCTATCAATTTATTATGACTCTCATGCCCAAGCTTGGGGAATGCTGATTGAGAAAATGCCAACCGAAATCACGCCACCTAAAGTTGTAGGCGAAATTGCTTGCAAGGATCCTATGACCTTTCAATTCATAGAAGGAAAAAACATACTCAAAACCGAATCCCTAACCAATCAATAGATAACACTTGATATAAAAATTTTCTAAAAGTGTCAAAGCTCAAGAAAATAGAGGAAGGACTATTTTACTTGCACTTTCCGTCTTTGCTTTTAAGGTGTTGGGGCTTTCTTTGGAAGCGTAACTTCCAATATGCCATCTGCCAAATTTGCACCGGCATCGTCGACTTTGCTCCTGATGATTTACTACCTAAGAGCCCGCCTAATTTTCGTGTTAACAAACAGTTTTTACCTAAAACAAGAGAAAAACCTTAAACCTAAGGCGACCTTGTTTAAAACGAATTACGGAAGCAGTGTTTTTTGGTGATAAATGTATGAAAGATTTTAAATGCCCAATATGTGGTGGACCAACAGAAAAGATTTGGGAAAATGCAACCAAAACAAAATACGGAATGAGATGCACAAAGGGGCATGAAAACACAGGTAACAAATCAGGCGGTTCAATGCAGTACCCTGTAATTATTGTTTCAAGCGAAGATCTTGTTAAGTAAAGAAAGCTTTAGCCAAAACAACCTACTTCGGTTTCCTAAACAGCTATTATTTGTTACTTTCTGAAATCACATATCTCTATATATCATTAATGGGTTTTTTCTTGGTATGACGTATATGATTTATTCCTGCCCAATATGTCGAACTAAATTGTCTGATCCAAAGAAACTGAGAGAGCATAGATTCAGAGAACACAAGAATGCTCTTAATGAATTCACAGTTTAACTCCTTTTTCTGTTTTGACAAAAAACCATTAAGGCGAAGCTAATTGTCAATTATGAGTGTGAAGGGGGAGTGCAGCGCTCGCTAAGTCTGTAAAAAGATTAGGGGTTGGTTGATTTTATGTAAAATACTCTATTGTTACATTTCCGTTTGCAGTCGATAGCGCTAAGTTGAGGTGCCCTATGCCGGCTGTTGTGTTGCCTTTCAAGTGGGTAGTAGTTTGAATATTTGTGTTCATCGCGATGCCCTGATAAGTTACTTGCCCGTTTGCAGTGGTTGCGTCAACTTGGAATAGAGTCCCCTGGACTAAACCGATTTTTACGTAACCGTTTAAGCTTGATGCGTTGATTGAGGTGGCGTTGCCGTCTTTAATGTCAATATAGCCGTTAAGAGTTGTCGCTACTATGGAGGTATCGTTTAGTTGGGGTTTTATGATATTGCCGTTCAGGGTGTTTAATGTAAAGTTATATTGACTGCTGCTTGGCAGCTTAATTATTATATGAGCTATGTAGTTAACCCTGATTTGGTTATTTGGATTTACGATTTTTGCTTCAGCGATTATTTTTGTTTTTCCATTCTGCGTTTGGTTGGTGGATGCTGTAGTAATTTCCTCTATGTGCCCTTGTGGAGCTTCTAAGTCGTAGATAACTTCAATTTGGTTATTATTGGATGTTTGGATCTCAATATTTCCGTTGAAGGTAGTTGCTTGTATTTCGACGTTTTGAGTGGCTATGCTTGTAGTTTTAACTTCTTTTTGCTCCAAGGGCGCTAAAGCGCTATTTAGAAATGCATATGTGCTAATTGCCACAGCCACCACTGTGATGACTGCAACCGCAATTATGATTTTGGTTGATGACTTCATTCTCAACACTCTCTTGTTTGCTATCTATTTCTGGATTATTTCGTTTTAAGACTTTTCCTCAATCGAATATAATTAGCGTTAGTAATTCAAAAATTTGTTTGGGGATTTTAGTCGAAAAATCTGGCAAGTTAGATAGCCACAACTTGTACGCTTGCCTAACTAGGTATTGATTTATGCATTTATTTAGAGAGCATTTTTCTGATAACTCAAATACGCTTCAATATAAGTTTGACAAACAAAAGTTTCTATTGTTGCTTTCCACAATAAGGACAGAACTTAGATCGCGCCGCGCTAAAAAGAAAGGGAAAAAGGACGGTATAAATGAACGTAAATATTGGCGGGTCCGACGGGAATTGAACCCGCGGCCTACGGATTAAGAGTCCGCCGCTCTAGCCTGACTGAGCTACGGACCCGCATAGTTTTGAAAAATGGTTCCACTGACTAATATAGAGCTTGCGGTTTTGTTGTTGCAGCTTGATGCAGTGAAGACTAATAAAAAGGGTGTACCTAACTTTTTTGGCGATATTTTTGGCGTCTCCTATTGGCGAGGTTTTCCTTCATCAAAACATCCGATCGGGCATCTGGCGTTTCAGCTCTCCTCAAGCAATTTAACCTAACAGATTTCTCTGGCAAACACGTGGCTTTGAAGGCAAATTATAACAGCGCCGACCCCTTCCCAGCATCCACACACATAGACACCCTAAGAGCCATCGTTGAAAACCTCAAAGCCGCAAGCATGCGGGGCAGATTAGCTTTGGCGGAACGTAGCGGCATGGGCGACACCCGCGAAGTACTTACACAAATGGGCGTATTTGCCCTTTCAAAAGAGCTAGGTTTCAAAGCCATTGTATTAGATGAGGTTCCAAAGGAAGATTGGGTAAAATTTGAACGGACCAATACTCACTGGCTAAAGGGTTTTTATCTGGCCAAAATGTTCCAAGACGCCGACAAAGTCGTAAGCACTTGCTGCCTTAAGACACACAGATTCGGCGGACACTTCACCTTATCAATGAAATGCTCCGTGGGAATAGTTGCGAAGCGAGTGCCGGGCGGTATGTATGATTACATGTGGGAGCTACATGGATCACCATTTCAGCGCCAGATGATAGCTGAAATCAACAACCACTACAAGGTAGATGTGACGGTTATGGATGGAATTAAAGCGTTTGTAACTGGTGGTCCTGAAAGAGGTGATTTGGTTGAGCCAGGTTTGATGCTGGCCAGCCAAGACCGGGTTGCATTGGATGCTGTTGGAGTCTCAATCCTCAAACTTTACGGCGCCAAAGGCAAAGTGGGCGAAGCAGACGTTTTTGAGCAAGACCAAATCAAGCGTGCTGTTGAGCTTGGGTTTGGGGTGCAGTCGCCTGACCAAATAAAATTGATAGCGCTAAACGATGAGGCACAAGCAGAGGTTGACCGTATCAAGAAAGTTCTGGTTGCACAAGTAGCCATACATTAAAAGGCGTTATCATATTTGGAATCCTAATATCTTTTAAACTATGCACATGACCTATAGGCGGCATACGAAGAGAGCGTTGAACTCTCTGGATTATTAGGGGGGTTACGGTGAGACCGAGATTTTAGGGGGTTGTTGGTTTTTGTGTGTTTGTTGACATTTGGTTCACCGACAATTAGGAGGCTGTGCGAGCATTTAATCGCTTTGTCGATTTAAGAAAAACTGTTCTAACATGGGTCTGCAACAAATAAGCCACAAGTATAATACTATAGGGGATTTCGCCAAAACCCGCAAACATTGGAATACCTGGCACACTAGGCAAGCCTAGCATCGTTAATGAATCAGCAACGATTACAAAAATGCTAACTGCCAGAGTTCCATACCAACCCCAGTTCTTCCTAAACCAAACACCAACGGTAAAAAGCAAAGTCAACAAACCATATAGAAAAGTGTAAAAATAATACACATCCCCCAATGAGAAAATAAAAGATGAAGCATCATTAGAGGCAACAAGAAGCCAAACCCCAAAAACAACATGTATCAAGCCAACAATTAACTGAGCAACAACCAATACTATTATGCCAAAGAATCGTCCCCTAAAGCTTGGAGGATTTAATTTGCTCATTATAGCCAACTTCTTTTTCCCAATTTCATGTCTTTATCTGATAGTCTTTAAGGAATCGGAAAATTTTGGCAGTAAGTTTTGCACCTATACTTTTGTCAATTGACCCATTAATCCACCATCTTACAAGCTTACTCATGATTTATTACCGCCTTTTTGTTTGTGTTGCTCAACAAGTTTTATTGTACTATCTGCCCATTCACTGGCTGCCCTATGAAGGTGTTTCCCCAAAGAAAGTGTCAGCAGAGCAAAAAAGAGCCTTTCGTTATCATTTAATTGTGTTTTCATTTCTTTTTCAATAGATAAAATATTTTCAAGCTGAGCAGTGTTTCTTGTCTTGAGTTCTTCTATATGTTTAATTATTTGTTCTTTGGGCACTTGATCGCCTAAATTGATTTTGAGTAGTACTTCGAACTTGAAGGTTTCAGGCTTTGCAGGTTCCATTAACCAGCTTCGGAGTTTTGTTGTACCTTCGTTGGTGATTGAGTACACTTTTCGGTTCTGTTCTCGTTCGTTGGTTTCTACCTTTTTGGTTATTAAGCCTTCTTTTTCTAGGATTCGCAATGTGGGATATATTTGGCTAAAGCTCATGTCCCAAAAAGACCCCATTCGGGTTTTGACTAACTTGTGAATGTCATATCCAGTTCGAGGCTTATTGCTTAAGATGCCAAGTATAACGTATTCTGTGGTATTCTCTTTCATGGCTGCTCAATTGTGGTATTGTCAATCAAAAGTATATACCTTATTTCATATATAAAAAAGATATATATAATTGTTTAATAATGATATTTGCCATGCAACACCTTAAGAAACTCTGGCCTCAAAAGAAATGGAAAAAAATCCTCCTAATCACACTTCTCATCTTTACAATAATCGCAGCATCACTTCTAGCTTATGCAAGCATCGGAATGAACAATGACGTCATAACAGACATAGTGGTCAAAAATCCTTCAGGAACTAAAACTGCTCTTATACTGTACCATCCTGGACTCAGCTCCTTTTCTCATGATGTATCTTACGCCTTTGCAGACGGTCTCGTCTCAACGGGTTGGAGAGTAGAAATCGCAACACCAAGCATAGAAGCACCAACAGACCTCTCCAAATACAGTTTACTGGTAGTTTCAAGCAACACCTACGCCTCAGACCCTGACAAGCCAACAATTCGCCAGCTTGAAAGAATTGGAGACCTCAACGAAATCCAAACCGTGCTTATGACTTTAGGTCTTGGAAATGCGCAAGAAAGCAAGCAATCACTGGAAAACATAATACAAGCGCATAATGGCACCGTTGTGGAATCGCTGCTTCTCTACAGTATGGCTCCAAACGAGGGAGGAAGAAGCGCAACTGAAATTGCAACACAGGCAGCCCAACAAATCACCTAAAACAGCCACAAGTTTAGATTTCGAGTATTTACCCTCATTAGTAAGTCTGGTGCGGGTAATTATTCTCCCTTTTCTAGTATACTCCTTTATCTTTGATTTCATATTTGCCGCATATGCACTCTTTCTTTTTGCAATAGGTACTGACTTCTTAGATGGCTATATAGCCCGAAAAATGAAGTCAGATACAAAGTTTGGCGCATATTTTGATGCCACAGTCGATTTCATATTCATTATCGGCATGTTCCGAATCTTTGTAACTGCAGGATTGTATCCATACTGGGTGCTGCCGCTAATACTTCTTGTATTTGGGCAATTCATCATAACCAGCTTCCGCTCCAAAAAAATCTATGACCCAATCGGCAAATATTATGGGAGTCTACTTTATGGTGCAATAGGGCTAACATTGCTTTTTTCAGGACAATTATTCTACGACGTAATAACGGTAAGTATTGTTGCGGTTACTGTTGCATCACTCTTTAGTCGTCTCGCATATCTTTTCCATTCTAGAACCCGAATACATCATACTTCTTTAGCTATGTTGGCGACATTCCAATGAAGGCTAACCATCGGGGAAAGCGTTCTTTGTAGTTTTTCTGTGTGCGCTCACCCACTTTGCTTAACCATTCAGTAGTGTATGGGTCATTTAGCCAATCAGAGGAAGCCATGCTAAATCACCTCTCCTATTATGGGTTCCCTCTTTACTATGTTACGGTAAGAGCGTTTAACTCCCTGTTTAGAGAGGTTCGGTGAGACCCTAGCACCCCTATAGAAAGGGATAGGTCCTTTTCTTTTTACTGTAATCTTGCTTGTTAACTGGGGTTAGCACATCGAGAAATTGACTCAGAAAACAATCAACCTACTCATTTTCCGAGCATAAAGTTTTATTTATTTCCTCAAACCAACTGCTCTCTCGAGGAACAGATTATGGAGTGGGGAATGCAAAATCGCTTAAGTAGACTCATCCAAAAAGACGGCAAAGCCCTCTTTTTACCAATCGACCACGGCTACTTCCAAGGCCCAACACACTGCCTTGAACGACCTGGCGAAACCATCAAACCAATCATCCAATACGCCGATGGCTTAATGCTCACACGGGGTATCCTACGCAACTGCGTCGACCCAGCCATCGAGAAACCAATCATTATGCGTGTCTCAGGCGCAGTCTCAGTAGTCGGCGAAGACCTAGCCAACGAATCCGTAGTCACATCCATCCAAGAAATTATCCGCCTAAACGCCTCAGCCGTTTCCATGTCAGTTTTCGTCGGAACAAAATACGAAAACAAAAGCCTAACCAACCTCTCAAAGCTGGTTGACGATTGCGAAGACAACGGCATCCCAGTCATGGCAGTCTGCGCAGTCGGCAAAGAACTTGAAAAACGAGAAGCACGCTACCTCGCCTTAGCCGCAAGAATCGTCGCGGAAATCGGTGCACGAGTAGTCAAAACATACTACTGCAAAGACAACTTTGAAAAAATCGTTGAAGGCTGCCCGGTACCAGTTGTAATCGCAGGAGGTCCAAAAACTGAAACTCAACGTGAAGTCTTCGACTTCGTCTATGATGGTATGCAAAAGGGCGCAGCTGGCGTTAACCTCGGCAGAAACATCTGGCAAACCCAATATCCAGTCGCATCAATCAGAGCTATCCGTGCTATAATCCACGACGGATACACAGCCCCCGAAGCAGAGGAGCTCTACAACCAAGTAGTGGCTGGAAAAGCCTAATCCTTCCTTCCTTTATTGGTGAATGTTTTGTTAGCAGCTTTTTATTATAACAATCATGACGTTAGAATTCAAGAAATTCCTAAACCTAAAATCGGCGAGGACGAAGCGCTGCTTAAAGTGATGGCAAGCGGCATCTGCGGCAGCGACGTCATCGAGTGGTACCGTGTTCCTAAGGCACCACGTGTGCTTGGTCACGAAGCAACCGGCATCATAACTGAAGTTGGCGATAAAGTAAAAGCCGTTGAGGTCGGCGACCGCGTCTTTGTCTCTCACCATGTCCCCTGCTTTGAATGCAGACATTGCCAAAGAGACAACCACACAGCCTGCCACACCCTGCACACAACCAATTATTACCCAGGCGGCTTTGCACAGTACATTCAAATCCCCAAAATCAACCTCCAATACGGCATATACAAACTTCCCGAAGCCATAAGCTTTGAAGAAGGCACCTTTATTGAGCCACTTGCCTGCGTATCCCGTGGACAACGACTCTCCAACCTACGCGCCGACGATACATTACTCATCATCGGCAGCGGCATCTCAGGCATCCTCCATGCACAACTCGCTAAATTCAAAGGCGTAGAAAACATCATCGTAGCAGACATCAACCCCTATCGGCTTGAATTAGCCAAGAAATTCGGTGCACACCACGCACTCGACGCCAAAGCTAACCTGCCAGAAAAACTCAAGGAACTAACAGGCCACTTAGCTGACCAAGTAATCGTCTGCACAGGCGCAACCTCCGCAGCTATGTCAGCGATGGACTGCGCAGAAAACGGCGCAACCATCCTATTCTTTGCAGTACCCGACCCAACCGTCAAACTTCCAGTGCCCATTAACCAGTTCTGGAGAAACGAAATCACCATGCGCACAAGCTACGGAGCTGCCCCAAACGATATCGAAGACTCACTCCGGGTACTAACAACAGGCGAACTCAACGTCAAAGACATGATCACACACCGACTTGACATCCGCGAAGCACAGGAAGGCTTCCGATTGATGGCTGAAGCAGGCAACTCTCTAAAAGTGATTTTAGAGCCAAACCGCGAATAAAACAAAACATAAAAACAAACTTTCCTATCTTTCTTTATGTCAAACTTGCAAGAAGCCATTAGGCAGCGGCGGAGCATCCGAAAGTTCCAGCCAAAACATGTTCCAACGGAATTGGTTGTTGAGGTTTTGGGGGCTGCTGGTTGGGCTCCTTCGGCGCATAATAGTCAACCTTGGCGCTTCATAATTCTACAAGATGCCAATGTTAAGCGTGAGTTGGCTGAAAAAATGGCTACTGCATGGACAGCAGATATGCTAAAAGACGGCTCAACCGTAGACGAAGCCAACCGTGCCGAACGCAGAGAACGCTTTGCTACGGCACCGGTGCTTATTCTCGCATGCTTGACAATGGATGGCCTAATGAAATTCCCAGATGTACAGCGGCAACAAACTGAACGGGATTTAGCGGTAGAAAGCTTGGGTGCAGGAATTCAAAATCTGCTTTTAACTGCGCATAACCTGGGTTTGGGGGCTTGCTGGTATTGTGCACCCGCCTTCTGCAAAGAGACTGTGCGGGAAGAGCTAAAGATTCCCACGGAGATTGAGCCCTCTGCATTGATTGTACTAGGTTACCCTGCGGAGTCGCCGCCTGTTCCACCGAAAAAAGCAGTCAAAGATTACTGCTACTTGAATGTGTGGGGAAAAGGCTTCGTTTAAGATTTAATCATAACCAGAAGCATCTTGAACTTGGTTTTTGCCGCTAATGCGTGTGTCTGATTAGCAGGCATAATCGTCATCTCTCCTGCTTTTAAGCGCAACTGGTTTGCCTGCAATAGTGACTTCGACTTCGCCGTCTAACACGTAAACCATTGCATCAAAGGGTGCGGTGTGTTCGCTCAAGCCCTGTCCGTTATCGAAAGCAAATAATGTTACTGTCCCAGTTTTCTTATCGATGATTGTTCGGCTAACAACTGCGCCTTCCTGATAAGCGATTAAACCGGTGAGGTTTGAGGCTTGGGCAACAAGCGTTTCTTTTTTCATATTTCCCATAATTATTCACTACTAATAATATTATGTAGCTAGTTATTTCTTTATCTTCGCCCTCTCTTCATCCCAACGCTGGAAAACTTCCTCGGCAATCTTGGGACGTACCGCGAAGATTTGTTCTGCACTGGTAACATAGAGGTAGATAGTGTAGACTCGCTCAAACGCTGCGGAACGCGTGAGAATATAACCCGGTATTGTAGGCAGCTCTTTGGCGTATTTTTCGAACACTTGATTAAAAATTTCCACTATTGTAGCTGTCGGCACAGTGTGGTCGAATCCTATCTCGAAGGTATAGCAATAAAGGTCCTTGTTCTGTAGGGTTTCATAGACGTAATTAGTTATGTCTCGGTCAAGGATTTGCAGGTTACTAATCGAGACAATGTTGTTGGCTGAGGTTAAGATTTTTGTGTAGTTTATGGTGATTTCGGATACTATACCTTCCACGGTGCCTATCCGTACGTAATTGCCTACTTTAAACGGTCTAGCCGCCATGAGGAAGATACCTGCTACGAAGTTACCGATGGTTTTTTGCGACGCGAAACCGACGGCTGCGGCGGTGACAGCGGATATTGAAACTATCCATTCTGCGCTTAACCCGCCTACTGTGCTGATGGCAGCTATGGCGGCGATTAATACTATAATGCGGAAAGTTAAAGCGAGGTTGTTAGCTACGTTGGGCTCTAGTTTGGTGCGTTTTGCAAAGCGTGACAAGTACGTTGTTACTATTCGTTCAAGAGCTATCGCTATGATGATTATGATGATTATTTCAAAGACGTCTCTGATTGGTAGACCAAAAAAGTTGGCGCCTGGAATGGCAGTAGGTTCAGGTGTAGGTGTAGACATACCACACTTGCTCAGCTAATCTAACGCTGAGTGATTGTTTAACTCTTTCGCGAAGACCTACTTTTCTTGTTTATCAGGAATGAACTCCATAGACATAGAATTGACACAGTGCCGTGTGTTCTTCTCGGTAAACTGTTCTCCGGTAAAAACATGACCCAGATGAGCGCCGCAGTTAGCGCATTCGATTTCAGTTCGCATCCCATCCGCATCAGGTATCGCTTCACTGCACCGGGGATTTCATCGTCGAAGCTTGGCCATCCACAATTGGCTTCGAACTTGTTCTCGGAAAGGTATAATTTTGCTCCGCAGCGTTTGCAGACATAGGTGCCTTTTTCCCAGAACGCATAGTATTTGCCTGTGAATGGCATTTCGGTGCCTTTGTTGACTATGACTTGTTCTTCTTCGGGAGTAAGCTTCTTTAGTTTAGTTTGTTCTTGTGAAGCAGACAAAAAAATTCACCATCCATAACTATGAATGTTGCAAATAAAAAAGGCTTCTAAAAAACAGATATAAACATCGCTTGGCATTTTTCTAGAAGAGGCTTTTTTATGGTTGAAATAACTAAACTATTCTGGAAACGAGCGTTTACCTCAGACAATTTTGAGTTAGGCGAAGTACACAGCGCAGATTTAGACCTGAATACTTGGCAAATCACCAATCTATTTGTCACTTTAACTGATGAAGCAGCTAAAGCGTTTGGTTTTAGGCATCCTTATCTTGGGAAAGTGATTGTTTGCTTGCCAGTATCTGCAGTTAAACAAGTCGCCGTAGATAAAACAGTGCTAAATCAAACACTCGACGAACTACGCAGTTTAAAGCAATGCAAAGAATAACTAGGTTTTTCGTCCCAAACTAGTTTGATGTATCCTATTTTTGGCTCTTTTTTCTATATAGAGCGAAAACAACGCGCCGAACAAGGCCACCGCAGACACGATCGTTGCTGCAATCAGGAAAGGTGAAGGTACCGTTGATGTTGACATCGTAGAGGTGATGAATAGTAAAAGAGCTGTTGCAAGTAGGATAAAGAGCAGGAGGAGTGGGACTGTTTTATTCATCTTTTCACCAATAACTTGTGGGTTTAGTTTTTGTTTAAAAGACTTCTTGTCAAGGTTTCTTGACTAAACACTGTTCTCTTATCAGCACATCTTGACAAAGTCAGCCCTTTATATAGCCCTGAGGCAGAGAGGCATTACCACTGCCCACCATTTCACCGCAAGTATCGCAAAACTTTGTTAAATGAAGTAATCAAAGAATCCCATCCGGGAACTCGTGTTTATCTAATAAAAGGCATATACCGAAACTTCATAACTTTCATCAGAGTCTCAGGAAAGCATGATGCAGCTAGTAGATTTATCTAAAGGTGAATCACCTTTCTGCGGAATATGCGGAACCGAAAACTGCTTATACACTACCGCATCAGGTGAATGATTAAAAGAATCAATGTTTCCATATTCGATAAGAAATCAAATTCTTCGAATTAAAAATCTTTAGAGGTAGAAAAGAATGACAACGAAAAAATCAAAAAATTATGATTTAACGCCCAAAATAGACTTTAAAAATAAACCCAAAGACGCTGTTAAAAAGAAAAATCAAAATACCAAAAGAATTGAGACATTCTTCCCTGTTTCAAATGAAGAGGACACGAAAAACCAACTAATCATAGTTAATAGTTGATGTGTCCTTTTCTTTGAATTTACTGTTGAGACGCGACCAACTTGACAGTACACCCAAGCAAGACACGGGCGAATGTTTACATGAACCCGCGCGCGCTTAACAGTCGTAAACTTTACAGAAACGTTTTCAGTGTGTTTTATATACGGGAGGGGTAGCTGGCAGAGCTATAAAGTCTCGCTTTAACCCCAACTGTTTAGTCTCAGCATAGAGGCTTAACAATTCAGCGAATCAGTCTACAATCGCACCTACCCAATCACCCTAAACCAACAAACGCATACTCCTAAGCTAAAGTCTCCCAGCAGTTGTTGAGCCTATAATAGTGGGAGATGGAGAAGAAATCGCAATAAGGACTACTGAGTTTCTTTGCTTAGACATGTAAAAAAAAGCTTCCTTGATGCTCAAACTTTATCTATTCGACACAGACCTTCAAAAATGTTCCAAGCACAGCAATGTGTATCGAGTTATCAATGGTGTATCCTTTATGGCTGAGGTAGCAGCAAAGTCAACTCTGCAAAAGGAGCCAATTAAAGCTTCTGAAATCGACCCTAAATTCAAGTATGAACTTCAAAAAATACATGGAAGCGAAAAAATCCTCAAATGCTTCCAATGTGGAACATGCACTTCAGATTGCCCAGTTGCACGGTTCAGCGATAATTATCGTCCACGCACACTCATTCATATGGCACAGCTTGGGCTTGAAAGACCGAGTTCTTAAATAGCGATACTCTCTGGCTATGTGCAGCATGCTTCACATGCACCGACCGCTGCCCACAAGATGTCGAAGTCGCCAGCTGTCATCCGGGTCTTCCGCAATTTGGCTGCAGAAAAAGGCTGCGTTCCACAGGTTTTCAAAGACCAAGCGCCAAGCCTTACTTGAATCAGGTTACGCTTACAAAATTCCTGAATTACGCATTAAAAAACGTGAAACCCAAGGTCTTCCGCCACTGCCAAAAGGCAACCCTGAAAGCGTCAACAAAAGTCCTCAAAGGCGTAAAATTCTTCGAGCAAATACAAAAACCAGCAGGAGAAACACCAAATGGCCAAACAGTAAATACCTAATTTTTCTTGGGTGCGCAATCCCCTACCGAGTTTCCGCATACGAAATTTCTTCCCGCAAAGTCCTCGCCAAACTCGGCGTTGAACTCGTTGAAATGCCTGAATTCAACTGCTGCGGTCTACCCTTGACCCAGTTAGCCACGAAACCATGCTTATTTTGGCCGCAAAAAACTTGGCGCTGGCAGAACAGCAAGGCTTAAACATCCTCACACTTTGCCCAGGATGCGCAGGAACACTAAAGAAAGTTAACAAAATCCTCAAAGAAGACAAAGCTCAACGAGAACAAATCAACGCTCACCTAAAAGAAGCAGGTTTAGAATTCAAAGGAACAGTCGAAACCAAACATCTTCTGCAACTTCTAAAAGAAGATGTTGGCATAGAAAAAATCAAAGCCTCAGTCATTAAGCCACTTAACTATCCTCAAAGTTGCAGAACACAACGGCTGCCACATTCTACGACCCAAAGAATACATCGGCTTTGACGACCCAGAAGACCCACAAACTCTTAAAATGCTAATTGAAGCCACAGGCGCCACTTGCCTAGATTACATTGATGAAACCGAATGCTGTGGCGCACCAAGCGTTGGCGTAAGCGACAAAGTTGCTTTGCAGCTTGGCAAGAGACAAGCTGAATCACGTTAAAATGGTTGATGCACAAGCTTTAATCACAATTTGCCCGTTTTGCCACATAATGTACGATACAAATGAGCTGCGGATAGAGAAAACTTTTAACGAAGTCTATGGCATCCCAATTCTTCATTATCCACAACTACTTGGGTTAGCCATGGGTATGACACCTGAAGAATTAGCCTTCAACGAACTTCGAGTAAACGCTTCAAAAATACTAAAACAATTAACCAAGGAGCAAACAAACCATGAGTCAAACAAGCTAAAAATAGCCTTCTACTGGGCTGCAAGCTGCGGCGGCTGCGAAATAGCCGTCTTAGACTTAAACGAGAAAATCCTTGACGTAGTAAAATTCGCTGACATTGTGTTCTGGCCAGTAGCCATCGACGTCAAATACAAAGATGTCGAAGCACTGCCAGACAAACACATCGACATAACCTTCTTCAACGGCTCAATCCGCAACTCCGAACAGGAACACATGGCAAAAGTGCTGCGCGCAAAAATCCAAAACCTTAGTTGCTTTTGGCTCATGTGCACATGAAGGCAGCGTTCCAGGCTTAGCAAACCTCAACGACAAAGAACGAAATTTTCGAGCAAGTTTACATAAAAGACAAATCAAACGTTAACCCACAAGCAATCAACGCCCAAAACTCAAACCAAGGTTAAAGAAGGCACGCTAAAAATCCCAGAATTCTACGACACAGTAAAAACCTTGGCGCAAACCGTTGACGTAGACTATTACCTTCCAGGTTGCCCACCACCAGTTAAACTAATCGCGGCAGCCATCGATGCCATCGCAAGCAACAAACTCCCACCAAAAGGCTCAGTTCTTGCACCACTCAAAGCAGTCTGCGACGAATGCCCACGCAAAACGGGAAAACAAAAAAATCGACAAAATCTACCGCGTCTACGAGAAAACTCCTGAACCAGAAAAATGCCTTATGGAACAAGGCATACTCTGCATGGGTATGGCAACCAGAAGCGGCTGCGGTGCTCAATGCTTAACAGTTGACATGCCCTGCACTGGATGCGGCGGACCAGCACCCAATGTGCCAGAACAAGGCGCAGCCATGATAACTGCTTTAGCCTCAATTCTTGGCTATGACGGCGTAGAAGGCAAAACCAAATACACTGAAAAAGAAATTGAAGAATTAATGGCCAAATCAAAGACCCAGTTGGCACATTCTACATGTACAGTCTACCAGCTTCTATCTTAAACGAAAGGTGATTAAGAAATGAAAGAAATAATAATTGACCCAATCACACGGCTTGAAGGACACGGAAACGTATCCATATTCCTCAACGACAAAGGCGAAGTAGAAAACGCTTACCTCAAAATCCCTGAACTGCGAGGTTTCGAGAAATTCTGTATCGGCAGAAGAGCCGAACTCATGCCACAGTTAACCACACAGAATCTGCGGTGTCTGCCCAGTTGCGCACCATTTCGCAGCAACCAAAGCCTTAGACGCAGCATTCAACGTTGAACCCACCATCTGCAGCAAAGAAACTTCGTGAACTCATGTACGTGGCCTACTTCATCTACGACCACACACTGCACTTTTACTATCTTAGGTGGTCCAGACTTCATCGTTGGACCAGATGCTCCAGCAGAAAAACGCAACATCCTGGCGTCATCGAAAAAGCAGGCATGGACGTAGCCAAAGAAGTCATCAAACACCGAGCTTACGGACAAAAAATCACTGAAATAATCGGCGGCAAAGCCACTCATCCAGTCTGCGGATTACCAGGCGGAATCTCCAAAGCACTTAGCGAGGAAAACCGAAAAGAAATCGAGACGATGGCTGCTTCATGCGTCAACTTTGCGCAGTTCACGCTCAAACTCTTCCACGACATCGTCTTAGGCAACACCAAATATGTTGATATGATTAAAAGCCAAGCCTACACGATGCCAACCTACTACATGGGTATGGTTGACGAAAACAACAAAGTCAACTTCTACGACGGCAAAATCCGCGTTGTTGACCCAACAGGCAAAGAATTCCTCAAATTCGAAGCCAAAGATTACCTCAAACACATCGGCGAACATGTTGAAGAATGGACCTACAGCAAATTCCCGTACCTAAAAGCAGTCGGCTGGAAAGGACAAGTTGCAGGCACAGACAGCGGCGTCTACCGTGTTGGACCACTTAGGCAGACTTAAACGCTTCAGACGGCATGGCAACCCCATTGGCACAGGCAGAATACGAAGCAAATGTACAAGACATTCGGCGGCAAACCAGTCCACAGCACACTTGCATTCCATTGGGCAAGACTCATCGAGTTACTGTATGCAACCGAACGTGCAATGGAACTCGTTAAAGACCCAGAAATCACAAGCACAAACGTCCGCAACAAACCAGGCGAACCACCGAAGGAGTCGGCATCGTTGAAGCCGCACGCGGCACACTGATCCACCACTACACACTCGACAAAGATGCACTAGTTAAAGACGTAAACTTAGTCGTTGCAACCACCAACAATTACCCCGCAATCTGCATGAGCATCCGCGACGCAGCAAAAGGCTTAATCCACGACGGCAAAGTCGACCAAGGCATACTAAACATAGTTGAAATGGCTTTCCGCGCTTACGACCCATGCTTTGGCTGTGCAACCCACTCAGCAGTTGGGCAAATGCCGTTGACTGTAGAAGTCATCAGATTCACACAAGCACGTCGTTCAAAGACTCAGTCGCTAAACTCAACCCTTTTGGGTTCTTTCTCTTTTTTGTTGTAAACTTTAAGTCCTTGAATGCTTTGTCTCTGGTAGATTTCGATGGCTGGCAGCGTTGAGAAGGACCTAAAAGACTGGTTCGAAGACAAAAAACGGGTTGTAGTAGTGGGGGTTGGGAACCCAATTCGCCAAGACGATAATGTTGGCCTAAAAATCATTGAAGGTTTGCAGGGTAAGGTTCCTGATACTGTTTGTCTTTTAGAGTGCGAGATGGTTCCAGAAGGTTACCTGCTGGATATTGAGGAGTTCAAGCCTTCTCATGTGCTTTTAATTGATGCTGCGGTATTGGGATGCAAACCTGGCGAAGCAAGCCTTGTAAAGCTAAATGAGGTTGCAGCCTTTTCTGTCATCTCTTCACATATGCTGCCGTTGCGACTTTTCTGTGAATATGTGGAGAAGTCGACTGGCGCAAAAATCAGGTTGCTCCTAGTTGAGCCTAAAACTATGGGGTTCGGCGAAGAATTAAGCCCTGAATTACACGCGGCTGCCAAGAGGCTAACGGGAATTTTGCTTACTTTGCTTGGTTAGGTTTCTTTTCGTTTAAACACGTAATCAGTTTCTAGCAGAGTTTTACCCTGTGAATAATTGGTTTCTCTCAACTCAATCTGGTCTTTGGTTACCCATTTGGCGACTATGTGCTCTTCCTGTTCCTGATCCTCAAAAGTGCCATGCCATTCCAGCTCGAGGGTAGTTTCATCCTTCCATTTGCCAACGTGGTCATGGATTTGTCCTTCTGAGGTTATACTGAAAAGGTGCACTTCACCCTTTACTGGGTCAAAACTCCAAAGGTCATTTTCATAATAGTCCTCGTAGCCTTCGATATGGGTGTTGACTTCCGAGTTAATACCCGAATCCATCTCGACAGCACTCATTTCGCCGCAGCCAGCAACAACTTTGTCATCATTTGTTTTCATTGCTATGCCAACTTGCCATTCGCCGATAAGCTGTTTTAGTAACTCCTCTTCTTTTTGCTGCTTATACTTTCCTGAACCATAACCTTTTCCTCACCACTACTCTTGAATTGTTAGCTGATAAGCAAGTGTGACTGTAACGCTACAGTAACGGAGTTGTTGAAAGCTTTTGTTAAAAATTAATTAGCCACATATCAGTTAGCATAAGATTGTGATAGTTATGGCTGGCAAGGCAATCATCGTTATGGGTTCCGACCGGGATTTAGATTTCTCGCGGGAAATCGCAAAGTACCTCAAACTTCTCGGGGTAAACTATGAGTTTCGTGTGGCTTCGGCGCATAAGACACCTTTGGCTGTATTAGAGATCCTAAAAGAATTTGAAGCCGAAAAAATCGTCTATGTAACGATTGCCGGTCGCTCAAATGCACTAAGCGCTTTCATGGATGGAAATACAACTAAACCCGTGATTGCCTGTCCACCTTACAGCGAAAAATATGGCGGCACAGACATTTACTCTTCACTTAGGGTGCCAAGTGGGATTGGCTGGGTTGTGACGATTGAGCCTGAAGGTGCAGCAATTGCAGCTGCAAAAATTCTTGCGTTAGAAGATGCAGGACTTTTAGCTAATGTTAAAGCATATCAGGATTCTAAGCGCAAAGACCTTGAGAAAGCCAACGAGTCCGTAAAGAAGCTCAAGTAGTTGCTGTTGCATTTTTCTTTTCCTTTTGTTGAATTTTTAGTTAGATAGGGTAGAGCTCCAATTGTTCATCTTCTACCAGTGGATGATGCGGTGCATTGCTTTTTTGTTCTGCGTAGGTTAGGGTTGGCTGGTTGTGTACTGTGTACCGACATTTTGACATTTTGAGTCGCCGACACGCCTACTAGAACCGCCGCAACCAAGGTTGTTGCGAGGCTATTTTTTTTATTTCATTTTGTTTTCCCTCAATCTGACCTATAACTAACAGTTAATCTAGATGTTGGCTGAAACAATTTTGAAACAGTTCGTTAAACGATTTTGAATTATCATTAACGAGATATTCGACCAAAATTTTCAATCTGACAATAGATATTCGATTTTCGATTGTTTTATATACAAACAACCACTAAGTAAAAAGTAGGCTTGATCTTTATGGATAAAAATTCACGGGTACTTAGGTACGCAAACATAATCGCATTTATTCTAACAGTTGCCATAAACGGGTTAGCAGGAAGCACAACATTTATCGGCGGACAAAACACAGCGGCTGTCTCCGACAAGTACCCCACCCTAATCACCCCAGCGGGCTACGTGTTTGCCATCTGGGGAATAATCTACTTGCTGCTCGGTATCTTTGTGGTCTATCAAGCCCTGCCCAGAGAACGCGGCAGCGACTATGTCAGTAAAATCGGCTGGCTGTTTGTGCTTAGCAGCATAGTTAACATCGCTTGGATATTTGTCTGGCAATACGAGTACCTAGCGGTCTCAGTAGGCTTAATCGTTGTTTACCTCATTGACGCTTATCGCAATTTATCTGCGCCTAAACATCGGAAAAGCAAAAGTTAGAACCAGCGAGAAACTCGCCGTTCACCTACCGTTCAGCGTATATTTGGGTTGGATAAGCATCGCCACAATCGCCAACATATCCCTTACGCTGGTCGCCTCTAACTGGGATGGATTTGGAATAAGCCCTGAAACTTGGGCCATAATAGTCGTGGCAGTAGCCTTAGTTCTAACCATGCTTATGCTGGGTACCCGAAAAGACATCGCCTACGCATTGGTGGTTATCTGGGCGCTGGTCGGCATCAGCATAAACCAAACCAACCCAAACGTTGTGCTCGTAACACAAATAGGCGCAATAATAGCGGCAGTAGCCATGCTAGCCACATTAGCGCTCTTGGTGGTAAAAAGAAGAAAATAAAAGAAACATAAAGTGAATGGCGGATTAGAGTTCTAATTCACCTGTTGGTGCCTTAAAATTGGCTTTAACAAATGCTCCATCGCGCTCCTCACAAAAATGCCAACCAACAAAACCCCAATGACTCCCACCGTAGTAAATACGCCGATTTCTATCCAATTGAGCGATTCCCGGCTTGTTTGGCCGCCTGATTGGTAGTTATAGAGTCTATAGCTAAGGGTGTAAATGTCGCATTGGCTTTGCCCTCCGCTTTAGATTGCCCTTACTTCCAAATAATAAACGCCAAGGTCTACGGTTACTCTTGTTTCAATCCTTAAAGTAACACCCTCAGCGACGCCGACTGCGACAGTAAACGTGTAGGGACTGCCTGCCTGGTCCATATGGTGTCTTGGCTGATTACTTCGTTGCCTGGCGTTTTGGTCTGTGCTGAAATAGAAATTGCACTAAGAATGAAAAGTATCTGGTAAAGATGCTTGATACGAGGAAAACGGAGAGGGCTTTGTTTATATACTCACTAAGGTAGCCCACTAACCCGATTTCATATACAATTCGGATAAAACGTCACCAACTCCAAGCAGTATTAAACTTGATTACGCCACTTGCTTCTGTTGCTTTGGTAGTTGGAGAAGCGAAAATTAAAGCAACCCGCTAATAAGGATAGACAAAAGAAACGCTAAGGCACCCCTTCCTAGTGCCCTTGGCGTATAATTGATTTGTATTTTCCAGAACCCAGTCCTATTTGATCTCTTGTGCTGGGGTTTCATCTAGCAAACCAGATTTCTTCATCCAATACCACATCACTATTGTGCCAACTACTGTAGCTCCAATAAAAAGCGTTAAGTATACACCCATAGACTCTGGCCCGAAAACCCAAACAGAGTTACCAAGCATGGTGGCCATAGTGTTGGGTATTAATAGCACTGTCCCAATCAATGTTAGGTAAGCAACTAGTTTCGCAAACCTGTTGTTTAGTACTGTTAGTCGATTGTTTGAAATAGTCAACTGATTGTTTGCTATGGTCAATTGGTTGTTATAGATTGATTGGGTAGCTTCTATTCCTGACGCTAACACCTCGGACATGTGCTCGGATAATCCAATTTGATTCTTGACCTGTTCTACCATAGCTCCGACCATGTTCACAAGTTTAGGGTCATCTGTAAGAAGTTCGGCATCACCATTGCGGATTGCCTGTAGTACATCTACACTTTCCCAAAGTGCATTAAGGTAGATGATGAGTGCATGCTTCATTTCATAGATTTTTGGACCCAAAACGGATTTATCGCAGTCTTTATCCATCAAGTCCTTGTTCAGTTCGTCTCCAAATTCTTCAATTATCCTTAAGTGCCTAAAGTTGCTGTCATTGTTAGCTTCCAAAATTCGTGAAAGTAAAATTGTAAGCCTATCTTCTGGCTTAATATCTGTGGGGATTTTTCGCAAAATAGTCTCAGAGTATCTTCTTAGTCTCAGGAACCTTTTATCAACCAAACGAATATGAAATGTAACAATAAGGTTTTTTCTAATCAAAACGATCATTGAGTAGGCTTTTACGTCGGTTCCCCTGATTTGAATGGTGGGGAAAGTCAACCACATTTCATTATCAAAATCTGAATAATTTAGCTGATCACGACAAGATAAATTAGTGATAAACGATTCACTAAAACCCATCTGTGCAGCTACAACCGGTAGATCCGTTACAGGATCATCAGTGATATAGTCAATCCAAGTGATCACTGAGCGATTTAGTATTTCCATAAAATTGGCGGGCGACTCAGATTCTTGTCTAATAGTTCGCCCAGAAGATTCTAAGCCAGTGCAGAACCATCGCTTAGGCGCTAGTTCCAACGAAGTCACTGGTGAGTTAACGAATCTTGTTTGTGTAGTTTGCAGTTGTTCTTGCGCCACCATTTCTTCCCGCCCCCAAATTTACTTTCGATTATGGTAACCCATCCGTTTTGTTATGGATAAATAACTTTTGCTAGTAGCAACTCTTTTGTTGTGAGGGAAATCGATTTTTTAGCAGGATAAAGCGATATAAGTACAAAAACAAATATTCACAGGTAACTGAGGCAACCACGATGGGCAGCGTAAAAGATTTACAAGTAATCCAAAAACCAACCCAGACCGATATGGGAACAGGCAGATTCCTGTTTTCTGATCGATACAGCGTTTTTGATTGGGGAGAAATGCCAGATCATATCGAAGGTAAAGGCGCGGCCCTGTGCTTGATGGGTGCATACTGCTTTGAGCAACTGGAGAAGCTTGGCATCGAAACTCATTACCGCGGCTTAGTTGACGCTAAAGGCAAAGCTCTCCGAGTTGCTGAGCTCAAGGAACCCTCCAGCATCATGGAAGTCTCGTTAGTTAACGTTTACAGGCCAAACACAAGCGTAGTCAACAACAAAATAATCCACGACTACAGCATATACACGCATTCGCTCAAAAACTGCCTCATCCCACTCGAAATCATATACCGCAACGGCTTACCAGAAGGCTCCTCCGTATTTAAACGCTTAGCGCAGGGTAAAGTTACGCTAAAGGACCTTGGTTTAGATCACCAGCCTCAACCCGGCGAAACCCTCTCCAAACCCATCTTTGACGTCAGCACTAAACTGGAGGAAACAGACCGCTACGTCACATGGACGGAAGCACAGAAAATCGCTGGCTTAACAGACACCGAATTATTAGACGTCAAATCAGTCCTGCTAAAAGCAGACGAAACAATTACAAAAGCTGCCTCAAACGCCGGCTTAAAAAATGAAGATGGCAAAATCGAATTAGCGTTTGACGACAAAAGAAAACTCATGCTCGTCGACGTCCTAGGCACACTGGATGAGTGCCGCTTCACATTCGGTGGAGTGCATGTGAGCAAAGAAGTTGCCCGCCAATACTACAAGAAAACCAGCTGGTACAATGACTTGGAACAAGCCAAGAAAGAAGCAGAAGCCCAAG
Organism: uncultured archaeon; assembly: GCA_963800605.1. Taxonomy (GTDB): domain Archaea; phylum Thermoproteota; class Bathyarchaeia; order Bathyarchaeales; family Bathycorpusculaceae; genus Bathycorpusculum. Next base: position 19,786 of record CAWDBI010000001.1, on the reverse strand, counting down.
GTATACAAGACTGGAAAGCACTGTGCAAATCCAAGCCACCAAAATTGGATCCCAAACTTAAAACAGTCATCAGCCAAATGTACATGGCAGTAGCCAACGAAATGAGCGGCAAGCAACTCTTCGATACACCGAAACTGCCCAAAGTTATTGATGATTACAAAGCGTTTATGGGTGAAAAAGCATGAATATGCAAGATAAAATCAAACAAGTCCTAATGAGTTACGACCCAGAAAAAATCCACATAGGCGTCTTAGGTTCACACTCAGCACTCGAAATTGCGTCGGGCGCTAAACAGGAAGGCTTCAAAACCGTCGTAGTATGCCAGAATGGCCGCGAAAAAACCTACGCAAGATACTACCGCAACGTATTCGACGAATTCATTTTCCTCGACCAATTCTCAGACATCACAAAACCCGAAACCGTCAAGCAACTCCAAGACCTAAACACAGTCTTTGTGCCAAACCGATCTTTCAGCGTGTACGCAGGCTACGATGCAATTGAACAAAACTTTACTGTACCCCTCATGGGCAGCCGCAATCTCCTAAGAACAGAAGAACGCAACACACCCAAAAACCAACTCTGGCTCCTAAAAGAAGCCGGCATAGCCATTCCCAAAGCCTTCAAGTCACCCAAAGAAATTAACTGCCCAGTTATCGTAAAGGTACCCGAGAAAGGCCGAACAATCGAGCGTGCCTTCTTCTATGCTTCATCTCCAGAGGAGTATGAACGGGAAGCCGAAAAACGCATAAAAGCAGGCATCATTACACGCGAAGCACTCGAAGTCTCAGTCATCGAAGAATACGTTTTAGGCGCGAAATTCAACGCAAACTACTTCTACTCACCCCTAAACGACGACATCGACCTACTCGGCTTTGACCGCCGCATCCAAACAGACCTCGACGGCGTCCTCGACCTGCCTGCAAGAGAACAACTGGAACTAAACGTTGCAACCCAGAACATTGAAATCGGCCATATGGGCGTAACCATGCGCGAAAGCCAGCTAGAGAAAATCTTCGAAGCCGCAGAACGCTGGGTGCACATCTGCAAAAGAGAGTTCTCGCCAGGCATGATCGGTTTATTTGCCTTGCAAGGTGCAGTAACTAAAGACTTAGAATTCCGCGTCTTCGATGTCAGCCCACGAGTTCCAGGATGCCCCTGCGTCGAACCAACCTCACCCTACATGAAATACAAGTACGGCGTAGAAGTCGGCCCCGGCAAACGAGTCGCTATGGAAATTAAACGGGCCATCAGAAAACGGAAACTCCTTGACGTGGTAACTTAACATGATTGACAGCAAAGCCGTCAGCAAAATCATAGAGAAATATGATCAAAGTAAACTTGCCATCGGCACCTTGGGCTCCCATAGTTCACTTAACATTTTCAAGGGCGCCAAAGAAGAGGGTTTCCGAACCGTCTGCATCTGCAAAGAAAAAGATGCCATAATGTACCAGAAGTATCCGCTGGTTGACGAGCTAATTATCGTTAAAGACTTCACTGAATTGCTCAGCGAGAGCATGCAGGAGCGGCTGCGTAAACTTAACGTGGTTTTGATTCCGCATGGTTCCTTCACCGCTTACTTGAGCACGGAGCAGTTAACTGACAGCTTAAATGTACCCATGATGGGTAATCGTCAGCTGCTCAATTGGGAAGCTAACCGCAAATCTCAGGAAGAATGGCTTAGACAGGCCGGACTGCGATTACCCGCTACCTTCAAGACGCCAGACGACATCGACCGCTTAGTTATCGCCAAGTTGCAGGGTGCTAAAGGCGGCAGAGGCTACTTCCTCGCCAACTCGTCCAAAGGCTTCTACAAGAAAGCCGAAGAAATGATAAAACGAGGCTTACTAACCAAAGAGGACATCGACAAAGTTCACCTGCAAGAATACGCGTTAGGCGTTAACGTTTACCCCAGCTACTTCAGCAGCATCCTAAACGACGATGTAGAACTACTAGCAATGGACCGCCGCTACGAATCCGCCGTTGACAGCATCGGCAAAATCCCCGCCCAAGAACAGCTCGAGATCGATGTTATCCCAACATACACAGTCGTAGGTAACTTCCCAATAGTACTCCGCGAATCACTCCTCCCCGAAATCATGCGCATGGGCGAAAACGTCCACAAAAAAGCTCGCGAATTAGCCCCTCCTGGAATCATCGGGCCCTTCTGCCTCGAGACAGTCATCACCGATGACCTTAAAATCTACACCTTCGAAATCTCAGCGCGCATCGTCGCAGGCACAAACGTTGGCATAGGCACATCACCTTACGCTTACTTGCGGTATGGCGAGAACATGTACATGGGCAGACGCATCGCAATGGAGCTCAAAGAAGCGGTTAAGCAGAAGCGACTACATGACGTAGTAGCTTAAAGCTACAGTCATTCAAGGCAGCGCCTCAATAACTCCTCAAAGCTTTCACGGTTCCGCTCTTTTCTGTACTTCCTCAATGCAGCAACCAGTTCAGTTCTGTTTCTTTCGCCTATGATTTGAGCGATTGCTTTGCCTACGTCACTGTTGCCTTGATAGAGATACTGGCAGACGGAGGTGACATTTGAGGCGTTGCGTTGGGTGCTTGCGGTTTCAAAATCCACAATGAAAGGCTTATTTGACTTGTTGAGGAGTAGGTGTTTTGGTGCTTTGCTGAGTTCGCCGTGGTCTAAGCTGATTTCGTCGAGTCGCCAGCACTGCTCTAAAATGTCCATTAAAACTTTGCGGATGGCTTCTTTGTCTTTGTGTGTTTGAAGCCAAACCTCCAGTAGATCACCATCTATGAGTTGCATTAGAAGAAAATGTTTGGTTACTGCCAAAAATTTCGGTCCCACACCGACGCTATTAGCTTTTGTGAGTAATTCGGCTTCGCGTTCCAAGCTTTCCCTGTCCGAATCAACCCTCTTCATCTTCAACGCATAGGTTTCGCAGCCTACATGCGCCGCTACGACTACGCCGACATAGCCTTTGCCCAGAACTGACAATTGAAAAGCTGAGGTTTTACCACAGAATTCTATGGTTTCTATACCGAGCTTCTGGAGTTCTTCTATGCGAATCTGCATCTCAGCAGCGGTTGCCCTTGGATAGCACACGACCGAAGCATACGGTTCCTCGCCAAGTCGATTAATGGGTATGTTGGCTGTTTTGGGCATAGCGTTCGCAGGTAACAGTAACGGGAAAGAACAAAGCCTTTTCGCCCTGACACCCTAAACTTGTCATTAATGCCCTTGCATGGCGCCTTTTGCAGTAACTGTAGTTTTTTCAGATCTAGCTATGCCTCCCATACGATTACGTTAATTTAAAAGAATACCATGCCACTAAATTACGTCCAAGCGCGCGCTGTTGCTTCAGAGAACCCGAGCAAGGCCCACTAAATTTAAGTTAAAAAGTTAATAGGCACATCGAATCCAACTATGTCTATCTTAACAGGTTAGGTTATGCCGCGGTTTAAACAAATTCCCCAGATTCAGCAGTTAATGGGCGACAAAGAGCACATTCGTAATATTGGGATAATCGCCCATATTGATCATGGTAAAACTACGCTGGCGGATTCGCTGCTGGCTGGAGCAGGGTTGTTGTCAACGCAGATGGCTGGCATGGCACGTGTGCTGGATTACCTTGTAGAAGAACAGAAACGCAAAATCACAATAAAAACCGCCAACATAACCCTACTATACAACTATGCAGCTGAACCATACATCATCAATCTGGTTGATACGCCAGGACACGTCGATTTTACAGGCAAAGTCACAAGAGCTCTTCGAGTCATCGACGGCGCAGTAGTCGTCGTAGACGCGGTGGAAGAGATTATGGCGCAAACAGAAATCCTCACACGCCAAGCACTCCAAGAACGCGTGCGACCTGTCCTCTTCATTAATAAAATCGACCGATTAATCACTGAACTTCAACTCAGCGAAGAGCAAATCCAAAAGAAACTTGACCACATAATCGGCACCTTCAATGACCTCATAGAACTCAACGCTGAATCCCAGTTTAAAAGCCAATGGAGAATCAGTCCAACTCAGGGCAACGTGGCTTTCGGTGCAGCCCTGCATGGCTGGGGATTCACTTTTAACATGGCAAAGCAGCAGGGAATTAAATTCTCGGATATAATAAAAACCTACAATGACGGCAATTCATCCCAACTCAGGAAATCGCTGCCGGTTTATACTGCAATAGCTGAAATGGCAATTTGTAGCATTCCCAATCCACGGCAGGCTCAAGGTTACCGAATTGGCGGTATCTGGGATGGGAACGTCTACTCAAAAGTAGGTGAAGCACTCACCAGTTGCAGTGATGACGGGCCTGGAGTGCTGTTTGTCACTAATGTACACGCCGATCCAAACGGTGATACTTTTGCAACTGGCAGGCTTTTTTCTGGTAAAATCAAGAAAACCGATAAACTGCATTCGGTGGATACCTTTGGCGAATGCGAAGTCAAAGCCGTTTATGTTGATATGGGGGCACTGCGCGAAGAGGTGCCTGAGGCTTTAGCCGGTAATTTAGCAACCTTGACTCTGAGTGGTAAAGTTTCTGCTGGAGAAACACTTGTTGATTTTTCTCATAAAGAGGGTATGGTGCCTTTCGAGTGTATCACGTATGTGTCTGAACCTGTGGTAACGTTGGCTGTTGAACCAAAAAATCCCCAAGATATAGAAGCACTTATGCAGGGACTACAGAAGCTTGCTATAGAAGACCCCAACCTTAAAGCAACTGTCGATAAAGAAACAGGTGAGTACCTTCTAAGCGGCATGGGTGAATTGCATTTGGAGGTTGCCCTCAACGAGTTAAAAGCAAGTGGCGCCAAACTTGGAGTTTCGTCGCCGAGAGTAGTTTATATGGAAAGCGCACAAAAAGACGGTGCGGTTACATTGGCGAAGAGTCCCGATAAGCAGAGCAGCTTTTGGATACAGGTTGAACCCGAACAGGAACATGGTGCACAGACTGATGAAAACCGAGGCACCGTTCTTTCAATCGATGAACACCGAAACGTACTACTGGATTACAACGACAAAACCGAGCAGTTACCCGAAGAAGTGTTGGCAGCAATAATTGCTGGGTTCGAATACGCATGCAAGGCCGGACCCTTATGCGGCGAACCAATGCGCCATCTTCAAGTAAACATAATCGATTTGGAGCTCGGTGTAAGTGCAACAGTTGATTCCGAAATCATGCGTGCTGTGGGCAAAGCAATTTTCGCCAGTTTCCTAACTGCAAACCCCACACTGCAGGAACCCATCTACAAAATCATAATAACTGTAGCCTCCGAGCTCTCAAGCGAATGCTCCCGTATTCTAACAACCAAACGTGGCAAAGTTGTAATGTTTGAACAGAAGGGCCTCTTGGCTCAAATTACAGGTTATATTCCGGTGGCTGAAACTTTTGGTTTCTCTATGGAGCTGCGTTCGGCGACTTCTGGCAGGGCAGTTTGGCAGTCATTCTTTGATCATTGGGAAAAGATGCCCCAAAAACTTGCTATGGAAGTTATTGCTGGTTTGCGCAAACGCAAAGGCCTGCCTTGGAAGTGCCGAAAGCTGAAAAGTTTATGGAGTAATTGTTATGCATCTTGATGTTGCGTTTGATTTGGATTTTTCGCTGTGTTGTGGGCAGGTGTTTCGCTGGAAGAAGCTTGATGGTTGGTGGTATGGTATTGTTGGCGATAAAGTCATAAAGATTCGTCAATGTGGTTCCGAGTTGGAGTTTGAGGGTACGAGTGAAGCTTTTGTACGGCAATACTTTGGCTTGAACGACGATTTAGCCAAAATCGGCAAATGCATCGCCAAAGATGATTACATTCGAGTAGCGCTTCAAAGGTTTGAAGGTTTACGCATCGTACGCCAGGTCCCATGGGAATGCCTAATCAGCTTCATCTGCGCCACCTACAAAAGCATAGCCGCCATCGAAGTCATGCTACGCAAAATCTCAGAGAAATATGGCGAAAAACGGGTTGTTGAAGGCATGGACTTCTACACTTTGCCAACTATTGAGCGGCTGGCTTGTGCAAGTGAGAATGGTTTACGTGAATGCGGGTTGGGTTACAGGGCAAAGTATTTGTTGTCAACAGCTAAAACCGTCCATGCTGAGCATATTGATCTTGATGGTTTGAAAGCTGTACCATATTTAGAGGCAAGAAAAAAGCTTCTTGAATTCTCTGGCGTCGGTTTGAAAGTGGCTGACTGTGTATTGCTGTTTTCGCTTGAGAAATCTGAATCTTTTCCCGTGGACGTCTGGGTTAAACGTGTTATCTTGAACCATTACAGCAACCAACTTCCTGCGGATTTAATTAAGAAGATGAAAAGCCACGACTCACTTACAAATGGCGAATACATAAAAATTGGTGACTTCGCTCGAACTTACTTTGGACGCTATGCCGGCTACGCTCAAGAATACCTCTTCCATTACGAGCGAACACAACGTTAAAAAGTCGTTACTTAGCAATTGCTTACTGGTGCATCCTATGAGTGAGGGCAAAATAAACCAATTAATCAACGATAAACGCATATTTTTGAGGCAAGCTAAGAAAGATTATGCGTCAGGCGGCAACGATATGCTCGACGACGTTGAATCGCTGATACTGGAAGCAAAAGAGGAGCTCGCACATAACTTGGAACTCGCCAGTTGCTTAAAAGAGGAAAGTGAGGAATCCTACCAGAAAGAGTGCCTGAGCATGTATGTTGCTTGGTACGAGAAATGGTTTGGTAAACCCTAATTCCCCAAAAATTTTAGTTACCGACCAGTTAGTCGCTATTATGCGGAAAATGTTTAAATCCTGTTTGGAATAGCAATATACGAGTAGAGCGGTTTGGGCCCGTAGCTCAGTTAGGTAGAGCGCCAGACTCATAATCTGTTGGTCAGGTGTTCAAATCACCTCGGGCCCACCATTAATATCTTTTTAAAAATAGCAAAACCCTTATTCTACACAATTGATCATTATTGTTAACCGAGGATGATATGCTTTAAGTCCCAAAAAAAGAGCTCCTAGAAACGCCAAAAACAGAGGTAGAGGCGTAGCTTATCCAATGGATGTTGGAGAAGAATTCGAAGTGGATATTTTTGACGTTGCTCCAAACGGGGAAGGCGTCGCTAAAATCAAGGGTTTCCCTGTATTCATTAAAGGCGCCAAACTTAACGAGCACGTGAAAATAAGAATAACCGCGTTAGTCAGCGGTTCCGCAGATGCTGAATTAGCGCAATAAAAAACGTGACTGACACACGTTTATTGCCATTTTTTAATGAATTTTAATGCTTCCTTTCTTAGTGCTGTTCTTGGGCTGTTTTGGTATTTTTGTGCAAATTCGATAAGTGCCGCTTTGTTTTGGCTGTAGCGGATTAAGGTGTTGAAGGTTTCGATGGCTTGTTGTGCTATGACGAGTTTGCATTCCTCTGTTAGATGCGGCGTTGTCTGGAGATTCTGCACTTTAAGAAGCTCTGCCTGTATTTTGTCAGCTAAGTAGGGTTTGTTTGGAATAATCGATGCTGAAAACGCGACCACATTAGCGACAGTGATCATGTATTCGCTGCCCAAAAAACCATAGTACTGCTCGAATATGGCATCAAATTTGCCCTCTGCATCCGCTGCGGTGAGGTTGGCGATGGCTCCCAATGCATTCCATGTCAAAATCCTATGCTTGCTATCCAGCAGCGCAACAAAGCGGTCCATGTAGGGATACAACTTGTCTGGATACTTGGCGCTTAAATCCATCAATACACTTCCACAACCATATCTTATAGTGGCTTTAAGCGATTGGGTTCCATCGATTAATGCATGGTAACAAACCAAAATCAGTTTCAACCAACCCAAAAAGCTCTGCTTTACTGATTTCTTTGCTGCCGAGTTTCTGCAATAAATCCATCATCAAATTTATCGCCAAATAAAACTAGGTTGCTTTGAGCCTAAAAAATTTTCTATTAACGCTATATTGGAGGCAACGTGACCTGCTCCAGAGTTACTCCTCCTACCTTGTTTAAAGAAGGAGACAGCGCCAAGTTGTAAGTAAATTTAAACCCTCCCCTAGATACCTATTTAGTGGTGTTTTTTTGAGTAATCGTTGGGTAGCGGTGCTGATCGGCGCTGTTTTCTTTGTTTTTGCTTTTCTGATTTTGTTCCAGCAGAAGGTTACGTTTGGCTTATGGTTCCAAATAAGTGATTTGCATCATGAAACCTTTGCTATAGCTTCTGTAGCGGTAGCGTTGGGTGTGCTAATTGGATCAGCGATAACAAGATGCCGAAACGAGTTTACTTAACGATTTCTTGGATAATACTATTAGTCGCCATAACCTTGGCGTTGTAAACGTATTCAAGATACTTCAAGCCCTGCCGGTGGTCTTCTTCATTGAAGGCTTCTACGCCATCTTCCGGGATTACAATGTGGTAGCCACGGAAAAACGCATCAGTTGACGTGTGGCGTATGCACATGTTGGTATGTAAGCCGCCTAAAATCACTGTTTTAAGGCTATCGCCCTTGTAGAGGCTACGCAATAGCGGGTCTAAGCCTGTCTCTTAAAAGCCCTGTAGGTACGCTTTTCCACAATATACTCGAGAGTTTTGTCGCAATTCGGGGATTACTTCAGCTCCCTCTGTACCTTTGATGGCGTGACTGCCACATTTCCGCGTAATCTCAACATCCTGTGGGTAATGGGAATCGATGCTATAGATAACTGGCACGTCATTTTTCCGTGCTGCCACAACGAGCCGCTGCAGTGGCTCAATTATGTTTGTGGCTCTTTTCATTTTTAGAACCCCTGAGAAAAAATCGTTTTGTACATCAATTAGAATGACTGCTGGATTAATAATCAAAGAATCGACTCCACCATAAAATTAGTGGTGGGCGCCTTTTTTCGTTATGGTATCATAATGGGAGAGATGGTTAGTTTTTCTGCACCCTTTCCTGTAACCAGCACTGTATCTTCGATGCGCACACCGCCGTATCCTGGTAAATAGATTCCGGGTTCATCAGTTACAACGTTGCCGGCTTGGAGGATGTCTTTGCTTTCGGGACCTAAGACAGGTGCTTCATGAATCTCTACACCCACTCCATGGCCCAAGTTGTGAACAAAATAGTCGCCAAACCCAGCTTTATCGATGACACGCCAACCAGCAAAATCCACTTTACTAGCTAACACATTAGGCGCAATCTTTTCAAATGCCCTCTGATGCGCCAACCGCACCGCTTCATGGATGATTTTCTGTTTTTCGGTGGGTTTGCCAGCGATAAAAGTCCGAGTTATATCTGACTTGTAGAATCGGTGGGTTGCACCTAAATCTACGGTTACAAAATCGCCTTCCCCTACAATTTTCTCCATGAGGGTTCCATGAGGAAACGCGCAGCAAACACCCGAGGACACGATTGTTTCAAAAGCTACCCCATCCGAGCCAGCCTTGCGCATAGCATACTCTGCTTCCGCCGCAACTTCCTTCTCCTTTACACCAACCGCTATAGTCTCGGCGGCGGCTTTCATGCCAGCATCAGCCATTCTGCAGGCTTCCCGAATAAGCTTGATTTCCCCTTCATCTTTAACTTCACGCAGTTGACGAATCAAATAGTTAGCTGGCTCCAGTTTCTCTTCGTCGCCTACTGCTTTAGCGAGTACTCGCCAACTCTCAATGGACAAGCTATCAATGGACAGTTTTCCCTTTTGGGTATATGATGCGATTTTCTCCATCATACTTTCGCCACGTTTTAGAAGTTGCACATCGAAACCTTGGACTTCTGCTTTTGCTTGCTGATAGTTAGTGCCTGAAACAAACAGTATGCTTTCTCCCTGCTCGGGGATTAGGAGTGCTGTTGCTCCCGAGAAATTGGTGAAGTAGGTTATGTTTGCTTGGTTAAAGACTGCAAAGGTGCCTGGTTTATTGGCTTTAGCTGCGGTTTCTCTGAGTTTTTGTGTTCGCATCAACATAGCGTTCGCCTGTAGATGGGAAGAGTTATTATGGTTGGTTAAAGTTTTTGCTTTTCTTCGCTTAAAAAATTGGTGATTATCCAAACAAACCAACCGTTTAATCAACCAGAATACCCTTCTGCTATTCAAAGCAAATGCATGTAAGGTCATGAAATTTTATCGATAGAATCCATTAGCTTTTTATACTTTTCATTTAGTTCCTTACTTTTAAACTCTTGGAGATTGAACGTTTGTTCGGCTACGCAGGAAGAGTCTTGTATGTCGATTTAACCACCGGCAAAACACGCACCGAAAAACTATCGCAGGAAACCGCAAAGAAAACCCTTGGCGGCATAGGTTTAGGTATGCATTTCTGGCTGGCTAACTCTAAAGCAAATGTAGCTCCATTTAGCCCAGATAATCCGCTTGTTCTTGCCTTGGGACCTCTGGCGGGAACGATGTTTCCATCAGGCGGTAACGGTCATGCTTTCATTTCTAAATCTCCTGCTACTGGCGGAGTTGGTGAAGCAGTTAGCCACGGAACTTTTGGCACTGAATTAAAACGCGCCGGATATGACGCAGTTATTATTACTGGGAAAGCCAAAAAACCAGTTTACCTCTGGATAGACGATGACACTGTCCAACTGAAAGATGCCAGTCATGTTTGGGGTAGATCTCCAGGCGAAACTGAAGACGCTATTAGAGATGAAATCGGCGATTACTACATCCGCGTCGCCTCTATTGGTTTAGCTGGCGAGAAACAATCAAAGATTGCAAGTATAGTTAACGATAAAACCCGCGCTGCCGGCAGAACAGGCTTAGGCGCTGTTATGGGCAGCAAGAACCTCAAAGCAGTTGCTGTCCGCGGAACCTGCGACGTTGCAGTTGCAAAACCCACAGAATTCATGGAGTTAGTGCAAGATTTCCATGAACGCATGAAGGGCCCCGCTGCACAGAAACACCGCACACTCGGAACAATACAGAACTTAATGATAAACAACGAATTATCTTGTTTACCAACTAACAACTTTGAAGCAGCGCATTACCTCAATGCAGAAAAAATCAGCGCTGAAGTCCTAAACGAACATTTCATCTCAAAAATCATCGCTTGCAATAGTTGCGCCATGCGATGTGAACACGAAGCCATAATCAAAGAAGGCTCCTACAAAGGAACCATGGCGCGCATGGAATACGACAACCTCTGGGCACTCGGCCCCAACTGTGGCGTTGATGAACTCAACTTTATCATAAAAGCTTCTGAACGATGCAACTACTATGGCCTCGACGCTACAAGCGCAGGCGTAACCATCAGCTTTTTGATGGACTGCCACGAAAAAGGTATCCTGACGCATGAAGAACTCGGCGGAGTAGACGCCCACTTCGGCAACGCAACCGCCGTCGTAAACCTAATCGAGAAGATGGGTAAACGTGAAGGTATAGGCGAACTGCTTGCTGACGGCGTTAAAGCTGCTGCAGAAAAAATCGGTAAAAACTCCTCTCAACTTGCAAACCAAATTAAAGGTTTAGAACTCACAGGCTATGACCTAAGATGCCTTAAAACTACTGCGTTAGGCGCGCTGTTTCCTTCCGAGGTGCAGACCACAGCCGAAGCGGCGTATACGCAATAGACATCAAAGGCACAGTTGATCGGCTAAAAGCTGAGAAAGGCCGCGGTAAAATCGTCAAAGACCACGAAGACATTTACAACGTCATCGACTCACTCATCGTATGCAAAAACGCTAAAGGCACATTCGACGAAGAATACGTAGACCTCGCAAAAATCTACAGCATCGTCACCGGCTTTGAAGTTACACCACAAGAAATGCGTGAAGCAGGCGAAAGAATACAGGCACTCGCCAAATTAATCAACGCCCGCGAAGGCTTAACACGCAAAGACGACAGCCTACCCTGGAAAATTATGAACCAGCCCATCCCAGATGACGGCGTAGCGAAAGGTGCAGTTGTAACCAAAGAAGAACTCGACTTGATGTTGGATGATTACTATCAAGCCCGCGGCTGGACTAACAAAGGGGTTCCTACAAAAGCCAAACTCAAAGAATTAGGCCTAGAAAAATATGATCTTGATTATGAAGGAGGACTAAAAATATGGTTTCACTTCATGATAGAAAATTTATCTCTGCTGACGCAGACAAATGTGTCGGCTGCCAAATCTGCGAGTACGCATGCTCCTTTAGTCATGAAAAAGTTTTTAACGCAGTTAAATCACGCATCCGCGTTGTCCGAAATGATCAAGTTAAAAATATCGCTGTCACCTGCAGAAAATGCCAGAACCCCGCCTGTGTCGCTGCATGCCCAAGAGATGCACTTTCACAGTCACATGAAACAGGCAACATCATCATCGATAAAGACCAATGCAACGGTTGCGGCTGGTGTATCGAAGCATGCGACTACGGTGCAATAATGCTTCATCCAGAAACCAAAACCGTTTACGTCTGCGATCTTTGCCAATTCAAACCGGAAGGACCCGAATGCGTCAAATGGTGCCCTGAAGAAGCCTTAACAGTCGTTACAAGCGATGTGTTGGCTCAGAAGGCAAGGCTTAACGCAATCAGGAAACTCTTCCAAACCCACGAAGACGACAAATAAACATGCGAATCTTGGCTAAGCCGCCAAGACTCTCCTTATCTATTTTATAATTATTCTTTTTGCAAATGAATCAAACCATTTTCCGTTTAGCGCCATTTTTGTTGACGAACTAGTGCCTTAGGCAAACCCATCACATGGATAATCCGTGAATTTTTATTCAGAGAACCCACTAGATTAATATAGTTTTCAAAGGCAATAAGTACTCCTAACCTCTTGGAGGGACAAGGTTGCTCGGTTACGCAGGAACAATATTATATGTTGATCTGACCAACGGCAAAACCCGCACAGAAAAATTAACCGAAGAAACCGCCAAGAAATTTGTCGGCGGTATCGGTTTAGGCATGAAACTCTGGTTATCTAACTCAAAAGCAGGTGTAAACCCGCTTAGCCCAGAAAACCCACTTGTACTATCACTTGGGCCAGTTTCAGGAACTATGTTCCCAACCGGCGGTAATGGACACGCCTTCATATCCAAATCACCCGCAACAGGCGGCGTAGGCGAAGCAGTAAGCCACGGCACATTTGGCGCAGAACTAAAACGTGCCGGCTACGACGCAATCGTTTTCACTGGCAAAGCAGAGAAACCAGTTTACATATGGATAGATGATGAAGTAATCCAAGTTATGGACGCCTCAAACATCTGGGGCAAATCACCCGGCGAAACCGAAGACACCATTAAAGATGAAATCGGCGACTACTATGTCCGAGTCGCATCAATCGGTTTAGCAGGCGAAAAACAATCCAAAATAGCCAATATTATTAATGAGAAAACCCGAGCTGCAGGCCGTACAGGCTTAGGCGCAGTCATGGGCAGCAAAAACCTCAAAGCCATTGCAGTACGAGGAACACGCGACATAACGGTTGCAAAACATGAGGAATTCATGGATATGGTAAAAGAATTCCATGAACGAATGAAAGGTCCAGCAGCACAAAGATACCGCACACTTGGCACAACAGAAAACCTCAAAATAACAAATGACCTCTACTGTATGCCAACACGCAACTACACCAGCAGCCACTTTGATAAAGCCGAAAATATCAACGCTGAAGAACTAAACGAACGCTACATCGCAAAAATCATTGCATGTAACAGCTGCGCTATGCGATGTGAACACGAAGCACTAGTCAGGGAAGGACCATACAAGGGAGCGTTAGCACGTATAGAATACGACAACCTTTGGGCGCTTGGTCCAAACTGTGGCGTAGACAAACTAGATGCAATAATTAAGGCCGCTGAACTCTGCACCTACTATGGTTTAGATGCACAGAGCACCGGTGTTGCTATCAGCTTCTTGATGGATTGCCACGAAAAAGGCATTCTGTCTCACGAAGAACTCGGCGGAATAGACGCCCATTTCGGTAACGGCGAAGCAGTAGTTCAACTCGTCGAGAAAATCGGCAAACGCGAAGGTATCGGCGACATACTCGCAGACGGTGTTAAAATTGCTGCAGAGAAAATCGGCAAAAACTCGGCTCAACTTGCCCAACAAATCAAAGGCTTAGAAGTAACGGGTTATGATTTACGTTGCCTAAAAACAGCCGCGTTGGGTGCAGCAGTATCTTTCCGAGGCGCAGACCATAACCGAAGCGGAGTATACGCTTTAGACATAAAAGGCAAAGTAGACCGCATGAAAGCAGAAAGAGGCCGAGGCCCACTCGTTAAAGATAACGAAAACATTCTTGCAATAATCGATTCACTAATCGTATGCAAAAACGCAAAAGGCACCTTCTATAAGGAACTTGCTGAGATGGCAAAACTCTACAGCGCAGTCACCGGCCTGAAATGACAGCTCAAGAACTCGAAGTTGCAGCTGAACGTATAAACACGCTTGCAAAACTAATCAACGTCCGTGAAGGCTTAGGCAGAAACGATGATACACTTCCATGGAAGGTTATGAATCAACCCATCGCAGACGATGGACCCGCAAAAGGCGCGATCGTAACACAGGAAGAGTTGGATCTTCTATTGGATGATTACTATCAAGCACGCGGTTGGACCGTTGAAGGTATACCATCCGCCTCTAAACTCAAGGAGTTAGGTTTAGCTGAATTCAAGAATATAGTTGAAGGAAAAGAGGCATAAAATAATGGTAAAGATTCACCAAAGAAAATTCATTTCCGCTGATCCAGAGAAATGCGTCGGATGCCAAATCTGTGAATATGCCTGCTCAAATAACAAAGAAAATGCGTTCAACCCACTAAAATCACGAATACGCGTAGTCCGCGTTAATCAACTTGCTAACATGGCTGTAACGTGTAGGCTCTGCGAAGACCCAGCATGCGTTGCAGCGTGTCCGCGCAATGCACTATCACAAGCCGAAGACACAGGCAACATTGTCTTAGACAAAGACAAATGCAACGGCTGCGGCTGGTGCATTGAAGCATGCGACTATGGCGCTATGATGCTGCATCCCGAAACCAAGGTTGTCTATGTATGCGATTTATGTAAGGACAAAGCTGAAGGACCACAGTGTGTCAAATGGTGCCCTGAAGAAGCATTAACCGTTGTTACAAGCGATGTGCTTGCTCAGAAAGCTAGAATTAGCGCAATCAAGAAGCTCTTCCAAGAAAAAGAAGAGAAACAGTAACTGGGCCATTTTTAGCCCAAACTAAATTTTTTGTGCATGTTTACAGTTACCGTTTGGGTGAGAATAAAAGGTTATGAAGCTGGACTATCTGCATCTTGAACCCGAATAGACGCTGATTAAACTACTTTTTCTAAGTCTGCGATGAAACGTTCAAACACTTTTATACCGCCTCTCCAGAAGCTCGGGTCTGCAACGTCTAAGCCGACTGTTTGGCCAAGTTTCTAGTGGTGATTTGCTGCTGCCTGCCGAAAGTAAACTCACTAGTTTAGGCACAAACGTTTTGCCTTCTTCAAGATACCTCTCGTATAGGCTATAGACGAACATTTGAGCATAAACATAGGGGTAATTGTAGAAGCGATAGTTTGCCATGAAGTAGTGGGGTTTCATTGTCCATTCCGCTTCCATTTCTGGGAACCAACTAATTGCGTCGCCGTAGATGCGGTCTCGCGCTTTGGTCCAGTGGCTGCAAATGGTCTTGTACTCGAGAAATTCACCCTGTTCGATGGAGTTGTAGAGTGCCTGCTCAAACCATACCCGGGCAGTAACTTGGAAGGTAGTCATGCCGGCTTCATCTAAAATCAGGCAGAGCAACGCTTTACGTTCCACATCTGATTTAGTTCCATATAACATTAAGTCGGTAAGTAAGAGTTCGCCGAAAATAGAGGCGGTTTCAGCTACAGCTGATGGAGCGTTTGTGTTTAGGAGCGTTTGGTTCCTTGACATGTAATAGTCATGAGTAGCGTGTCCTAATTCATGTGCTAAGGTGAAGACGTCGCTTAGGGTGCCGTTGAAGCTCTGCAGGATGTAGGCGGTTTTGCTGTTGTAGTGGCTTGCGCAGAAGGCTCCGTTGCGTTTCCCAAACCGTGGCGATGCGTCGATGTGCTGTTTCTGAAACATTTCTGTCACTGCGTTGGCGTAGGATGGGCTGAAGTACCCATAGGCTTGGCTGATGAATTCTTCGGCTTGTGTATAGGTGTATTTGAGCTCTGGCATGTTTGGTAGGGGTGCGATGATGTCATGGTTTCCCAGCACAGGCAAATCCATCAACTTGGCCTTTAGCTTCAAATAGCGTCTGTAGGCAGCTGAGCCTTCCTCGACTGTTTTTAGTAAGCTTTCGATGATTGTTTGTTCGGTGTCGTTGCTGATTAGGCTCGATTCCATTGGGGAAGCGTATTTTCTGCGCTTGGAAACACTTACCCAGTCGTTGCATATACTTCGCAATGCAGCAGAAAAGATTTCGCCGTCTTTACCGAGTAAGCCATAGATTGAGCGATTCGCCGACTCCCTTGTAGCTCGGTCAGGATGAGGCAGCAGCCCGTTTGCTTCACCATAGCTAAGCGTCTTCTTCTGCCCCAAAACCGAGACTTCGAACATGCGGGTGTTGAGCCATTTACTCTGCAGCTCCTCCCACGCGTTCACACCAAACTGGTCTTTCTCGATTATTAATTGCTCTTCAATTTCGCTTAGTTGATGTTCAACTCGGCGATAGACACGCTGGAGCATATGCCTATAGTTGGCTAAAGCTGGGTTATCTATCAATTCGGGTTTAGCTTTGATGAGTTTGCCCAGTTCAAGCGAGTAGAATGCGAGTTGTTTGCTGATTTTGGCGTTTAGTTTGTCTATGCGGTCGTTCAGTGCCTGTGCTTGGGGTTGAGTCATGTCTGCTGCGAAGGTTAAGCTGGCGAAGAGGGTTACGTCGCTGAATTTTGCTTCAAACGCCTCAACCTCATGGAAACATTCAAGCAAGCCTTCTGGAGTTAAAGTGCCGATTTTGCCGCGGTATTTTCGTTCAAATTCCTCGGCGGTTGCTGTGGTTTGGGTGATAGCTTGCTCTATTTTTGGAGAAGTTATGCTTGGGAAGAGTTCTGTTAGGTTCCATGTGATTTGTTGAGTCGTCAAGATTATTGCCTCTTCTAGGGTATTGGTGGCTGGGTTATTTTGGGTTTTGTTGGATACATTTACGTATGTTACATAGCGCGGATATGCGTGTGCAGGCTTAAGTATTGGACTATTGATTATCATCGAAATTTCTATGCCGGCTGGAAGGGCTCCGCAATACAGCTGATGCTGGGTTGATGGTGCAAGTCAACGTTGCCTATATTCCGGGTGAACTCGGCGCATCTGGTTGAGGTCGCTAGAATCGTGCGATGTCTTGGGGAATATGTGTTGAATATTGTACCTTTTGCTTCAAATGAGTTGGGTGTGGTGAGTGAAGAGGAGTTGGTGCAGATTCGCCGTGACTGCGAGGATTTGTATTTCGGAAGTGCAAATGTTTACTCAATCGGCTACTTTGGGCTGTGTATCGGTTAGTGTATAGTATAACTTCCCATTTTTTGAAATATTGCTAAAATAATTTAAAAACAAAAAATATGGTAGAGCCAAAAGCATTCGGTTTATATTCCGAATTGCTGGTTTAGCATATTAAGGCTTCTTCGAGGGCTTCAAGCATTATTCTGCTGCCTTTTTTGGCGGTCACAAAGTGAGATCCGCAGATTGGGCAGGGAACAAACTCGTTTGCTCCTACTGTGTCGAATTCAAAGTTCGCGTTGCATTGGGGGCAAGTGAACAGTATCGATGCTACGATTGGGTTTTTCATTATTTATCCTCCTGTCTGTTTTAGTTTATGGTATGCAATTAAGCGTGTGGCAATAGTTTTTGAGGACTATATAGAAACAGCTTACTTGTAACTTCTACTTAGAATTGTTTTCTGAACTATTTAACTTTGCTGCAGATTTCAGGTGATAATTGCACTGGTTAATACTACTTAAGAATCCAAATATTTGTGTTATTCAACGGTTACTCACTAAAACTAAAAAGATACAATACATAGAATAGGTATGTCAAGTGCAGATCATTCTCTTTGGTATTTATCTGGCGAAGCCCTCGCATTATTTACGAAATTCTCTTTCAGCAATATCTAACTGCATTTCCAGTTTTTCTTTGTACCTGTCTACTTGACTTTCTTTAAAGTCCTCTTGGCCCGCATCTAAAACCTTCAACAGTTCTTTATCGCTTAGGCTTGCCAGGGTTTCAGCGAGTTTATCGATGAGCTTGCGGATTTCATAGAGTTCCAAAGCTAAGACTTTGAGGTTTCTTCTTTCTTCCTCTGCCAAGACTGTCTTTGCCAATCAAGCCACCAAGCGAAGATACCCTTTTAGATGGGTTGGGATGTATTAAAATTTCGCTTTAAAATTTCTTCATGAATAGTTGGTGCTACCGGCAGGATGCACAAAACATAAAATCTTCAAGATAGTAGATTGTTCAAAATTATACAATTTTTCGGCGTTTTAGCATCCAAACAACAGAAAGCATTGTTAGGCATAAGGGTAAAAGTGCTAACCATGACAATTCTGGTACAGTGGGAGTGACCGTTGGGTTTGATGTTGGTTTAGAAATTGAGTAGGGGCTGAAGTTGAAAAAGCTAAGTTTGAGGATGATTGCCAAATTACATAAGAACTTTTTATATTATCTATCATTTGGGGCATTGAATCTCCGTTTATGAGGTAAAATGTTGTGCTTTGGTTTGCTGAAATGATATACTCCTTTGCTGCGAATGGGATGATACCTTCTGTAACATACTCTGATACTGCATCAACATTTACTTGCAAGTTATGTTGCCCTTTGCTAACTCATTTCTGCAGAAAACTGTGTTAGTTTAGGTAAATAATAGGTAATTCCATGACCGAAGTGTGTGCCATTCCATAGGATAATTGATTGACCCCCATCAATAATGCAAGTTATTGACTTTAACTTATTTTGTCCAACAACTACGCTATCCGAATTATCCACATATGAATTTGGCAGAGCAATGCTTCGGTTTGTTAACCATGAGTCTGGTTGAATTATTGTTATGTTCAAAGGAACTGGATTATTGTATTCTGTTGGGGTTGGGGAGTTTATGATTATTTGGGGTGGGTCTGTGATAGGCGGTATTGGAGTTGCAGAAGTTCCCCAAGTAGGATTAGCATCTGCAAACTCAACAACCTGCAACCCTACAGATAAAATAAGGATAGTGGTTAAGGTAAATGCCAATACTCTCTTTGCCACATCAGCACCTATATTTCAATCAAGGTAGAGTTGGTTTATGAGCTTTTGCATTCACTGAATTCCGACGGTGATTTGGTGTTTGTTTGGTAGTGGATGTCGAGCGATGGCGAGAAATATCATGGTTGACCCTGATTATCTTAAGTGCATAGTTGGCAACTGAATGCTGTTCAAGCTATGCCTGAGGGTGGAAAACTAACTATTCGAGCGTACGCTGACAAGCAGACTAAGGACAATTTGATTACCTTTAAGGATACAGGAATCTGTAACCACAAGGATGTTAAGCTAAGCTTTTCGCTCCTATGATGATTACCAAGATTTTGGTCTGGCAGTTGTAAAGCGCATGACCGAGGCGTTAGGCGGCAACATAAACTTTGAAAGCGAGGAAGGGAAAGGAACAAAATTCATTATAGAATTACCTTTAACTTAATGAGAGGCTTTTGGATTGTTTTTTTTCCTTTGACTGCCCTCATGCTTATTCATCCTATTAAACCTTAGCTCTTCAGGGTCTGAAAATTCAGCCCCACAAATAGAGCATTTAAAAATCTCATAAGGCATAAAGCTAACCAATTGTGAAGAAGCAATAAAAAGTTGTTATAAGTCCTTGATCAACAAAAGACCTGCTTAGTAATGAGTTTAAATTAATCTTCCAGTCGGCTGAAATACTTTTCTGGATGGTGC